>CAYFMA010000078.1:0-1087 GCA_964344085.1 uncultured Mycobacterium sp.
TCCTTGGCCTGGGACAGCGCACCGGCCAGCACCTGCGAGGGGATGCCGTCGAGCTTGGTGTCCAGCTGCAACGCGGTGACGAACTGCTTGGTGCCGGCGACCTTGAAGTCCATATCGCCGAACGCGTCCTCGGCGCCGAGGATGTCGGTCAGCGCGACGTACCGGGTCTCGCCGTTGACCTCGTCGGAGACCAGGCCCATGGCGATACCGGCGACCGGGGCCTTCAGCGGCACACCGGCGTTCAGCAGCGACAGGGTCGAGGCGCAGACCGAGCCCATTGACGTCGAGCCGTTGGAGCCCAGCGCTTCGGACACCTGACGGATCGCGTACGGGAACTCCTCGACGCTCGGCAGCACCGGCATCAGCGCGCGCTCGGCGAGAGCGCCGTGGCCGATCTCGCGGCGCTTGGGCGAACCGACGCGGCCGGTCTCACCGGTCGAGTACGGCGGGAAGTTGTAATGGTGCATGTAGCGCTTGGTCTTCTCCGGCCCCAGCGAGTCGATCTGCTGGGCCATCTTGACCATGTCCAGGGTGGTGACGCCCATGATCTGGGTCTCGCCACGCTCGAACAGCGCGCTGCCGTGCGCCCGCGGGATCACGGCAACCTCGGCCGAGAGCGCACGGATATCGGTGATGCCGCGGCCATCGATGCGGAAGTGATCGGTCAGGATGCGCTGGCGCACAAGCTTTTTGGTCAGCGAACGGTAGGCCGCACCGATCTCCTTCTCGCGTCCCTCGAAGCTCTCGATGAGCTTGCCCAGGACCTCGGCCTTGATCTCGTCGGTGCGGTCGTTGCGCTCGTTCTTGCCTGCGATGGTCAGCGCCTGGGACAGGTCCGCGGTGGCGGCGTCAGCGACGGCCTTGTAGACGTCATCGGTGTAGTCCGGGAACAGCGGGTAGTCCGCGACCGGCTTGGCGGCCCGAGTAGCCAGCTCGCTCTGGGCATCGCAGAGTGCGGCGATGAACGGCTTGGCGGCCTCCAGGCCCTCGGCCACGACGGCCTCGGTGGGGGCCTGCGCTCCACCGGCGACCAGCTCGATGACCTTGTCGGTGGCCTCGGCCTCGACCATCATGATGGCGACGTCCC
>CAYFMA010000078.1:1097-14411 GCA_964344085.1 uncultured Mycobacterium sp.
CGCGACCCACTGACCGTTGATCAGCGCGACGCGCACGCCGCCGACCGGGCCGGAGAACGGCAGGCCGGCGATCTGGGTGGAGGCCGACGCGGCGTTGATCGCCAGCACGTCGTACAGATCCTTGGGATCCAGGCTCAGCACCGTGACGACGACCTGGATCTCGTTGCGCAGACCGGACACGAAGGTCGGGCGCAGCGGACGGTCGATCAGACGGCAGGTCAGGATGGCGTCCGCCCGGCGGCGTACATCCGCTCCTCCACGTCGACCGTCAGCGGGAAGAAGTCGAAGTGCTCCTTGGGAGCCTTGCTGGCGGTGGTCGCCGACAGCAGCATGGTCTCGTCATCGAGGTAGGCCACGACGGCCCCGGCGGCCTGCTGTGCCAGCCGGCCGGTCTCGAAACGGATGGTGCGGGTGCCGAAGCTCCCGTTGTCGATGGTTGCGGTGGCTTCGAAGACACCTTCGTCGATTTCAGCGACAGACATGTAGTCCGTACAGCCTTTCTTGATTCACTTTGTTTTTAGCGTCACCGCAGTGAATCGAGGCTTTGGCTGACGACTGGCTACGGCCGTCGATCGAAGCTGCCGGGTGGAAGTCCTCCCGGCAGCCACTACCGAAGACCGCCCGATCGGGGACAAAGTCTCGCTGGGAGACGCAGGTCACGAGCCGCGGCGCGGCTCGCAACGACCCTCATCCTACACCGGGCCCGATAGGGCCCCATCGCTCAGCGACGCAGGCCGAGCCGCTCGATCAGCGAGCGGTAGCGGGCGACGTCGACCTGGGCGACGTACTTGAGCAGCCGGCGGCGACGGCCGACGAGCAGCAGCAGACCGCGGCGCGAGTGGTGATCGTGCTTGTGGGTCTTGAGGTGCTCGGTCAGGTCCGAGATGCGCTTGGTCAGCAGCGCGACCTGGGCCTCCGGCGAACCGGTGTCGGTGTCGTGCAGGCCGTACTGGCCCAGGATTTCCTTCTTCTGCTCGGCAGTCAGCGCCACGAGAGAAACTCCATCTATCGGTACCGCGAGATCAACGAGGTCCGGCCGCCGCGGACTGCAGCACGAACAGAGCCGACTCTACCCGGTCAGGCCTGAGCAGCCAAAATGGTCCGGGCCGCTCACGCCTGAGCGGCCAGAATGGTCCTGGCTTTCTCGGTGTCCTTACCCATGGCGGAGAACAGGACGTCGACCGAGGCGAATTTCTTCTGGCCGCGGATTCGGGCCACGAAGTCGACCGCGACATGCTGGCCGTACAGGTCGGCGGTGGTGTCCAGGACGAAGGCCTCGACCGTGCGGGTGCGCCCGGAGAACGTGGGGTTGGTGCCCACCGACACCGCCGCCGCATAACGCTCACCAGGTACCACCGTCCCGGTCCCGGGACCGTGACCGAGCACCGTGAACCAGGCGGCGTAGACCCCGTCGGCCGGGATGGCGGAGTGCATGGGCGGCGCCACATTCGCCGTCGGGTAGCCCAGGCCGCGACCACGCCCGTCGCCGCGAACCACCACACCCTCGACCCGGTGCGGACGGCCCAGTGCCTCGGCGGCGGTGACCACGTCACCGGCGTCGACGCAGGATCGGATGTAGGTCGAGGAGAAGGTGACGGTCTCGCTCTGGTGATGATCGGCAACCAGGGACACGGTCTCGACCGCGAAACCGAAACGCTCGCCGGCCTTTCTGAGCGTTGAGACGTTGCCGGCGGCCTTCTTGCCGAAGGTGAAGTTCTCGCCGACCACGACCTCCACCACGTGCAGCCGCTCGACGAGCAGCTCGTGGATGTAGCGGTCCGGGGTGAGCTTCATGAAGTCGGCGGTGAACGGCATCACCAGGAACACGTCGATGCCGAGTTCCTCGGCCAGTTCGGCCCGCCGGGCCAGGGTGGTCAGCTGGGCTGGGTGGCTGCCCGGGAAGACGACCTCCATCGGGTGCGGATCGAAGGTCATCAGGACAGTCGGCACCCCGCGGGATCTGGCGGCCTTGACCGCACGCGAGATCAACTCGGCGTGGCCGCGGTGGACACCGTCGAACACCCCGACAGTGAGCACGCAACGGCCCCAGTCCGAGGGGATGTCATCCTGCCCGCGCCAGCGCTGCACGTGCTAAGCGTACGGCGAACGGGTCACAGCGTCGCCGGCCTGATCACCACGACCGATTTCGTCAGATCTCCCCGGTCCTCGAGCAGAGCGATGACCCGGCCGTCCGGGTCGGTGGCCGCGTAGACACCGCCGATACCCGCGGCCGGCAGCGGCCGGCCGTGCGCGGCGTCCTGCGCCTGGGCGGCGTCGATATCGCGGCGCGGGAACGACGACAGGCAGGCGGCATCGAGGTCGTAGCTCAGCGACGACCGCTCGGTGAGCTCGTCGAGGGTGCGCGCCTGCTCAAGCCCGAAGCCGCCGACCCGGGTGCGCCGCAGCGCCGTCAGATGGCCACCGACTTCCAGCGCCTCGCCCAGGTCGCGGGCCAGCGCCCGGATATAGGTGCCCGACGAGCAGTCCACCTCGACGTCCACGTCGATGAAATCACCCTCACCGAAATCGCCGCCACGCCGGATGGCCAGCACCTCGAACCGGTCGATGCGAACCCTGCGCTCGGCCAGCTTCACGTCCTGCCCTTCACGCACCAGCTGATAGGCCCGCTTCCCGTCGATCTTGACCGCGCTGACCGATGACGGCCGCTGCGAGATCTCTCCGCGCAACGCCGCAATCCCCTGTTCGATCGCGGCGTCGGTGACGTGACGGGTCGAAACATCCTGCAGCACTTCGCCTTCGGCGTCCTCGGTAGTGGTGGTACGGCCCAGCCGGATGGTGGCCGTGTAGGACTTCGACGTCGCGGTCAGCAGGCCGAGGATCTTGGTGGCGCGTTCGATACCGATCACGAGCACACCGGTTGCCATCGGGTCGAGCGTGCCGGCATGGCCGACCTTGCGGGTGCCGAAGATGCGCCGGCAACGGCCCACCACATCGTGACTCGTCATCCCGGCGGGCTTGTCGACGATCACGATTCCGGGCTTGGGCGGGGGCGGCTTCACAGCACGATCGCCGGCAGTGCCAGACCCCCCGCCACCGACCACCGGCCGGCCAGTTCCCCCAGCGGCGGACCGGACCGCGCGGCCGGATCGATCAGGATGCGCGAGACGAAGGTGCCCGCGCTGCCGTGACTGTCGACCTCGAAGGTGATGTGGGCGTCCTCGAAACCGAGCCAACGTTCGGTCAGCGGGAACCATGCCTTGTAGGTGGCCTCCTTGGCGCAGAACAGGATCCGGTCCCAGTGCAACCCGTCCGGCAGTGCGGCCATCTCATGACGTTCGACGGGCAGGCTGATCGCCTCGAGGACCTTGTCGGGCAGGACGTCGTGCGGTTCGGCGTCGATACCCACCGATCGCACCGTGGTGCTGCGGCCGACGACCGCGCCGCGGTAGCCCTGGCAGTGCGTCAGACTGCCCACCACACCGGAGGGCCAGCACGGCTCCCCTTTCTCACCCTTGAGGATCGGCGCGGGCGGCACACCGAGTTCGCCCATGGCCAGCCGCGCGCAGTGCCGCACGGTGATGAACTCGTTGCGCCGTTTGGCCACCGAACGTTCGATCAGCGGCTCCTCCTCGGGCAACGCCGCCAGATCCGGTGGATCGTCGTAGAGCTCGGCATAGAACAGATCGGCCTGATCCGGCAGCACCGCTCTCATGAAATCACTCATCCGCGCCTGCTCTTCAGCCGGTTACGCACCTTCTCGGACTGTTCGCGCATCTCCGGGGTGATCACGAAATGGCCGCCGAATTCGTTGAGGTAGCCGGGGGCGTATTCCGGGTCCGGCAGCACCTGCCGCAGCCACCGATAAGGCTTGCGCCGGTGCCACTCCCGCGGATAGCCGACAGAAACCTCCTCGAATCGGACCCCGTCGTACCAGGTGGTGCGCGGGATGTGCAGATGGCCGTACACCGAGCACACCGCGTTGTACTTGGTGTGCCAGTCGGCGGTTTCGGTGGTGCCGCACCACAGCGAGAACTCCGGGAAGAACAACACGTCGCAGGGTTCACGGCGCAACGGGAAATGGTTCACCAGCACGGTGGGCCACAGCCAGTCGATGTCCTCGAGCCGGGATCTGGTGTAGGCCAGCCGATCCCGGCACCACGCGTCGCGGGTTGCGTACGGCTCGCAGGACAACAGGAACTCGTCGGTGCACACGACGTTGTTCTGTTTGGCGATCGCCAGACCCTCGGCCTTGGTCGCCGCCCCGGCCGGCAGGAATGTGTAGTCGTAGAGCAGGAACATCGGAACGATCGTCGCGGGTCCGCCCGCCTCATTCCACACCGGGAACGGATGCTCGGGGGTGATGACGCCCATCTGGTCGCACATGTCGACGAGGTAGTCGTAGCGGGCCCGCCCGAACACCTGCACAGGGTCCTTGCCGGTGGTCCACAGTTCGTGATTTCCGGGCACCCAGATGACCTTGGCGAATCGGCGCCGTAACAGGTCCAGGGACCAGCGGATGTCGTCGGTGCGCTCCGCCACGTCACCGGCGACGATCAGCCAGTCGTCCGGCGTCGCGGGGTACAGCGACTCGGTCACCGGCTTGTTGCCGGTGTGTCCGGTATGCAGATCGCTGATCGCCCAGAGCGTGGGTGTCACGAGTTGCCAGCCTAGCGGCGTTACCTATGGTGAGCGGGTGAGCACTCCCCGGTTGCGCGATCACGCGGTCAGCCGTGCGTTGCGACTGCCGCCGGCGACTACCGGCTACCGGGTGGACCGGGCCCTGCGGGTTCCGATGCGTGACGGCGTGGAACTGCTCGCCGACCATTATGCGCCGGAGACCGCCGCACCGCTGGGCACCATCCTGGTTCGCTGCCCCTACGGCAGGTCGTTCCCGTTCTCGTTCATCTATGCCCAGATCTACGCCGCCCGCGGCTATCACGTCCTGTTTCAGAGCGTGCGCGGCACGTTCGGCTCAGGCGGGGTGTTCGTGCCGATGGTCCACGAGTCCGAGGACGCAGCGGACACCGTGGCGTGGCTGCGTGAACAGCCGTGGTTCACCGGGACGTTCGGCACCATCGGGCTGTCGTATCTCGGCTTCACCCAGTGGGCGCTGATGTCGGAGCCGCCGCCGGAACTGGCTGCCGCCGTCATCGCCGTCGGACCGCATGATCTTCAGCAGACCAGCTGGGGCACCGGCGCGTTCGCCCTCAACGACTTCCTCGGCTGGGCCGACATGATGGCCCACCAGGAGCAGGGTCTGCTGCCCCGGCTCTCGCATCAGATCAACGCCACCCGTCGGGCCTCCCGGGGCGCGATGGAACTGCCGCTGGGCGAGGGCGGCCGGCGGCTGTTCGGCGCCCGCTCCCCCTGGTACGACAGCTGGCTGGAGCATCCCGACCGCGACGACCCGTTCTGGGAGCCGATGCGGATGACCGCCGCTCTGGACCGTTGCACGGTTCCGGTGCTGTTGCTGACCGGCTGGCAGGACGTTTTCCTGCACCAGACGATCGATCAGTACCGGCAGCTACGTGAACGCGGCGTCGAGGTGGCGATGACGATCGGGCCGTGGACCCACGACGAGATGGTCACCAAGGCCACCGGTGTGACCGCGGCCGAAACGCTGGCCTGGATGGACAGTCACCTCTCCGGGCACCGAACCCCGCCGCGGTCCGAGCCGGTCCGGGTCTGTGTCACCGGCCGGTCGTCACGGCGTTGGGAGACGATGGCGGACTGGCCACCCCCGACCCGGGAGGCCATCCTGTACCTGCAGCCGGGCGGCTGTCTCGATCCGGATCCTCCTACGGTGCAAGGGGTTTCGGCTTTCCGCTACGACCCGGCCGACCCGACACCCAGCGTGGGCGGACGGCTGCTGTCCCGGCAGGGCGGTTACCGCGACGACACCGAACTGAGCCGGCGCTCCGATGTGCTGAGCTTCACCAGTGCCCCACTCGGCCATGCACTCGGTGTGTACGGCAGCCCGGTGCTGGAACTCGACCACACCTGCGATATCGGTCATTACGACCTCTTCGCCAGGATCAGCGAGGTCGATGAGCGCGGCCGGTCACGTAATGTCGCCGACGGATTCCTGCGCTTCACCGAAAGCCCAGAGGGTCCGGCCCGACTCGTGCTCGACGCCGTCGCGCACCGGTTCGGCCAGGGTTCGCGGATCCGCGTGCTGGTCGCCGGGGGCTGTCATCCGCGGTTCTCCCGCAACCTGGGCACCGGTGAACCGGCGGCCAGCGGACGGCGGATGGTGGCGTCGAATCACACCGTCGAACTTGACGGCGTCTCCCGGCTGATCCTGCCGGCGGGCTGATCAGCGGGTCGCGACGAAGATCGCGAAGATCGAGAAGCCCAGCATGGCGAAGATGACCAAGGCCAGCAGCAGGCGTGGATTCGAGGGTTTCCGGTCCGGCATGACAGCCAGCCTAGGGTGTCACCATGACCACTGCCGAGATTCTGCTCATCGACACACGCGACCGGGTGCGAACCGTGACACTGAACCGGCCGGAGTCCCGCAACGCGCTCTCGTCGGCCCTGCGCAAACAGTTCTTCGCGGCCCTGCGCGCGGCCGAGGCGGATGACGACGTCGACGTCGTGATCTTCACCGGCGCCGATCCGGTGTTCTGCGCGGGCCTTGATCTCAAGGAACTCGGCAACACCACCGAACTTCCGGACATCTCCCCCAAGTGGCCGCCGTTGAGCAAGCCGGTGATCGGTGCCATCAACGGCGCGGCCGTCACCGGCGGTCTCGAACTGGCGCTCTACTGCGACATCCTGATCGCGTCGGACCGGGCCTCGTTCGCCGACACGCATGCCCGGGTGGGGCTGTTGCCGACCTGGGGGCTCAGTGTCCGGTTACCGCAGAAGGTGGGCGTCGGGATGGCACGGCGCATGAGCATGACCGGTGACTATCTCTCGGCTGCTGATGCACTGCGCTGCGGCCTAGTCACCGAAGTGGTGCCGCATGAGCAACTCCTACCGGCCGCCCGGGCGATCGCCGCGTCGATCGTCGGCAACAACCAGAAATCCGTTCGGGCGCTTCTCAGTTCGTATCACCGCATCGACACCGAACAGACCGCTGCCGGCTTGTGGCTGGAGGCCGAGGCTGCGCAGGCATGGATGCGTTCGGCGACGGGTGACGATATCGCCGCAAGCAGGGCGGGTGTGATGGAACGGGGCAGGTCTCAGGTCAAGTAGCGCCGGACCGGCGATGAACAAGACCAGCGGCATGTTCGCCACCGTCATCGACCTACTGATGGCCAGGCGCGAAGGCGCCCGCGGATACCAGCGCCGGCAGCACGAACGACTGGATGAACTGGTGCGATACGCCCGCGCCAATTCGGCCGTCTATCAACGTCTGTACACGGAACTACCCGTCGGCCGCACACGTCTGGCCGACCTTCCACCGGTGACCAAGAGCCAGCTGATGGCGGCCTTCGACGACTGGGTATGCGATCCCAGGATCACCCTGGCCGATGTCCGTGATTTCATGTCCGACCCCGAACGGGTCGGAACGCCCTACCTCGAAGACTATTTCGTGTGCACCAGTTCCGGGACTACCGGCAGTCCGGGTGTGTTCGTGCACGATCAAGGTGCGTGCCGGGTCTATCAAGCGATGAGTTATCCGATGGACTTGGCCTGGCTGTCCCGAAGGCAGTGGCTGTCTCTGCTCCACCGCCGGGTCAGCTGGGCAGTCGTCGTCGGAACCGGCGGCCACTTCGCCGGGGTGGGATGGATCCGCTACCTGAGCCGGCGGCACTGGTGGCGGCGCAACTGGCGGGCCTTCTCCCTGCAGATGCCGCTGCCACAACTCGTCTCCGCGCTCAACGATTTCCAGCCGGCCATCATCACCAGCTATCCCAGCGCGCTTGACCTGCTGGCTTCAGAACAGCGCGACGGCCGCCTCCGGATTCATCCGGTGATCGTCGAACTCGGCGGCGAATCCTTCGGAACCGATCGCTGGTCACACATCGCATCGGCGTTCGGCGAGGATGTCGTGCACGATTCGTATTCGGCTTCGGAATGCCTCGTCATGGCCTTCGACTGCGCAGAGGGCTGGCTGCACGTCAATGCAGACTGGGCGATCCTCGAACCGGTCGAGGCCGACTACAGTCCGACGCCACGGGGACGCCGGTCCCACACCGTGCTGCTGACGAACCTCGCCAATCACGTTGCGCCGATCATCCGTTACGACCTCGGCGATTCGATCATCGAACGGGCAGATGCGTGTCCTTGCGGCAACCCGTTGCCGGCCATCCGCGTCGAGGGCCGCTGCGACGACGTGCTGCGCCTGACCGATCCCCACGGCGCGGAAGTCGCCGTCCCCCCACTGGCCATCGGCTCGGTGATACAGCAGACCCCTGGCGTGCGCCTGAGCCAACTCATCCAGACCGGACCGAAATCCATCGCGATACGCCTTGACATGACTGCGGGTGCCGACGCCGAGCAGGTCTGGAGCAGCGCGATCAGCAACCTCACTGGATACCTGACATCGCAGGGCCTCACCGATATCGAGATCACCCGCACTTCGGAACCTCCACTGCACAACATCGCGAGCGGCAAGTTCAGGCACGTCATAGCTCAGGTCAAGTGAGGCCTGGTAACCGATCAGCATCGGGCAACCGCCGCCGCCGGTACATGTGCACGAGCATCAACAGCGACGAGGCCGCGGCGAAGACGCACCACAATGACGCAAACGACTGGACATAGAACACCGCGACAAGGATCAGGCCGACCAGGTTGACCAGACCGAAGGCGACCACCGACCGGTAACCGGACATCAGCGGCGACCCGATCACCGCGACGATGTAGAGCGTCGCCCAGAGCAGCGGATGCGCAACCACCGTGACGTATTCCAGTCCGTGCGGATGCCGGATCACCCGCACCGGATTGGCCAGCACCACGAAGGCGAGATAGGCGGAGACGACCAGCCCCAACGCGAGAAAGGGCGCCGACCGGAATCGGGTGCTTCGGGGTTCCAGCATCATCACCGCGAACGGAAGATAGGTCGGCAGCAGCGGCCAGGCGATGAACAGATAGCCCCGCATCGCCAACTGCGCGAGCCAGTGCGGCACCCCGCCGTCGAGATCCGCCCACACCACGACCTCAAGGAACTGATGCGCGGCGAAAATCGCCGGTAGTGATGCGAAGGGCAGTTCCCGCGGGCTTCTCACCTCGCGAAGCGACAATGCGGCGATCGGCAGCAGCGCGGTACCGACCACCAGATCCGCCGTCATCGAGAAGCACACGCCGACGATGCTAGCCAGACCCCACTACCTGCCAACGATCCGACCGCGCACGCCACACCCCGAACATCAGGCGCAGTCCGATGAACGCGCTGAGTCCCGCCCAGATTCCGACCAGGCCCCAGCCGAACACCAGCGACAGCCACGTGAGCGGCAGGAAGCCGATGACCGCGCTGAGGACCGTCGCGGTCCGCATGAAGGCCGCATCGCCGGCGCCCATCAGCACACCGTCGAGTGCGAACACGATTCCGGCGACCGGCAGTTGGGCCACCAGGAACCACCACGGCACCCCGATCGCTTTCAGAACCGCATGATCATCGGTGAACAGCGACGGGACCACCCGAGCGCCGATGGCCAGCACCACCGCGAGCGCGACGGCGGCCGCCAGCGAGAACCCGGTCACCCGCCAGGCCACCCGCTTGGCCTGCCCGGGATCCCCGGCGCCGAGTGCGGCCCCGACCAGTGACTGGGCCGCGATCGCCAGCGAATCCAGCACCAGTGCAAGAAAGGTCCACAACTGCAGCACCACCTGGTGGGCGGCCAGCGCAGCCGCCCCGAACCGGGCGGCGACTGCCGCCGCGGAGATGAAGCAGGCCTGAAATGCCATGGTGCGCACGACCAGGTCGCGGCCCATCACGATCTGCCTGCGCAGGATCGCCGCGTCGGGGCGCAACGGCACCCGTTCATACAGCAGCGCCCGGCAGAACATCAGTGCCGCTATCCACTGCCCCACCACATTGGCCACCGCTGAACCAGCCAGTTCCCAGCGCGGCATACCCAACCAGCCGTAGACGAGCAGCGGGCACAGCACCGCGGAGATCCCGAAACCGATCAGCACGTAGCGCAGCGGCCGGGCGGTGTCCTGCACCCCACGCATCCAGCCGTTGCCGGCCATCGAGATGAGGATCGCCGGCGCGGCGAGAATGGCGATCCCCAACCAGCGGCCGGCCGCGACCGCGACATCGCGCTCCCCTGCGATCACCGAAACCAGCGGCGCAGCAAGCAGTTCCACCACCACTACTGCCAGCACACCCAGTCCGATCGCCAGCCAGGTGGCCTGAACACCCTCGCGTATTGCGGCCTTCCGGTCACCGGCGCCATGGAATCGAGCCGAACGGGCGGTGGTTCCGTAGGACAGGAACGTCAGCTGGGATGAGACCAGGGCCACGATCAGGCCGCCGACGGCCAGCCCGGCCAGACTGACCGCTCCCAGCCTTCCGACGACGGCGGTGTCGAACAGCAGATACAGCGGTTCGGCGGCCAGTACGCCCAGTGCCGGCAGCGCCAGTGCGGCGATGGTCCGGCCCAGACCGGGATGACCCGGACTCTGCGGCACCGTCAGCCGAGGGCGGCGGCGAGACCCGCCACCACGTCGCCGATCGGACCGCTGGCGGTGTACCCCGCAGCCAGCTTGTGGCCGCCGCCGCCGAAGGCGATGGCCACCGACGAGACGTCACATGCCTTGGACCGCAACGACACCGACCACCTCTGGGGTGCCGTCTCCTTGAACACCGCGGCGACTTCGGCCTCTTGGGCGGTTCGGACGATGTCGACGATGCTCTCCACCTCTTCGGAGCGGTGCTGCCGCCAGTCCTCGTGGGCCACCACGACGTACACCAGGCCGCCGCCGGCCGCCGCGGACGGCAACAGTTGCGCACCGGCCAACACCCGGGACAGCAGTGGCAGCCAGCCGAATGGGTGGGTGTCGTGCAACAGCCGGCTCAGCGCCGCATTGTCGACGCCGACGTCCACCAGTCGCGCGGCCAGGCGAAGCGCAGCCGGCGACGCCCAGCGGAACGATCCGGTGTCGATGCTCAAACCGGCGTACAGACAGCGCGCTACATCGAGATCAATCTCCTTGCCCCAGGCATCGAGCAGTTCGGCCACCAGCATGGTGGCCGAATCGGCTTGGGGATCAACGAAATTCGTGGTGCCGTAGTGGGTATTTGACCTGTGATGGTCGATGACGAGTACGTCACGACCGATCGCGAGATCGGCTAGATCGCCGAGCCGGCTCACACTCGGGGTGTCAACAGTGACCAGCAGTGCGGCATCGCGACGGACGTCGCCGCAATCGACCACCAGGTCGCGACCAGGCAGGCCGTGCAATGACTCCGGGAGGGCGTCACAGAAACCGACCTGCACCGCGATACCCGCGCGGGACAGGATCAGCGCCAGCGCGAGTCCGGCGCCGACGGTGTCGGCATCGGGCTGCACATGCCCGACGATGACCACCGATTCAGCCGCGGACAACACCGCGACCGCCCCCTTGGCATCGGTGACCTCAGTCGTCGCCATCGGTCTCGTCGACCACCCGGTAGGGCTGCGCGTCGCCGGCCGGCTTCGCACCGGCCCGGATCCGCTCAAGGTCGGCGTCCGCCGCCCGAGCCCGGGCCAGCAGTTCCTCCATGTGGACGGCGGCGTCCGGCACGGTGTCGCGGACGAACGACAGCGTCGGGGTGAACCGCACTCCGGTGCCGGCGCCGACCTTGCTGCGCAGTACGCCGGTGGCCTTCTCCAGCGCCGCCGCCACCTCGGCGTAATCCGGTTCCACGTCGAGTGCCGGACCCATCACCGTGTAGTACAGCGTGGCGTCGTGGAGATCACCGGACACCTTGGCGTCGGTGATCGTCACCCCGGCCAGTCGCGGATCCTTGATCTCGTACTCGATCGCCGAGGCGACGATCGTGGAGATCCGCTTGGCCAGTCGCTTGGCGCGGGCGGGATCAGCCATCTGCAGTACCTAGCCCTTTGCCTTCTTCACTGCGTTCATCAGGCCTAGACCCGTTCCTTCTCGACCAGTTCGTAGGTCTCGATGATGTCGCCCTCCTTGATATCGGAGTACGTCAGCGTCAAGCCACACTCGTAGCCCTCGCGCACCTCGGTGGCGTCGTCCTTCTCACGCTTGAGTGAGGACACCGTGAGGTTCTCGGCCACGACGACGTTGTCGCGCAGCAGGCGCGCCTTTGCGTTGCGGCGCATGATGCCCGACTGCACCAGGCAGCCGGCGATATTGCCCACCTTCGAGGAGCGGAAGATCGCGCGGATCTCGGCGCGACCGAGTTCCTTCTCCTCGTAGATCGGCTTGAGCATGCCCTTGAGGGCCTTCTCGATATCGTCGATCGCCTGGTAGATCACCGAGTAGTAGCGGATCTCCACACCCTCACGGTTGGCCAGTTCGGTGGCCTTACCTTCGGCGCGGACGTTGAACCCGATGATGATCGCGTCCGATGCCGAGGCCAGGTTGACGTTGGTCTCGGTGATGCCGCCGACACCGCGGTCGATGACCCGCAGTTCGACCTCGTCGTCGACCTGGATGCCCAGCAGGGCCTCCTCGAGGGCCTCGACGGTGCCGGAGTTGTCGCCCTTGAGGATGAGGTTGAGCTGGCTGGTCTCCTTCAGTGCCGACTCCAGATCCTCCAGGCTGATCCGCTTGCGGGCGCGGGCCGCCATCGCGTTGCGCTTGCGCGCGCTGCGCCGGTCGGCGATCTGGCGGGCGATGCGGTCCTCGTCGACGACGAGGAAGTTGTCGCCGGCGCCGGGCACCGAGGTGAAACCGATGACCTGGACGGGCCGCGACGGCAGCGCCTCCTCGACGTCCTCACCGTGCTCGTCGACCATCCGGCGCACGCGACCGTAGGCGTCGCCGGCCACCACCGAGTCACCGACCCGCAGCGTGCCGCGCTGAATCAACACCGTGGCCACCGGGCCGCGGCCACGGTCCAGGTGAGCCTCGATCGCGACACCCTGCGCTTCCATGTCCGGGTTGGCCCGCAGGTCGAGTGCGGCGTCGGCGGTCAGCAGGACCGCCTCCTCCAGAGCCTTGATATTGGTGCCGTTCTTGGCGGAGATGTCGACGAACATGGTGTCGCCGCCGAAGTCCTCGGCGACGAGACCGTACTCGGTGAGCTGCGCGCGGATCTTGGACGGATCTGCGCCCTCCTTGTCGATCTTGTTGACCGCGACCACGATCGGCACATCGGCGGCCTGCGCGTGGTTGATGGCCTCCACCGTCTGCGGCATGACGCCGTCGTCGGCGGCGACCACCAGAATCGCGATATCGGTGGCCTTCGCGCCGCGGGCACGCATGGCGGTGAACGCCTCG
>CAYFMA010000078.1:14446-14834 GCA_964344085.1 uncultured Mycobacterium sp.
CCAGCAGTCGGGTCTTGCCGTGGTCGACGTGACCCATGACGGTGACGACCGGCGGACGCTGCTCGAGGTCTTCCTCGTCGCCCTCGTCCTCGCCGTAGGACAGATCGAAGGACTCCAGCAGTTCGCGGTCCTCGTCCTCCGGAGAGACCACCTGGACGACATAGTTCATCTCGCCGCCGAGCAGTTCCAGGGTGTCGTCGGAGACCGACTGGGTTGCGGTCACCATCTCGCCGAGGTTGAACAGCGCCTGCACCAGTGCTGCCGGGTTGGCGTCGATCTTCTCGGCGAAGTCGCTCAGCGACGCGCCGCGGGCCAACCGGATGACCTCGCCGTTGCCGTGCGGGAGACGCACGCCGCCGACGACCGGCGCCTGCATGTTCTCGTACTC
>CAYFMA010000078.1:14844-18055 GCA_964344085.1 uncultured Mycobacterium sp.
TAGGTCGCTGTGTTGGTGTAGCCCGCCCGCCTAGCCGCCACCGCCGCCGGGACGGGCTCCCTGACCCGGGCCGGGACGTGGTCCGCCGCCGGGACGTGGCGCACCGGGACGGCCCGGCGCACCGGGACGGGCGCCGGGCGGACGCGGAGGCATGTTGCCGGGAGTCGCGCCGGCAGGACGCGCGCCACCGGGACGCGGCGGCATACCGCCGGGACCCGGACGCGGCCCGCCGGGGCCTGCCGGGCCCTGCGGACGGGGAATCGCCCGCTCGACCGGTTGGGCCGAGGAGAACGGGTTGTTGCCGACCCGCGGTGCGCGTGGAACGGGCTTGGGTCCGGCCGGAGCACCGGGGCCGGGACGCGGGCCGGGCGCGGCAGGGGCGGCCGGCGCGGCAGGCGCTGCCGGCGCAGAGGCAGCCGGCGCGGGAGCCGCCGGAGCGGGCGTGGGAGCCGGAGCGGTCGGCACCGGCGCGGCCGGAGCGGGTGCGGGAGCCGGAGCAGCCGGAACGGCCTTGGCGGCCGCCTTCTTGGCGGGAGCCTTCGCCGGAGCCGCTTCACCGGCGGGCGCCTTCGATCCGCCGAACGACTCACGCAGCCGACGGGCGACCGGAGCCTCGACCGTAGACGAGGCGGATTTGACGAACTCGCCCTGTTCGCTCAGACGAGCGAGAACTTCCTTGCTGGTGACACCGAGTTCCTTCGCCAACTCGTGTACGCGGGCCTTACCTGTTGCCACTACATCTCCATCTCTAGAGGCAGCAGCGGTGGGCCGGCCGCGCCTCGGGTTTAGCTATGACGCATGGTCATCGGGACTTCACGGTGTGCTCATGTTCTTCGCTACCTGCTTCTCACTACTGTTTTCGCTTCGACGTCCGTCGAAGTGGTCGACCACCGGACTGGTGTCCGGTGAACCGGTGATCCGTAGCGCTCGGGTGAACGCCCTCCGCCGGATGGCGGCGGTCAGACAGCCGTCGTCGGGGTGTAGCCACGCTCCCCGGCCGGGAAGGCGACGCTGCGTGTCAACGGTGACGGCGGATTGACCGTTTCCCATCGACACGGCCACCACCCGCAGCAGTTCGACAGCCAACTCTCGCTTCCGGCAACCGATGCAGGTTCGCACCGGCGCGCCGGAAACCTCGCGCTGGATCACGGCTCAGTCTACGTCACCCCGGGGGCTCGCCGAACCAGCCTCGTCGGGAGCCGCGGCATCGCTTCGGATGTCGATCCGCCATCCGGTGAGCCGGGCCGCCAGACGGGCGTTCTGGCCCTCTTTGCCGATTGCCAGCGACAACTGGAAGTCCGGCACGACGACCCGTGCCGCCCGAGCCGCGGCATCGATGACCTGCCCCGACACCACTCTCGACGGCGACAGGGCGTTGGCCACGAACTTAGCCGGGTCCTCGTCGTAGTCGATGATGTCGATCTTCTCGCCGGCCAGTTCGCTCATCACATTGCGCACCCGCTGGCCCATCGGGCCGATGCATGCGCCCTTGGCGTTGAGACCGGAGACCTTGGACCGCACCGCGATCTTGGACCGGTGTCCGGCTTCGCGGGCCACCGCGACGATCTCCACCGAGCCGTCGGCGATCTCCGGCACCTCCAGCGAGAACAGTTTGCGAACCAGGTTCGGGTGGGTCCGGGACAGTTCGATGCGGGGTTCGCGCGTTCCCCTGGTGACCCCGACGACGTAGCAGCGCAGCCGGTCGCCGTGTTCGTAGGTCTCACCGGGTACCTGCTCGGCGGGCCGGATGGTGCCCTCGGAGCCCTTGGCCTCGGTGCCGAGGTGCACGACGATGTTGCCGCGGGCGTTCTCCCGGGCGTCGCGCTGGACGACCCCGGCGACGATGTCACCCTCCCGGGCGGAGAACTCGCCGTAGACCCGCTCGTTCTCGGCATCGCGGAAACGCTGCAGCATGACCTGGCGGGCGGTCGTCGCCGCGACCCTGCCGAAACCCTCCGGGGTGTCGTCCCATTCGCTGATGACATTGCCGTCGGCGTCGGTCTCGCGAGCCATCACCTGCACGGCGCCGCTCTTGCGGTCGATCTCGATCCGCGCGTCCGGCTGATGTCCCTCGGTGTGCCGGTAGGCGGTCAGCAGCGCCGACTTGATGGTCTCGAGCAGTTCATCGACCGAGATTCCCCGGTCGACCTCGATGGCGTGCAGTGCTGCCATATCGATGTTCATGCCCCACCCTCCATTCCAGCCAGTTCGCGTTCCTTGGCGCTCGGTGCGGAGAACTCAACCTGGACAACGGCTTTGCGTATGTCGATCAGCGGGATGTGTCGGACCGTCCAGCCGGTGCGCTCACGGACGACGACATCGACGATCCCGTCGGTGATCGTGCCTAGACGGCCGGGCAGCATCGCACCGTCGGCGAGTTCGATCTCGACCTTGCGTCCGTGCGCCCGCCGGAAGTGCTTCTCCTGCGTCAGCGGCCGTTCGACACCCGGCGAGGTGACCTCGAGGACGTAGGCGGGCGTATCGATGGCGTCGAGGCGCTCCGAGGCCGAACGGGACAACTCGGCGACGGTGTCGAGATCCAGGGGCGAGTCGCCGTCGGCGACGACGGTGATGCGCGGCGGGGAAGTGCGGGTGTCGACCGTGACGTTCTCGATCTCATAACCGGCGCTCGTGAACTCACCGTCGAGTAGCTCGATCACCTGCTCTGGCGACGGTAAACCCCCCAGAGAACCCGCGGGCTGCTCAGTCACGGGTAGCTCCTCGTCTTGAGTTGTTCTCCTCCAGCTGCGCAGTTGGATTGGGCCCCACGATACGCCTGCCGTCGGGGCCGCAATGGCAGGATGTTGGCGTGCTTCCCGCTTTCCCGGACCCGATCATGAGCCGCCGGCGTGTGCTGGCACTGGCGTTGCTGGGTCCTGCGCTGGGGTCGGCCACCGTGGCCTGCGGCCGCAGCGGGCCCACCGAGCCGGATCCGCTGGAGGATCAGCTCAAGGCAGCACGCCGGGACAGCGAGATGGCCGCTGCCGCCGCGAAAGTCTCCCCGCCCGGATTCGCCCCGGGTCTGTCGGTGGTGGCCGCCGAGCGGGCCCGGCACGCGAGCGCCCTCGTCGAGGAGCTGGCCCGAGCCGCCGGCAAGCCCATCCCTAGCGCGGATGAGGCAGCCGCCGGCAGCGCGACCCCGGCCCCGTCGGCCAAACCCGCCCCGCCGCCGGGTGTCGACGACGTGGCCGGGGCGCTGCGTCAGTCCGCC
>CAYFMA010000079.1:0-17516 GCA_964344085.1 uncultured Mycobacterium sp.
AGCCGCGATCGCGCGGGATCACCTGGGGCGGTTCCGGAGGTGTCGCCCGAATGCGGGGTATCCGATCAGTCGGCGCGTCCTCGGCCGGCGGGCGACGCTCGCTCACCAGGTCAATTTACGGCCCCGGCCCGGTGAGTCAACGAAGCCAGCCGGTATGGCCTGCCAGGAGTACGTATCCGACGAACGCCACGGTGTCGATGACGCCATGGGCGATCACCAGCGGCCATAACCGGCCGGTGCGAGTCCAGACGTAGGAGAACACCAGACCCATCACCAGGTTGCCCAGGCCCGCACCGAACCCCTGATAGAGGTGGTAGACCGCCCGCAAGGCACTGGAGGCGAGCATGGCGGCTCTGCTGGTCATCCCCAACTCACGCAGTCGGGTGATCAGATAGCCCACCACCACGACCTCTTCGGCGAAGCCGTTGGCGAAGGCCGCCACTACCAGCAGTGGGATTCGCCACCAGGAATTGTGCAGGGCCGACGGTTCGACTTCGGCATTCATTCCGATCGCCCGGGCGCCGATGTAGAGCAGCAGTCCCGGGATGCCTATGAGGGCCGACAGACCGAGGCCTCCGAGTACGTCGGGACGCCAGCGCAGCTGTCCCAGGCCGATGCCGGAGGGGCGAATCCCGCTGCGCCACAGCAGATATAGAGCCAGCAGACCCCATGAGACCAACTGGGCCACCGACATCAGGTTGAGGCCGAGGTTGATCAGGTCGTAGCGCGACTGGTCACGGTTGAGCCGGACCCGATGACCGGGGAGTCCGGAGAGCACCGCGTCAGCCAACTCCAGCACAGCGACCACCGCGGTGACACCGAAAGTGACGGCCAGCATGACGCCGACCTCGATCCGCGTCGCCCGCCGACTCATCACCGGCCGGCTCGAAGTCACCCCGCCACGGTAACGGTCACCCGTTCAACGCGTGCCGACCCGATAGGGTTGTGCCGTGGTTCGGATCGCCTACCTCGGCCCGGAGGGGACGTTCACCGAGGCAGCCCTTCTGAGGATGGCCGCCTCGGGTGTCGTTCCGCGCGACGGGGATGTGACGCCCCACCCGACCGAGACCACGCCGTCCGCGATCGAGGCGGTCCGGTCCGGCGCCGCGGATTTCGCCTGTGTGCCGATCGAGAACTCGATTGACGGCAGTGTGCTTCCAACCCTGGACAGTCTTGCGTCGGGATCCCCGCTGCAGATCTACGGGGAGTTGACTCTCGATGTGTCTTTCAGCATCGTGATCCGCCCCGGGTTGACCGCCGCCGAGGTACGCACCGTCGCCGCCTTTCCCGTGGCGGCGGCGCAGGTTCGCCAGTGGCTGGCTGCTGAACTGCCGCAGGCCGAACTGGTTCCGACGAACTCCAACGCCTCCGCCGCACGCGATGTAGCCGACGGCCGCTGCGATGCGGGGGTGGCCACCGCGCTCGCGGCCCGGCGCTACGAACTTCCGACGCTGGCTGACGACGTGGTCGACGAACCCAACGCCAGGACCCGTTTCGTCCTGGTCGGACGGCCGGGCCGCCCGCCGGCTCGCACCGGGACCGACCGGACCTCGGTGGTCCTGCGACTGAAGAACATTCCGGGCGCACTTGTTGCGGCAATGACCGAATTCAGCATCCGCGATATCGATCTGACCCGCATCGAGTCCCGGCCCACCCGGACGGGACTGGGTTCCTACATCTTCTTCCTCGACTGCGTCGGCCATATCGAGGACAGCGCGGTGGCCGAAGCGCTCAAGGCGTTGCACCGCCGTTGCGAGGATGTGCGCTACCTGGGTTCCTGGCCCACTGGTTCGGCACTCGGTGCCCTGCCCCCGAAACTCGATGAGGCCGACCGGTGGCTCGACCGGTTACGGGAGGGCACCGCGTGAGTGGCCGGCTCATCCTGGTCCGGCACGGCCAGTCCCTGGCCAATGTTGAACGACGACTCGACACCCGTCCGCCTGGAGCCGCGCTCACCGAGCAGGGCCACCTTCAGGCCCGTGATTTCGCTCGCTCGCGAACAGCTCCGCCCGGACTTCTGCTGCATTCGATCGCCCACCGCGCAGCGCAGACCGCTGCTGAAATCGGTGCCGAATTATCAATGGCGACAATCGAAGTCGACGGCATTCACGAGGTCCAGGCCGGTGAACTGGAGGACAGGACCGACGACGATGCCATCGCCTCCTTCAATTCCGTCTACCAGCGTTGGCATCAGGGTGATCTCGGCGCGAGGATGCCCGGTGGGGAGAGCGGGCTCCAAGTACTCGATCGCTACCTGCCGGTGATCGGCGATCTCCGAGTGCGTTACCTCGAAGATGAGCAGTGGACCGATGACATCGTCGTGGTCAGCCACGGTGCGGCGATCAGGCTCGCCGCCGCAGTGTTGGCCGGCGTCGATCCGAGCTTCGTTCTCGACCACCATCTGGCCAACACCGAATTCGTGACGCTCGCGCCGATCACCGAAGGCCGATGGAGTTGCCTGCAGTGGGGCGCCCGGACTCCGCCGTTCTATCCCGAACCTGACGTGCACCCTGTGCAGGACGCCATTGAGGCCGCCGATCCGATGGGGTGAATCAGACCGCGAACCGGTCGCGGCTGTCCTCATGGCATTCACAACCGACCGCCTCGCAGTCCACGGTCAGTGAATGCAGCAACAGTTCGGGATGTGCGCAGTCCGGGTCGGTGCACTGCCAGTGCTGAGTGGAATGCCGGATCAGGGTGCCGTGGCAGTGCGGCCGACCTGCCAGGCACGCCCTGCAGTCGTTGCCCATGAACCTTTACTAACACCGTGGCGCCGGGAGACGCCGACGCCGCGCCGCGATAGCCTGAAGTCCGGCGGCCCTGCCCCGGCAGAGCGATGCGTCAGGTGAAGGGCCGAGCGCGATGACATCCCCGACGACACCACCGGCTGACGACGTCGACACGGTCGTCTGCTCGTCTTGCGGCACGTCGGTCCCCGCCGCCACTTTCTGTGGCTGCTGCGGTGCCGAACTGACGGCGCCGCCCCGGTACTGGCGAACGGTCCTGCGCCCCGGTGCGTTCGCCGCCGCACCACGCGAGAAGCTGGCGCTGCCGATCCTCACCAGCTCGCTGTTCCCGCATCTGGAGCGTCCGTCGCGCAGTCCGTTCCGGATCGGTCTGGCCGTGCTCGTGCTCGCCCTGGCCGGGTTCTCCGGGCTGCGATTGCTGGGACCGCTGATCACCATTGCCGGCCTCGGTGTCCCGGTTCTCTTCGTGCTCTATCTGTGGCAGACGGAGGTGTACCGCGACATGCCACGGCACGGGTTGCAGGTCTCGGCGGTGATCGGCATCGGGCTGGGGGTGGGTTGGACTCTGTTCACCGGCGGTGCCGTCGCCCGGGCTTACGGCATCCCCCTGGCAGCCGGCTTTGCGCTGGAGCAGGTGCTCAGTATCGGATTGGCCATCTCGTTGGTCGGCGCATTCCTGATGGTCGTGCCGGCCATCGTTGTCAGGCTGCTCCGGCCTCCCAGGAGGGAGTCGTTGGACGGGTTCGTCATCGGGGCGATGGGTGCGCTCGCGTTCACCGGTGCCGCGACGATCACCAACTTCGCCCCGCAATTCGTCGCCGGTCTGCTCGCAAGCGTGCCGACCGTTCGGCTGGTCGTCCATGCGGCGGTGTACGGCCTGGCCGTGCCGTTGACCGCAGGTGCATCCGGCGGACTGATCGGGATCGCGCTGTGGTTTCGCCCCGGGGCGCAGTCCCGGAGGTGGCGGGTTCGGGCCGCGCTGCTGTTCTTCACCATGCTCGTTGGGACGCTGTACGCGTCCATCTGGGTGATGGAGGCCGCGCGGTTACCTCAGCTGCTTCAGTTGCTGTTGCACGTGATCGTCGCGATTGTGGCGCTGATCGCGCTACGGGTGGCCGTTCAGATGGCGTTGCTGCGAGAGGCTCAGGATCCGCCGACGGGCCAGCCGATCCTGTGCGTGCACTGCGACCGTGTGGTGCCTGACATGCCGTTCTGCCCTGGTTGCGGGGCGGCGATGCGTGCTTCGTCGTATTCCTCGCGACGGTTGCGGAGAGAGTCGCCGCCGGTTCGCACCGGCGCGGATGCTGACGGCTCGGTATAATTTGGGAAACCCCATCGGGCCTGAGAAAGTAGGGAAATTCACATGTTGTCAGCCCGTTTCACCCGCCAGATTGCTCTCGCTGCCGGTGCGGCCGCGATTCTCGGCATGGGAGCCCTCACCGCATGCAGCCCCGCTAAAGAGAAGCCGGCTGAGACCACTGCGCCGACGGCCAGCTCGAGCGCCCCGGCTCCTGCTCCGACCGAGAAGAACCTGACCCCGGGTGGGGCCAACTCGTTCTCTCCGACGGTCAAGGCTCCGGCGGCTCCGACCGCATTGCCGGGCAACGTCATCACCGGTAACTAAGCGGTATTCAATTCGGCGGGCTGCGGAAAACCTGCCGATGGCGACTGGTTCATGGCGGACGTCGATCGCCGCTGCCCTTGTCGTCGTCTGTAGTGCGGCTGTGGCTCTGGTGGCCCGCGGGCACGATCACGTTCCCGCGGGCGCCGACGCCGGATTCATCGGCGGCCCCTATGCGTCGTTGCTGGCAAGTTCGACCGATCTAGGTTCATCCCGCCGGCCGCACGTCCGACTGACGGCGGCACTTCGTTCCGCTGAGCACCCGCAGGCTCTCATCGGTTGGGCGGGTCGGAACGGACTCAGTGTTCAATGGCGTCCCGGTGACGCGTGGGCGGTCGTCGAAGGCACTCCAGCCGCTGTGGCGGCTGGTCTGGGTGTGGACGTCCGCGATTTCCGCGGACCGCGTGGCCAGGTCTTCTATGCGTCGCGCCGGCAGCCCTCGGTTCCGGCGGATCTGAGGGTCGAGGTGAGCGAGTTCGGACGCATACTCAGTTACACCCCGCATCGTGAGGCCAAACCGCCCTTCTTTCCGGCGGAGGTGCCGACTCAGGGGTTGACGCCGAGTGCGCTGTTGCGGACCTACAACATCGCGCCACTGCGCGAATCCGGTCTCACCGGCAAGGGCGTCACTGTGATCGTCTTCGCCTTCGACGGTTTCGACCAGGCCGACCTCGACACCTTCTCGTCGACGTTCAATCTTCCCCGCTTCGTGCCGGACGTGATCGGCGGTCAGCCGTCGAGTCGCCGAGGCGAGGCGACGATGGACCTCGAAGCCATCCATGCGATCGCTCCCGATGCCCGTACGGTTCTGGTGAACGCCCGACCGACCGTCGAGGGTGAGGGCGGCTTCCAGAAGATCGCCACGATGATGGAGGACACGGATCGCCGGTATCCCGGCGCGGTGTGGAGTTTCTCCATCGGATGGGGTTGCGACAAATTGATCACCGCGGCCGACCTCGTGCCCGCGCGTGCCGCATTGACCAAGGCGCAGGCCAACGGAACGACCGCGTTCGACGCCAGCGGAGACCTCGCAGGCTTGGAATGCAAAGGGGGACAGGAGTGGTCGTCTCCCCCGAGCCCTGACGACGTAGGCCTCGACGCGGTCGCATCCATCCCCGAGATGACCAACGTCGGCGGCACCACGTTGTCGACGGATGCCGATGGCGGCTGGCTCGCTGAGCAGGCGTGGTTTGACGCCCCGCTGTCGCAGGGCACCGCCGGTGGAGTGTCGGCTCTCTACAAACGTCCCGTATGGCAGTCCGCGCTGAACCCGAGCCGGGGAGAGGGACGGCGACTGGCTCCGGATATCGCCGCCGTCGCCGACCCGTTCACCGGTGTCAAGATCGTGTTCAACCAGCAGATGGTCGTCGGGGGCGGCACCTCACTGGCTGCACCGATCTGGGCCGGTATCACCGCGGTGTTGGACCAGTACCTGGTCGAGCGGGACGGCCGGTTGCTCGGCGAACTCAATCCACTCCTGTATCACGTCGCCGAGGGCGCCCGCTATCCGGCTTTCCGCGATGTCATCCTGGGCGGCAACGCCGTTGACAACGCCGGCCCGGGCTTCGACCTCGTTACAGGGTTGGGCACACCGGACGTCGACGGTCTGGCCCGAGATCTGCTCGTCGCACAACGGGTGCTGCCATGACAGCGGGGCCGTCCGATCCGGCGGTGGCGACGATGGAATGTCACCGGTGCCACCACGCGGTGCCGGCCGGAGGGTTCTGCGGACGCTGCGGAGCGCACCTGACCAAGGAACCGGGAGACGGCCCGCAATGGCTGCGACCCCGCACATTCGGCGCGGCTCCTAAGGAACACGTGCTGATGCCGCACGTCTCCAGTTCGCTGTTCCCGCATCTGCCGGACCGGTCGCGACGTGCTTTCCGGATGGCCATGTGGATCGGGATCGTGTTGCTGATCGGCTTCGCGATGTTGCGGATGCCCGCTGCCGGCATCACCGTCGCCGCGCTCGGGCTGCCGCTGATGTTCGTGCTGTACCTGCGCGCGTCGAAGGTGGACCTGGACATCTCCCCGGTAACCCTGGCCGGCACCGCACTGTTGGGCGCCGTGCTGGGCATCGGATGGGTTCTGGTGAGCGGCTTGGTGGTGGCGCACACTTACGAGGTCCCGATGAGCGTCGGCCTCGCACTGCACCACCTGATCAAGGCAGGGTTCGCCATCCCCACGGCGGGAATGCTTCTGATGGTTCTTCCGGCTGTGCTGGTGCGAGTGCGTAACCCTACAGACCGGGAATCGTTGGACGGCTTCGTGATCGGTGCACTCGGAGCTCTGGCTTTCACAGCGGCGGCGACGATCACCCGCCTGGCGCCGCAGTTCGCCACGGGCCTGATCGTCCATCACCGTCCAGTCAAGGGTCTTGTCGTCCAAGCCGCTCTCTGCGGTGTGATGGTTCCGATAACCGCCGCTGCAGCCGGCGGTCTGGCCGGCGTCTGGCTGTGGTTCCGGCAACGCGATAACGACGACACCGAGGACGGCCCCCACCGGGTCAGACTTGTTCTGGGCCTACTGGCGGTGGCCGCCCTGCTGGCACATGCCGCTGTGGGCGCCATCGACATCATCGGTCTGCCGGAGTTGATGATGCTGGTCTTCCATACGACGCTGACAGTGCTGGTGCTGCTCGCACTACGCGCCGCGCTGCATCTGGCGCTACTGCACGAGACGGCCGGACCGATCCACGAGGAGGATCCCATCCTGTGCGTGCACTGCGAGATGGTGGTGCCGGACATGCCGTTCTGCCCAGCGTGTGGTGTCGCCGCCAAGGCGTGCTCGCGGGAGTCGCGCAGGGTTCGCCGTGGGGAGGGCCGTCCCCGGCAGTCGGGCTCGGATTCCGGCGGCGGCGAGGGTTTCGTCGAGTATCCCGGCTATGCGCTGCCATCCGGTACCTACCTCGCGCCCCGGTTACGGCCGACCCGATCGACCTGGCTGCTCAGCAGGTGGGGTGTGGTCATCGCGACCGCGACCGCCGTGATGGCAGGTCTCGCCCTGTGGCTCACTCCGAAGATCGCGCATTACATGTGTCCGCCGGACTGCGGACGCCCACCGACCGGTACACCGGTGACCGCTCTGCCGAGATTCTCCGCGCCGGGCGGCGCCTTCTCGGTGGCCTACCCGGCGCCAGGTTCGGCGTACACGATCGACACCCGGAGCAGTGGGGTCACCGCGACGTTCACCGGTGGCGACGGAGGCGTCATGCAGTTGTTCTCCCAACCGGCCAACGGCCGTTCGGCACGCGACATCACCAAGGACACCATCAAGAGGGCCTACCCGGACGCGAAGTTCGCCTACGAGATTCCCAACGCCATGGTCGGCTACCAACCCGGCTACGGAGAAGTGGCCGACGATTGGCCGCAGAGTTCCAGTTCGAGCGCCAGTAGGGTACGCATCCTGGTGATGACAGCGGTCAAGAACGACGTGGCGCTCATCGCTTTCGCCACCGGGCCCTATCACGCCTTCGGTCCGGACTTCGGACCCGGCCCGCCCTCAGGCGCCAACCTGCAGATCGCTCAGGACATGGGCAAATATGTGAACAGTTTCCAGTGGAACGGTGACGCGCCGCGTTGACAACGAGGCCGAACCTTGTTCACTCCCAGCCCAACTCGTGTAGCCGGTCGTCATCGATGCCGAAGTGATGGGCGATCTCGTGGATCACGGTGATGGCAACCTCCTCGACCACGTCGTCATCGGTATCGCACATCGACAACAGTGGGTCGCGAAAGATCGTGATTGTGTCGGGTAGCGCTCCCGCATAGGTGGTGTCGCGGTCCGTCAGTGCGATGCCCTCGTACAGGCCGAGCAGATCTGGCTCATCGGGGTGGCGCTCCTGCACCAGTATGACGACGTTGTCGATCGCCTGGGCCAGGCCCGGCGGAATGAGATCGAGCGCATCGCCTACCAACTCCTCGAAGCGCTCCGGACTCATTCGGACCGGCACTAGGCTGGGGCCGGAATCGGTTCGGGCACAACAGGTCCTGGTGCCGGGCCCGGCGCGGGAGGTGCAGCGGGGACGACCGGAAGATGTTGGCTGTCCGGTTGCTGCTGCGGCGGCACCTGGGCTTGGGGCAGTTGCTGAGGCTGCGGCTGGGACCTCGCCGGGCTACTCATCCCAGGCGGTGCGAATCCGGGAACAGCCGGCGGCAGTGGCAGATTCAGCCGGCCCTCGGGAATCGGTGGTGGCGGGATCGGGGGCTGGCCGTTGATCAGGATCGGTCCCTTGGCGCTGTTGATCAGCGTCGCCCATCCACCGTTGCCCAGTGTGGCCCCGATGTTGCAGGCGACCTGCTTGCTGCCGGCGTTCCAGCTCGGCAGCGAGACGGTGCTGTAGATCAGCGTCAGAGTGGTATCCCGCAACTGCCCGGGTGCCAGGTAGGCGTCGGTGAGTCGATTGCAGGCGTCCTTGATGAATGCATCCTGATCGGCCTCCACGGGCACACCGCCGGGGAACCTCTCGGCCAGATTGACCGTACCGGTGACCTCCATCGCGTGCGGCACAGCACAGTCCACCGGAACATCACTCGGCTGGCTGGTCGAGGGTTCGATGCCCAGGCATGTGCCGGTCGGCCAGATCTTGGACTGATCGAGATCGGCCACCTTGCCCTTGAAGATCGCCTGCTGGTTGTTGGGGCCGGGCAATTGCAACCCGCACAGCATCCGTCGTTCCCCGGCATGCTTCCAGGCTTTGTCGCCGGCCCACAGCAGACTGATGCTGAACCTGCTGTTCGGGTCGAACTTCTCGCCGAGATAGCGCTCCACCGCGGGTGCGCACTGCTCGAGGCTGATCTGCTGGATCCGCGCCGCAGACGGCGGGGCGGCATCGGGGGCGAACTCACTGCCCGGGTAGGCGCGCAGATCGACCGACTCGGCGACCTCGAAGCGGTGGTCATCCTTGCAGTCGACGATCTTGGCGGCATCGGCGGAATTGTCCGGCCAGTTGAGACAGTCACCCGGCTTCGCGTTGGCGAAGGTCGGGTTGACCCCCGGACCGACGCCGTCTCCGCCGGCCATCAGCACACCACGGGCGCCCAACGGCAACGCCGTGACGACTCCGGCGATCAGTAGGGCGCCCAGGGCGGCAAGCAGCAGTGCACGCCGGGTCGAGGTCGCCTGCAGCGCCCGCAGGGCGCCTCCGCGCTCGGGGTCCGGACCGCCGACGGGGGCCGCGCCGGCGACAGCGGTCTCGTCACGCTCGGATAACTCCAACATCGAGACCATTGTGGCAGGCCCGCGCAGCGGTGTGACAAGTGATGCAGGTGGACTGTTATGGGGTTGTGCTGTCGGTTCGGCGGAGGGCGTGAGCGGAGCCGGAGGCTGCCGAAAGTAGGGTTCAGGACGTGATCGACCTGAAACTGGTCCGCGAAGATCCCGACGCGGTGCGCCGCTCCCAACTCAGCCGAGGCGAGGACCCGGCTCTGGTGGACGCCCTGCTAGCCGCCGACACCTCCCGCCGCGCCGCCATCTCGGCGGCCGACACCCTGCGTGCGGAGCAGAAGACGGTCAGCAAGAGCGTCGGAACGGCCACTTCGGAGGAACGGCCCGCACTCCTGGCGCACGCGAAGGAACTAGCGGCGGGTGTCAAGGAGGCCGAAGCGCACCAAGCCGAGGCCGAAGCGGCGTTCACCGCAGCACACACCGCGATCCCGAACATCATCATCGACGGTGTTCCGGCCGGTGGCGAAGACGACTACGACGTCCTGGAGTTGGTCGGCGAACCGCCGGCGATGGCCGATCCGAAGGATCACCTGGACCTCGGGGAATCCCTCGGCCTAATCGACATGGAACGTGGCGCGAAGGTCTCCGGTTCGCGTTTCTACTTCCTGACCGGCCGCGGGGCGCTGCTTCAACTGGGTCTGCTGCAACTGGCGGTGCGGGTCGCGACGGAGAACGGCTTCACCCTGATGATCCCTCCGGTCCTGGTGCGCCCCGAGGTGATGGCGGGTACCGGCTTCCTCGGTGCCCATGCCGATGAGATCTACCGGCTCGAGGCCGACGACTTGTATCTCGTCGGCACGTCCGAGGTTCCGCTGGCCGGTTACCACGCCGACGAGATCCTCGACCTGTCCGACGGTCCGCTGCGCTACGCCGGCTGGTCGTCATGCTTCCGCCGAGAGGCCGGCAGCTATGGCAAGGACACTCGCGGGATCATCCGAGTCCACCAGTTCGACAAGGTCGAAGCCTTCGTCTACTGCAAGCCCGAGGATGCCGAGGCCGAGCATCAGCGTCTGCTGGGCTGGCAGCGCCAGATGCTGGGACTGATCGAGGTTCCATATCGCGTGATCGACGTGGCCGCAGGCGATCTCGGCTCCTCGGCGGCACGCAAGTTCGACTGCGAAGCCTGGGTTCCGACCCAGCAGGCCTACCGCGAGCTCACCTCGACGTCGAACTGCACAACCTTCCAGGCACGTCGGTTGTCGACCCGGTACCGCGACGAGAACGGCAAGCCGCAGATCGCCGCGACGCTGAACGGCACTCTGGCCACCACGCGTTGGCTGGTGGCGATCCTGGAGAACCATCAGCAACCGGACGGGAGTGTCCGGGTCCCCGCCGCACTGGTTCCTTTCGTCGGAACGGAGGTGTTGCGCGCATGATCGAACTCGATCTCAACGACATGCATGACTGGTTCGGTTTCGGTGTGGCCGGAAACTTCGCCGGGCATCTGGATCAGGCCGGAGAGGCGGTCGATTTCGCGACCGTCGTCGCCAGGGAGGGGGCACCCAAGGGCATCTTTCCCTGGTACGTGCCCGGTGCCGACACCTTCCTTGGTGAGTTTCCGCTGTCGCACGACGCCCTCATCGTTCCGCCCACCACCGAGGCCGACGGACCGTTGAACCTCCAGATCGAACCAGAGGTCGGACTCGCCTGCCGGGTGGTCTGGAAAGGCGACGTCGTCTCCACCCTCGAGCCGTTTGCGTTGGGAGCGTTCAACGACTGCTCGATCCGTCGTCCGAACGCACCGAAGATCAGCAACAAGAAAAACTGGGGGCCGGCCTCCAAAGGTGTTGCGCACGAGTTCTTCGAAGCGCATGACCTCACCCCGGATGGACCCACCGCGACCATGCGACTGCTGTGCCATCTGCGGACCGCCGACGGTGTCCATCACGAGTACGGCGTGGACAGTCCGCTGTTGGGGTACTCCTATTATGGCGAGGTGTTGCTCGACTGGATCGTCGAGCGGCTGGCCAATCAGAAGGGTTCACCGGAGACGCCGCTTGAGGACGTCGGTGCGCTCATGCTGGAGGCCGGACGGCCTGATCATGTTCTGATCGGCATCGGCGCCACCCGGTACACCAAACTCGGGGAGTCCACCTACCTCAAGCCGGGTGACGAGGCGATCGTCCGGGTCTACGACACGGCCGGCGAGGACTTCTCCGAACTGCGTCAGCTGGTCTGGGAGTCCTGAGGTCCGTCTGGATCTAGCGACCCAGAACCTCATCGAACACCGCCAGGAACTCTTCGGGCTTTGCCGGAGTGAACGCAGGACTCGGCCAGGTGCCCGGCACCTCGAGGGTGATGAGGGTTGAACGCAACGGGCGCTGCACATCCAATGGCAGCCAGCGGCGTAGATCGGAACTGCCCCACAGCCGGAAGCGATGGATCAAGGATCCCAACGGCTCTGCCTGATAGCTTCGGATCGACTGCAGCGGAATCACTTTCGCGGTTCCGGAAGGGAAGTGATATCGCCGCAGGGTCAACGCCCGATGGTCCAGCTGCACAAGACCGTCGTCGTAAGACTGCTGCGGAGGTTGGGTCATGTCCGCGAGCAGCGCAGCTGATGACCCTTGGTGGTCAGACAGCGACCGGACTTCAGATCCCACTCCCAGCCATGAAGGTTGCACGTCAGTGTTTCTCCGTCGACAACACCGAATTTCGACAGGTCGGCCTTCAGGTGCGGGCAGCGGCGCTGAACCTCCCAGCCGTCCAACGTGATCGTCGAGGTGTCGTCGTGGGCTTCGGCGAACCAGCCGTCGGCATAGGCGATGCGCTCGTCGGTGAGGCACTTGAAGAATGTGTAGAGGTACTCGTTGTAGCCGCCGACCCGCCATGCCTTGAAACGGGTGGACAGGAAGATGGTGTTCACCCAGTCAGGTTCGTCATCGCGGAGCACGGTGCGCACCAACTCGGGCGCTATCTCGAACCCGTAGCGGAACTTCTCGTCGGCAATCGGCTCGCGGACAATGCGTTTCGGGAAATCGATGACCACGGTCTCTGCACCCAGCTTCAGTTCGACGGGATAACCGATCCCGTCGCAGATCTGATCACTCTGCACCATGATCGGTTCGAACCGTGCGCGCAACGGCTCGAGCAGAGGCTCGCCGGCGGCGGGAGCCCAGCCGGCCTTTTCGGCAGCCAGCACCGGTGCCATCCGCTGGGCGTACTCGGCGATGTACGCGGCCTTGCCCGTGGTGAAGATCTTCTCGACTTGATCGTCGGATATCGGATGGGTAAGCGAGATGAGTTGAGAGCCTTCGAAATCGACCACTGATCCGGGGATCATCAGCAGGCCGCCATTGTGGCCGTGCTGGCGCATCTGATCCAGGAAGACGATCTGATCGGGGAAGATGTTCGCCGGATCACCACAGTCGTCGTTGAGGAAACGCAAGTCGTCGTCGAGGAAGCACGGCGGACCGGCCGACGGGATGACCCAGGTGGCGTTGACGTCGGCGATGTATTGCCTGCACCGGTCCATTCCGCGTTGGCGCTTCTGGATCGCGAAGGCCTCCTTGGCCCGTTCGGGCATGTCGTAGACCATCGGGTACCAGATGGCGCCGGAGTACTGCGGCATGTGCACGTCGATATGGCCGAATTCGGACAGCATGTCCAGACTGAGGGGCCGGGAATCGTTCATGTTGAAGACGGTCGTGGTGCCGTCGGAGATGACGATGCCGGAGTCGCCGATCGGGCCGTCGGCCGGCGCGCGCAGCGCGATGACCATCACGTCGAGGTCGCCCTTGGGGCCACTGACGCGATGCTTGACCGAGTCCTCGGTCTCGAAGAACCGGTGGAAGCCGAGCTTCTCGAACTCACGCTTGAGATCGGGCACCGGGAAGTCCGGCAGCAGTACCACGGCGTCCTTGTTGACGTGGTCGCGCAGCAGCCTGGCGTCGAAGTGGTCGAGATGAAGATGCGACACGTAGAGGTAGTCGCAGTCGCCGAGGGCTGCCCAGTCCAATCCGCTGTTGTCCGGGAAGACGAACCAGGAGCCGAAATAAGCGGGGTTGAGCCAGGGGTCGCACAAGATGCTGCCGGCCTGTGTATCGATCCGAAAACCGGCGTGGCCGATGCTGGTGACCTGCACGAATAGCCTTCCCCAAGGTGGACTTGTCCAGTTAGGAGCTTAGCCCCCCGCCCCCCACTAGGCTGACGCTGTGGAACCGGTCTATGGCAGCGCCATCCGTGCCGCGCGCCTGATGTGGCGCATTCAGGGCCTGCGCTTCACCGTGACCGGACTGGAGAATCTCCCGAGGACCGGCGGCGCCGTGGTGGCGATCAACCACACGGGCTATCTGGACTTCACCTTTGCCGGCCTGCCCGCCTTCAAGCAGGGTCTGGGGCGCAAGGTGCGGTTCATGGCCAAGCAGGAGGTCTTCGACAACAAGTACGGCGGCCCCCTGATGCGAGGGATGCGACATATCCCGGTCGATCGCGCCAACGGGGCGGAATCCTTCGACGCTGCAGTCGCGGCTCTCAAGGCGGGCGAACTGGTGGGCGTCTATCCCGAGGCGACCATCAGCCGAAGCTTCGAACTCAAGGAGTTCAAGTCGGGTGCGGCCCGGATGGCCATCGCCGCGAACGTCCCGATCGTCCCGCACATCGTCTGGGGCGCCCAGCGCATCTGGACAAAGGACCATCCGAAGAAACTCCTGCGGCCGAAGGTGCCGATCGCTATCGCCGTCGGCGAGCCGATCCAACCCACACTGCCGCCCGCCGATCTCACCGAGTTGCTGCGCTCACGGATGCAGCACATGCTCGAGCAGGTTCAGGACGCATACGGCCCCTACCCGCCGGGCGAGTTCTGGGTACCGCACCGGCTCGGTGGCGGTGCTCCCACACCGGCCCGGGCAGCCGAGATCGAGGCCGCGGAATTGGCCGAACGGGCTGCGAAGCGGCAGCTGCGCGACGGCGGCGCGCCGGAATTGAGCTGATGAACAACGCTTTTCGCGCTTGGAAGCAGCGCTGATGCTGCCTGCGCTGATCGCCACTGATGTGGACGGAACGCTGCTGAACCATGAGGACCGGATCACCCGTCGAACACGCGAGGTGATCCAGGCGGCGGTCGCGGCAGGAGCGGTGTTCGTGCTTGCCACCGGACGGCCGCCCCGATGGATACCACCCGTTGTCGAGGCGCTCGGTTTCGCGCCGATGGCGGTGTGCGCCAACGGCGCGGTGATCTACGACGCGGCCGCCGATCGCGTCGTCTCCGCGCAGACACTGCCGGTCGACGTGCTGACCGAACTTGCGGAGATCGCGTCGCGAACGGTGCCGGGGGCCGGACTGGCGGCAGAACGGGTCGGCCGCAGTGCGCACGACTCCGCCACGCCGCAGTTCGTCAGTGCGCCCGGATACGAGCACGCCTGGCTCAATCCGGACAACACCGAGGTTTCCCAGGAGGACCTGCTCAGTTCCCCCGCGGTGAAGCTACTCGTCCGCAAACCCGGTATGCCGAGTTCCGAATTGGCAGCCCAGCTCGCCAAACACGTTGGCGTGCTTGGTGATATCACCTACTCAACCAATGACGGTCTGGTTGAGATCAGTCCCGTGGGGATCAGCAAGGCGATCGGCGTGCAACACGTCGCCCATCCGTTGGAGATCGGCGCCGAGGATGTGGTGGCCTTCGGAGACATGCCCAACGATGTGCCGATGCTGGCCTGGGCCGGTCACGGTGTGGCGATGGGTAACGCCCATCCGGAGGCCATTGCCGTCGCCGACGAGGTCACGGCGCCAAACAGTGACGACGGTCTGGCGAGGGTTCTCGAACGCTGGTGGCTCTAACCCGGGTTCGTCGTCTGGATCCGGCTGAACCGTTCCACTTGTGTCGGCGGGGCGTCGGTGCTCGGTGGCGGCAACACCATGTCCACACCATCGATGACCCGGATGACGTTGTGCGTCTGCCGGTCGAAGTTGAGCGTTCCGTGCTGGAAGTTCTGCACGATCCATTCCGGCTCGGCGATCTCACCGCTGGTGGGCAGTCCGAGGGCGCTGCGCTCGAATCCAAGCGATCCCCAGGCCTGGTAAATCGCACCGGTCAGTGGTTGTGCGCCGGTCTCCGGTGACCAGTACATCGCGCCGCGTTCGAAGGTGGCGTAGCGCGCCGAACCCTCGGCCGTCGCCTCCGGGGAGGTCGGGTTTCCGAGTTGGCTGACCGGGCCGCCGTCGTTCTCCCACCGGGTCAGGATCGCGCCGCCGCGCAATGCCTCGGTCGGATCCGGCGGCCGGTTGAATCCCGCTGCGATCTCACGGATCTGGTTTAGCGCGGCATAGCCGGCGTTTCCGGGGCACTCGGTGTTCCCGACATCGCGATGAGCGAAGATCTCCGGCAATGTCACCGTCCGGCCGCCCGGAATCACGGTGTAGGAACCGCCGGCCGACGTCAGCGGAACCGACCCGAGTGGGTCGATGCGGTCGAGGTTCAACCGCCAGCCGAGTAGCCGTCCCACCGTCTTGATCGTGATGTCCGGCGGATCGACGTCCTCGAAGTTGCCGATCATCGACACGCCCCACACGTCACGGTTGAAACCCCCGGTGTGGGAGCCCGTGACGTCCTTGGTGATTCCGCCTGCGCGCCCTTCGAAGACTTGCCCGTACTTGTCCACCAGCGCGTTGTAGGCGATGTCGCACCAGCCCAGAGTCATGGTGTGATACGCGTAGATCGAGCGGATGATCGACGCGGAATCCTCTGGGGCGTAATCGTTCCCGGTTGCCGTGTGATGCACCACCGCGGCGCGTACCCCGTTGCCATAGGCCGGGCCGCCGCAGCGCGATCCGCTCCCGGCGCCCCATTGAGTTCGGCTGATGATGTTGGGGGGCTGACCCGGGCCGAGGGTTGCCGTCGGTGGTGACCACTGATTGTCCACCGGCGCCTTGGGAGGGGTGATCAGCACCGCGGACATCGTCTGCGACAGCGGTTCCTCGGCATTGGCCGGGATGTAACCGAGTTCGCGTCCGGCGTCCAGTCCCGAGTCCGGTGGCGCTACGGTCTCCGGCGCCGATTTGGGCCGGGTGACGGCGATCTGCACGGCGGTGGTGTTGCCGACGAAGATCGGATCGGTGCCGTGAGGCCCGCCCAGTTGGGCATCGTCGGAGTTGGACTCCAGGTTCTCAGCCTCGTACCAGGGGCCCCACGAGCCGTCGGCCCGCCTGGCACGAACCCGCGCCGAGGTACCGGACAGGTCGCTACCCGTCAGAGCCACCATCGAGAACGGCGTCGCCTGACTGATCTCCCGAATGGTCTCGCCGCCGCCCACCCCGGCCAGGGGCTGCTGGGTCAGGATGGTGTCGTCTGCGTTGGGGCCGTGGTGCCGGCCGGGAAATCCGACGGCAAGCGGCACCATGACGACCGTCGCCGCGATAGCGGTGAACAGGATCGTCGGCGCTGGACGACGGCGGGACAGCACAACCCGATGTTACGTATGAGCCAGTTGTTACTAACGTTTCGACACGGACAATTGATCACTCTGTGAAAGTTGGGAAATGCAACGGCACCGCAGGGTTTTTCACCCTGCGGTGCCGTTTTGGTGCAAGCCGTGCCGATTAACCGGCGGCTGCCGGTGCGGCCGCCGCGGGAGCGGCTGCCGCCGCTGCCGAGGCACCCTGGATGGCCTGGGTGATACCCGGCATCACGACTCCTTTGAGCAGGTCAATGGCCTGGCCGACGCCAAGCTGATTGGCCGCGCTGCTCAGATCGCTGATGATGCCGCCCGATGAGGACGCCGCCGGTGTGGTGCCCGGCAGCCCCAGCGAGGGGTCGCCGAGAATCGGGTAGGTGCCGGCGATCGGGCCCAGCGGGGCGCTGATCGGGGTCTCGGTCGGCAGGCCGATCCCGGTGGACGGTGTGGTCAGACCGGGCGTGGTCAGGCCCGGCGTGGTGAGGCCCGGAGTGGCGCCCACCTGCGGCGCGGTCAGGCCCGGGGTGGTGA
>CAYFMA010000080.1:0-6655 GCA_964344085.1 uncultured Mycobacterium sp.
CGGCGAACGTCACCGTCCCCGACGACGCCGTGTAATCCTGCCCGGCCGTCGCCGAACCGTTGGCCGTCGCATACTTCACCGACACGGTGCCCACTGCGGCTCGTGACAGGTTCACCGTGAGCGTCACCGTCTTGGTTCCCGAATTACCCTCGGCCGTCGACACGCTCACCGGAGTGATCGACACCACCGGCGGGGCCGCGTCGTCGTTGGTGATCGTCACGGTGGCCGTCTTCGCCGTTGCCAGAGTGGCCCCCGTTGGCGCCGACAGCGCCACCGTGAACGTCTCATCGGACTCAACCGTCGTATCCCCCAGGACGGTGACGGTGATCTGCTTGGAGGTCTGCCCGGCGCCGAACGTCAGCGTGCCCGAAGCCGCGGTGTAATCCTGACCCGCCGTCGCCGTGCCGTTCACTGTCGCATACGACACCGACACCGTGCCCGTCGCAGCCTGCGACAGACTCACCGTCAGCGTCACGGTCTTGCTCCCCGAATTGCCCTCGGCCGTCGACACCGTCAGCGGACTGATCGACACCACCGGCACGATGTCGTCGTTGGTGATCGTCACCGTCGACGACGCCGCCCCCAACGTTGCGGCGGTGGGCGAAGACAGTGTCACCGTGAAGGTCTCATCGGCCTCCACCGTCGTGTCCCCCGTGACCGTGACGGTGATCTGCTTGGTGGTCTGGCCGGCGGCGAACGTCACCGTCCCCGACGACGCCGTGTAATCCTGCCCGGCCGTCGCCGACCCGTTCGCCGTCGCATACCTCACTGTCACCGCCGCACCGGAAATCTGCGACATGCTCACGGTGAAGGTCACGGTCTTGGTACCCGAATTGCCCTCGGCCACCGACACACTCACCGGACTGATCGACACCACCGGACCGTCGTCATTGGTGATCGTCACCGTCGAGGTCGCGGCACCGAGGGTGGCACCCGACGGCGCCGACAACGCCACCGTGAAGGTCTCATCAGCCTCCACCGCCGCGTCCCCCGCGACCGTGATGCTGAATTGCTTAGAGGTCTGGCCGGCGGCGAATGTCACCGTGCCCGCGGCCGCGGTGTAATCCTGACCCGCCGTCGCCGAACCGTTCGCCGTCGCATACGACACCGACACCGTGCCCACCGCGGCCTGCGACAGACTCACCGTGAAGGTCAGCGACTTGCTGCCCGAATTGCCCTCGGCCACCGACACACTCACCGGACTGATCGACACCACCGGCGGGGCGACGTCATCATTGGTGATCGTCACCGTCGAGGTCGCGGCACCGAGGGTGGCACCCGACGGCGCCGACAACGTCACCGTGAAGGTCTCATCGGACTCCACCGCCGCGTCCCCCATGACCCCGAGGTTGATCTGGGCAGAAGTCTGTCCGGTGGTGAACGTCAACGTCCCCGACGCCGCCGTGTAATCCTGACCCGCCGTCGCCGACCCATCAGCGGTCGCAAATCCGACGGTCACCGTGCCCGTCGCGGCCTGCGACAGGCTCACTGTGAGAGTCACGGTCTTGCTCCCTGCATTGCCCTCGGCCACAGCCACTGTCGCCGGGCTGATCGACACTGCCGGCAGATCGTCGTTGGTGATCGTCACCGTCGAGGTCGCGGCGCCGTCGGGTGCCACCCTCGGCGCCGACAACGCCACCGCGAAGGTCTCGTCAGCCTCAGCCGACGTGTCCCCCAGCACCGCGACAGTGAGTTGTGCGGAAGTCTGGCCGGCGGCGAATGTCACCGTGCCCGCGGCCGCGGTGTAATCCTGACCCGCCGTCGCCGAACCGTTCGCCGTCGCATACGACACCGACACCGTGCCCACCGCGGCCTGCGACAGACTCACCGTGAAGGTCAGCGAATTGGTACCCGAATTACCCTCGGGCGTCGACACCGTCAGCGGACTGATCGACACGACCGGTACAACGGGTGCAGGAGCTGGTGCCGGTGCCGGTGCCGGCGCAGGAGCGGGCGCCGGTGCAGGAGCGGGCGCAGGTGCAGGAGCGGGCGCAGGAGCGGGCGGGGGCGTGTCGTCATTGGTGATCGTCACCGTCGAGGTCGCCGTTCCCATGGTCGCCCCGGACGGCGCCGACAACGTCACCGTGAACGTCTCGTCGGCCTCCACAGTCCCATCCCCCAGCACGGCCAGCGTGACGCCCTGTGATGTCTGCCCCGCCGCGAAGGTCACCGTCCCCGACGCCGCGGTGTAGTCCTGACCCGCCGTCGCCGATCCGTTCGCCGTCGCGTACGAGACTGTCACCGTGCCCACCGAGGCCTGCGACAGACTCACCGTCAACGTCACCGCTGCTGTCCCCGAATTACCTTCGCCAACCCACACATTCGCCGGGCTGATCGACACCACCGGCTGATCGTCATTGGTGATCGTCACCGTCGACGTCGCCGAACCCAATGTCGCCCCGGACGGCGCCGACAACGTCACCGTGAACGTCTCATCGGCCTCCACCGTGGAATCCCCCGACACCACGATGCTCACCTGCTGCGAGGTCTGCCCCGCGGTGAACGTCACCGTCCCCGAGGCCGCCGTGTAGTCCTGGCCGGCCGTGGCCGACCCGTCAGCTGTCGTGTAGGACACCGTGACCGGGTCCACCGCGGCCTGCGACAGACTCACCGTGACCGTCACCGTCGAAGAACCTGAATCGCCCTCAGCCGTCGACACGCTGACCGGACTGATCGACACCTCCGGGACGTCGTCATTGGTGATAGCCACCGTCGACGTCTTCGCCGAACCGAGTACCGCAAGGGTCGGCGCGGACAGCGTCACCGTGAACGTCTCATCGGCCTCGACCACACCATCGCCCAACACTGCGACGGTGATGTCCTGCGCAGTCTGGCCGGCGGTGAACGTCAAAGTGCCCGAGACCGCCGTGTAATCCTGACCCGCCGTCGCCGACCCGTTGGCCGTCGCATACCCCACCGTCACCGTCGAACCCGACGCCTGCGACAGACTCACCGTGAACGTCGCCGTCGTACTTCCCGAATTGCCCTCCGCCACCGACACACTCACCGGACTGATCGACAACACGGGGCCGTCGTCATTGGTGATGGTCACCGTGGACGTCGCCGCCCCCAAGGTCGCCCCGGACGGCGCCGACAACGCCACCGTGAACGTCTCATCGGCCTCCACCGTGGAATCCCCCGACACCGTGAGAGTGATCTGCTGGGAGGTCTGCCCGGCGGTGAACGTCACCGTCCCCGAGACTGCCGTGTAATCCTGACCCGCCGTCGCCGACCCGTCCGAGGTGGCGTAGTTCACACTCACCGTGCCCAATGATGCCTGCGACAGGCTCACCGTCACCGTCGTCGTCGCCGAGCCCGAATTGCCCTCGGCCACCGACACACTCGCCGGGCTTATCGACACCACCGGCTGATCGTCATTGGTGATCGTCACCGTCGACGTCGCCGAACCCAATGTCGCCCCGGACGGCGCCGACAACGTCACCGTGAACGTCTCATCGGCCTCCACCGTGGAATCCCCCGACACCACGATGCTCACCTGCTGCGAGGTCTGCCCCGCGGTGAACGTCACCGTCCCCGAGGCCGCCGTGTAATCCTGACCCGCCGTGGCCGACCCGTCCGTGGTGGCGTAGTTCACGCTGACCGTTGCCACCGGGGCCTGGGACAGGCCCACCGTGAACGTCGTTGTCGTGGTCCCGGAGTCACCCTCGGCCACCGACACACTCGCCGGGCTGATCGACACCACCGGCTGATCGTCATTGGTGATCGTCACCGTCGACGTCGCCGAACCCAATGTCGCCCCGGACGGCGCCGACAACGTCACCGTGAACGTCTCATCGGCCTCCACCGTGGAATCCCCCGACACCACGATGCTCACCTGCTGCGAGGTCTGCCCTGCGGTGAACGTCACCGTGCCTGAAGCCGCCGTGTAATCCTGACCCGCGGTAGCCGTCCCGTTGGCCGTCGCGTATCCCACTGTGACCGTCGAACCCGACGCCTGCGACAGGCCCACCGTCACCGTGGCCGTGGCGGTTCCCGAGTTGCCCTCCGCCACCGACAGAGTCGCCGGGCTGATCGACACCACCGGGTTACTCACGAAGAGGCCTGCGACGTTGAGTCGACCGCCGGTCACGGTGATGCCGGCCAAAGCGCTGGTCGGCGTGGCGCTGCCCAGGATCGCGTTGCGCAGGTCGGCTGCGGATGCGGTCGGGTGCTGGGAGGCGTAGAGCGCTATCGCACCCGTCACGTGCGGTGTGGCCATCGACGTGCCGCTGTAGTTCCCATATGAGTTGTCCGGCAGGGTGCTGATGATTCCGGACCCCGGTGCGCCGATGTCGACCGTGGTGGCCCCGTAGCTGGAGAAGTACGACAGCGAGCCCGACGACGTGATCGAGGCCACTGCGATCACGGATTCATAGGACGCCGCTGATTCAGTCGCCGATGCCTGCAGCGAACTGTAGTTGCTCGGGTACGAGCCGATCGTGTCGTTGTCGCTGCTGGAGTTGCCGGCGGCCGCGACGAAGAGGATGTCCGCCTTCGCGGCGCGGATGATGGCGCTGTGCAGGGCGGTGCTGTACCCGCCGCCGCCCCACGAGTTGTTCACCGCCACGAGGTTGATGTGGTACCGGCTCTTGAGGTCGATCAGGTAGTCGAGACCTCGCACCGCATCGAAGGTGTAGCCCCCGTTGGGACCCAGGAACTTTGCGGGAATGATCTTGACGTTCCAGCAGACGCCGGCCACGCCGGTTCCATTCCCTCCGACTGCGCCGATGGTGCCCGCCACATGCGTTCCGTGGTCGTCGACAGCGCCGTCATAGACGGTGTTGTCGTTGTAGTAGAAATCCCAGCCGTTGACGTCGTCGATGTAGCCGTTGTTGTCGTTGTCGATACCGTCGCCGGCCACCTCGCCGGGATTGACCCAGATGTTCGGCGCCAGTTCGGGATGGGTGATCTGGATGCCCTCGTCGAGGACTCCGACCACCACGTCCGAGGAGCCCGTGACGCCCACTCCCCAGGCCACCTCAGCCCCGCAGCCGTTCTGGTTGGTGGTGCCGTCCGGGCCGTAGGCCGTCGGGGTGTCGCTGCTCTCCATCCCCCACAGCGATCCGGCGGTGTAGTACGGGTCGTTCGAGGTGGCCTGCATCGACAACTTGTAGTTCGGCTCCGCCAATGCCACGCCCGGCATCATCGACAGGAGTTTGATCGCCGCGGCAGTGCCGCCGGGAACGTTGAGGCGATAGACCACCCCGTCGTCGGTCTGCAGCATGTCTTGCGTCCCGACGACGTCGATGACGGACGCTCCGAGCAGAGCCATCTCGAGCAAGCGGGCCAGGGCGGGCATCCCGGATTTCCAGACGACGAGGACCTCGTCTGGGGCATAGGCCGCAGAGGTCGCGCCTGCGGCGGACTCCGCGACGGCGCCGGGGGTCGCTGCGGGGGTGGCTGTGGCCGCAGCGGTAGGTGCGACGCCCCGGCGAGTGCGCCCGATCTGACCGCTCGTCGCGCCCAGCGCCACCCACCCGAGCGGGGACTCAGGACTCGATCCGAACAGCCTCGCCGCAAGGGAACCGACCGCCACCGCGGAGGCGGCAGAGTTCGCGGTCGCGGCCACCAGCGGCGGTTTCGCAGGCGCCGTCATCGCCGGTGTCGCGGCCGCCGGGATTCTCGTGGCGGCCGGGGACACCACTGAGACAGCCTGTGCCACAGGCGAAGCCGAAGGCGCTGAGACGGATACCGGAGCCGGGATCACCGGAACAAGTGGCTGCGCAACCATCGCACGCTGACTCGGCGCCGAAGGCGCCGGTAGGGCCGAAGATGGTTTGTCACCTCGCCGGGCGTCCATCGAGGATGCGCCACCGATGTATCGACCGGCCCGCATCTGGCGGCTTGGTGACACAGCGGCCGGCCGGCCGGGGGGACCCGCATCCGTCACGCCGGCCGGTTCCGCGGAGCCGGGTGAAACGGAGTCGGAGGGTGAAGCCCACGCCGCACAGGTTCCCCCGGTCGCCAGTCCGATCAAGACGGCGGCAGCCACCATCGCTATCCGACCGACCAACCCCGGCGCACGCATTCGAGGGTGTCCCCCGATCATCTGTTGACCGGCAAACAATACGCCTGCCTTCGAGGCGGAAACGCCTAATTAGCAGCCATTGTTGACCCTCGTAACAGACCTTTCGTGCGAGAATTCGAGCCAATCGTATGAAAGCCGTTCGTCCCCTGGAAAGGTCCTTCATGAACGTCACCGGAACCGTCACCGCCGTCGCCATCGGCCTCACCGCCGCGGCTGTTCTGGCACCCGCGGGCTTCGCCACAGCTGACAACCCGGCCGGGACCAACGCCGCTGACATCGTCAAGCACCTTCAGGAGGAGGGCTACACCGTCCAGCTGAACATGCCCCCGGGGAACGTGTCACTGTCTCAGTGCATGGTCAGCGGCATCAGTGGACTGACGCTCATGATGACCGACGCCGGGCTGATGGCGATGATGGCGCCGGTCGGCAGTCGCGGCACCGCCTACGTGACGCTGTCCTGCCCGACCGACAGCAACAACTAGGGCCGCTTGCCCTTGACAGCATCCAGCGCGGTGGTCCACAGCGCCTGGTCCCGGGCTTCACCGGGTTCTTTGCACTCGGCGAAGCGAACCACGCCGTCGCGGTCGATGACGAACGTGCCGCGGTTGGAGATCCCGGCCTTGGAGT
>CAYFMA010000080.1:6665-14619 GCA_964344085.1 uncultured Mycobacterium sp.
AGTCCTCGGCGACGGCTCCGTGCGGCCAGAAGTCGGACAGCACCGGGAAGGTGAACCCGCTCTCGGTGGCCCAGATCTTGTGCGTCGGCGGCGGCCCCACCGAGATCGCCAGCGTGGCGGTGTCGTCGTTCTCGTACTCGGGCAGGTTGTCCCGCACCTCGTCGAGCTCGCCCTGACAGATACCCGTGAACGCCAGCGGGAAGAACACCAGCAGAACGTTCTTCTTGCCGCGGTAGTCACTGAGCGTGACCGGCTGTCCGTTCTGGTCCTTGAGGGTGAAGTCCGGCGCCTGCGCCCCGACGGCCAGCGTCACGATCGCCTCCCGGCTGCCTTCGACTTCGGCTGAACCAGCCGGCTCCCGATCCAGTCCCCCAGATTGGCCGACGAGGTCTGCATCAGCCCAGCGGTCGGAGCCGACTCCGCGATCTCAGCGGGCTGCACGTGCCCGGGCTTGCCGGTCTTGGGGGTGAGAACCCAGATGACACCGTCCTCCGCCAGTGGCGCGATGGCGTCCATCAGCCGATCCACCAGGTCGCCGTCGTCGTCGCGCCACCACAGCAGCACGACGTCGATGACCTCGTCTGCGTCCTCGTCGAGGAGTTCGCCCCCACAGGCGTCCTCGACGTCCGCGCGGATGTCGTCGTCGACGTCCTCGTCCCACCCCAATTCCTGGACGACCTGATCCTTGTGGATGTCCAGCCGCTGGGCGTTGTTACGCCCGCTGTCACCCTCGGCGACCACTTCCGGAGACCTCCTCGTTCGCGTGTATTCGGCATATCGTCGCATGCGGGGACCGTTGAATCTCGCGCAGTGCGGGAACTCGTCGGTTACCGGTAGGTGGCGTCACATAGCTTCAGCGCGGTGGACCGCGCGTCGTTGAGTCCGTCGATGATCTGATTGAACTCCTTGGGCGAGGCCTTGCGGATGATGGCGTCGGCTGCCTGGCGGGCGCCGTCGATCCATGCCGTGAACGCATCCCTGAGTTCCGGAGGCACAACGTCGGTGATGCTGCCCTCGACCGCCTCGGCGCTCTGATTCAGCGCATCGGCGGCCGGACCCTCGGTGGTCTTGACGTCGCCGCCCTCCCGGTTGAACGCGCCGACGTAGGCGTTGACGGCGTCGATGGCGTCGGCACTGCTGGTGGAGAGGGTTTCGCAGGTGGCGTGCACGGCCTCGACGGTCATCGAGGCCTGGCGCTCGGATTCGCGGGCGCTGGCGCTGGCCGCCGACTGCGACGACGACAGCGACACCGATGTGCGGTAGGCGGGGGCGTCGACGGCGTTCACCTTCGCGTCACCGCCGGTGACGCTGGTACAGCCGGCCACCCCGATGACCACCAGTGCGGCACCCCCGGCCAGGAGTCCCCCGATTCGCACCCGTCGAGCGCTTGTGATCAGCACAGAAGCAGACGTTACCGGGTCCCCGGCCTTCCAGCGCGAAGCGCGCACCGTTCAACCGTCCCGCGTTCCGTGTACCGACAAACAATGCGTCGTGATCGCCCTCGGTGCGGCACGATAAGACCCGAACCACAACAGCCATGGAGGAGTGCGACGTTGACCACCCAGTTCGCCAGCGATGACCGGGCCCACAGCTCGCTAGGCCCCACCGAATCCGAACGGATCCGGGTCATCCGCGAGGGCGTCGCGTCCTACCTGCCCGATATCGACCCCGAGGAGACCGCGGAGTGGCTGGAGTCCTTCGACGACCTGCTGTCCCGTTCCGGATCCGCCCGCGCCCGCTATCTGATGCTGCGACTGCTCGAACGTGCCGGCGAACAGCGGGTGGCCATCCCGGCGTTGACCTCCACCGACTACGTGAACACCATCCCCACCGAGTTGGAGCCGTGGTTCCCCGGCGATGAGGAGGTCGAGCGCCGCTACCGCCGCTGGATCCGGTGGAACGCCGCGATCATGGTGCACCGCGCCCAGCGTCCGGGCGTGGGCGTCGGCGGGCACATCTCCACCTATGCCTCGTCAGCCTCCCTCTACGAGGTCGGCTTCAACCATTTCTTCCGCGGCAAGTCCCACCCCGGCGGCGGCGATCAGGTCTTCATCCAGGGCCACGCCTCCCCAGGCATCTACGCGCGCGCCTTCCTCGAGGGCCGGCTAACCGCCGATCAGTTGGACGGGTTCCGCCAGGAGCACAGCCATCCCGGGGGCGGCCTACCGTCCTACCCTCACCCGCGGTTGATGCCGCACTTCTGGGAGTTCCCGACGGTGTCGATGGGCCTGGGCCCGATGAACGCCATCTTCCAGGCGCGGTTCAACCACTACCTGCACGACCGCGGAATCAAGGACACCTCCGATCAGCATGTGTGGGCGTTCCTCGGCGACGGCGAGATGGACGAGCCGGAGAGCCGCGGACAGATTCAGATCGCCGCCAACGAGGGGCTGGACAACCTGACCTTCGTCGTCAACTGCAACCTGCAGCGCCTCGACGGCCCGGTACGCGGCAACGGCAAGATCATCCAGGAGTTGGAGTCGTTCTTCCGCGGCGCCGGCTGGAACGTCATCAAGGTGGTGTGGGGCCGCGAGTGGGACGCGCTGCTGCACGCCGACAAGGACGGCGCGCTGGTGAACCTGATGAACACCACTCCCGACGGCGACTTCCAGACCTACAAGGCCAACGACGGCGCCTACGTCCGCGAGCATTTCTTCGCCCGGGACCCGCGCACCAAGGCGCTGGTGGACCACATCTCCGATGCCGACATCTGGAGCCTCAAGCGCGGCGGGCACGACTATCGCAAGGTCTATGCGGCCTACCGCGCGGCGATGGAACACAAGGGGCAACCCACGGTGATCCTGGCCAAGACCATCAAGGGCTACACCCTCGGCGCGCACTTCCAGGGCCGCAATGCCACGCATCAGATGAAAAAGCTTGCGCTGCAAGACCTCAAGGACTTCCGCGACGCGATCCGCATCCCGATCAGTGACGCACTCCTCGAGGAGAACCCCTACCTGCCGCCGTACTACCACCCCGGCAAGGAATCTCCGGAGATCCGCTATCTGCTCGATCGCCGGCGATCGCTGGGCGGGTTCCTCCCGGAGCGGCGCAACAAGTCAAAGGCGCTGACGCTGCCGCCCAAGGATGTCTACGCACCGCTGAAGACCGGTTCGGGTCAGCAGGCGGTCGCGACCACGATGGCCACGGTCCGGGTGTTCAAGGAACTGCTGCGCGATGCCAACGTCGGCAAGCGGATCGTGCCGATCATCCCGGACGAGGCCCGCACCTTCGGCATGGACTCGTGGTTCCCGACGCTGAAGATCTACAACCGCAACGGCCAGCTCTACACCGCCGTGGACGCGCAGATGATGCTCGCCTACAAGGAGAGCGAGACCGGCCAGATTCTGCACGAGGGCATCAACGAGGCGGGATCGACCTCGTCGTTCACCGCCGTGGGCACGTCGTACTCGACCCACAACGAGCCGATGATCCCGGTCTACATCTTCTATTCGATGTTCGGTTTCCAGCGCACCGGCGACGGGTTCTGGGCCGCCGCCGACCAGATGGCACGAGGCTTCGTGCTCGGCGCGACGGCCGGTCGCACCACGCTGACCGGCGAGGGGCTCCAGCACGCCGACGGGCACTCGCTGCTGCTGGCGTCGACCAATCCCGCGGTGGTGTCCTACGACCCGGCCTTCGCCTACGAACTGGCCCACATCGTGGAGAGCGGGCTGGCCCGGATGTACGGGGAGAACTCCGAGAACGTCTACTTCTACATCACCATCTACAACGAGCCGTATCACCAGCCGGCCGAGCCGGCCGACCTCGACGTGGAGGGTCTGCTGCGCGGTATCTACCGGTTCCGAGCGGCAGGCGAGAAGCGCACCAATGTGGCGCAGATCCTGGCGTCGGGTGTGTCGATGCCGGACGCACTGCGGGCAGCCGACCTGCTGGCCGAGCGCTGGGATGTGGCAGCCGACGTCTGGTCGGTGACCAGTTGGGGCGAGTTGCACCGCGACGGCGTCGAGGCCGAGAAGAAGATCCTGCGCCATCCCGATCAGCCGGCGCCGGTCCCCTTCGTCACCGCGGCACTGGGCAGCACCGAGGGCCCGGCGGTCGCGGTCACCGACTGGATGCGGGCGGTGCCTGAGCAGATCCGGCCCTGGGTGCCCAACACCTACGTCACCCTGGGGACCGACGGCTTCGGCTTCTCCGACACCCGTCCGGCTGCGCGCCGCTACTTCAACACCGATGCCGAATCGGTGGTGGTGGCGGTCCTCGAGGCACTGGCGCGCGACGGGGCCATCGACCCCTCGGTCGCGATCGCCGCAGCCAAGGAATACCGCATCGACGATGTGATGGCCGCCCCGGAACAGACCTCCGATCCCGGAGTGGCTTAGGCCACGACATCCAGACCCGGCGTCGCCTGACAGCTCTCCATTTGGCGGAATCCGCCAAAATATGGCGTAGGTTTTAGGGATGAGCGACAAGCTGCAGTCTGACCTGCCGCGCTCCCCCCTGGCCCTGCTGGCCGATGTGCCGGACGCCACCCTGCGCCGGCTGAAGGGCTACTCGGGAAAGCTGGCGACCGGGGCCGTCCAGACGATGCAGCAGCGACTGCCCTTCTTCGCCGAACTGGACGCCTCACAGCGGGCCAGCGTGCAACTCGTGGTGCAGGCAGCCGTCGTCAACTTCGCCGAATGGATCAAGGACCCCAGTAGCCAGGTCGGCTACACCGCGCAGGCCTTCGAACTGGTGCCCCAGAACCTGACCCGCAAGATCGCACTGGCGCAGACCGTCGAGATGGTCAGGGTGACCATGGAGTACTTCGAGGAGGTCGTGCCCGCGGTAGCCCGCAATGCCGAGCAGCTCAACGCACTGACGATCGGCATCCTGCGCTACAGCCGCGACCTCGCTTTCGCCGCGGCGAGCGCCTACGCCGACGCCGCCGAGGCGCGCGGATCCTGGGACAGCCGGATGGAGGCCAGCGTGGTCGACGCGGTGGTCCGCGGTGACACCGGACCCGAACTGCTGTCCCGGGCGGCCGCACTGAACTGGGACACCACCGCACCGGCCACTGTCGTAGTGGGCACCCCGCCTCCGGGCCGCGAGGATTTTGCCGGCGAGGACGTCCGCGGGATCGCCGCCCGCCACGACCGTGCCACCCTGGCCGACGTCCACGGCACCTGGCTGATCGTGATCATCTCCGGGCCGCTGTCCCCGACCGACCGGTTCCTGGCGGACCTGATGACGGCGTTCGCCCCCGGCCCGGTCGTGATCGGGCCGACGGCCCCGATGCTGACCGCCGCGTATCACAGCGCAGCGGAGGCCATTTCGGGCATGAACGCCGTCGGCGGCTGGCCCGGCGCGCCACGACCGGTCTCAGCCCGCGAACTGCTTCCCGAGCGGGCACTGCTGGGCGACACCTCCGCGGTGGCCGCACTGCACAACGAGGTCACCCGCCCACTCGCCGACGCGGGTCCGGCACTCTCGGAAACCCTCGACGCGTTCTTGGACACCGGCGGCGCGATTGAGGCCTGTGCCCGAAAACTGTTCGTTCATCCAAACACCGTCCGCTACCGGCTCCGCAGGATCACGGACTTCACCGGCCGCGATCCCACCGTCCCTCGGGATGCGTACGTCCTGCGGGTGGCCGCCACGGTCGGTCGATTGGCGTATCCGGTCACCCCGCGGACCGGGGCACCGACCAGAGGAAACCCGTCGGCGGCCCAGCTCACGCCACCCCTCGTGGGAGCCACCCGGGACCTCCCGGATGTGGCTCAGATCGCAGGAAAGTCACGCTGAGACCGCGCGAAAAGCCCATTTTGTGGGGATTCCACAAAAACCTAAGACAATGTTCATAATGTCTTACACCCCGCATCGAGGCATTCACAGTGTTCTCTTAAAGATGTGATTGCGCTTCTTGCGCCCGGACAGGGGTCGCAGACTCCGGGCATGCTCGCCGAATGGCTCGAGCTGCCCGGCGCCGTCGACCAGATCGCGACCTGGTCGACGATCAGCGGCCTGGACCTGGCCACCCTGGGCACCACCGCGACGGCTGAGGAGATCACCGACACCGCGGTCACCCAGCCGCTGGTCGTGGCGACCACCCTGCTGGCCTTCGCCGAACTGACCAAGCGCGGACTGCCCGCACAGACCGTCGTCGCCGGCCACTCGGTCGGCGAGATCGCGGCCTACGCCATCGCCGGCGTCATCTCCCCCGACGACGCCGTGAAGCTGGCCGCCGTGCGCGGCGCCGAGATGGCCAAGGCCTGCGCGCTCGAGCCCACCGGCATGTCGGCGGTGCTCGGCGGCGAGGAGGCTGACGTACTGACCCGGCTCGAAGCGCTCGAGTTGATCCCGGCCAACCGCAACGCGGCCGGACAGATCGTCGCCGCCGGTGCGGTCTCTGCGCTGGAGAAGCTGGCCGAGGATCCACCCGCCAAGGCCCGGGTGCGCGCATTGGCAACCGCCGGCGCCTTCCACACCCATTACATGTCCTCGGCGCTCGACGGCTATGCCGCCGCGGCCGCCGGGGTCACGGCTTCTGATCCCAACACCACGCTGCTGTCCAACTTCGACGGCAAACCGGTGACCTCGGCAGCGGACGCGATGGAGAAGCTCGTCGCGCAGCTGACCCGTCCGGTGCGCTGGGACCTCTGCACCGAGACCATGCGCAACCTCAACACGACAGCGATCGTCGAGTTCCCGCCCGCGGGCACCCTGGCGGGCATCGCCAAACGAGAACTTCGGGGCGTCGCGACGCACGCCGTCAAGACCCCCGCAGACCTGGAAGGGCTGTCCGGGCTCTAGCCCGGCACCGGCCAGACAACAAGCACGACCCCTTGTTTCACCTCTGTTTTACGAAGTTTCACCTCTGTTTTACGAAGTAGCACAACCGATTACGAAGGGAGCCACACAGTGGCCGCCAGTCAGCAAGAAATCATCGCCGGTCTCGCCGAGATCATCGAAGAGGTCACCGGCATCGAGCCGTCTGAGGTGACCCCGGAGAAGTCGTTCGTCGACGACCTGGACATCGACTCGCTCTCGATGGTGGAGATCGCGGTGCAGACCGAGGACAAGTACGGCGTCAAGATCCCGGACGAGGACCTGGCCGGCCTGCGCACCGTCGGTGACGTCGTCGCCTACATCCAGAAGCTCGAGGAAGAGAACCCCGAGGCTGCTGCCGCCCTGCGCGAGAAGTTCGGCGACAAGTGAGCAAGCCTTCCACTGCTAACGGCGGGTTCCCGAACGTCGTGGTGACCGCCGTCGAGGCCACCACGGCGCTTGGTGCTGACATCGACAGCACGTGGAAGGCCCTGCTCGCCGGCGAGAGCGGAATCCGGGTCCTCGAGGACGACTTCGTCACCAAGTGGGACCTGCCGGTGCGGATCGGCGGGCATCTCGTCGACCCGATCGACGACCACATGGGCCGACTGGACCTTCGGCGGATGTCGTATGTCCAGCGGATGTCGAAGTACCTCGGCCGCAAGATGTGGGACGCCGCAGGCGCCCCCGAGGTCGACCCGGACCGCTTCGCCGTTGTCATCGGTACCGGCCTCGGTGGCGGCGAGAAGATCGTCGAGACCTACGACACGATGAACGAGGGCGGCATCCGCAAGGTGTCCCCGCTGGCCGTTCAGATGATCATGCCCAACGGAGCGGCAGCGGTCGTCGGTCTCGACCTCGGCGCACGGGCCGGTGTCATCACCCCGGTGTCGGCATGCTCGTCGGGCTCGGAGGCGATCGCGCACGCCTGGCGTCACATCGTCATGGGTGACGCCGACATCGTCGTTTGCGGTGGTGTCGAGGGCATGATCGAGGCGCTGCCGATCGCGGCGTTCTCGATGATGCGCGCGATGTCGACCCGCAACGACGAGCCCGAGCGCGCCTCGCGTCCATTCGACAAGGATCGGGACGGCTTCGTGTTCGGCGAGGCCGGCGCGATGATGATCATCGAGACCGAGGAGCACGCCAAGGCCCGGGGCGCCAAGCCGCTGGCTCGCCTGAT
>CAYFMA010000080.1:14629-16842 GCA_964344085.1 uncultured Mycobacterium sp.
GCCTGATGGGCGCCGGCATCACCTCGGACGCGTTCCACATGGTTGCCCCGGCTTCCGACGGTCTGCGGGCCGGTGCGGCGATGAAACGGGCCCTCGAGCAGGCCGGCTTGTCGCCTGCGGACATCAGCCACGTCAACGCCCACGCGACTTCCACCTCGATCGGCGATATCGCCGAGGCGCAAGCCATCCGGGTCGCCGGTGTGGAGCACGCCGCGGTGTACGCGCCGAAGTCGGCGTTGGGTCACTCGATCGGCGCCGTCGGCGCCCTGGAGTCCATCCTGACCGTGCTCGCGTTGCGCGACGGCGTCATCCCGCCGACGCTCAACTACGAGACGCCCGATCCGGAGATCGATCTCGACGTGGTGGCCGGCGAACCGCGCAGCGGCGATTTTCAGTACGCGATCAACAACTCGTTCGGATTCGGCGGACACAACGTCGCGCTCGCCTTCGGCCGGTACTGAACTCGCAGAAAGGACCCTTCGGCGCACCGATGGCACAGCTCACAACGGGTAACGGCCTTCCGAACGTAGTCGTCACAGGAGTGGCGGCTACGACGGCTTTGGCCGTGGACGCTGAGAACACCTGGAAGAAGCTGCTCGACGGGCAGAGCGGAATCCGGCGGCTCGACGATCCGTTCGTCGAGGAGTACGACCTGCCGGTGAAGATCGGCGGGCATCTACTCGAGGACTTCGAGGCCGATCTGGACCGGGTCGAGAAGCGGCGGTATTCCTACCTGCAGAAGATGGCCGCCGTCATGGGCAAGCGGGTGTGGGAGAACGCCGGTTCTCCGGAGGTCGACACCCGCCGACTGATGGTGTCGGTCGGGACCGGCCTGGGTTCGGCAGAAGAGTTGGTCTTCGCCTACGACGGCATGCGGGCCCGCGGTCTGCGTGCGGTGTCTCCGTTGGTCGTCCAGATGTACATGCCCAACGGCGCCGCCGCGGTGATCGGTCTCGATCGCGGCGCCAAAGCCGGTGTGTGCACCTCGATCTCGGCGTGCGCGTCGGGTTCGGAGGCTATCGCCAACGCGTGGCGCAACATCGTCTACGGCGAGGCCGACATCGCCATCTGCGGCGGTGTCGAGACCAAGATCGAGGCGGTGCCGATCGCCGGCTTCGCCCAGATGCGGATCGTGCTGTCGACCAACAACGACGATCCCGCCGGCGCCTGCCGCCCCTTCGACCGCGACCGTGACGGATTCGTCTTCGGTGAGTCCGCGGCCCTGATGGTGATCGAGACCGAGGAACATGCCAAGGCCCGCGGTGCCAACATCCTGGGTCGCATCATGGGCGCTTCGGTGACATCCGACGGCCATCACATGGTGGCCCCCGACCCCAACGGCGAGCGCGCCGGTCATGCCATCAGCAGGGCCGTCCAACTGGCCGGTCTTCAGCCCGGCGACATCGATCACATCAACGCTCACGCCACCGGCACCAGCGTGGGCGACGTCGCCGAGGGTAAGGCGATCAACAACGCGATGGGCAGCCACCGGCCGGCCGTCTATGCCCCGAAGAGCGCGCTGGGCCACTCGGTCGGAGCGGTCGGCGCACTGGAGTCGATCCTCACCGTTCTCGCCCTGCGCGACGGCATCATCCCGCCGACGCTGAACCTTCGAAATCTCGACCCCGAGATCGACCTCGACGTGGTGGCCGGCGAACCACGAACCGGCAACTACCAGTACGCAGTCAACAACTCGTTCGGATTCGGCGGACACAACGTGGCCCTCGCCTTCGGCCGTTATTAATTCAGACCGTCACGTCTGAGAAGAAAGGTCCACTATGACGATGGCTACCGACGCCGTTGGCGAAAAGATCGATCCGCGCGACCCGCTGCTGCGACTGCGCACCTTCTTCGATGAGGGCAGCGTCGAGCTGCTCCACGAGCGTGACAAGTCCGGCATGCTCGCCGCCGCGGGCACCGTCAACGGTGTGCGGACCATCGCCTTCTGCACCGACGGCACGGTGATGGGCGGCGCCATGGGCGTCGACGGCTGCCAGCACATCGTGGACGCCTACGACCTCGCGATCGAGGAGGGCAGCCCGATCGTCGGCATCTGGCACTCCGGCGGTGCCCGGCTCGCCGAGGGCGTGCGTGCCCTGCACGCGGTCGGCCTGGTCTTCGAGGCGATGATCCGCGCTTCGGGCCACATCCCGCAGATCTCGGTGGTCGTCGGCTTCGCCGCCGGCGGCGCCGCCTATGGGCCGGCCCTGACC
>CAYFMA010000081.1:0-16797 GCA_964344085.1 uncultured Mycobacterium sp.
CCCCGTGACCCCCGCCGATCTCGCCGAACTGCTGCGCAGCACCGCCGCCGCGGTGCTGACCCGGCGTGGCCTGGATCCGGCCGCGCTGCCCGAGACGGTGACGGTCGAACGGCCCCGTAACCCCGAGCATGGCGATTACGCCACCAATCTGGCGCTGCAGGTGGGCAAGAAGGCCGGGGTGAACCCACGGGAACTCGCCGGCTGGCTGGCCGACGCGCTGGCCGGCGCCGACGGGATCGCGGCGGCCGAAGTGGCCGGACCTGGTTTCGTGAACCTGCGGATCGAGGCCTCCGCTCAGGGTGCGATCGTCGCCAAGGTGCTGGCCGCCGGACCCGCCTACGGCAACTCTGAGTTGTTCGCGGGGCGCCACATCAACCTGGAGTTCGTCTCGGCCAACCCGACCGGACCGATCCACATCGGCGGCACCCGCTGGGCTGCCGTCGGCGATGCGCTGGGCCGGCTGCTGTCGACCCAGGGTGGCGACGTCGTGCGGGAGTACTACTTCAACGATCACGGTGCCCAGATCGATCGGTTCACCAATTCGCTGATCGCCGCCGCCAACGGGCAGCCCGCTCCCGAGGACGGCTACGCCGGCGCGTACATCAATGACATCGCCGCCGATGTGCTGGACAAGGCTCCGAACGCAATGAGCCTGCCGCCGGCCGAGCAGAGCGAGACTTTCCGGTCGATCGGTGTGGACCTGATGTTCGACCACATCAAGGAATCGCTGCACGAGTTCGGCACCGACTTCGACGTGTACACCCACGAAGACTCGATGCACACCAGCGGCCGGGTGGACGAGGCGATCGCCAGGCTGCGCGCCAACGGCGCCATCTACGAGAAGGACGGCGCAACCTGGTTGCGCACCACCGAATTCGGTGACGACAAGGATCGCGTCGTCATCAAGAGCGACGGCAATCCCGCCTATATCGCCGGTGATCTCGCCTACTACCTGGACAAGCGCCAGCGTGGCTTCGATCTGTGCATCTACATGCTCGGTGCCGACCATCACGGTTACATCGCGCGGCTCAAGGCGGCTGCCGCCGCGCTCGGTGATGATCCCGACACCGTCGAGGTTCTGATCGGCCAGATGGTCAATCTGGTGCGCGACGGCCAGCCGGTGCGGATGAGCAAGCGCGCCGGCACCGTCATCACCCTCGACGATCTGGTCGAGGCGATCGGCGTGGACGCCGCGCGCTACGTGCTGATCCGCTCGTCGGTGGATTCGCCGATCGACATCGACCTCGAGTTGTGGTCGTCGGCCTCGAACGAAAACCCCGTCTACTACGTGCAATACGCCCATGCCCGGCTGTGCGCGCTGGCTCGCAACGCCGCTGATCTCGGACTCACACCCGACCTCACGCACCTGGAACTGCTCAACCACGACAAAGAGGGCGCGCTGATCCGCAACCTCGGCGAGTTCCCGCGAGTGCTGCAGTCCGCGGCCACCCTGCGCGAGCCGCACCGGGTGTGCCGGTATCTGGAGGACCTGGCCGGTGACTATCACCGGTTCTACGACTCCTGCCGGGTGCTGCCGCAGGGTGATGAGGCACCCGGCGACCTGCATCGTGCACGGCTGGCGTTGTGTGAGGCCACCCGGCAGGTGATCGCCAACGGACTTCAGATCCTCGGTGTGAGCGCCCCGGAGCGGATGTGAACGTCCATCCCGCCGGTCCGCGTCACGCCGAGGAGGTCCATCACGGCGGGGCGCCGGCGCAGCCGAAGACCGCCGCCGAGATGCTGTTCCTGGCCCCGAATGTGTGGCCCCGCAACCTGGTTCGCGGCGATGGCGGCATGGTGCGCATCGCCGGTGTCGCCGTCACCGAACTGGCCCGGGAGTTCGGCACCCCGCTGTTCGTCATCGACGAGGATGACTTCCGAGGCCGCTGCCGGGAGATTGCCGCGGCTTTCGGCGGCGGCGAGAACGTCCGCTACGCGGCCAAGGCATTCCTGTGCAGTGAGATCGCCCGGTGGGTGCATCAGGAGGGCCTGTCGCTCGATGTGGCGAGCGGGGGAGAGCTTGCGGTGGCGTTGCACGCAGGATTCCCCGCCGAGCGGATCGCGTTGCACGGCAACAACAAATCGGTCGCCGAACTGACCGCGGCGGTCAATGCGGGCGTGGGCCACGTGGTGTTGGACTCGATGACCGAGATCGAGCGCCTCGACGCGGTCGCCGCGGAGGCCGGTGTGGTCCAGGACGTTCTGATCCGGGTGACCGTCGGTGTCGAGGCCCACACCCACGAGTTCATCGCCACCTCCCATGAGGACCAGAAGTTCGGTCTCTCGCTGGCCAGCGGCGCGGCCATGGAAGCTGTGCGCCGGGTGTTCGCCACCCGGCACCTGCGGCTGGTCGGGTTGCACAGCCACATCGGTTCGCAGATCTTCGAGGTCGACGGATTCGAACTCGCCGCACACCGGATCATCGGACTATTGCGCGATGTGGTCGCCGAGTTCGGGGTGGCCAAGACCGCGCAGCTGTCCACCGTCGACCTCGGCGGAGGCCTCGGCATCTCCTACCTGCCGCACGACGACCCGCCGCCGGTCGCCGATCTGGCCGCCAAGCTCACCGCGATCGTGCACAACGAGTCCGCCGCGGCGGGTCTGCCCGCGCCGCGTCTGGTGGTCGAACCCGGACGGGCGATCGCCGGACCCGGGACGGTCACGCTCTACGAGGTCGGCACCGTCAAGGACGTCGCCATCGGTGGTGGGCGTCAGCGTCGCTACATCAGCGTCGACGGCGGGATGAGCGACAACATCCGCACCTCGTTGTACGGGGCCGAATACGACGTCCGCCTGGCCTCCCGGACCAGCGACGCCGGACCGGTACTGGCCCGCGTCGTGGGCAAACACTGCGAGAGTGGCGATATCGTGGTGCGCGACGCGTGGGTGCCCGACGACATCGTCGCCGGGGATCTGCTCGCGGTGGCCGCCACCGGGGCCTACTGCTACTCGATGTCGAGTCGCTACAACCTGATCGGACGGCCCGCTGTGGTGGCCGTGCGGGACGGACGGGCGCGCCTGATTCTGCGCCGGGAAACCGTCGATGATCTGCTCAGTCTGGAGGTGAGGTGAGGGATGTCTGATCGCGAGAAGCCGATCGGCGTCGCCGTGCTCGGTTTGGGCAACGTGGGCCGCGAGGTGGTGCGCATCATCGAGGAGAGCGCCGCGGATCTGGCCGCGCGCATCGGTGCGCCGCTGGAGTTGCGCGGTGTCGCGGTCCGGAAGGTGTCCGGCGATCGCGGAGTCCCGGTGGAGATGCTGACCGAGAACGTCGAGGAACTCGTCTCCCGCTCCGACGTGGACATCGTCGTCGAGTTGATGGGTCCGGTCGAGCCGGCCCGCAAGGCCATCCTCACCGCGGTGGAGCACGGTAAGTCGGTGGTGACGGCCAACAAGGCGCTTCTGGCGCAGTCGACGGGCGAGTTGGCCCAAGCCGCCGAACGCGCACACGTGGACCTGTACTTCGAGGCCGCAGTGGCCGGGGCGATCCCGGTGATCCGTCCGCTCACCCAGTCACTGGCGGGCGACAGCGTGTTGCGGGTGGCCGGCATCGTCAACGGCACCACCAATTACATCCTGTCGGAGATGGCATCCACCGGGGCCGACTACGCCAGTGCGCTGGCCGATGCCAGCGCACTGGGCTACGCCGAGGCCGATCCGACCGCGGACGTCGAGGGCTACGATGCCGCCGCGAAGGCCGCCATCCTGGCTTCCATCGCATTCCACACCAGGGTCACGGCCGACGACGTCTACCGTGAGGGCATCACCAAGGTCGGAGCCGCCGATTTCGAGGCCGCCAAAGCTTTGGGCTGCACCATCAAGCTGCTCGCCATCTGCGAGCGGATTACCACTTCCGATGGGCAGCAACGGGTTTCAGCTCGGGTTTACCCGGCGCTGGTGCCGTTGACTCATCCGCTCGCGACCGTCAATGGTGCGTTCAATGCCGTCGTCGTCGAAGCCGAGGCCGCCGGCCGGCTGATGTTCTACGGCCGAGGCGCCGGGGGCAACCCAACCGCGTCTGCGGTGATGGGTGATGTGGTGATGGCGGCGCGCAACCGCGTGCAGGGCGGCCGTGGTCCGCGCGAGTCGAAGTACGCGCAGCTGCCGATCGCGCCGATCGGCATTGTTCCCACCCGCTACTACGTGAGCATGACGGTGAAGGATCGCCCGGGTGTATTGGCCTCCGTCGCAGCCGAATTCGGCAAGCGTGAAGTCAGCATCGCCGAGGTGCGCCAGGAGGGCATCGACGGCGGAGGAGCGCGGATCGTGGTGGTTACCCACCGTGCCACCGATGAGGCGCTGTCCGAGACGGTGAAGGCCTTGGCCGGCCTTGAAGTCGTCGCCAGCGTGGAGAGCGTGCTGCGCCTGGAAGGAACAGACCAGTGAGCACTACTGCAGTCCACACACCGTGGCCCGGACTGATCGAGGCCTACCGCAGCCGGCTGCCGATGGCCGCCGACTGGACCGCCGTCACGCTGCTCGAGGGGGGCACGCCGTTGGTGTTCGCGCCGCGGCTGTCCGAGCGGACCGGTTGCACGGTGCACATCAAGGTCGAGGGCCTCAACCCGACGGGTTCGTTCAAGGACCGCGGCATGACGATGGCCGTCACCGAGGCGGTGGCCCGGGGGCAAAAAGCGGTGCTATGCGCCTCCACCGGAAACACCTCGGCATCGGCCGCGGCGTACGCCGCCCGCGCCGGCATCACCTGTGCGGTCCTCATTCCGCAGGGCAAGATCGCGATGGGCAAGCTCGCCCAGGCGGTTATGCACGGCGCCAAGATCATTCAGGTCGACGGCAACTTCGACGACTGCCTGGAACTGGCCCGCAAGCTGACCGCCGACTACCCGACCATCTCGCTGGTCAACAGCGTCAACCCGGTGCGCATCGAGGGACAGAAGACGGCGGCGTTCGAGATCGTCGACGCGCTGGGGTTCGCGCCGGACATTCATGCGCTGCCGGTCGGCAACGCCGGCAACATCACCGCGTACTGGAAGGGCTACACCGAATACCACCGCGATGGCGTCATCGACAAGCTGCCGCGCATGCTGGGCACACAGGCAGCCGGTGCCGCGCCATTGGTTCTCGGCCACCCGGTGAGCAAGCCCGAGACGCTGGCGACCGCTATCCGGATCGGCGCCCCGGCGTCATGGGACGGTGCGATGGCCGCCAAGGAGGAGTCCGGCGGCAAGTTCCTGGCCGCCACCGATGACGAATTGCTGGCCGCGTATCACCTGCTCGCCCGGGACGAGGGCGTGTTCGTCGAACCGGCCTCGGCGGCCAGTGTGGCGGGTCTGCTCAAGGCGGTTGAGGACGGTTTCGTGAAGCGCGGTTCGACCGTGGTGTGCACGGTCACCGGTAATGGCCTGAAGGATCCCGACACCGCACTGCGCGATGTCCCCACCGTCACCCCGCTGCCGGTTGACGCGGGTGCGGTGGTGGCCGCCCTGGGATTGGGATGACGCGGATGTGCCGCGCATGACCCTGAACCTGCCCGCCGGCCTGATCGGCAGCGCGTCGGTCGCTGCCTCGAGTGCCAACCTCGGCCCGGGTTTCGACAGCCTCGGAATCGCATTGGGCCGCTACGACGACCTGTCGGTGGAAACCACCGACTCGGGTCTGATCATCGAGGTCGAGGGCGAGGGCGCGGGACAGGTCTCCGGCGGTTGGGACCACCTGGTGGTGGCGGCACTGCAGCGTGGCCTGGCGGCGGCGGGTTGTCGGGCCGGTGGCTTGATCGTTCGTTGCCGCAACACGATTCCGCATTCGCGGGGTTTGGGATCATCGGCTTCTGCGGTGGTGGGCGGCCTCGGACTCGCGAATGCCCTTGTCGCACAAACGGATCGGGAACCACTCGACACCGACCATCTGGTGCAGATCGCCTCTGAATTCGAGGGGCATCCCGATAACGCGTCGGCCTCAGTGCTGGGCGGTGCCGTCGTCTCATGGACTGAAGCTCATGCCGACGGTCCGCATTACGGCGCAGTCCGCTTGCGGTTGCATCCCGGGCTCCGACTGTTCTCGGCGATTCCGGAGGTGCGTTCATCCACCGCCGAGGCGCGGGTCCTCTTGCCCGAGCGGGTGAGCCACACAGACGCCCGTTTCAACCTCAGCCGGTCTGCTTTGCTGGTCGTTGCCCTGACTGAGCGGCCGGATCTGCTGATGCCGGCAACCGAGGATGTGCTGCACCAGCCTCAACGGGCTGCGTCAATGCCATCCGCGGCGGAATTGATGCAGTTCATGAGGGGTCAAGGCGTTGCCGCGGTGCTCTCCGGCGCCGGCCCGTCGGTGCTCATGCTGACCGCCGGGAACGATCTGCCGGTGGAGGCGCGGGATTTCGGGGACGCCCACGGATTTGCTGTAGTGGAAATGTCGGTCGGAGAACCGGTACGATGGAGTGCAGGTGCTGCGGCGGTGACCCGGCCGCTTCATGGGTGAGCTTTCTTGCTTCGGTTCGGCAAGGCGGTTATCCTCTGAAACGTCCGGATAGCTTCGTGTGCACCTGCACCGACATTGAGGACACCCACCACGATCGCGTGTATTCAAAGCAGCGGAATATCGGTTGGCCTCCTGCCTGCCCCTACCACCTGACTTTGGCACCGAAGACGGTGCGACTTCGCATTCAGCGGATTGGCTGAATGCCGGGAACCCCGCGAATTTCACGGCCGCGGGGGAAGAAAGGAAATCCGTGACCAATACGGACCTCATCGCGGCTCAAGGCGATGGATCGCTAGCCACCATGGTCCTTCCCGAGCTGCGTGCACTGGCCAATCAGGTCGGCGTCAAGGGAACCTCCGGGATGCGCAAGGGCGATCTGATCGCCGCCATCGAGGAGAGCCGCGGTGGTAGCGGCGGCGAGAAGGCCGCTCGCCACGCCGAGGGACGGGCCGAGACACCCGAGACGCCCAAGGGCGAGAACGGCGGGGAGCCCGAGCAGAGCGAGGCGCGTACCGAGCGCCGCCGGGAACGGCCCCGCGAGGGTGGTGCCGAGGGCGCTGCCGACGCCGGCGAAGCAGGGGGCCAGAAGCCAGAGGGCGACAAGAGCGAGAACCGCGGGGACAACCGCAACGAGAACCGTGGCGGCGATCAGCCCAACCGTGGCGACGACGACGGCGAAGGCCGTGGCGGCCGCCGCGGACGGCGCTTCCGTGACCGCCGCCGGCGCGGTGAACGTGCCGGTGGCGACGGCGGTGGAGAGACCGAACTGCGCGAGGACGATGTCATCCAGCCGGTGGCCGGCATTCTCGACGTCCTCGACAACTATGCGTTCGTGCGGACGTCCGGCTACCTGGCCGGCCCCAACGACGTCTACGTGTCGATGAATCTGGTCCGCAAGAACGGCCTGCGCCGCGGTGACGCCGTCACCGGCGCGGTTCGGGTGCCCCGCGAGGGCGATACCAGCGGCCAGAACTCGCGTCAGAAGTTCAACCCGCTGGTGCGCCTCGACAGTGTCAACGGCGGCCCTGTCGAAGCGGCCCGCAACCGGCCGGAATTCGGCAAGCTGACCCCGCTGTACCCGAATCAGCGGCTGCGCCTGGAGACCACCACCGAGAAACTGACGACCCGCGTCATCGATTTGATCATGCCGATCGGCAAGGGCCAGCGTGCCCTGATCGTCTCCCCGCCCAAGGCCGGCAAGACCACGATCATGCAGGACATCGCCAACGCGATCACCCGCAACAATCCCGAATGCCATCTGATGGTCGTCCTCGTCGATGAGCGGCCGGAAGAGGTCACCGACATGCAACGCTCGGTCAAGGGTGAGGTCATCGCCTCCACCTTCGACCGGCCGCCGTCAGACCACACCCAGGCCGCCGAACTGGCCATCGAACGCGCCAAGCGCCTCGTCGAGCAGGGCAAGGACGTCGTCGTGCTGCTCGACTCGATCACCCGCCTGGGTCGCGCCTACAACAATGCTTCGCCGGCCTCGGGCCGCATCCTCTCCGGTGGTGTGGACTCCACCGCGCTGTACCCGCCCAAGCGGTTCCTCGGCGCGGCCCGCAATATCGAGGACGGCGGCTCGCTGACCATCATCGCCACCGCCATGGTCGAGACCGGCTCAACCGGCGACACGGTGATCTTCGAGGAGTTCAAGGGCACCGGTAACGCCGAACTCAAGCTCGACCGCAAGATCGCCGAGCGCCGGGTGTTCCCGGCCGTCGATGTCAATCCGTCCGGTACCCGCAAGGACGAGTTGTTGCTGTCGGCCGACGAGTTCGCGATCGTGCACAAGTTGCGCCGGGTGTTGTCCGGACTGGACAGCCATCAGGCCATCGATCTGCTGATGAGCCAGTTGCGCAAGACCAAGAACAACTACGAGTTCCTGGTGCAGGTGTCCAAGACCGCCCCGGGTATGGCCGACGTCGACTGAGTGTATGAACGACGACGAGATCTGGCGCAGCGTCGATGAGCAGCGCGGAAAACTCGCCGACCTGATCGAGAGTCTGGACGCACGACAACTGGTGGCACCGTCGCTGTGTGAGGGTTGGCGGGTGCGTGACGTCGCGGCTCATCTGACCCATTCGGTCATGGGTCCGGGCCCGATGCTGGTGGCGGCGGTGAAGTCGGGCTTCCGCTTCAATCCGATGATCCAGCGACTCGGCCGCGACGACTCCCGGCCGAAAGAGCAGATCGCCGCTGCGCTGCGCGCCATGATCGGTTCCCGTAAGAAGGTTCCCGGCACCAGCGTCCAACAGCCGTTGATCGAGGTCCTGACCCATGGACAGGACATCACGGTGCCGCTGGGCATCGATTGGCCGATGCCGGTCGACGCCGCCGTCGAGGTTGCGAATCACCTTGCCGGTATGCGTTTTCCGATGAACGGGACCAAACGTCTTGCCGGACTGCGGTTAGTCGCCAGCGACGCGGATCTCGCAGTGGGGCAGGGGCCCGAGGTCCGTCTACCGATCCGTGACATCGTGATGATCCTGGCCGGCCGTCTCGACCCGCCGGGGGCCTGAGCCGTGGCCGATACCGTCCAGCAACTGCTCCGCGCGCGGCTGGACGACCCGGCCACTGCGGTGAAGTTCGGCGACCGGGTGTGGACGTGGCGGGAACATCTATCCGAGGCCCAACGGCAGGCGGCTGTGCTGATCTCACAGGCCGATCCATCCCGGCCGCTGCATGTGGGCACGCTACTGGCCAACGGTCCGCAGATGCTGACCGCGATGGCCGCGGCGGGCCTCGGTGGCTACGTCCTGTGCGGTATCAACAGCACCCGCCGTGGCGATGCACTGGCCCGCGATATCGCGCGCGCCGATTGCCAGATCCTGCTCACCGACGCCACTCATCGGCCCTTGCTGGATGGTCTGGATCTGTCCGGTGTGCAGGTGTTCGAGGTCGAATCCCGGGACTGGGAGAGCCTGAACGCTCAAGCCCCGCAGCTCGATCCGCACCGCGAGGTGACGCCCACCGATACCTTCATGCTGATCTTCACCTCGGGCACCAGTGGTGAGCCGAAGGCTGTTCAGGTCGCTCACATGATGGTGCCGTTCTCCGGAGTCGCTCTGGTGCAACGATTTTCGATCACCGCTGACGATGTGTGCTATCTGTCGATGCCCTTGTTCCACTCGAACGCGCTGATGGCGGGATGGTCGGTGGCGGTGACCTCCGGTGCCGCGATGGCGCCCGCCGACTTCTCCGCCTCGGCCTTGCTTGATGACGTGCGCCGTTACGGGGCCACTTACATGAATTACGTCGGCAAGCCGCTGGCCTATGCGCTGGCCACTCCGGAGCAGCCCGATGACCGGGACAATCCGCTGCGGGTCGCGTTCGGTAACGAAGCGGCCGAACGCGATATCGCCGAGTTCTCCCGGCGCTTCGGTTGCACGGTGTGGGACGGGTTCGGCTCCACCGAGGGGGCGGTGATCATCACCCGGGACGGAGACTGCCCGCCCGGTTCGGTGGGACGCGGATTCCCCGGTGTCGCGATCTATGATCCGGAGACGCTGACCGAATGCCCGGCCGCGGAGTTCGACGCCACCGGTGCGCTCGTCAACGCCGAGGAAGCGATCGGCGAGATCGTCAACACCGCCGGGCCGGGTCTGTTCTCCGGCTACTACAACGACGCCGCCGCCACCGATGAGCGGCTGCGGCACGGCATGTATTGGTCGGGCGATCTGGCTTACCGGGACGCCGGCGGTTGGATCTATCTGGCCGGCCGGACCGGGGAGTGGTTGCGGGTCGACGGGGAGAACCTGGCTTGCGCCCCCATCGAGCGGATCCTGCACCGGCTGGGGCCGGTGAGCCGGGTCGCCGTCTACGCGGTGCCCGACGAGCACGTCGGTGATGCGGTGATGGCGGCCCTCGTCCTGCGTGACGGCGAGCATCTGACTCCCGGGGAGTTCGGCGAGTTCCTGGACGCTCAGCCGGACCTGTCACCGAAAGCCTGGCCGCGCTACGTCTGGCTGACCGCGGATCTGCCGTCCACGGCGACCAACAAGATCATCAAGCGCGCGCTGACGGCGCAGGGAACCCAGGTCCCCGACGGCATCCTGTGGCACCGGGAACCCAGGAGCCGGACCTATGAAACAGCGACCGGGCCGGCGTACCGATCCTGACTGCGCGACACCCGGACCAAGGCATATCTGGCCCGTTGACCATCGGTGTCACCGCTGGCCGGGGACGGGAAACCGCCCTGGCGGGGTGCTCGCCGTTCCCTGTTCGGGGAGGTCAACCGGCGGGTGCCCGGGCGATGCGCCCAGCGCTGCGGTACGCCGGCCGCGGCTGCGGTATTCGGGTACCCATTAGGTTGCACGGTCAACCCCGGGGCGCATTTTGGCTGGTGAACGGCAAGCTGGCATACTGATGTAGACCACCTCAGGTACCGGTTCACGCCCGTCTGTGATTTACGGCGGGCGACCCGGCGACCAGACAAGAAGAGGACTATGAAGACCGGTATCCATCCCGCCTATGTCGAGACCACTGTGGTCTGCGGTTGTGGCAACAGCTTCACCACTCGCAGCACAAAGGAGAGCGGCCACATCGTGGTCGAGGTGTGCTCCCAGTGCCACCCCTTCTACACCGGCAAGCAGAAGATCCTCGACAGCGGCGGCCGCGTGGCGCGCTTCGAGAAGCGCTACGGCAAGCGTGCCGCCAAGGGCACCGAGAACGCCGACAGCTAGCTTCACCACCGACGTCCGACGCTCGCGGCTGCGCGAGCCCGGGCGTCGGTTTGTGTCCGGGGTACTGAAGCAGACTCATAAGGACGGGCAATGACGCAGAGCGCACCCGCTGACGCGGTCGACGCTGTGCTGGCTGAGCATGCCGATCTGGAACGGCAGCTGGCGGACCCCGAACTGCATGCGGACGCCGCCAATGCCCGCCGCGTGGGTAAGCGATTCGCGCAACTTGCGCCCATCGCCGCCACCTACCGCAAGCTCGAGGCGGCGCGTGGCGATCTGGAGGCGGCGCGAGAACTGGCGGCCGACGACTCCTCATTCGCCGAAGAGGTCACCGAACTCGAGACCAGGGTCGCCGAACTCGACGATCAACTCACCGACATGCTGGCCCCGCGGGATCCGCACGACGCCGACGACGTGGTCCTGGAGGTCAAGTCCGGCGAGGGTGGTGAGGAATCGGCGCTCTTCGCCGCCGATCTGGCGCGGATGTACATCCGATATGCCGAACGTCGGGGCTGGGCGGTGACCGTTCTCGACGAGACGTTCTCCGATCTGGGTGGCTACAAAGAGGCCACCATCGCGATCGCCAGTAAGGGAGACTCCGCCGACGGCGTGTGGTCGCGGCTGAAGTGGGAGGGTGGTGTCCATCGCGTCCAGCGCGTCCCTGTCACCGAATCCCAAGGGCGCGTTCATACTTCGGCGGCCGGTGTGCTCGTCTACCCCGAGCCCGAAGAGGTCGAGCAGGTCCAGATCGACGAGTCCGATCTGCGCATCGACGTCTACCGGTCGTCCGGCAAGGGCGGCCAGGGCGTCAACACCACCGACTCGGCGGTGCGCATCACCCACCTGCCTACCGGGATCGTCGTCACATGCCAGAACGAACGCTCCCAGTTGCAGAACAAGGCACGCGCCATGCAGGTGCTCTCAGCGCGGTTGCAGGCCCTGGCCGAGGAGCAGGCACAGGCTGACGCCTCTGCGGACCGTGCCAGCCAGATCCGCACCGTGGACCGCAGCGAGCGCATCCGGACCTACAACTTCCCGGAGAACCGGATCGCAGATCACCGGATCAACTTCAAGGCGCACAACCTCGATCAGGTTCTCGACGGCGAATTGGATCCGCTGCTGGACGCTCTGATCGCCGCCGACAAACAAGCCCGGCTGCAGCAGGCGTGAAGCCGTTACGCCAAGCCGTCGATGCTGCGACCGCAGTACTCGGTGAGGCCGGCATCGACTCGGCTCGAACCGACGCCGAACTTCTGGCCGCCCATCTTCTCGGGGTGGACCGCGGCCGGCTGTACTTCACCGAGGTGCCGGATCATTTCTTCGATCGGTACGCGGAAACGGTCGACCGGCGCGCCAGTCGCATCCCACTGCAGCACATCACCGGCGTCGCTCCGTTCGGCGCGGTTCTCCTTCAGGTCGGACCCGGTGTGTTCATCCCGCGTCCGGAAACCGAGGCGCTGCTGGAATGGGCACTGGCCCAAGATCTTCCACCGCAACCGGTGATCGTGGACGTCTGCACCGGATCCGGGGCCCTGGCGATCGCACTGGCCACCGCGCTGCGGTCGGCTTCGGTGACCGGTGTGGACGCCGACCCGACCGCACTGCAGTACGCCCGGCGCAATGCTGAGTCCACGACCGCATGCATGCTGCAGGGTGACGTCGCCGATGACGGACTGCTCGCCGATCTGGCAGGTACCGTCGATCTCGTGGTGTCCAATCCCCCCTACGTCCCGGCTGGTGCCGACCTCGAACCCGAGGTCGCCGAGCACGATCCCGCACACGCGGTCTTCGGCGGCGCCGACGGGATGGCCGTCATCGTCCCTCTGGTGACGAGAGCCGCGCGCTGGCTGAAGTCGGGTGGTCTCCTGGCCGTCGAGCATGATGACAGCACGTCTGCTCGGACGGTTGAAACCATCAGCGCCACAGGTTGTTTCGATGATGTCAAATCGCACCGCGATCTCACCGGAAGGCCGCGTTTCGTGACCGCCCGCCGCATCACGAGGGGGAACTCGTGACCCAGATGCTGGACTGCCGTAACCCTGCCGGCCGCTCCGGCGCGATCACCGAAGCCGCCTCGGTGATCAAGAGCGGGCGCCTGGTGGTGCTGCCCACCGACACGGTGTACGGCCTCGGTGCCGATGCGTTCGACAGCAGAGCTGTCGCAAGCCTGCTGTCCGCCAAGGGCCGCGGCCGCGACATGCCTGTCGGCGTGCTGGTCGGGTCGTGGCACACCATCGAAGGTCTGGTCTATTCCGTGCCCGCTGAGGCCCGTGAACTGATCCGGGCTTTCTGGCCGGGTGCGTTGAGCCTGGTGGTCAAACAGGCGCCTTCGCTGCAGTGGGATCTCGGTGACGCGCGCGGGACGGTCATGCTGCGGATGCCGCTGCACCCGGTGGCCATCGAGTTGCTTCGCGAGACCGGTCCGATGGCGGTTTCCAGCGCCAATATCTCCGGTCAGCCGCCGGCCACCACCGCCGAGGACGCCCAGCGGCAACTCGGTGATCTGGTCGACGTGTACCTCGACGCGGGACCCTCTCAGCAGCAGGCGGCCTCCACCATCGTCGACCTGACCGGCGCCACCGCGCGACTGCTCCGAGAGGGACCCATCGCCGCCGCCGATGTCGCCCGCGTGCTCGGCGTCGAAGCAGCGTCGCTCACAGGTACCGTTTGACCTGATGGTCACCCTGCTTGCGCAATCGGATGGCGCGATCCTCGCGCTATCCGACAGGGGTGCCGGTGTACCCCTGCGGGAGTTGGCGCTCGTCGGTCTGACCGCGGCGATCGTCACCTACTTCGCCACCGGCGGGGTGCGGGTGCTGGCCCGGCGTCTCGGCGCGGTGGCCTACCCCCGGGACCGTGACGTGCATTCCAGGCCCACTCCGCGGATGGGCGGGCTGGCGATGTATCTCGGTGTGATCAGTGCTGTATTCCTGGCTTCCCAGCTTCCGGCGCTGACCCGGGGGTTCATCTACTCCTCGGGCTTGCCCGCGGTGGTGATCGCCGGAGGTCTGGTGATGGGCATCGGCCTCATCGACGACCGGTGGGGGCTGGACGCCCTGACCAAATTCGCCGGTCAGATCACCGCGGCCAGCGTTCTGGTCACGATGGGGGTGGCCTGGAGCGTGCTGTACATCCCGTTCGGGGGAGTCGGCACCATCGTGCTCGACCAGGCGTCCTCGATCCTGCTGACCCTGGCGCTCACCGTCGCCATCGTCAACGCGATGAACTTCGTCGACGGCCTCGATGGTCTGGCCGCCGGGCTCGGCCTGATCACGGCGATGGCGATCTGCATCTTCTCCGTCGGTCTGCTGCGCGACCACGGCGGCGACGTGCTGTTCTATCCGCCGGCGGTCATCTCGGTGGTGCTGGCCGGAGTCTGCCTGGGCTTCCTGCCGCACAACTTCCACCCGGCCCGCATCTTCATGGGCGACTCCGGTTCGATGCTGGTCGGGCTGATGCTGGCGGCGGCGGCGACGACGGCGGCCGGTCCGATCTCGCAGAGCGCCTACGGGGCCCGCGACGTCTTCGCGTTGCTCTCGCCCTTCCTGCTGGTGGCGGCTGTGGTGTTCGTGCCGGCCCTGGACATGCTTCTCGCGATCGTGCGACGCACCCGCGCTGGCCGCAGTCCGTTCAGCCCGGACAAGATGCACCTGCACCACCGCCTGCTGCAGATCGGGCACTCGCACCGGCGGGCCGTGCTGCTGATCTATCTCTGGGTGGGCGTGGTGGCACTGGGTGCGGCGAGCACGATTTTCGTCGACCCGCGCTACACCGGCGCGGTCATGCTGGCGGCCTTCGTCGTCGCCGGAGTGGTCACCGTCATTCCGTTGGTGCGGGGTGATTCCGGGGTCGGCGACGACCAGGAGGATCGCGATCTGACCCTGTTGAGGGACAGCTTGTACGACAGCAAGTAGTACCCGATTTAGGCCTCTCTAGCTTGTGGTACGGTGCTCGCGAACGCCATTCGGCGGCTCGCTTTCGGTGACGAAGATTGTGGGTTGACGTTGTTCTTGGGTCGGACGCTGTGACGACACCAGCGCACGATGCGCCGTTGGTGCTCCCCTCCGTCACCTTCCAGCCCGTCCGCCTGCTCGTCATCTCCGTCGCACTCGCGGCAGTCGGTCTGGCTCTGTCCGCCTGGGCCGGTTATCCGATGTTCGGGGTTTTCTTCGCCATCGGCCTGACACTCGGTCTGATCAACGCACTGCTGGTGCAGCGTTCGGTTGCCTCGATCACCGCCAGTGACCATCCGCTGAAGAAGAAGATGGCGCTCAATTCGGCTACCCGACTGCTGGTCATCACCGCAATCGGACTGGCCATCGCATTCGCGTTCCGGCCCCTGGGCCTCGGCGTCGTCTTCGGGCTGGCGCTGTTCCAGGTGGTCCTCGTGTTGTCCACCGCACTGCCGGTCTGGAAGAAGATCCGGACCGGTGAAGCGGACGACTATGCAGATTCCGCCTCAATTCACGCCGAGATACCCAAGGATTGAGCACCATGACCGAACAGATCCTCGCCGAAGGTGCGATCGAGGTCGGCCACCACACCACGGCCACCTGGCTGGGCATGACGGTGAACACCGACACGATCTACGCGACCGCACTGGCCGCCGTCATCACCCTGGCACTGGCGTTCTTCCTGCGCGCCAAGATCACCTCGAGCGGTGTTCCCAGCGGTGTTCAGCTGTTCTGGGAGGCCATCACCACCCAGATGCGCGGACAGATCGAGCAGGCAATCGGCATGAAGATCGCGCCGTTCGTGCTGCCGCTGGCGGTCACCCTGTTCGTGTTCATCCTCATCGCCAACTGGATCTCGGTGCTGCCGGTGCAGTACAGCACCGCTGACGGCAAGACCGAGGAACTGCTCAAGCCGCCGGCCTCGGACATCAACTTCGTGCTGGCGCTGGCGCTGTTCGTGTTCCTCTGCTACCACGCGGCCGGCATCTGGCGCCGCGGCCTGATCGGCCATCCGATCAAGGTACTCAAGGGCCACGTGGCGTTCCTGGCGCCGATCAACATCGTCGAAGAGATCGCCAAGCCGATCTCGCTGTCGCTTCGACTCTTCGGCAACATCTTCGCCGGCGGCATCATGGTGGCGCTGATCGCGCTGTTCCCGCCGTACATCATGTGGGCGCCCAATGCGATCTGGAAGACCTTCGACCTGTTCGTCGGCCTGATCCAGGCGTTCATCTTCTCGCTTCTGACCATCCTGTACTTCAGCCAGTCCATGGAACTGGAAGACGAGCACCACTAGCAGTTCACCCACCCACAAGCTCTGGTAGGACCCCTACCAGTCACCAAGGAGGAAAGTAATGGCAGCAGTTGATCCCGCAATCGTGTCGGGCGCGCTGATCGGCGGCGGACTCATCCTGGGCGGCGGTGCCATCGGCGCCGGCATCGGCGACGGTATCGCCGGTAACGCCCTGATCTCCGGCATCGCCCGCCAGCCTGAGGCACAGGGCCGGCTGTTCACCCCGTTCTTCATCACCGTCGGTCTGGTGGAGGCGGCGTACTTCATCAACCTGGCGTTCATGGCGCTGTTCGTCTTCGCCACGCCCGGCGCCTCCTGAGCAGCATGGGGGACGTCACTCTGTTGGCGGCTGAGGAAGGTGGCGGCACCAGCAACTTCCTCATCCCCAACGGCACCTTCTTCTTCGTGCTGGCGATCTTCTTGATCGTCT
>CAYFMA010000082.1:0-1752 GCA_964344085.1 uncultured Mycobacterium sp.
GAGATGTTGTCGAGCATGGTGTCACGCGAGATGACGTTCTCGGGGTGGCCGTCGCGGTCGGTGAGCGGTTCGGGAAGCGATGGGTCCTGCCAGTCGACCTACTCGGCGATGACGTCCAGTGCTGTGTCGAGATTGCGCTGGCTCCACGCGGCGAAGTAGCGGGCCGGGTAGCCGGTGAGTTCGGTGGCGGTCATGGGGTGACGCTAACGTCGCACTTGGATCGTGGTCGTCCCTCTAAGGAGGGTTTTCCCACCACATTCGGACAGTCGGCGTCAGCGCAGCACCCGAAGCCCGTTGCGGACTTCGGTGAGGAATGCCTGGGGCTGCTCCAGAGAAGGGAAGTGGCCGCCGCGTTCCGGTTGGCTGTAATAGCGGAGATCGGCGAATCGGGTCCGCGCCCAGCGCTCGGTCATGGTGAACAAGTCTTCGGGAAAGCAGCTGTAGGCCGCCGGCACGGTGATCGGAGTGAAGTCGGCGAGCAAGCCCTTGAAACTCTCCCAATACAGCCGTGCGGACGAAGCCGCTGTCGCGGTGAACCAGTACAGCGAGATGTTGTCGAGCATGGTGTCACGCGAGATGACGTTCTCGGGGTGGCCGTCGCAGTCGGTCCAGGCCTTGAACTTCTCCAGAATCCAGGCGCACTGTCCGGCCGGTGAATCGGTCAGCCCATAGCCCAACGTCTGCGGCCGGGTGCTCTGTTGCTGGGAGTAACCGGACTCCCAGTCCAGGTAGTTCTGGAACTTGCCGAGTTGGGCCATCTCCTCGGGGGTGGGTTCGCCGAGCTTCAACAACTCCTCCGGGCTGCAGAGGGCGAGGTTGACATGGATGCCCGCCACCGAGTCCGTTTGGGAATAACCCATTGTGGACGCGATACCGGCGCCCCAGTCTCCGCCCTGTACGTAGAAATGCTGGTATCCGAGGCGCTTCATCAATTCCACCCAGGCCGCGCCGATCCGCTCGACCGACCAACCCGGCGCGGGGGGTTTGCCGCTGAACCCGTACCCCGGCAGCGACGGCACCACCACGTGATAGGCGTCCTCGGCGCTTGCGCCGTGGGCGACTGGATTCCGCAGCGGTTCGATGATGTCCAGATGCTCGACGATGGAACCGGGCCAGCCGTGAATGATGATCAGCGGCTTGGCGTTCGGTTCCGGGCTCGGAGCGTGCACGTAGTGAATGTCGAGTCCGTCGATCGTGGTCACGCCCTGTTCGAAGGCGTTGAGTTTGGCTTCGAATCGACGCCAGTCGTAGCCGTCCGCCCAGTAGTCGCAGACTTCTTTGACATAGTCCAGTGGGATGCCCTGCGACCAGTCGTCCACGGTCTGCGCTTCGGGCCAACGGGTCCGGGCAAGCCGCTCACGGAGGTCGTCAAGCGCCGCCTCGGGGACGTTGGCGGTGAAGGGAGTCACTGTCATCGCACCAGCATTTCCCACCACCGCGGACCTCGGACCCCCCTTCAGGAGGACCGACCTGCTCCGAAGGGGTGCAGTTAGGTTCGGCAGGGTTCCATAGGTTTGGCGTTGGTCGTATCTCATCCACCCTGTGAGGCAGCCTCATGACCGACTTCATTCCGCCGCAACCGCCCACGCCGCCGTACGATCTTCCGTTGAACACCACGATGCAGACCGTCGCGACGATCATTTTGTGGGGGGGCACCGCCGTACTGTTGGGCTACGCCCTCACGCTGGCGAGGCGGGAGCGATCTGTTCTTCCAGTCGTCCGGCCATGTCTCCGGTGTGCACTTTCAAGGGG
>CAYFMA010000082.1:1762-3227 GCA_964344085.1 uncultured Mycobacterium sp.
CTGTTCTTCCAGTCGTTCTCGTTGTGGCGGTCGCGGTCGGCAGCCTCATCGAACCGCTCTACGACACCTCCTACCATCTTTTCTGGCTTGACGGCGGCCGGCAGTGGACACTGTTCACCAGCTTCGGGCTGCCGCAGCCGGTCTGGGTCATGCCCGCCTATGTGATGGTCTTCGGAATGCCGGCGCTGCTGATGTACCGCTCCTTCGCTCGCGGAGTCACGATCAAGCGAGTGTTCGCCATGGCTGCTCTGACCTCACTGACAACCGCCATTTTCGAGACCACGGCGATCAACTTGAACCTGTACGTCTACTACGGCGAATCGCCCTGGCGACTGTTCGAATACCCGTTGTTCATCGGCTTCATGGAAGGCGCGCAGATCACCGGGTTCGCGGTCCTCACCGCCCTGCTCAGTATCTACGCGGTCAAGCCGGTCCACTGCCTTGCGCTGTTCGCCATCTTCCCCGGCAACTTCGCGCTCGAAACTCTCGGCTGCGGATTCCCCACCGTGATTCTGCAGAACACTTCGCCTCACCCCAACGGCATGCTGCTCTTCCTGAGCGCATTCGCCAGTGTCGGATTGGCCGCGACGGCACTGTGGTGGACAACTCAGTCCCTGCTGGCTGCTCAACGTCGCCGTGGCGCCGGCGCCGAACCCAAGGCGGGTGTGGCAGTCGGTCATTGATCTCATCCCTTCGGGCAGTGGTTCATCACCTGAAGGGGTGGTTCGCCGCCTGCGGTGCATCCAGCAGACTGCAACGGTGGATTTTCCGCTCGAGCACAGCTTCCGGCATGTGTTGAACCCTGGCGGCCGAGAGTCGCTGGCGCACATGCTGATGTTTCCGGAATTAGGGGTGGCCGGGTTCATCTATCCGACGGTCCGTTCGGACGGCCACGCCAAGGGGCGGGCATCGCTTTTCGGGCCGTCCCAGGCCGCGCCGATTCACGAGGAAGTCGAAGAACTCGTCCCGGCCGGCATGGATTTCGACGGGTGGAGAACCGGTCCGCTGCGAATGCGGGTGATCGAGCCGCACCGGAGCGTCGAGATCGGTTGGGAGGGTGACCGAATCAGCTTTGCGGGTCGATATGAGGCGCTACATCCCGTTTATGCGTTCAGCATGCATCCGCTGGGCAACCCGCAGTATTACGGAATTGATCGCACCGAGCAGCACGGCAGGGTAACCGGTCGGCTGGTCGCGCCCGGAATCGATGCCGACATCGACGGCTTCATGATCCGTGACCATTCCTGGGGTCCTCGGGTCTGGGGCCTGAATCAGCACTACAAGTGGTTCCACGCGGTGACAGCGGACTGCTCGGTCCACTTCTTCGAGATGGACTCGTTCGGACGGCGCCAGGTTCGCGGGTATCTCTGGAGAGGGGGCCTGCTACGCAATCTCGTATCGGTGGATTGCGAGGTCGACTACGACGAGCAGATGCTGCATCGCCGGTTGCGGGCCACCGTCGTTG
>CAYFMA010000082.1:3237-4776 GCA_964344085.1 uncultured Mycobacterium sp.
ATCCGATGGTGGACAACATCGAAGCCGCACTGAATGTCGACATCGACGGGTCGGCGGGAACCGGTTGGTGTGAGTTCTGCTGGAACCGGAACTACCTGGACTACGCCCGGACCTACGTCACGACATATGGCTGACTTCGTCCCTAGCCGAAGCTGACCGCCACGGAGCCGACTCCATCGATCGTCGTTGTGTAGGTGCTGCCGGACTTGGCCGGCACCATCGGCCCAAGTGCGCCGGATAGCACGATGTGGCCGGCCCGCAACGGGGCTCCATTGTCGCGCGAGGTGCGAGCCAGCCACTGCAGAGCGATCAGTGGGCTGCCCAGGCAGTCCGAGCCGCGACCTTGTGACACCGTGACACCGTCCTCGGTCAGTTGCATGGTGCGGGTCACCACGTCGATTTCGGCGACCGGTACGCGGGCATCGCCGAGCACGAAAAGAGCGGAAGATCCGTTGTCGGCGACGGTGTCCACGATGCCGATCGACCAGTCCCGGATACGGGAGTCGACGATCTCGATAGCCGGCACCGCGACCCCGGCCGCCGCTCGGACGGCCTCATCGGAGAGATCGTCGACCAGGTCTGCGGACAGGATGAATGCGATCTCGGCCTCTACCTTGGGCTGTAGCAGACGTCCTGCGGCGACCGTTCCGCCGTTGCGGATCTCCATGTCGGAGAACAGCACTCCGGAGTCCGGCTGATCGACGCCGAGCTGCTTCTGTACGGCGGGGGAGGTCAGGCCGATCTTGTGACCGACGATCACCCGGCCTTTGGCGAGCCCGTCGGCGGTGAGCAGGTTCTGCACCGCGTAGGCGGCCGGAATGTCGGTGTCGCCGAGGATGTCGCGCACGGGTTCGCACTGCCGGGGTGTGGCGGCGGCGGCGATGAGGCGATCGGCGGCTTCGTGGATCTTGTCGGTCATGAGAGTCCTCGGGTTGCGGCGGGCGTCAGCCCATGCTGGCGCCGCCGTTGACGTAGATGGTCTGGCCGGTGATGAACCGGCTGTCATCACCGGCCAGGAATGCCACCGTAGCGGCCACCTCCGCCGGATCGCCCGGGCGGCCGATCGGCACGATCTCGGTGCCCTGCCCGACGACCTGCATCAGCCGGGCCGGCGCCTCTCCGGAGGCGAACAGAGCGGACAGTTCAGGGGTCAGGACGTAGCACGGCGCCACGGTGTTGGCGGTGATGCCCGACCCGGCGAATTCCCGGGCCAACCCGGTCATCATCGCGTGCACGCCCCCTTTGGCGGCGTTGTACATGGCGTGGTCCATCAGCCCGGTCCGCACCGAGTCGGCGCCGATGTTGATCAGCCGGCCGTGCCCCCGCGAAACCATGTGGGGTAGGACCGCTCGCACGCACCGGATCGTGGTCCACAGGTTGTTGTCGATGGTGGCCTGGAGCGTCTCCTCGGTGTGTTCGAGGGTCGGCTTGATCACCCCGCCGCCGGCGTTGTTGACCAGAACATCGACATGCCCGAGCGTCTCGATCGCCGCGGCCACCAGGTCGTCGGCCACTCCGGGTTTCTGAAGTTCTCCGATG
>CAYFMA010000082.1:4786-5093 GCA_964344085.1 uncultured Mycobacterium sp.
GGAGACGGCGATCCGCGTCGTCACCCGATCGAGGTCCTCCTGCGAGCGGGTGGCGGCGAATACCCGGGCGCCGTCGGCGATGAGGCGATCGGCGATGCCCAGACCGATCCCCGAGGCCGCGCCGGTGACGATCGCAGTGCGGCCGGACAGCGGTCCGGTCACAAGATGATCGCCACGTCGCCGACCTCACGCAGGTCGGTGAGATCCAATTCGACCCTTTTGCGGGCGATGCGGAAGCTGTCACCGGCCGGCCGCAGACGGTAGTGGTACTTACCGACGTAGGAACTGGTCCGTCCGGCCCGGCAGC
>CAYFMA010000082.1:5103-8039 GCA_964344085.1 uncultured Mycobacterium sp.
GGCAGCGCCACACCGTGAACGAGGCGATCACAGAGATCTCTGCTTCCTCGTTGCCGGGCGGATCGAGCCGGACATTGAACACCTGATGATTGGTCCGGGAGTGCGGGTACTCGCGGTGCGCCCGACGGTTGTTGAGCCGCTCGACGCGGGCCTGCATGCGCCGGTGATCGTCATCGATGAGTAACAGATCCCGGCTGGGATCGGCGTCGATCTTGTCGTTGCACGGCACCTCGTACTTGGCGTCGGCATCGTAGAGTTCCAGCCAGCCGTCGAGATTCCACGCATCGAGCAGCGCGGCCTCGTGATAGAGGAAGTCCTCGATCTCGGCCCGGGTCACGACGGCGGCGGTCATCGGGCACCACCCAGATCCGCCGCGTCACCCATCTGCTGTTGCCAGCGTCTCCAGTACTCCCTCATCTGCTCCTCATCGTTGGCCATCGGTCCGCGGCCCATACCGCGGGAGATGTCGTTCCACTCCACCCCGCCGCTGGAGAAGCCCTGCTGGCAGGACTCCAGCGCTTCGACGTCGTCGGGAGTGGCGAAGCCGCCAGGTCCCAGGAACGTCAGGAAGCTGTCCAGGCGCCGGTCGCGCAGGCTCTGCGGCTCGTCGGTGGGAGCCAGTTCCCACGCGGTGACGTCGACGCGATCCGGTGCCGGCGAGAACATGGTCCGGACTGTCACCGCCATGATGTCGTTGATGATCAGGTTCGGGTAGATGATCAGGTTGCGGTTCACCTCGCACATCTTGTGCGCGCGCTCCGCACCGTACTTCTCGGTGAGTTCGGCACGTATGCGGTCGATCTCGACTTTGGCCTCTTCGCCGAACAGCGGCTCCCATTTGGCGACCGGACGGCCCCAAGGTGACGAGTATTCGATGACTGCGTGGCCGTTGCCGAGCTTGACGGCCTTGCCGATCACCCCGCCCTGTAGGTCGGTTCCCAGTGACACCAGGTACTTGAAGTAGGTGTCGTGGGTGGAGGCCGCGTGATAACCGTCGGCGCTGTTCTCTATCAACAGTTTGTAGTTCGCATCGAAGCTGTATTCGTTGGTGCCCTTGATGATCTCGACCGAGCCACCGCAGCCGTCGATCACGAGGTCGATGTACTCCTTGGCGCCGGCCAGCCAGGTTTGAAGATCGACGATATCGGGATCGAAGCTGGCGAATACGAATCCGCGGTAGGACTCCACCCGGGCGACACGAGCCAGCGCCAACTTGTCGTAGTCGAGTTTGTCTGAGTAGCCCTCCTTGTCCGGAATACCCTTGAGGTTGCCCTCACTGTCGAAAGACCAGGCATGGTAGAAGCACTGGAAGACTTTCGAGTTCCCGGAGTCCTGCCGGCAGACCAGCGCGCCGCGGTGTGTGCACGAGTTGTGAAAGACATTGACCTCGCCGCTTTTCGCACCGCGGACCATGAAGATCGGGCGGCCGGCGACCTTGCGACGGACGAAGTCGCCCGATTTGGGGATCTCCGACTCGTGGCCGACGTAGAGCCAGGAATGGCCGAACACCCGCTCCATCTCGGCGCGATGCACCTCCGTTGAGGTCATCGCCGAGCGGTGCACGCGGAAGCTCTCACCTTCCTGGTCGTCGACCACCAACGGCTCATTGGCAGGATTCGCGGTCACTTCGGTTGTCCAATCTTCAACGATGCTCATGAGCGCTCCAAATAGGTTGCGACCAACGCGGAGAACTCGTCTGCGCGCTCGATCTGGGTCCAATGTCCACATCGGCTGAAGACGTGGAGGTCTGCGTTGGGGAGGAGGTCCAGCATCGTGATCGACACCGCTAGTGGCACGACCTTGTCCTCTCGGCCGTGCACCAGCAGGGTCGGTGTCGTGATGGCCCGGACTTCTTCGGCAGTGATGGCCAGTTCGGACCCTTTGTGCCTGGGGTCGAAGAACATCGACCGGTAGGCCTCGAAGGCGCCGTCGGCAACGCTGGCCTCGTAGCGGATCCTTACCAGGTCCTCGGTAATGAGATTCGGGTCGACTGCGAAATAGGTCTTCAGCATGTGACGCATCGCCTCATGAGACGGCTCGTAGGCGCGCAACGCCGCCAATCCCTCGGTGGGGGTCATGCCGACGCCGGGGGAGCCCATCAGAACCATCCGGCTGATCCGCTCCGGGGCGTCACCGGCCATCTGCAGGGCGATGCGCCCACCCAGGGAGTTGCCGATGATGGCCGTGCGGTTGATGCCGTGCGCGTCTAAAAACGCCCACACATGATCGGTCCACGCCCGCAGCGAATAGACGATGTCATCAGGGCGTTCAGTGTCGCCGAATCCGACGATATCGGGCGCGAGCACATGGAACTGTGTCGATAGCGTGGGAATCGTCAACTGCCAGTTGGCAGTTCCGGACACCCCTGGCCCCGAGCCGTGCAGCATGAGTACCGGTTCCCCCGAACCGGCCTCGAGATAGGCGGTGTTGATTCCGCCGGCGTCGATGAACTTCGGTTCCAGGACGGTCCGCGTCATCGCCGTCCTCCTTCCTGGTAGATCGCAAAACACTTGTTGGAGTTGAAGACATCGGTGACGACCATGTCCGACCAGGTGAGGTCGAGTCCTAGTTCGGCGGCGGCCCCGGTCATGCAGAACCAGTTGAGGACTTCCTGCTGGCCGGAGTCGAGCAGGCTGGCAGTCGGAGTCGCCTGCCAGGCATCCCAATCGCCGGCTTTGAGCAGTTCGTAGAGCCTCAGATCGGACTCGGTGTCCGGAGTGAGCCGCCAGGTTTTGTCGACGAGGAACGCATGTGACCAACTCGACGAGGCGATCAGGGCGACCCGCAGGTCGGTGCCGGCGAATGACTGTGCGACCGCGCGGCCCAGTGCGAAGCAGCGGGCCGGGGAGGGGCCGACGGGATCGAGGCGTTCGTTCTTCGCCTGTGCGAAGGTGACCAGTCCACCGCGCCGGGCGATCACGTGTGGGCCGTAGCAG
>CAYFMA010000082.1:8192-10830 GCA_964344085.1 uncultured Mycobacterium sp.
ATCAACTCGAACGGCTCGACCTCGAGATCGTCATAAGCGAGGACGCAGAACGGCGGGATGATCTCCTCGCGGAAGTTCTCGTACTGATCGTCGCCCCACACAACGACGACATCCGGGTTGAACTCGTCGAGCGCTGCGCGACACCGGGCGAGATTGTCCACCAACGCTTTCCGGTGCTGGGCTGCGGCGGACACGCCCTGATCGTCGGACCACTCCCGGCGCATCAACTCCGGCCAGCACTCCGGATCCTTGGCCTCCTCCGGGATATCGGGATCCCGCAGGGTCCAGCGCAACAGGCTGGCCATGTGGTCATCGGTGCCGGCGAGCAGTGGATAGTGGGTGAGTCCGATTCCTAGGAACTGGGCCATAGTTGCTCCTCGATATTGCGCCGGGTGATCCGGTTTTTGAGGTCGGTGGGCAGGTCGGCGACGACGGCGTCCAAGGGATCGGGCATCGCGGGGAACGGATAGTCGGTGCCGAACACGACATGGCCGGCGCCGAGGAGATCCACCACGGCGGACAGCGCCTGATGGTTGTAGGTCAGCGAGTCGCACCACAGCCTGCCCGCCAGTCGGCTGGGGAGATCCGGTGAATCGGCGACCATCCCGCCGATCAAGGCGCCTTTGTCCAGCCGGCCGATGATCGCCGGCAGCGCGCCCGCGCCGTGGGCCATGCAGAGCCGGACGCCGGGCCGTCGGACCAGCGCCCCGCTGGTGAGAAGTGAAGCCGCGGCCAGTGCGGTCTCAACCGGCATGCCCGCTCCGAATCCCATCCCCAGTCCGGTCATCCGGGCTGGAAGGTCTTCGTCGCGGGGATGGATGAGAACAAACGCACCGAGTTCATGTGCCACGGCGAAGAATCGGTCGAAGCGTTCATCGGAGAGTTCCTCGCCGCGGACCTGGGTGGCTATCTCAACGCCGAGGAAGCCCGGCCGTGCCATGCACCGGCGCAGTTCCGCCACGGCCAGATCCGGATCCTGCAACGCGACCGCGCCCAGAGCCGCGAATCGGGCCGGGTGTTCGTCGACGATCCGGCTGAAAAAGTCGTTCTGCGCTGCGGCGAGTTCGGCGCCGCCGCGCGGATCGGTGTCGTAGCAGAAGGTCACCGGGATGGGAGATATCACCTGCATGGCGATGCCGTTTCGGTTCATGTCGGCCAACCGCGCGTCCGGGGACCAGCTCCGGTGGTCGATACGGCGGTATGGGTCGCCGCCGTAACGCAACCAGGCCTCGGTATCGCTCAGCCGTTCCACCGTGGGCCAGCGGTCCTCGGGATGGCGCACAGCGAAATCGGGCAGGTCCGGATCGACGGCGTGGGTGTGCACGTCGATGATGCCGTGTTCGCGGAGCGGTGAAGCGATGATGTCGCGCCTCCGGGGGGTGGGTTCTGCGGCTTGTTCAGACCTTAGAACATTATGGATGCACAATACAAGATTGTGCATCCATAATGTTGTGGATCACAGGAGTGCGATGGTAGAAATACCAGCATGCAGCCAGCGCTGAGCCCTGTCAGGGTTGAAGGAATTGCTCAGCAGCTGGCTCGCCGTGGCTGCGGAGTGTGGGGGGTCCGTTCGGGGTCGTCGGTCCGGATCAGATCGCGGTCATGACGGTTGATGGCGTCGATGAACGCTGCCTGATCGTGAACGGCGATGGCGGCCACGATGTCGTCGTGCACCTCGATGCTCGCCGCGACCAGGGGCTCATGATCCTCGACGAACAGCACCCGGCTCAGGGTGGCCTTGATGCTGGTGACGATCAGTTGGTGCATGCCTTCCAGAACGGGGATGTGCGCGGCGGCGGCGACAGAGCCATGGAAAGCCAGTACGGCGTCGAAGAACTCCCGCGCATCGGCGCTCGATCGCATTGTGGCCATCGCGGCGCGCATGGCGACGATGTCCTCGGGGGTGGCGCGCTCGAATGCCGCTTTGGTCAAACCGAATTCGAGATAGAGCCGGGCCTCGAAGAGATCCAGCGGGTGTGGGTGCGACGGCTGGAACCACAGGTCGAGCGCTCCGGTACGTACCTGCGGCGGAGCGCTGGCGACCGTGATGCCGCCGCCGGGTCCGGGGCGGACCGTGACGAGATCACGGTCCCGCAGGATGCGCAGGGTCTCGTTCATCACCGTCGGGCTGATCCCGAACCTGTCCATGAGTTCGGATCTGCGGCCGAGGTGCGCACCGACGGGCAGGCGCTCGGAGAGGATTTCGTCCTCCAGGTCGGCTGCCACCACCTCGGCACGCGACGAGCGCGCGACCGATTCACGGCGTGCCATCCGTGCCCTCCTTCGCGTTCGACGATCCCGACTTCCGTGATAGTAACTTCAAGGAGACGACAGTGACCGGAGCCAGTGCAGCCAGCGATTCATTCCGGACCGTTAGGGATCACCTCGTTGCTCACCGCGAGGACTTCGAGACCGCCGCGGCGACCTTCCGATTCCCTGATGTAGGCGACCGGTTCAACTGGGCCATCGACTGGTTCGACCATGTGGCGCGCGGCAATCCGGTTGCCGCACTGCGCATCGTCGGCGACGACGGATCTGATGAGTCCTACTCCTTCGATGAGATGGCAATCCGCTCCGACCGCGTCGCTCGGTGGCTGGCAGAGGGGGGAGTGCGCCCTGGCGACCGGGTGATGCTGAT
>CAYFMA010000082.1:10840-13430 GCA_964344085.1 uncultured Mycobacterium sp.
CTGATGCTCGGCAATCAGGTCGAGTTGTGGGAGTCGATGCTGGCTGTGATGAAACTCGGCGCGGTCATCCTGCCGGCCACCACCGCACTGGGCTCCAAGGATCTCGCCGATCGGTTGTCCCGCGGCGGTGTCGCGCACGTCATCACCAACGCCGAGGAGACGGCGAAGTTCGCCGACATCGCCGGCGACTACGGTCGGATCGCGATCGGGAGCGCGCCGGTCTCGTGGCGGAGTTACCGGGATGCCTATGACATCGAGAACCCCGAACCGTTCACCACCACGACAGCGCCTGACGATCCGATGTTGGTCTACTTCACCTCGGGCACGACGAGTCACCCCAAACTCGTCGAGCACACTCACCGGTCGTATCCGGTCGGGCATCTGTCGACGATGTACTTCATCGGCCTGCAGCCGGGTGACGTCCATCTCAACATCAGTTCGCCGGGCTGGGCCAAGCACGCATGGAGTTCGTTTTTCGCCCCGTGGATCGGTGAATCCACGATCGTCGCCTACAACTACGCGCGGTTCGATGCCACGCGCTTCCTGGAGATGCTGAAGCACGTCGCCGTCACGTCGTTGTGCGCTCCGCCGACTGTATGGCGCATGCTGATTCAGGCCCATCTGGGCGAGAAGCCGCCCGCGCTGCGGGAGGCGATGGGTGCCGGAGAGCCGCTTAACCCCGAGGTGATCGAGCAGGTCCGCAAGGCGTGGGGAGTGACGATCCGCGACGGATTCGGCCAGACCGAGTGCACTGCGCTGGTCGGCAACACCCCGGGTGCGGTCGTCAAGCCCGGTTCGATGGGCCGGCCGCTACCCGGCATCCCGGTGGACATCGTCGACCCGCTGACCGGCGAGCCCGCCGACGAGGGGGAGATCTGCCTGCGGCTGGCCGACAAGCCGGTGAACCTGATGACCGGATACCTCGGTGACGCCGAACGCAATGACGCCGTGATGGCCGGCGGCTACTACCACACCGGTGACGTCGCGAGTCGGGACGCCGACGGCTACATCACCTACATCGGCCGGACCGACGATGTGTTCAAGGCATCGGATTACAAGATCTCGCCGTTCGAACTGGAAAGTGTGCTCATCGAGCATCCCGCTGTCGCCGAGGCGGCCGTGGTGCCCGCTCCCGACGAACTGCGGCTGGCGGTGCCCAAGGCTTACATCAGCCTGGCCGCGGGCTGGACACCCGACCGCGCCACGGCCGACGCGATCTTCGCGCATGCGCACGAGAATCTCGCTCCCTACCAACGCATCCGCCGTATCGAGTTCTTCGAACTACCTAAGACGATCTCAGGAAAGATCCGGCGCGTTGAACTGCGCAAGCGTGAGAACGAAGCTGAGTCGCTGCCTGATGAATTCCGGGAGAACTGACCTCGGAAGAGGGTTCTTGCTGACCAGGCTTTTTGGTATTATGGTATGACCAAACTGCTTGACCGGTATTCAAAGATGAAGGGCGACACTATGTCTGGTTCCACCTCGAAGGCTGATTTCACCGACATCACCTACGAGGTGGACAACGGGCTGGCCTGGATCACCATCAATCGTCCGGATCGCTACAACTCCTTCCGGGCGCGCACGGTCGATGAGCTGATCAAGGCGTTCAAAATGGCCTGGGGCAGCGCCGAGGTGGGCGTCATCTGTCTGACCGGCGCAGGCGAGAAGGCCTTCTGCACCGGTGGGGATCAGAAGCAACGCGCCGAGACCGGCGACTACGGGCCGTCGGACAGTGGTCTGTTCGAGGTCGACGCCCTGCACCGGGTGATCCGCGACGCACCCAAACCGGTCATCGCTGCGGTCAACGGATTCGCGATCGGCGGCGGCCATGTGCTGCATGTGCTGTGCGATCTGACCATCGCCTCGGAGACCGCCGTCTTCGGGCAGAACGGCCCGCGGGTCGGCTCGTTCGACGCCGGCTTCGGCACCGGGTACCTGGCACGGGTGGTCGGGGAGAAGCGCGCCCGTGAGATCTGGTTCCTGTGCCGACGCTATTCGGCGCAGCAGGCCTACGAGTGGGGGCTGGTCAACAAGGTAGTGCCGGCCGACCAGCTCAAGGCCGAGGTGCGTTCGTGGGCCGACGAGATCCTGCAGTTGTCGCCCACCTCGCTGAAGGTGCTCAAGCAGTCGTTCAATCAGGACACCGAACAGTTCGCTTCGGTCGGCCAGATGGCCTTCTCGAACCTGAAGCTCTTCGGCGAGACTCCGGAGGCCAAGGAGGGCGTCACCGCCTTCAACGAGAAGCGGGCGCCGAACTTCGCGCCGTACCGGGGTAACTGACCGTGCCGTTGTTCACCGCCGAGCAGCAGGACTTCGCCAACGCGATCGAACAGTTCTGTGCCGATCAATGCGCCACCGCGGCGCAGCGGGCCGCCCTGACCGACGGCGGAAAACTGTCCAACAGTCCCGGCCTGCTGATGAAGATGGCCGAACTCGGCTGGCTCGGGGTGTCGCTGCCCGCCGAGTACGGCGGCGGCGGTGCCGGCATGGTCGAGGAGTGCATCTTCCTGGAGGAGACCGCACGAGGCCAAGCTCCGATCCATGCCTACGGCACCGGCCTGACCGCGGCTCAGACCTATTTGCGCCACGG
>CAYFMA010000082.1:13440-16287 GCA_964344085.1 uncultured Mycobacterium sp.
AAAGAGGTCCTCGGCAACCTGTGCAGCGGGCGTTTCGAGGCCATTGCACTGTCCGAGCCGGGAGCGGGCTCCGACCTCGGGTCGGTTCGGACTCGGGCGGTACTCGACGGCGACCGCTTCATCGTCAATGGACAGAAGATCTGGATCACCGCGGCGCATCTCGCCGACCATCTGCTGGTGTTGACCCGGACATCGACCGACGGCCCGAAACACAAGGGTCTGACGCTGATGTATCTGACCACCGATACCCCGGGTCTCGAGATCAAACCGATCGAGACCATGGACGGTCACACCGTCAATGAGGTGTTCTTCACGGACGTGTCGGTTCCGGCCGCCAACGTGGTCGGCGGCGTCGGCGATGCCTGGCATCGGCTGATGCGTGGGCTGAATGTGGAGCGGCTGATCATCGCCGCGATGTCGATCGGCGCAGCTCGCCGCTCGCTGGAGGACACCATCGCCTATGTCAAGCAGCGCGAGCAGTTCGGAAAGTCGATCGGCAGCTTCCAGGCGGTCCGCCATCGGCTCGCCGACCTGGTAGCCGAGATCGACTGCTGCCGCGCCTATGTTTACCAGGTCGCCGCGCAGATCGATGCGGGTATGGAGGAGCAACTCGCACGCGAGGGTTCGATCGCGAAGCTCAAATGCACCGAGGTCGCCAAACGCGCTGCGCTGGAGGGTGTTCAGCTTATGGGAGGCAACGGCTACACCGTCGAATACGGGATGGAGGCCCAGGTGCGCAAGGCATTGGCCCCGCCGATCTACGGCGGCGCGAACGAGGTTCAGCGCGACATCATCGGCAAGAGCCTCGGGCTATGAGTTCCGGGAAGACGAGGAGTATCTTCTCGGCCGATGCGCTTGCCGGCAAACGCATCCTCATCACCGGTGGCGGTACCGGACTCGGTCGTGGTGTTGCCGCGCATCTGGTCGCCCACGGCGCGCAGGTGCACATCTGGGGCCGCCGGGAGAACATCCTCGCCGAGGCGGCAGCAGAGATCTCGAAGGACCGTCCCGGCACGGCGCACTACCAGACCGTCAACGTCCGCGACTTCGATGCGGTCGCGGCGGCGGTCGATGAGATCTGGGATCAGCACGGCCCGCTGACTGGCGTCCTCAACAACGCGGCAGCCAACTTCATCGCCCCGACCGCCACGCTCAGTCCGCGTGCCTTCGACGCTGTGGTGTCCACCGTGATGACCGGATCCTTCAACACCACGCTGGCGGTGGGGAAGCGGTGGATCGCCGAGGGCCTGCGGGGCACAGTGCTGTCCAACCTGACCACCTGGGTGTGGAGCGGTTCGGCTTTCGTGGTGCCGTCGGCGATGGCCAAGGCCGCCGTCCACGCCATGACGATGTCCTTGGCGGTGGAGTGGGGCCGTTACGGCATCCGGCTCAATGCCTTTGCCCCGGGACCGATTCCGACCGAGTACGCCTGGGAGATGCTCAACCCCACCGACGAGAGTTCGGCCGGCGCGACTCAGGCCGACCAGATCCCGATGGGTCGCACCGGCACCATCGAGGAACTGGCCAACCTGACCATCTTCGCGTTCTCCGACGCATGCGACTACCTCACCGGCGAGACCATCGCGATGGACGGCGGCCAGCGACTGGCCGGTCCTAACACCTTTGCGGCGCTCACGTCGATGAGCGACGAGGACTGGGCCAAGGCCCGTGAGCGCAGCCAAGCCGCCTCGGAGGCGTCGAAAGCGCAGCGCAGCGTATGAAGGTAATCGCCTCCATCGACGACGCACTGGCCGCGGTCGGCAGTGAACTGGGCTCCAGTGGTTGGCTGCTGGTCGACCAACCACGCATCGACATGTTCGCCGAGGCCACCGGGGATCACCAGTGGATCCATGTCGACGCCGAGCGCGCACGGGCTGAAAGCCCCTTTGGCGCCACGATCGCCCACGGCCTGCTCACCTTGTCGTTGATCCCGGGCTTGAGCAAGCAGTGCTTCATCGTGGAGAACACCAGGATGGGAATCAACTACGGCTTCAACAAGGTTCGTTTCGTCGCACCGGTGCCCGTTGATTCACGGGTACGGGTGACGTCGTTCCTGGCCGACGCCACGAAGATCGACGCATCAACCGTCCAGTTGACGGTGCGGCACACCGTCGAGATCCAGGGAGCGGAAAAGCCGGCGGCGGTGGCCGAGATGATCGGCCGTTACCTGTTCTGATCGAGAATCAGCTCGGACAGCTGCTTGATGTGTCCGGCGCTGTGACCGGCGACCACCATCATCGTGACCCCGGATTCCTCCCAGAGTCCGATCTGGCTTCGCACGTGGTCGATGTCACCCACGATGGCGGCATCGTCGACGAGATCGTCGGGGATGATCGCCGCGGCCTCCTCCTTGCGGCCTGACCGGAAGAGTCTCGTGACGTCCTCGACCACGTCGGCATAACCCATCCGGCGGTACAGGTCGGCGTGGAAGTTGGTGTCCTCGGCGCCCATGCCGCCCATGTACAGGGCCAGGACGGGTTTCATCATCGACAGAGCTGCCGGGCGGTCGTCGGTGACGATGATCTGCGCAGTAGGGCAGATCTCGAAGTCGGCACGGCTGCGGCGCGCGCCCGGTCGGGCGAAGCCCTCATCGAGCCATTCGTTGTACATCCCGGCGAGCCGGGGGGAGTAGAAGAGCGGCAGCCAGCCGTCGCAGATCTCAGCCGCCAGCGCGACGTTCTTCGGGCCTTCGGCCCCGAGCATGATCGGGATGTCGGGGCGCAACGGGTGCACGATGGACTTCAGCGGCTTGCCCAGGCCGGTGCTGCCCTCGCCGGTCAGCGGTAGCGGGTAGTGCGGTCCCGCGCTGGTGACCGGAGCCGTCCGGGACCACACCTGACGGACGAT
>CAYFMA010000083.1:0-5591 GCA_964344085.1 uncultured Mycobacterium sp.
GTGTCGCGCGGGTCGATCACGCCGTCGTCGTAGATCCGCGCCGAGTTGAAGAACGAGTGCGACTCGCGCTCGATCTGCGCCTCGATCTCGGCGGTGCGCTCGGCGTCGGCCTCGTGGTCGAACTCTTTGCCGGCTGCTGCGGCGGCGGCCTTGCCGACGATCGAGAGCACACCGGCCAGCTGGGCGGCGCCCATGACGGCGAGCTTGGCGTTGGGCCAGGCGAACATGAATCGCGGGTCGTAGGCACGTCCCGACATGCCGTAGTTGCCGGCGCCGAACGAGCCGCCCATGTTCACAGTGATGTGCGGGACGGTGCTGTTGGTGACCGCATTGATCATCTTGGCGCCGTCCTTGATGATGCCGCCCTGCTCGTACTCGGTGCCGACCATGTAGCCGGTGACGTTCTGGAGGAAGATCAGCGGAGTGTCGGTCTGGTTGGCCAGCAGAATGAATTCAGTCGCCTTCTTGGACTCTTCGCTGAACAGCACGCCCCGGGTATTGGCAAGGATGCCGACCGGATAGCCGTAGATGGAGGCCCACCCGGTCGCCAAGCTGGTACCCCAGCGAGGCTTGTACTCCGAGAACCGGGATCCGTCCACGATCCGCGCGATCACCTCGCGTGGATCGAAGGGCACCCGGGTATCGCCGGAGGCGATGCCCAGAAGTTCTGCGGCGTCGTAGATCGGCTCATCGGCCGGCATCGTCGGTCCCGGGCCGAGTTTGCGCCAGTTGAGGTGAGAGACGATGTCGCGGCCGATCCGGATCGCGTCGACCTCGTCGATGGCGAAGTAGTCGCCCAAGCCGGAGATCCTGGTGTGCATGTCGGCTCCGCCGAGGGACTCGTAGGCGCCCCCTGCTGTGGAATTGCCGAAGACCAGCGAGATGCTCGGAATACCCATTGCCGACAACTCGGTGAGCTCATGGAAAATCCGGCCGGCGTGGACGAACAACTCGGCCTGGGTGGGCAGGTCAGCTCCGCCGGACTCCACGAGGTAGAGCACGGGCAGCCGGTTGATTCGGGCGATTTCCAGTGCACGCAGGTTCTTGCGAAGTGTGTAGGGGTTCATCGTTCCGCCACGGACGGTCGGGTCGTGGGCGATGACCATGCACTCCACGCCGGAGACCACGCCGACGCCGGTGACGATGGCCGCACCCACATTGAACTCGGTGCCCCAGGCGGCCAGCGCGGAGAGCTCCATGAAGGGCTCGTCACGGTCGAGGAGAAGTTCGATCCGTTCGCGGGCGAGTAACTTGCCCCGGTCATGGTGACGCTTGACGTAGCGCTCGCCACCTCCGGCGGCGACCAGCTCAAGCTGCTCGTTGAGTGCGGCGACGGCGGCTGACTGCGCCTCGAGATTGGCCAGATAGGTCGTCGACTTGGTGTCGACGTCCGTGCTCAGAACCGGCATCGGGATCCTTTTGTGAACGGGGAGACACGCTGAATTAGATCGGACGGGGCAGCTTGATCCCGGATAGTCACCTCCATCAGGTGATGAAGTCGGTCCATGGGGGGCAGGGAAGTCGATCCGGCCACGGTGGCTGCCTCCGCTCCGATGATGTTAGTGAATTCAGAATAACTAAAGCCCTGGAAGGATGCCAACGGGTGGGGGAATCCGGAATTGCCGTAATGCCTGATTTCACAGGATTTGCACGGTTCGTGCCGTACATTGACAAAGTGACCCAGGTCACCAAAGATGACGACACTAGTTAATGGCGAGCCGCGTCCGGGCTTTGAAACCTTTCGCGGCTGAAAAAGGAGTGAAGCGATCGGAACCGGTCTGAAGCGCAACGTCCGCAGTTTCAGTGAGTTGGCGGATCAGTACGAAGCGCTCAGTGACTCCCGCACTCGCTCGGCTCGGCTTGCGGCGGACCGTGCGACAGGATCCCTCGGCGCCGCGCTCGATGCCCTGGCGCGGCTGCGTGACGCGGACAGCCCTGATGCGCTGATCGCGGCGGCGCCGCGGGAACTGTGCCGGGCCGGAATCTTCGATCGCGTGCTGTGGTCCGATATCAGCGGCTCCATGTGGCACCCCCGGGCGTTGTTCGTCGCGGACGACGACGTGCGTCAGCAGATCGACGGCCTGACCGATGGTGTGGCGGTGGCGCTGGCCTCGCCACTGATCGAGGCGGAGGTGGTGAGACGCCGGATGCCTGCACTCGTCAACGACGCATTGCAGGAGCCGCGTGCCTACGCGCCCCTCGTTCGGCTGGCACGCTGCCAGGACTACGTGGTGGCGCCGGTGGTCGCCATGTCATCGGTGATCGGACTGTTGCATGCAGACCGGTTCGCCGAAGCGCTTCCGGTGACCGAGACCGACCGGGATCTGCTGCGGCTCTTCGCAGACGGCGTGGGTGTCCTCTACGAACGGGCTGTGTTGGCTCAGCGGGCGCAGGATCAACGCCGGAGTGTCGCCGAAGTCTGCAATGCGGCGGTCAGGGCACTGGCGGATCTCGATGTCGTCCCGGCCATTTCACTTGAGCCGTCCGCGCCGGTCAAGCGTCGCACCGGGTTGCAGCCGGTACGTTCCACGGGTGAGCGGGAATCGTCCCGATTGTCCCGCCTGACTGCCCGTGAGCGCGAGGTGCTCGCTCTGCTGGCTAGCGGCGCGACCAATGCCCAGCTAGCCGACCGTTTGACGGTCGCTGAGAGCACGGTGAAGTCCCACGTGAAGCACATCCTGCATAAGCTCGGCGCCGGCAACCGCGCTGCTGCAATCGCTTGTTACCTCAGAGAATCCCGACTCGATGAACGGCGGCCGCGATGAGCGTCTCTCTGGCCAATGACCCGACTCGCACCGGTAGGTCGAAGACCGAGTGGTGGTGGCGGGAAAACGAACTGGTTCAACGGCTTCATGCGGCGGGTGAGCGGACTCAGGGCGCACTGGGCTCTGAACTCAGCTTGCCGACGGTTGAGTGGGACGTTCCGTGGCGTGCGGCCGAGATGATCTCGACATTGACCCACGCCTGCCTTGACGAATTGCGGCGCTTACCCAATACGGCAGTGGCGAGGGCGCAGCAGATGTGCGAACTGATCCTTGATCTGCAGCAGCTGGCGATGGACTGGTACCTGCACGACACGTCGATGCGTGGTCAGAGACTGGCCGACTGCGCGGCCGGTCTCGCGCGATTGCGGACGCTGCCCAGTTCTGCGGCACTGGCGGACAGTGTCTGCGAAGAGTTGGTGGTGCGTTGCGGTTTCCACCGCGCAGTGCTGTCCAAAGTGGAGAGTCGCAGCTGGAAGCCACTTGTTCTGCACCACCGTGGTGGCAACGAGACTCAGCCGTGGTTCTCGGATTGGATCAACCAGCGTGTGCCGCTGAGCGATACGGCGCCCGAAGCCGAGATGTTGTCTCGCCGGCGGCCGACGCTGGTGTACGACACTGCCGCCCCGGTGTACCGGCCGCTGATCGTGCAGGCCGGTCAGTCCCGTTCCTACGCGTTGGCTCCGCTGGTAGTCGGAAACGACGTGGTGGGGTTCCTGCACACCGACCACCATCCGCTGCCGAGGCGGGTTGATGAGTCCGACCGCGATGTCCTGTGGGCGTTCGCCGATGGCTTCAGCCACATCTATGAACGGTCGATGTTGACCGAGCAACTCCGTAGCCAGCGTGACAGCGTGCGCGAGCTGTTCTTCGGTGCGGTCGACCGGCTTGATGAGCTGTGCGAGTCGACCACCGAACGGATGTCCGAGGACGCCGATTCAGATGCCGAGGTTTGCCCGCCTCTGATGGTCGAACTCACCGATCGTGAAGCCGAGGTATTCGGTTTGATGGTGACCGGTGCGACCAATCAAGCCATTGCCGAACGCCTGGTCATCACCGAGGGCACGGTCAAGTCCCACGTCAAGCACATTCTGCGTAAGTACGGCGCGGTCAACCGCGCGCAGGCTATCGCGTGGGCCCTCAGGGATCGCTGACTTCAGCTGGAAATCGCTCGGGCACAGCGATATTCACCGTTGTGGTAGAGCAGCGGGCTTCTGCCTTCGGTGTCGCACTGCAGATCCGTGACCTGTGCGATCACCAAAGTGGAATCACCCGCGGGAATCAGGTCGGACAGGGTGGCGCGAATCCAGGTGGGCGTTCCCGACAAGAGTGGTTCGCCGGTATCGAGGGTGGTCCACGAATTCGGCTCGGCGAATCTCTGTTCGGCGCTTGCCGAGAATCTGCGGGCCACCGGAAGCTGATCCTCGCTGAGCAGGTGCACCGCCACTGAAGCAGCCCCGCGCAGCGCTGCGATGCTCGAGGATGTGTGCGTGATGTTGAAGCACACCAGGGGCGGGTCCAGGGACAGCGACGCGAATGACGTGGCGGTGAACCCCACCGGACCGGTGTCGGACATCAGGGTGATGATCACGACACCGGCAGGGTGGCGACGTAGCGCGGCCCGGTAGTCATCAGCGGTGACTGTCATGCTGTGTGGCTGCCGGCGACCGGGGTGAGCATGCGGGTCATAGTCTCGAGAACGGGGAGAACGGCCGTCCGGAACAGGGTGTTTCCTTCTCCGGCCAGCGGAATCAGCACCGCGCCGTCCGCGATGCCGATCGTGTAGATATCGGCGATGAGGCCCGCCAATCCGTTGGGCGTGCCGACGTACAGCAGTGTCTGGTCGCCGGGGGATTCGCATGCTGCCGACGCGAGGGCGCGAGCACTCTGCGAATCCGCGGCGATGACGAACTCGATGTCGACCACGACATCGCTACCGGGATTGTCGAGCCTCGCGGCCGAGGCGCGACGAGCCGCCTGGCCCAGGTCGCTTCCCCTGACCCGGACCGGATCGCCGGGCATCACCCAGTCGACAGCCGTTCCGGTGGCAGTTCGAGTGGCCAGGCCGAGCTGCAGCGGCCTCCGTGAGCCGAGGTCGAAATCCTCCATCGGTCGAGGTCTGCCTACTTCGCCAGGGAGGCCGGGTCGAAGCCCTCGACCCAGTACTCCGGCGTGATGATGGGCATTCCCAGTTCCTGCAAGACCGGGGTGTCGTTCCAGTAGGTCGTCTCGCGGGCGATCTTGCCGGCGCCGTCGAGCTGGTGCCAGGTGATGCCACGGGTCGAGAGCGTCTTACCACCGGTCGGCACACCGCGGTAGGTGTCCAAGCCCTCGCCCCGCCAATCCCACAAGATCACCACGGCGGGATGGCCGTTCACCCCCGCCAACTGGAAAGCCTCGGTGGCGGTGAAGCTGTGCAAACCGGCGCCATTGCCCGCATCCTTGTTGGCGAAGGGAGCGAGGCGCGGTTCGAGCTCCGCTTTGGTGATCGCCGTGTCGATCATGTGGTCGGAATCGGCATGGTCGTCGTAGACCATGTCATCGGCGTACATGCCGACCGCTGTGGCGGTGTCGGAGGTCAGTGCGGCCACCCAGGCCTGGGCGTGATCGTTGGCGAGGCTCATCGGTTTCCTTTCAGACCCGAGCGGGCAGCTTGGCGACGGCAGTGGGATCGACCGGCAGGCCGAGGTCGTGGACGGCGGTGGCGCAGTCCCAGAAGCTCTCCTCGCGCTTGATGCGGCCGTCGGAGTCATAGATGTGGAAGGTGATGCCGCGGGCGCCAGGCACCTTGCCGTTAGCGGGCACGCCGACGAATGCGGCGGCGGTGGG
>CAYFMA010000083.1:5601-10553 GCA_964344085.1 uncultured Mycobacterium sp.
GGGTCCTCGAAGAGGAACTCGTCGGCGTACAGGGCGACGACCGCCTCGGCGCTCTCGCGGAAGGCCTTCAGCCATTTGACTGCGAACGTGTGGCTCATGGACACCGATCTCCTCGTTTCGAAAGGACATTCCCGACGCTAGGGATCCGGCCCGGTCCGGGCGACTACCGAGGGGATGAAACCGACCGTCCCAAGGGGGGAGAGAAGACCTGGGCAGGGGTGAGGTCCCGGCGCTGGTCAGAGGTGCCGCGCTCCTCCGATGTTGGACGCAGTTCCCCCCAGTGGGAGGTGTGCTGACGGGAGCTCGGGGGCAACATCAGGACTAGCCACCCACTCACCGAGATGGAGAAAGTAATGCTCAACCAAGACATGACCGACGAGGAATTCGCCCCCTGGTTCGCCAAGGCGCAGGAGGTCTCGCAGTTCTTCCGGGAGATCGGGCCGAAGTACGACGAGGAGAACACCTTCGCCTATCCGTCGGTGGACGTCTTCCGTAAGTCTCGGCTGGGAGCACTCCCGGTGCCCAAGGAGTACGGCGGTGCCGGCGGCAACATCCTGCACGTCTCGAAGTGTGTATCGGAGATGTCCAAGGGTGACTCTGCGATCACCCTCGCCTACAACATGCACTACATCATGGTCGGTATCGCCGGAAGCCTGATGAACGAGGAGCAGAAGCGCCACTGGCTGGGTCGGGTGGCCGACGGCGACCTGATCTTCGGCCCGTTCTCGGAGAAGCGCGCCGGCTTCTCGGGCCTGGCGGATATGCAGGCCGTACCTCAGAAAGAGGGCGGGTGGAAGCTCTACGGCAAGAAGACCTGGGGCACGCTGAGCGAGGCCGCCAACATCATCACCACCAACGCGACCGAGACCGATGCCGATGGCAACCTGCCCGACACGTTCGACGGCCGTGTCGCTGCCGAGAAGCTGTTCGTCGGCGACTTCAAGGTCGATGAGAACGGTATCGGTGACGGAATCCGGATCGAGAAGACCTGGAACGCGATGGGCATGCACGCCACTGGAACGCAGGTCATTCATTTCGAGGGCTATTACGTGCCCGAAGATGGCTTCATCTGCCCGTGGCGGGCGGGAGCCTTCGGGGTTTTGGAGTGGGCCTCGCTGATGTTCGCCAGCATCTACCTCGGTATGCAGTACCGCATCCTGGAGGAGTCTGTCGCCAAGCTCTCCAAGAAACACCTGGGCGCCACGTTCGGCGCCATCGTCGCCAACGACACCGAGGTCAAGAACGTCGGCCACATCATCGACGGCATCGGCGACATGGCCACCCGGGTGGAACTGTCCAAGCGGGTGGTCTATCAGACTTGCGAGGATCTCATTCACGGCCGGGACAAGGACTGGGCGCCGGAATTGAGATTCCCGAACCTCGGCATCGCCAAGACGTTCACCTCGGAGAACGTCATGCACATGGCCAAGCGGGCGATGAGCATGGTCGGTGGGGAGTCGTTCCGTAAGGGAACCATTTTCGAGCGCCTCTACCGTGATTCGGCGGCGTCGATGTTCCAGCCCCTCAACGCCGATCAGACGCAGACCTACATCGGCGAATTTCTCCTGAACACCGCTGCTGCTGCGGCGGCGGCCGAGAAGAAGTAGCCTCAGCCGGCAGCCTTGATCCCCTCGACGATGGTCGCGCGAGCGGCATCGTCGAGGGGATAGGGCGTATAGAGCGTGAACCGGTCGACCAGGCCGTCGAAACGCCGGACAATCTCGGCGCCAACGTCTTTCGGATCACCGACGACTGCAAACGTATTGAGGACTTCGTCGTCGATCAGCGACGTCATCGTGTCCCAATCGCCGGTCTTGGATAGCCGGTTCAATTCGACGTGCAGATCGCCCCACCCATGAAGGTCCAGGACACCTCGGTATGCCGGCGTCGATCCGTAGAAGGCGATCTGATGGCGCACCCGCGTGTCGGCGTCGAGTAGCTCCGCATCGTTGGTTCCGGTGACGACCAGGCCTGGATAGCTGGTGGTGAAGTCCTCGCGGGTTCGTCCGGTCTTGTCCAAGCCGGCCTCGATGATCGGCATCGTCACCTCCGCCATGTATCGCGGGGTGCTGAACCCGTGCACTAGAAGACCGTTGGCGCACTCGGCCGCAACCGTCGTCATCATCGGACCTACGGCGGCGAGCATCACCCGCGGAGGTCCATGAGGATTGGGTTCGGGACTGAACATCGGGGTCATCAGGGTGTGCTGGTAGTGGTCGCCGCGGAAGTCGAGTTTGGTTCCGTCCTGCCAAGCGCTCCAGATTGCCTGCATGGCAGCGAGATATTCGCGCATCCGGGCAGCAGGTGCTGACCACGGCATGCTGAAGCGTCGCTCGATGTGCGGCTGGATCTGCGATCCGAGGCCGAGCACGAAGCGGCCGTTGCTCATGGTGTTCAAGTCGTTGGCCACCGCCGCCATCGTCATCGGACTGCGGGCGAAGGCGACTGCCACAGCGGTTCCAAGTTGCAGACCGTCGGAACGTTCGGCGGCCACCACCAATGGCAGGAACGGATCACGGGCGACCTCGGTGGACCAGACACCGTCGAAACCGAGCCGCTCCGATGTTGTGATCTGCTCGGCGAGCACCGCGAGATCTGCTCCGCCGGTGCCATCGATGCTTCCGCCGAAATTACTGTCGACCCGCATGTGGTCAGCTTGTCACGGGCCTCGCAGCGCAGCGGTGCGCGCCTCCCCTGGTGGGGGAGGAATCTCCCCCTTGATGGTGCGGAAAACGGGCCGGCTCCGTCATAACGTGAGGCCATATGAGCAACTTGGACCGCCGCGGCGCCTTCAAGGCGGAGCGTGCACAGGTGTTGGCATTCTGCGAAGGGCTCAGTCCGGCGCAGTGGACCACGGACAGCTGCGCCGAGGGTTGGCGCATCCAGGACGTCGTGGCGCATATGGGTGCGGGCGTACACGCGATGTTCGGACCGGCGGCGTCCAAATTGCTGCTCGGCAAGGACATCGAGAAACTCAACGACGACATGGTCGCGATCCGGCGCGACCGCTCACCCGGCGACGTTCTCGGCGAGTACCGCCGCTGGACCGGTGTTTTCGCGAATGTGATGCCGCCGCTGGCGGCCACGCCACTCGGTGGAGTCGGGCTGCCGTTGTCCGAGTTGGGCAAATTCCCCCTGCGTCTGTTCCTCAGCGCCCTGGTTTTCGACACCTACACGCATCTGCGGCACGATATGGCCCCGGCGCTGGGTCGCGAAGTGGGTGCTGCCGATGCGAACCGCCTGGCTGTGGCATTCGAATGGATGATGGCCGTGCTGGGCAACCAACTGCGCGCCGCCCGGCCCGGATGGCTGGATCGTCCCCTCACGATCAGTCTGACCGGGCCGGGCGGTGGGCTCTGGCGCGTCGACACATCGGGTGCGGTGGAGCCGACGAACCTGGTTTCGGGGGCTGCCGTCATCACGGGTCTGGCCACGCAGTTCCCGGAGTGGGGAACCAAGCGGGCCGGCTGGCGTGACCGGGAAGTGCACATCACCGGCGATGCGGATTACGGCGCGCTTTTCCTCGATACGATGAACATCGTCTGATGCTCACCCCGTGGGGGGAGGGTTATCCCCCCAGATGGTGCTGATACGCCCGTGTGGTGGTCATACGGTTCGGACATGCCACCTATCGATCACCCGTTGAATCTGACAGCACAGGCGATTTTCAATTACGTCAGCTGGCCCTTGACTGCGATCCTGCTGATTCTGGCGATTCGGATGGGGATGCGAGAGCGGACACCGTTCTACGTACTGATCGTCATCGCGGCGCTGGTGGGCGCATTCGGTGAGCCTCTGTACGACGTCGCGATGATGCTGTATTTCTATTCGACGGAGGGGATGGTCACTCATTTCACCGCGTTCGACATCCCGCAACCGATCTGGACGCACAGCGGCTACGCGGTCCTCTATGCCGCGGCGGCCCTGCTCATCACCAGAGCGATCTGGCGCGGAACCGTCACGCGAGGAAAGCTATTCGCGTTCGCGGGTATGGAGCTGGTCATGTCGTGCGCGTTCGAGATGTTTGGAATCAACGCCGGGGCATACAGCTACTGGGGACCTCACGTGCTGCGGATCTTCAACTATCCGTTGGTGATCGGCGTTCTGGAAGCCGCACAGGTGATCTGTTTCTCGGTGCTCGCCAGCCAACTGCGTGCCCGCGCGACGGCCAAGTGGCAGCTGGTGGGCCTGATCGCGTTGTTCCCGTTCACTTTCTTCGGCGCTAACTTCGGCGCGGGGTGGCCGATGATCATCTCCCTGCACCTGAAGAACACGTCCACCGGGATGGTCCTGGCAGGAACGCTGGCCAGTATCGGTCTGGCAGTGGTCCTCGTCGCCGGCGCCGCTGGACTGCTGTTGAAGCGGTCAGCCGACGGTGCGAAGCACGGCGCGGGCCGCATCAGCGAGCAGTTCTCTGAGCCGGTCTTCAGCTAGCCCGACGCTGTGAAACAGCGGCGATTGGATGGCGCCGATCGCCGCATGGACCACGGTTCGTGAGTCGGCATCGTTGAGATCGGAACGCATCTCGTTGACGAGATGAACCCACTCCTCGAGGTACAGGCGTTGCTTGCGGCGCAGGCTTCGCCGGTCCTCCTCCGGGAGATTATTGATCTCGTTGTGATAGACCTGAGCCAGTTCTCGCTTGCCGACGACGAACTCGACCTGGTCGGCGATGAGCAGATCGAGTGCGGTGTTGAGATCGTCCGTGGTTTCCAGGATCTGCTTCTCGTTGCGGAGCAGATCCTCGATGATCTGGTCGAACAGCGCCACAAGCACAGCTGATTTGCTGTCGAAGTGCCGGTAGACCCCGGATCCGGTGATCCCTGCCGCCGCGCCGATTTCGGCGATGGACACCGCGTGGTAACCCTTGCGGGCCAGCAAGTCGGCTGCGGCGGCCATGATGCGGTTCTTGCGTTCGGGGTCGCGAGTGCGCACATGGCCCTCGCCATCAC
>CAYFMA010000083.1:10563-12267 GCA_964344085.1 uncultured Mycobacterium sp.
ACCCAACGTGCCTGCGACGATCTCTCTCACCTCCGAGCGTGCGGACTGATTATGCCCGAAGGTTGTCACCTGATCGGCCGTCAGGCCGGCTGGCCGTAGACAGCGACCACCACGGATCGGTCGAAGCTGTTGGCGGACCAGACACCGATCGCCGTGTTGGCGCAGTCCGACATGATGCCGAACGATCGGGGGTCGTAGTACCACTGGTTGATCACATCGAGGTTGTTGATGGCCAACGACTGGTTGATCGCCACGGTCTGGGAGACCCGGCCCCGGAAACCTGCGGCCTCGGCCCGACTCTGGGGAGTCGACCCGTCTGACCCCAGGTCGCCGTCCAAGGCGCGGTTGTTCAGCACGTCGTTGGTCTGCCATTCGGCAGCGAGCTGGAGTTGAGGGTTGACCTTGATATTGGTCTTGCAGCCGGCCTGATGTTGGACGGTGTAGACGTTGGCCACCACGCTCCGGTTCAGCCGTGCGTTGTCGGCGTGTGCCTCCGGCATCGTCAGCGCTGCAGCCGCCAAAACGGTCGCGCCTGCTGCGGCCGACCGGAACAGCATCTTCGTCGCCACGGTGTTCCTCCCTACTGGCTAGCCGACCCGGTGTAGTGGATGGCAGATTGCCGAAGCTGCCAGATCTCGGCAGGGCAGAGCATTTCGGCTGCCTGGTTAACCAGATAAGCCGCCTGGTACTCGTCATCGGTGGCCTGATCGGCCATGATGCCTGCCAGCAGTGGGCCGTACCGCGTGCCACTGTGGATCTTGTCGCAGATGCCGTAGCCATACGCCACCGCGGCGTCGCTGCTCGCGAAGTGATACCCGGGCCGGACGGTGATGTTGATCAGATAGCCCAAGGCGTCGGCGTGCGCGACGGCCGGCGAGGCGGCGACGCCGACCGCGAGGACGGTAGTGACGGTCATAGACCGAAGAATCTTCATGTCAGTTTCCGCTCGGGGGCAACAGCATGGACTGCCAGGTCTTGTCGCCGGATCCGGATTGGGCGAGTTGGGACTGAGTGTAAACCCGTCCGTTCGGCGCCACATACTGACCTGTCGCAGGGTCGTATTCAGCGACACCGAGCACGGCCGGCGGCGGCGGGGCGGTGGGCATGGTTGCTGCCGGTGGTACGCCGGGTGCAAGTTGGGGGATGTCCTGCCCGGTGACGGTGGCGTTCGGGTCGCCCTTCCAGTTGTAACCGTCGTTGAGTGGCACGTATTGCTCGTTGCTCTCGCACATCTTCACGGTGGGAGCCCGTTTGCCGGGCACCGTCTCACACGGGATGTTGCGCGCACCGCGCACATTGAGGTCAGAGTCCTGGGGAACCCGGCAGTAGAGATCGCCGGGCGCACGGTCCGGCCAGTCGACGAGATTGGGGATTCGGGCCTGCTGAGCGGGCAGGAATCCCGTGTTGCAGGCCGGAGGCACGTTGACGTTGAGGTTGAAGGAGAGGTACTCGCCCTTGTACGGCTTGGGGGTGTCCTTGTTGGCGAGGAAAGTGGCCTGCCCGACCTCGACCGCGTGTGGGAGAACGACGAGGAGTTGCTCGATGTCATCGTGGTACTGAACGGCGACCTGTCCGACGCTGGAAAGGTTGGCCATCAGCACCGGGAGCGTAGGCCGCAGGCGTTCCATCAGTTTCTTGGCCTCCTGCGAGGCGACGATGATGCCCTGCTGGATTTCGTGACCGTTCGCGACGCCGGTACCCTTT
>CAYFMA010000083.1:12277-14130 GCA_964344085.1 uncultured Mycobacterium sp.
GCCCTGCTGGTCGATGAAACCGGCCACCGAGTCGTTGTTCTTGGCGAGATCGCTTGTGACCGTGGCGATGTGGGATGCCCACGCTCCGATGGCTGCGGAAGTGTTCACTTGCGAATCGAGCACCGGTTTTGAGTTGTCGATCAAGCTCAGCAGTGGATCGAGATTCTTCCGGGCGTCGATCGACAGTGCAGTGCTGCCCTTGATGATGTCGGCGAGGTTCTGCCCAAGCCCGCCGACTGCGGTGTAGGACTCGTCGATCGCGGTTTTGAGGCTGTCGTGCGGGATCGCCTGCAGGCCCGCGTTCGCGGTGTTGAGCAGTTGATTGATGTCGGGAGGCACCGAGGTGTTGGCTCGGGAGATCACGTCGCCGTTCTGAAGCGGGCGGGACGTTCCGTTGCGGGGGATCAGATCGACGTACTGTTCGCCGATCGCCGACTGGCTGTGCACCTCGGCTTTGAGATCAGAGGGGATCTTGATGCCTGATTTCAGTGCGAGCACGGCTTCCACGCCGTTATCCGTCAGGCGGACCTTGTCGACTCGGCCGACTTCGACGCCCCGATAGGTCACGTTTCCGCTGCTGTAGAGGCCGCCGGTCTCTGGCAGTTGGATGGTGACCGAATAACGTCCGATTCCGAAGAACTTTGCCGGCAACTTCAGGAAGTGAAAGGCCATCAGGGCCATGGCCACCTAGGAGATGGCGGTGATCAGTGCCAGCTGGATCCAGATTCTCCGAGTCAGATGCATGTCAACGTCCCTGGTCGAAGCGGTAGGCGGCGATCAACGGATTGACATTCGTGTACGGACTGGGGAATTGTCCGATCGTCCGTCCCCACTGCATTTCGAGTTCGGTGAGGTTGCCCTCCCACCGGGTTCCGGTGAACATGCCGGCATCGATCCGGCTGAGGGTGAGGTCGATGATGGCCGTCATGTTCGCGTAGTCCCCGCGTTGCCACTTCTCGATGGTCTCGTTCGGGAACGGGAACGTCAGAATCAGACTCAGCGCGCGGGTCAACGCCGGTCCGGCATCCGCGAGTGACTCGAGGACAGGTGCGATGTCCTTGAGTTCTTTGACCAGATTGGCCTTGCTCGCATCGACGGTGCTGACCACCCGCTCGCCGAACCTGCCAAGCTGGTCGGCGGCCTCAGCGAAATTCTCCCGTTCGTAGTTCAGCACGGCCAATGCCTCGGGCACGGTCTTGAGTGCCTTGTCCAGCACCGGCTGATTCGCCGCGAACGTTGCCGTCAGTTTGTTCAGACTGTCGGTGGCCGCGATTACATCGTCGGTCTGGGAGTTGAAGTTGGCGGCGAACTTGTCGAGTTCGCCGATCATGCTGCGCAGGTCTTGTTCCCGGCCCCGGAAGGCAGTGCTGAACGCTTCGGTGATGTCCTGGATCTGGCCCAGCCCGCCGCCGTTGAGAACAGTGGAGACAGCGGCGAGAGTCTGTTCGACGGTCGGGTAGGCCGCGGAATGCGCCAATGGGATGAGTGAGCCTTCGTGAAGGCGGCCGTGCGGTGTCTCGCCCACCGGGGGAGCCAGTTCGATGTGCTGGGAACCCAAGATGCTGGTGAGCCCAATCTTGGCGGTCGAGTTCTCCGGCAATTGAACATTGTCGTCCAAGCGCATGCTGACCAGTGCATGCCAGCCCTGGAGTTCGATCTTGGTGATATGACCGACGGTGGCATCGCCGATGCGCACCCGGGAGTTGGGCTGAATCGCATTGATGTCCGGCATCTGTGCCTGGATGAGGAACGAATTCTCTCCGTTGCCCTCGGTGCCGGGCAGTGAAAGCGAGTTCAAGCCCTGCCAGTCCTTGAGGCTGCATCCGGCAGCGCTGAGCGTTACGGCATTCACG
>CAYFMA010000083.1:14140-15082 GCA_964344085.1 uncultured Mycobacterium sp.
ACGGATGTCTCATGATCCACCGCCGTGTGGCGTCATCAAACCGCTCAGGCCCGCGGAGGGATCTGTCTGCATCGTTGTACCCGTCTCGGCCGGCAGTGCAGTTCCGGGGGCGGGGGAGATCGCAGCTGCCGATGTGGCCGGGGTGAGCGGTGCTGCGGGCGGGACGAAGTCGGGACGCAGCCAGTCCTCGCTGTACGTCACCTCGTTCGGCCGGGCCTGGGCTCCGATGAACAGGTCTTCGCCGATCGGAGGGAAGTTGTACTGCCTGTTCTTGATGATCGGCGCGAGGTATTGCACGCAGAGTTTCGCTGACTGCTCATATCCGAGCCGGGATGCGGCCTGGATCGCACCGCAGAGGAACGAAACCGGGTTGGCGAAGTTGTTTACCGCCAGTGCTCCGGTGAAGGCGCCGTTGGCGGGTTCGTAGATGTTGTTGAAGTTCTGCACCGTCGAGGGGGCGACGTGCAGGGTCTGTTTGATGTCGTCGAGGCTTTCGTACAAGGCGGTGCTGATAGAGGAAAGCTTGTCGGCGGTGGTTCCGATGGTCTCGCCGTTCTGCTCGGCGAAATCCTTGACATCGCCGATGACGGAGTTCATGTTCGCGAAGGCATCACCGATCTTGGTCGGGTCATCGGCGAGCAGGCCGGTCACAGTCGCCAGATTCTCGTTCAGCTGGCCAAGCACGTCGCTACTGCCACGCAATGCTGTCACCAGGATCGACAGGTTCTTGAACGTCGAGAAGATATCGCCGCTGTGATCGCCGAGCATCGACATCGTCTGGGACAGTTTGATGATGGTGTCGCGGATTGCGCCGCCCTGACCGCGAAGGTTGTCGGCCGCGGTGTTGACGAACGAACCCAACGTGCTCACGCCGCCGGGAGTGGTCGGCTTGAGCATGTCGCTGAGGCGCTGTAGCTGACTGCGCACCTGATCCCATTCCAC
>CAYFMA010000083.1:15092-15404 GCA_964344085.1 uncultured Mycobacterium sp.
CCACCGGTACCGCGGTGCGACTGCGCGGGATCACCGTTCCGTCCTTCATGGTGGGGCCGCCGCTGTAGACCGGGGTCAACTGGATAGCCCTGCCAGTGACGAGCATGGGGGACAGGATGGCCGCCTTGGCCTCGGCGGGGACTTTGTACTTCCGGTTGAACCAGAAGGAAACCTTGACGCCGTCGGGCTGCGGCTCCACTTTGGCGACCCGCCCGACCGGCACGCCCAGAATCCGGACATCGTCGCCAGGGAACAGTGCGTTGCTGTTCTCGAAATAGGCGACGATCTCGACCTGGTTGTGCCGGTTGATGG
>CAYFMA010000084.1:0-15282 GCA_964344085.1 uncultured Mycobacterium sp.
CCGCTTCGTCGGGGTAAACACCACCGGCATCGCTTCCAGGCCGCTGACGAAGTTGGCCGGCCGCAGTGGCAGCGCCGAATCATCGGCCAGTCGCAGGTCCGGCAGCCGAGTCAGCAGCTTGCGCAGCATCGTGTTGAGTTCCAGACGGGCCAGTTGGTTGCCCAGGCAGAAGTGCGTCCCGAAGCCAAACGCCAAGTGGTTGTTCGGATTGCGGTCGATTCGGAAGTTATCCGGGTCACCGAAGACGTTCTGGTCGAAGTTCGCCGCCTCGAACAGCAGTAACACCTTCTCGCCCTGGTTCAGGGTGGTGCCATGGAAATCGCCGTCCGACATAACGGTTCGGGCCATGTTCTTCACCGGTGACGTCCAGCGCAGCATCTCCTCGATCGCGCCAGGTACCAATTCCCCGTTCGTGACAAGGCTGTCCCACTGATCGGGATGCCGCAACAACTGCTCAGTGCCGCCCGACAACGTGTGCCGGGTGGTCTCATCGCCGCCGATCAGGATGAGCAGTGTCTCGAAGAGGATCTCCTCATCCGACATCACCGCGCCCTCGACCTCAGAGTTCACCAGGATGGAGAACAGGTCGTCATTGGGTTCGGCCCGCCGCTTCGCGATGGTCTCCATCGCGTAGCCGGAATAGCCGGCAAAGGCGTCCATAACAGCCTGCAGGGTGGCCTCGTCGGCGGTGGAGTTGAGCCCGCACACCAGATCGTCCGACCATTTCAGTAGCGTCGCGCGCTCCGTGGGGAGTACCCCGAGCATGTCACCGATGACGGCCATCGGCAGCGGCGCGGCGATATCGCGGACGAAATCGCACTCACCGCGCTCGCAGATGTCGTCGATCAGGCTGTCGCACAGCGTGTCGATGCCGGATGCCTTGTCCATCACCCGCTTACGGGTGAAGCCGGCGTTGACGAGCTTGCGTCGCAAAAGGTGCGCGGGATCGTCCATGTCGATCATGTACGGCATCGCCGGGTTGTCCGGTCGGATCCCGCCCGTTGAGGAGAAGAGCTCCGGGTTGCGCTCGGCATCCAGCACCGCCTGGTGGGTCGCCACGGCCGCCAGGCCGTTGCGGTCGCGGAAGACAGGCTCGTTGGCCCGCATCCACCGGTAGGCCTCGCGGGCCCGTCCGTCGGCGTAGAAATTCCCATCCGTCAGATCAACATCGGGCTTCATCGACTAACCCTCCAGATTGAGGTTTTCGGCTGCTGTTTTGGCTGCCGTTTTCGGTGTTCGGAGCTGGTCAAGCGGATTACAGTTGGCTCATGGCCCAGCAGCACACGATCGCCGGGACCGTACTGACCATGCCGGTGCGGATCCGAAAGGCAGACGTGCACACCGCCATGTTCGCGGTCCCGGCCCGGGCCGCTCAGCAGCTGATCGACTACAGCGGACTGCGGGTCTGCGAGTTCCGTCCGGGCCGTGCCGTCGTGACGCTCATGCTGGCGCGGTACCTCGATGGCGATCTCGGCAGTTACCACGAGTTCGGCACCTGCGTCATGGTCAACCCGCCGGAGTCCGATGCCCATGGGCTCAAAGCGCTCGGGGATGCCGCGGCGTTCATCCACCACCTTCCGGTCGACCAGTCCTTCACGCTCGAGGCCGGCCGGACCATTTGGGGGTTCCCGAAGATCATGGCCGAGTTCAAGGTTCGCGACGCGACCACATTCTTCTTCAAGGTTTCCGAGGGCGGATCGATGATCGCGTCGATGGAATTCCGCCGTGGTCTGCCGATTCCGTCGCTGCGTCCGCGTACTCAGCTGCTGCGAACCTACAGTTGCGCCGACGGCATCACCCGAGAGATTCCCTGGGAGATGAAGAATTCGTTCGTGCGGTTCCGTCCGTTTGGGGCGCGACTGCGCCTGGGCGAGCATCCCTACGCCAAGGAACTCGCTTCGCTGGGCCTGCCCAAGCGCCCGATGGTGTCTGGGTCGGTCGGCAACGTCGAAATGACGTTCGGCGACGCCCACGTCTTGAGCTGACCCGCTGGTCATCCCGCCAATCTAGAACGAGCCCTAAAGCAATGCGGCCAGATCGCTGATCTGCTCGGGACTTCGCGCGCCGATCACCATCATGGTGACGCCGGCGGCCTCCCAGACCTTGATCTGCTCCCGTACGTACGCGACGTCGCCAACGATGGCAGCGTCGTCGACCAGTTCGTCGGGAATGGCCTTGGCGGCCTCATCCTTGCGACCCGTCCGGAACAGCTTGGTGACGTCCTCGACCACTTCCGCATAACCCATCCTCCGGTACACCTCGGCGTGGAAGTTGGTGTCCTCCGAACCCATACCGCCCATGTAGAGCGCGACGTACGGCTTCATCATCTCCATGGTGGCCGCCCGGTCCTCAGTGACGACGACCTGTGCGGTGGCACAGATCTCGAAGTCCGCCCGGCTGCGCCGGGCACCGGGCCGTGCGAAGCCCTCGTCGAGCCACTCGTTGTACATGTGCGCGATCCGCGGCGAATAGAAGATCGGCAGCCACCCGTCACAGATCTCCGCCGCCAGCGCGACGTTCTTCGGCCCTTCAGCGCCCAGCATGACCGGGATGTCGGCGCGCAGCGGATGCACGATCGGTTTGAGCGCCTTGCCCAGACCGGTGGTGCCCTCCCCCGTCAGCGGCAGCGGATAGTGCGGCCCGGCGCTGGTGACCGGCGCCTCGCGGGCCCAGACCTGGCGGACGATGTCGATGTACTCCCGGGTGCGCGCCAGCGGCTTGGGGAATCGCTGGCCGTACCAGCCCTCGACCACCTGCGGGCCGGAGACGCCGAGTCCGAGGATGTGCCGGCCCCCCGAGAGATGGTCCAGGGTCAGTGACGCCATCGCGCACGCGGTGGGGGTTCGCGCCGAGAGTTGCACCACCGAGGTGCCCAGCCGCATCCGGGTCGTCTCTCGTCCCCACCACGCCAGTGGGGTGAAGGCGTCCGATCCCCATGCCTCGGCGGTGAACACCGTGTCGAACCCGGCTGCCTCGGCGGCGGCCACCAGTTCGGCATGGTTGGTGGGCGGTTGCGCGCTCCAGTATCCGAGTTGCAGACCCAGCTTCATTCGGCCGCCCTTTCCATCCTTGCGAGGGTTCTTAGAACCTGTTCTACTCGATGCTGTGAGCGTCAGCCAGAGCATCGCGGCCTTGATAGATTCCCACGAACCCCCGCTTTCCGCGCCACTGACACTGTCGTTCGACTACACCCGTTCGGTCGGTCCGACGCTGGGCGCGTTCTTCACCGCTCTGCGCAGCCGGCGGCTCGTGGGTATCCGTGGATCCGATGGACGGGTCCACGTACCGGTCGTCGAATATGACCCGATCACCAACGAACCGCTGTCCGAGATCGTGCCGGTGGCGAGTGTCGGAACGGTCTTGTCGTGGAGTTGGCAGGCCTACCCGCTGGAGGGCCAACCACTGGACCGTCCGTTCGCCTGGGCCCTGATCAAACTCGACGGCGCCGATACCGCACTGCTGCACGCAGTGGACGGCGCTGTTCAGATCGGCGACCGGGTGCACATCCATTGGGTTGACGAACCGGTCGGCGCCATCACCGATATCGCCTACTTCGTTTCCGGTGACGAGCCGGAGCCGGTTTCCGCTGCCGCCGAGGACCTCGATCCGGTCACCATGATGGTCGTCCCGACCACCATCGCGATCGAGCACAGCGCTTCGGCTCCGGAGAGCATCTACCTGCGCGGCCTGCAACTGGGCAAGCTGCTCGGAGCCCGCACCGGCGACACCGGAAAGGTTTATTTCCCACCGCGCGAGGCGGATCCGGCCACCGGACGCGAACTCGATCAATTCGTCGAACTCCCGGACAGGGGCACGGTGACGACGTTCGCGATCATCAACATCCCGTTCGCCGGCCAGAAGATCAAACCCCCGTACGTCGCCGCCTACATCCTTCTCGATGGTGCTGATATTCCGTTTCTGCATCTCGTCACCGATATCGACGCAGCCGATGTGCGAATGGGCATGCGGGTGAAGGCCGTGTGGAAGCCACAGGATGAGTGGGGTCTGGGCATCGACAACATTGAGCATTTCCGGCCCACCGGCGAACCGGACGCCGACTACGACACCTACAAGCATCACCTCTAGAGGAGCCGGTATGAGCAGAGAGGTGGCCGTCGTCGGCTTCGCCCATTCCCCACACGTCCGCCGCACCGAGGGCACCACGAACGGCGTCGAGATGCTGATGCCATGTTTCGCGGAGGTCTACAGCGAACTTGGGATCAGCCAGCGCGACATCGGGTTCTGGTGTTCAGGATCCTCGGATTACCTTGCCGGACGCGCGTTCTCGTTCATCTCCGCGATCGATTCGATCGGCGCGGTGCCGCCGATCAACGAGAGCCACGTCGAGATGGATGCCGCCTGGGCTCTTTACGAGGCTTATATCAAGGTACTGACCGGTGAGGTCGAGACCGCCCTGGTCTACGGGTTCGGCAAGTCCAGTGCGGGAACACTGCGTCGGGTGCTGGCACTGCAGACCGATCCCTACACGGTCGCTCCACTGATGCCGGACTCGGTTTCATTGGCCGGACTGCAGGCTCGCCTAGGTCTGGACGCCGGTAAGTGGACCGCAGAACAGATGGCCCAGGTTGCGCTGGACAGCTTCGCCGCAGCCGGGCGGACCGATTCGGAGAAGCCCGCCAAGAGCGTCGGAGAATTGCTGGCCCGACCGTTCTTCGCCGATCCGCTTCGCCGCCATGACATCGCCCCTATCGCCGATGGTGCCTCGGTGATCGTGCTGGCCGCCGATGACCGAGCACGGGAACTGCGCGAAAGACCCGCCTGGATAACGGGTTTCGAGCATCGGATTGAGACGCCAGTGCTCGGCGCGCGGGATCTGACCACCTCACCGTCGACGGCGACTTCAGCTGCCGCAGCCACTGGTGGGGATACCGGATCCATCGACGTCGCCGAGATCTATGCTCCGTTCACCCATCAGCAGCTGCTCCTGACCGAGGCGATCGGGCTCAAGGCATCAACGAAGGTGAATCCGTCCGGCGGTGCTCTTGCCGCCAATCCAATGTTCTCCGCTGGACTGGAGCGGATCGGTTTTGCCGCCCGGCACATCTTCGACGGCTCTGCACAGCGTGTGCTGGCACACTCGACGAGTGGCCCCGTGCTGCAACAGAATCTGATCGCCGTGCTGGAAGGGAAGGACGCCTGATGGCCGGCAAGCATCTCGCTGCGGTACTGGGCACCGGGCAGACCAAGTACGTCGCCAAGCGGACCGACGTCTCGATGAACGGTCTGGTGCGCGAGGCGATCGACCGGGCGCTGTCCGACAGTGGTTCCACACTCGATGAGATCGACGCCGTGGTGGTCGGCAAGGCGCCAGATTTCTTCGAGGGCGTGATGATGCCCGAGTTGTTCATGGCCGACGCCATGGGTGCGACCGGCAAACCGCTGATCCGGGTGCACACCGCGGGTTCGGTCGGTGGTTCGACGGCGATCGTGGCGGCCAGCCTGGTCCAGTCCGGCAAGTACCGGCGGGTGCTCGCTGTCGCGTGGGAAAAGCAATCCGAATCGAATGCCATGTGGGCCTTGTCGATTCCGGTCCCCTTCACCAAGCCGGTCGGAGCCGGAGCGGGCGGATACTTCGCCCCGCACATCCGGGCCTACATGCGCCGCTCCGGCGCCCCGGCGCACATCGGGGCGATGGTGGCGGTGAAGGATCGCCTCAACGGTGCGAAGAATCCACTCGCGCATCTGCACCAGCCGGATATCACCCTGGAGAAGGTGCTGTCCTCGCAGATGCTGTGGGATCCGATCCGATTCGATGAGACCTGCCCGTCATCCGACGGTGCGGCGGCCATGGTGATCGGCAACGAGGCGATCGCCGATAAGCGGGTAGCCGACGGTCATCCGGTGGCATGGGTGCACGCCACCGCGCTGCGCACCGAGCCGCTGGCGTACTCCGGACGGGATCAGGTCAACCCGCAGGCCGGTCGCGACGCCGCTGCGGCGCTGTGGAAGGCGGCCGGAATCACCAACCCGATCGATGAGATCGACGTCGCCGAGATCTACGTGCCCTTCTCCTGGTTCGAACCGATGTGGCTGGAGAACCTCGGCTTCGCCAAGGAGGGCGAGGGCTGGAAGCTGACCGAAGCCGGCGAGACGGCGATCGGCGGCAAGATTCCGGTCAACCCGTCCGGCGGCGTGTTGTCGTCCAACCCGATCGGCGCCTCCGGGATGATCCGGTTCGCCGAGTCCGCGATCCAGGTGATGGGCAAGGCCGGTGAACACCAGGTTCAGGGCGCCCGAAAGGCCATGGGTCACGCCTATGGTGGCGGCTCGCAGTACTACTCCATGTGGGTCGTGGGATCGGATAAACCGGCGTCCGACAAGCCCTCGAGATAGCGGCGCGCGAGTTCCCGGCAAGCCGGTGAGCTGCCGCCAAAGGGGTGCGACAGCAACGTTCGGGAACTACAGTTCGTCAATGCGCTACGCACGTCATGCCTGGCTGGGGGCCGGTGCGTGCGCCTTCGCTCTGGGCTACGGCATGCTTGCCGCACCCGGAGTCGCCCACGCTGATGCCTCCGACACGGCGACGAACTCTCAGCCTCCCGCACGATCCGCCCGACCGGTATCCACCCGACCGATACGCGCCAACGCGGCAGCCACAGTCCGCACCTACACCGCGAGCAATCCCCTGCCACCACGGATCCAGTGGAATGCCAACGACGGTTATTGCGGAGAAACCTCGTTCGTCAGCGCCGGTCTGTACTACGGCCAGTACATATCGCAGTATGACGCGCGCGCTTTGGCCAGTAACAACATGAAGCAGAACCTGAGCGCCTCACAACTTCTACTCGGTGTCAACGACGCGGCCGCGGCCAAGGCGATGCATCTGTCAGCTGTCGCGTTCACCAACAGCAAGCAGACCACAACGACTTCTTTCCTGAACTGGGTGAAGTCGTACGTCATCGCGGGCGATCCGGTGATCATCGGAGTCTTCATGAACCAGGCCCGCTTCTACGGCACCACCAATGCGTCTGCGGGCGACGCGGAATACGACCACATCGTGACCGTCACGGGCATCACCTCGACACATCCGCTGACGACGCCGGTGGCCTACTACAGCGACGACGTCCTCACCTTCAACGACAACGGGCTGTGGACCGGCGGTGGAAACGGGACGCCGCAGAACGTCTTCAGCTACACCGTCGGCACCTTCGCGACCACCCGCCGGCAGGCCAACGCGAAGACCGGGCCGGTCTACTCGCTGAGTAACGGGCAGGATTACGGAATCGCGATCACCGGAGTGCTGGACCAGAGCCATGAGACGGTGCCCGTCCGCCTGACCACGAGCGTCAACTCCGAGAGTCCGGTCATGACGCAAGGAGCGACGGCGCGACCGGCCGCCAAACCGGTGACGCTGACCATCACCGTCTCCAGCCTCAAGCCGGGTACCACCTACACCCTCTACCGGTACAACTCGATGTCGTCGGTTCCGGATGCCAACTTCAACGCCAACGCCGCAAAGGCACTGCAGAAGTGGACGATCACCGCGACAGCGTCGACCTACACGATGACCCAGACCATCCAGTCCAACGAGATCGCGGTGTACCGTGCGGTCCCGGTCGGGTCACCCTGACCAGGACCGTTGCGCCTGGGTGCAGTAAAACTGTAACGTGTTCTAGTTAGAGGGACACGATGGGCGGAGGCGCGAAATGACCGACATTCGCGAGATCGACACCGGGGCGCTGCCTGACCGGTACGCCCGAGGCTGGCACTGCCTGGGTCCGGTCCAGCAGTATCTGGACGGCCAACCGCACTCGATCCACGCATTCGGAGTCAAGTTGGTGGTTTTCGCCGACTCGAACAACGAACTGCACGTTCTGGACGCGTACTGCCGGCACATGGGTGGCGATCTATCCCAGGGCGCCATCAAGGGCGACGAGGTGGCCTGCCCGTTCCATGACTGGCGCTGGGGCGGCGACGGCCGCTGCAAGTTGGTCCCGTACGCCAAACGCACTCCGAAACTGGCCAAGACGCGGTCCTGGCACACCGACGTGCGCGGCGGCCTGCTGTTCGTCTGGCACGACCACGAGGGCAACCCGCCACAGCCCGAGGTGCGCATTCCGGACATCCCGGAATGGTCGAGCGGTGACTGGACCGACTGGCAGTGGAACACCATGCTGATCGAGGGCTCCAACTGCCGGGAGATCATCGACAACGTCACCGACATGGCGCACTTCTACTACATCCATTTCGGGCTGCCGACCTACTTCAAGAACGTCTTCGAGGGTCATATCGCATCGCAGTATCTGCACAACGTCGGACGTCCGGACATCGGCGGTATGGGCACGGCCTACGGACAGTCGGAATTGGATTCCGAGGCAAGTTATTTCGGGCCGTCCTTCATGATCAACTGGCTGCATTCGAAATACGGTGATTTCAAATCCGAGTCGATCCTCATCAACTGCCACTATCCGGTCGACCAGAACAACTTCGTCCTCCAGTGGGGAGTGATCGTCGAGAAGCCCAAGGGACTTGACGATGAGACCACCAATCACCTCGCGAAGGCATTCACCGAGGGTGTCACCAAGGGCTTTCTTCAGGACGTCGAGATCTGGAAGCACAAGACCCGCATCGAGAATCCACTCCTGGTCGAGGAGGATGGGGCCGTCTATCAGATGCGTCGTTGGTATCAGCAGTTCTACGTCGATGTGGCCGACGTGGCTCCGGAGATGACTGATCGTTTCGAGATGGAGGTCGACACCTCCAGGGCCAACGAGAAGTGGCACGTGGAAGTTGAGGAGAACCTGCGTCGGCAGGCCGAGGAGAAGGCTTCGCGGTGAGCGATCAGACGCCCGACGTCGACGAGATGGCGCGCACCATGCTGTTGCTCCACGGCGTTCACGACGGCGGGTATCAGGCCCGCGAGGAGAACGATCTGCTGTCCTGGGCCAAGGCGCCGGATTTCGCAAACGATCCGCAACGCGCCGCCGCCGTACACGAAGCGACATGCCGGGACCGAGACCGCTACCTGACCTCTGGCCTCGCCGAGGTGAACTGCCGGTTCTGCCACGCTTCGGTTCAGGTCAAGAAACTCGGCGCGCCTTACACCGCAGTGCAGTGGACCACCGATGCCAACCGGAAGTGCGCGTATTTCAACGAGATTCGGGCAGACGGCGGCAACAGCGCACGCGCCCGGTCCTGCCCCCGGCTTACCGACAGCATTCGTCACGCTGTCGCCGAGGGTTGTCTGGAGGAATACTCCAGCGCCCCGGCCCCGGGTGACGGCTGATGACGATGCGGGACGCAGTCCCGAGGAGGAATCAGCCAACCAGACACGGCTGATGACGATGCGGGACGCAGTCCCGAGGAGGAATCAGCCGGATAAACACGGCAGACTAAAGACCCTTGAAGGCTTCCCGGACCTGATCCTCCGTCAGTCCGTAATCGGACAGCGAGTAGGTGTGCTTCGGCGCACGTGGTCCTTGCTTACTCTCATCGTCAGTGCGAATGATCGCGGCGCGGGCCTCGTCGGTGAAATCGATACCGAAGTGCGAGTAGATGTTCTGCACCGTCGCGATCGGGTCACGGATGAGGTCGAAGTAGTCACAGTCGTAGAACTGGGCCGGGTTCTGCGCGGCGCGGACGGTATTGAACCGTTCCAGGCCACGCGACCAGGTCTCCAGCGCATCGGCTCCGATGGTCGCACCGACGAAACTGTTCGACCAGCCTTCGGCGGTGTGCTGGGCCAGCGAGCACATTGACGCCAGGATGGTGTCAGCCGGCCGGTGGCACTGGATCACCAGCGCATCGGGGTAGACCTTGAAAATCGCGTCGAGAGCGAAAAGGTGACTTGGGTTCTTGAGCACCCAGCGCTTGTCTGCATCGTTGAGACCGATCAACTGCAGATTGCGGCGGTGACGCAGATACGGCCTGGTCCAGTCCTGCCGGGATAGCCACTGCGCGTAGCTGGGGACGTGGGCCAACGTCTCGTAGGAGACCGAATGCACCGACTGGCGAAGCAGTTGCCAGCACTCCTCCACCTCGTCGGCCGTCATGTAATGGAGGCCGGTGAAGTCCGGATTCTCGCTGTGTGCCTTCTTGAACCGGGCGTCGAGTTCGGCAAAAACCGGGTTCTGCGGCCATGTTTCGCGCGGCGGACGAGGCTGCGGGAATTCCGCCAGCCACAGTTCCAGACCCTGATGCCGCGGATCGCCGCACAGCAGGCGATGCAACGCGGTGGTTCCTGTGCGTGGCAGTCCGGTCACGAAGATGGGTGCGGTGATCGGCACCTCGGCATATTGCGGGTACTGCTTCCAGGAGGCTTCACTGAGAAGTCTCGCCACCAGTGCGTTGCGTAGGAAGAACCGGGACATCTTGCTGCCGAGTTCGGTGAAGTCGGCCTCGCGCCGGTAGGCGTCGAGTAGGACTGACAGCGCCTCAACGTAGTTGTCGTCGTCGTTGCCGAAGTCATCGAGTCCGACGGCTTTGACCGCCGAGGCTTTGAGATCCTCGATGGTGCCGACATCGGTGCGCGATGCCATCACCTAACCCCGGTCATGCTTTGTACTCTCCGCAGTTGACGTCGAGCGTCGCACCGGTGATCCCACTGGACAGGTCGCTGGCCATGAACAGGATCGCCGAGGCGACCTCGTCCTCAGTGGGAAGGCGCTTGAGGTCGGAATTGACGGCGGCGGCGTCGTAGATCTGCTCGACGGTAGTGCCGTACTTACCGGCCTGATGGGCGAAGTAGCTCTGCAGGGTCCCACCCCAGATATAACCCGGCGCAACGGAATTGACTCGGATGCCCTGTGGGCCCAATTCGGTGGCCAGCGACTGAGACATGGCCAGCAACGCCGCCTTCGCCATCTTGTAGGCACCGTACTTGGGCTGGGAATGCCGGATCACCATGGAGTTGACGTTGACCACCGAACCTTTGGCCTCGGCCAGAGCCGGTGTGAATCCCTGGGTGAGCCGAAGCGCTCCGAGCACTGTCAGTTCGATGGCGTCCCTGATGTGTTGGAAAGTGGTGTCGGCCAACGGCTTCATTGAGGGCACCCGGAATGCGTTGTTGATCAGAACGTCGACCTTGCCGTACGTCGATACGGCCTGGCTCACCAGGTTATCGACCTGGGCGTCGTCGGTGATATCGGTGGTGACCGATAACGCCTTGCGACCCAGACCCTTGACGATGGTGGCGACCTCGTCGAGACGTTCGGCGGTGCGAGCCGCGAGCACCAGGTCAGCGCCGGCCTCGGCGCACCGGCGCGCGAGGGTCGTGCCAAGAGCAGGTCCGACCCCGCTTATCACCACGACCTTGTTCTCAAGCATTCCGACCATCCGCTATCCCACCATCCTGTTCTGGATCTGTAGCTGCCGGGACGCGATCCGCGCCCGCCAGTCCTGCTCGGAGATTCTGTTGTGCTCGTAGTAGGGCAGGTGTGCCTGCACGTCGGCGGCGTCGACCAGTTCCACCGTGGGGCCGTCTGCTGGGGTCAGTTCGCGGGAGACCCGCTGCCAGCGGAACTGCAGGAAGCCCTTGCGGTGACCGAGCGTCTCGACCCAGTTGGTGATGCCGGGATTGCGGTCGCCGACCACGATGCGGATCTTGCCGTCCGGATCGGCCTGGGCCTGAGTTCCGTTCAGGGAGGTCTGGTGGTTGATGTAGTCCAGCGAGATGTACCACATGCTGCCCAGTTGGAAGCCGAGGTACGGAGCGTCGGAGACCGGCAGGGTCAGCACCAGCGCCTGTTCGGGAGTCAGATCGAAATGGCCTGCCGAAGAGTATTGGGTGGCCAACCCGCCGGGTGTCAGCCGAGGCGCGACCATCGTGTTGACTGGAATGTTCATATAGAACCACTGCGGGAATTGCAGCCAGGTCTTCACGCGCTGGACTAATTGCTTTCCGGCTGTGACAAAACGCTTTTCGATGAGTTCTTTTGTCAATGGCGGTGGTGAGGTGCCTGCGGTGTCGGTGCGCGCGATCGCGATCGAGCCTCGCTGAGCCGACCAGTCGTTGTAGACCTCGCGGATCACCAGCTGCGCATTGACCTTCGGGGTGAACCTCCACTCGAAACTGCCGTCTACGGCGATGTCCAGCCTGCGATCGTCGAACGCGGTCTCACTGTCGGGGACTGCCGAGTCGGTGTAGTCACCGCCCAGCAGTTGGAAGCTCAGGTCGGTGGTGGTTCCCCGCGCGCCGGTGACGACGTACTCGTTGCCGGCCTGCACCCGGGTGCCGAAATACAGGGTGTCGGGATTGTCGAGACCCATCTTGGTGAACGGTCCGGTCCCCGACTGCAGGAACGGATGGTCCCGGTCGTAGTCGAAGGCGATGTGGGTGCAGGCGGCGATACCGCCGGCCAGGTACTGCAACCCCTCCAGCAGGTCTGCTTCGGTCTCGATATGCGGGGCCTCGCGCACCAACTGCTCGGCTTCGGCGATGGAGTCCAGCAGCGGTTGCGCATACACGCCTGAAATCTAGAACGTGTTCCAGTTGCGCGTCAACGTCTACCCGCCCGGCAGCCGGGCCATGCCCGGTGCTGTCGCAGGGCGTTCACAAACGCGTCAGTAGCGCCGGAAGGGGTCTTTTCTATAACGTGTTCTAGTATGACAGCTGACGAGTTCGACGTTGTCGTCGTGGGCAGTGGTGCGGCCGGCATGGTTGCCGCTCTGACTGCCGCTCACCAGGGATTGTCGGCGGTCGTGGTCGAGAAGGCTCCCCACTTCGGCGGCTCGACCGCGCGGTCGGGTGGCGGGGTCTGGATCCCGAACAACGAGGTGCTCGCACGAGACGGTGTCACCGACACCACCGAGGCCGCACGGACCTACCTGCACACCATCGTCGGGGACGTGGTGCCGCCGGAGAAGATCGACACCTATCTTCAGCGCGGTCCGGAGATGCTGACGTTCGTCCTCAAACACACCCCGCTGAAGATGTGCTGGGTGCCCGGCTATTCGGACTACTACCCGGAACAGCCGGGCGGCCGGGCGGGTGGCCGGTCGATCGAACCGGAACCATTCGACGCAGCAAGACTCGGGCCTGATTTGCCCGGCTTGGAACCGGCCTACGGCAAGGTGCCACTGAATGTCGTGGTGATGCAACAGGACTACGTCCGGCTCAACCAACTCAAGCGGCATCCGCGCGGAGTGCTGCGCAGCATCAAGGTCGGATTGCGCACCGTGTGGGCGGGTGTGCGCCGCAAGAACCTGGTCGGTATGGGCCGGGCTCTCATCGCTCCGTTGCGCATCGGCCTGCGGGATGCCGGCGTTCCGGTGCTGCTCAACACCGCGTTGACCGATCTCTACGTCTCCGACGACGGTGTCGTTCGCGGCATCTACGTGGTCGACACCACGGCTCCCTCAACGTCCGAACCGCGACTGATCCGCGCCCGCCGCGGGGTGATCCTGGGCTCGGGTGGGTTCGAACACAACGAGCAGATGCGCCGCAAGTATCAGCGCGAGCCGATCGGCACCGAATGGACGGTCGGCGCCGCGGCCAACACCGGTGACGGCATCCTCGCGGCCGAGAAGTTGGGCGCCGCACTGGATCTCATGGAGGACGCTTGGTGGGGTCCGACAGTTCCGCTGGACGGTGCGCCGTGGTTCGCACTCTCGGAACGCAACTCGCCCGGGTCGATGATCGTGAACCTGTCCGGGAAACGGTTCATGAACGAGTCGATGCCCTATGTCGAGGCATGCCACCATATGTACGGCGGCCCATACGGCCAAGGTTCCGGGCCGGGTGAGAACGTCCCAGCCTGGCTGATCTTCGATCAGCAGTACCGGGACCGGTACATCTTCGCCGGTCTGCAACCGGGACAGCGCATCCCGAAGAAATGGATGGAATCCGGCGTGATCGTCATGGCCGACACGATCGACGAACTGGCGGCAAAGACGGGATTGCCGGCAGACTCATTACGGTCAACTGTGGAGCGTTTCAACGGATTCGCCCGAACCGGAGTGGATGCCGATTTCCACCGCGGTGAGAGCGCATACGACCGCTACTACGGCGATCCGACAAATAAGCCCAATCCCAACCTCGGTGCGATCAGTCACCCGCCCTACTACGCGGCCAAGATGGTGCCCGGCGATCTGGGCACCAAGGGCGGTATTCGCACCGACGTCAATGGGCGCGCACTGCGCGACGACGGCTCAGTGATCGAGGGCCTCTATGCAGCCGGAAACGCCAGCGCTCCAGTGATGGGCCATACGTACCCGGGGCCCGGCGGAACCATCGGGCCCGCAATGACATTCGGATACCTCGCGGCACTGCACCTCGCCGGAAAGGGCTGATATGCCGATCGATCTGAACGTGGCAATGGGAGCCGAACTCGAGCCGGTGGAGTTCAGCTGGAGCAGCAGCGACGTTCAGCTGTACAACCTGGCGCTCGGCGCCGGGGCGGATCCGATGGACCCCCGCGAACTGCGCTACCTCACCGACGGGACACCGCAGGTACCCCCGACCTTCAGCAGCGTGGCGGCGAGCTTTCACATGACAGAGCCACCGAAGGTGAGCTTCCCCGGTATCGAGATCGAACTGAGCCGGGTACTGCACGCCAGTGAGGCGGTCACAGTTCCGGGGCCGCTGCCGCCGAGCGGATCAGCTCGGGCGATCACCCGGATCACCGACATCTGGGACAAGGGCAAGGCCGCGGTGATCTGGAATGAAACCACCGTCACCGATACAGCGGGCACCGTGCTATGGCAGACCAAACGATCAATCTTCGCCCGCGGCGAGGGGGGCTTCGGCGGCGACCGGGGACCGTCGAACTCAGCTACCGCACCGGACCGCGCACCCGATTTCGAGATCGACATTCCGGTGTTGCCGCAGCAGGCCTTGCTCTATCGCCTGTGCGGTGACCGCAACCCGTTGCACTCCGACCCGGAATTCGCCGCTGCAGCGGGATTTCCGCGGCCGATCCTGCACGGTCTGTGTACCTACGGCATGACCTGCAAGGCACTGGTCGACACCCTCCTGGACGGCGACACCGCCAAGGTGGCCTCGTACGGCGCCCGATTCGCCGGCGTGGTGTACCCCGGGGAGACCCTTCGGGTCGCGGCGTGGAAGAACGGCGGCCGCTACACCGGTGTGGTCACCGTGCCGGCCCGGGATGACGCAGCGGTGCTGTCCGACGTCGAGCTGGTTCCGGTCTAACCCAGAATCAGCCCGGAGGTCGGCACTCCGGTGCCGGCCGTGACGAGCACGTGCTCGACCCCGCCGACCTGATTCACCGATGTGCCGCGAAGCTGTCGCACGCCCTCGGCGATGCCGTTCATCCCGTGGATGTACGCCTCACCGAGCTGACCGCCGTGGGTGTTGATCGG
>CAYFMA010000085.1:0-14997 GCA_964344085.1 uncultured Mycobacterium sp.
GCCCGACGCCGTGATCCAGGCTTTGAGCGGTTCGGTGATCGCCTCCGACGTGCAGGCCAGCAACGTCCCGGTCTATCCCGGTGACACATTCATCGCCGGTGCGAAGGTGTTGCGGCAGTTCGGAATCGGCCCACTGCCCGGTGTGGCGATGATGGCGGTGCTGGTGTCCAGGGCAGGCTTCGTCACCGTCACCACACGCTATGACCGTGCCTCGATCGCCCAACCGGAACTGTTCGCGCAGTGCCTTCGTCAGGGTTTCGACGAGGTCCTCGCGCTGGCGGGAGACCCGCAGCCGCGGGTTGTCCCGGTTTCGTTTCCCGATACTCCTGATCAATCCACCCAGACTACGAACGGATCGGTGGCCTATTCATGACTGATATGCGACTGCCTGGTTCGGTGGCCGAGGTGATGGCCAGCCCGCGTGGGCCGAAGATCGGAGCGTTCTTCGACCTCGACGGCACGCTGGTGGCCGGCTTCACCGCCGTCATCCTGACCCGTGAGCGATTCCGCAAGGGGGACATGGGCGTCGGCGAACTCATCAGCATGATCGCCGCCGGTCTCACCCACCAGCTCGGCGGCATCGAGTTCGAGGACCTCATCAACCGCGCCGCGGGCATGTTGCGCGGGCGGTCGCTGTCCGATCTCCAGCAGATCGGTGAGCGGCTGTTCGCCGAGAAGATCGAGAAGCGGATCTACCCCGAGATGCGCGAGTTGGTCGAGGCGCATATGAATCGCGGGCACACCGTGGTGCTCAGTTCATCGGCGCTGACCATTCAGGTCGACCCGGTGGCACGCTTCCTCGGCATTCCGAACACCCTGACCAACAAGTTCGAAGTCGACGAGAACGGTGTGCTGACCGGCAAGGTCATCCAGCCGATCCTGTGGGGTCCGGGCAAGGCCAACGCTGTTCAGGAGTTCGCCGCCGAGAACGGAATCGACCTGCAGGACAGTTACTTCTACGCCGACGGCGACGAGGACGTCGCGCTGATGTACCTGGTCGGAAACCCGCGGCCCACCAATCCCGGTGACAAGATGCGGGAGGTCGCGCGAAAGCGCGGTTGGCCCATCCTGGAGTTCAACAGCCGGGGCAGGGGAGGGCTCGTCGGTCAGGTGCGCAACCTTCTGGGCATGAGCGCGGTTATTCCGGCTGCCTACGGTGCGGTCGGATGGGGCCTGCTGACCCGCAGCCGCCGGCGGGGCATCAACTTCTTCACCTCCGCCTTCCCGCAGGCGATGCTGGCCATCAACGGTGTGCACCTCAATGTCATCGGCGAGGAGAACCTCACCAGGAAACGCCCGGCGGTGTTCATCTTCAACCACCGCAACAACATCGACCCGCTCATCGTCGCCTCGATGCTCAAGGACAACTGGACGGGCGTCGGCAAGAAGGAACTGGAAAGCGATCCGATCGTCGGCGCCATGGGCAAGCTCACCGACACCATTTTCATCGATCGTGAGGACCCCAAGAAAGCCGTCGAGTCGCTGAAGGAAGCCGAGGAACTGGCCCGCAAGGGACTGTCGGTGATGATCGCGCCGGAGGGCACCCGACTCGACACCCGCTCGGTGGGCCCGTTCAAGAAAGGGCCGTTCCGATTGGCCATGTCGGCCGGTGTCCCGATCGTTCCGGTGGTCATCCGCAACGCCGAGCTGATCTCCGCGCGGGATTCGCAGACACTGCATCCCGGCACCGTCGATGTCGTCGTCTACCCGCCTCTCTCCCTTGACGACTGGACGCTCGACAACCTGCCGGAGCGGATCGAAGAGGTGCGTCAGCTCTATATCGACACCCTGGATTCGTGGCCGGTCGGCAAGGTGCCCGAAGCCGCGCTGTACAAGCACGCGGTGAAGAAGGCCCCCGCAAAGAAGAGCGCTGCGAAGAAGGCGCCTGCCAAGAAGGCCACGGCGGCGAAAGCCACCAAGACCGCAGCCAAGAAGGTGCCGGCCAAGAAGGCCGAGCCGTCGACTCCGAAGCCGAAAGTGAAGGGCCGCCGATGAAAGCCGCCGACTATCTCACCGACTTCAGCACCACCGATGACGCCCTCGTCCTGGCATCGGTCTCATCGAAGGCCGAGTACGGGTTGCTCAACGACTGGCTTCAGGCGCAGCGTCGCGCACACCCCGACACCAAGGTCGAGGTACTGCGGCTGCCGCATGGAGACGCCCCGCCGGAACTGGTGAGCGAACTCATCGACGAGCTCAATGCCGCGGAAGACCGCACGGTGGTTCCGGTGCGGGTGTTCTGGGTGCCGGGCGGTCTGCCAACCCGGGTGAAGCTCGCCGGGCTGATCTCGGGCCGCGAAACCTACCGGCCGCCCGAGATCCTGCAGCACGCCATCCTGCGCAAGGATCCGTCGCGTGCCCGGATCGTCGCCGGTGAACCGGCCAAGGTTTCCGAACTTCGTCAGGACTGGCGGGAGAACTCCGCCGGTGACACCCAGCAGGACTTCGCGAAGTTCGTGATGCGCCGTGCCGCACTGGCGGTCGAACGTATCGAATTGCGTCTGCTCGGACCCGAGTACAAGTCACCCCGGCTGATCACCGATGAGTTGATGGCGTCCTCTCGCTTCATCGAGGGCATGGAAGGCATTCCGGGAGCCTCCCCGGAGAAGGCCGAGACGATGCTCAACGAGCTCGCCACCGGCTGGAGCCGTTTCTCCGTCGATCTGATCCCCAACCTCGGTCGCGCCATCTTCAGCCGCGGTTTCGACCCGCGGATCGACTATGACACCACGCAGGTGGAGGCGATGCGCCGTGCGCTGGAGGATCATCCTGCGGTGTTCCTGTGGTCGCACCGTTCCTATCTCGACGGCGTGATCGTCCCGGTTGCGTTGCAGGAGAACAAACTTCCGCCGGCCTGCACGTTCGCGGGGATCAACCTGTCCTTCGGCTTCATGGGTCCGCTCATGCGCCGTTCGGGCGTCATCTTCCTGCGGCGCAAGCTCGATGATCCGCTGTACAAGTATGTGCTGCGCCAGTTCGTCGGTTATATCGTCCAGAAGCGGTTCAACCTCAGTTGGTCGATCGAGGGCACCCGGTCGCGGACCGGAAAGATGTTGCCGCCCAAGCTCGGTCTGCTGTCCTACGTCGCCGATGCCTATCTTGACGGCAAGAGCGACGACATCCTGCTGCAGCCGACTTCGATCAGTTTCGACCAGTTGCATGAGACCGCCGAGTATGCGGCCTATGCGCGTGGCGGAGAGAAGATCCCGGAAGGCGCGGAGTGGCTGTTCAACTTCATCAAGGCGCAGGGCGAACGTAACTACGGCAAGATCTACGTCCGTTTCCCCGAAGCGGTTTCGATGGCGCAGTACCTCGGCGAGCCGGGCGGGCCGATCGCCAGCGACAAGGCCGCCAAACACCTCGCGATGCAGAAGATGGCCATCGAGGTGTCGTGGCGGATTCTGCGAGCGACTCCGATCAATGCCTCCAGCCTGATCTCCGCGGTTCTGCTGACCACCCGCAGCCGGGCCCTGACCCTCCGGCAGTTGCACCACACGCTGCAGGATCTGCTGGACTACCTGGAACGCAAGAAGACCCCGATGACCAACAGCGCCCTGCGGTTGCACTCCGCCGAAGGTGTGCGTGTTGCTCTGGATGCCATGTCCAACGGTCATCCGGTCACCCGGGTCGACGGTGGCCATGAGCCGGTGTGGCGGATCGCGCCCGAGCAGGAACTCGAGGCGGCGTTCTACCGCAATTCTCTCATCCACGCTTTCCTGGAGACCTCGATCGTCGAGCTCTCTCTGATGCACGCGGCCCGGGCAGCCGCAGGCGAGCGGGTGGATGCGTTCTGGGCGCAGGCGATGCGGCTGCGTTCGCTGCTGAAGTTCGATTTCTACTTCGCCGACTCGGCAACTTTCCGGGAGAACATCGCCGAGGAGCTGGAGTGGATTCCCGGCTGGGAGTCCCAACTCGACGCCGGTCCCGAGGCGATCGACGCTCTGTTGCTCGCCAAGCGACCGCTGATGGCCAATGCGATGCTGCGCCCGTTCTTCGAGGCCTATGAGATCGTCGCCGACGTTCTCTGCGATGCGCCGACCGACATCAGTGACAAGGATCTGACCAAGCAGGCGCTCGGCGTGGGAGGTCAGTACGCGGCACAGGGTCGGGTGCGCAGCAACGAGTCAGTCTCGGCTCTGCTGTTCGCCACCGCACGGCAGGTGGCGGCCGACCAGAAGCTGCTTGAGGCATCCACCGACCTGCGGGCACGGCGCCGGGCGTTCCTCGACGAGTTGCAGGCCATCATCGGGGATATGGACCGTATCCATGACATCGCCTCCGAGCAGTTCTACCAGCGGGAAGCCCGATCGCAGAAGTGACCGCGGGTACGCGCCTAAAGGGTGGTGGTCCGTAGTAACGTCGGCCCCGTCATTTATCGCGGGAAGCGTGACTCACCGAGGAGTGCCGACGATGGCCGCAACCACCACGACCACAACGAGGATCGCCGCGGGTGCCGCCGTACTCGCCATGTCGGCTCTGCTCGGCGCCTGCTCGGCCAAGGTCGAGACCACCAAGTCGATCAGCGCGGCGGACCTGCAGAAGAAGCTGACCGATCAGTTCGCAGCCTCCAAGAATCCGCCGAAATCGGTGACTTGCAAGGACGATCTGGTCGCCGAAGTCGGCAAGACCTCCAGTTGCGCTGTCGAGCTCAGCGCGACCGACACGGTGCAGGCGGTGGTCACCGTGACGAGCATCAGTGGCAGCGACCTGCAGTACGACATCATGCCCAGCTACACCAAAGAGGAACTCGCCAAAGGGGTTTCGGGCATGCTGCCGGACAGCACGGTGACCTGCGCGACGGGCCTTGAGGGCAAGATCGGCGCCACCGCGCAGTGCGATGTCACCCGAGACGGTGTCGCGTCCAAGCGGGTTCTGTCGGTCGACGGAGTCAGTGGCCTGCAGATGGACCTGTCGATGAGGCGACTGTGGCCCAAGGAAAAGGTCCAAGAAGTGCTGATGCAACGGCTCAACGCCGATGGCACTCCCGCCGAGACCGTCGAATGCGTGGACGGCGTGATGGGCAAGACCGGTCAGAACGTCGAGTGTGTCGCCGTCACGGGTAGCCAGAAGAAGGGCTACGTCGTCACGGTGACCACGGTCGAGGAAGACGACTTCGGCATCGACTACAAAGACGTGCCCTAGCCCCGTCGCCGGACTGCCGGTTCCCTAGGCTGGGGATCGTGACCTCGACACCACGCCGAACCTCTGTGTGGCCGGTCCTGGCTGCCGTGGGGGTCCTGGCCGGTCTGGTGGCCGCGGGCGTCGGCGCGTTGGCATTGGCTGATGCGCTCACCGCCACCGGACTGCCCAACCCGGGACCCGCCACCACTGTCGGGTTGCCGTTCGTGCGGGCCGCCGGTGAGATCGCCGGCGTCATCGCTGTCGGCGGGTTCCTGTTCGCCGCGTTCTTCGTCCCTCCGCAGGACAACGGCGTACTGGACGCCGCCGGTTACCGCGCGCTGCGGATGGCCACCGTCGCCTCCGGTCTGTGGGCGGCCTGCGCCGCACTGATGGTGCCGCTGACCATCTCTGATGCGTCCGGACACTCGCTGCGCGAGCACCTCAACCCGGTGGAACTGTGGGGCGTCGTCGATCAGGTGGACACCGCCAATGCGTGGCGCTGGACCGCCGGCCTGGCGCTCTTCGTCACGCTCGCCTCGGTGTCGGTGCTGCGGTGGTCGTGGACGCCGATACTCTTCGCCCTCGCGTTGCTCACCCTGGTGCCGCTGGGTCTGACCGGACACTCCTCGGTCGGCGGCTCGCACGACTACGCCACCAATAGTCTGCTGATCCATCTGACCGCCGGCGCTGTGTGGGCCGGGGGTCTGCTGGCTCTGCTGGCGCACGCCCTGCGCGGTGGTGAGCACGCCGACCTGGCCGCCCGCCGGTTCTCGGCGGTCGCGCTGTGGTGCTTCATCGCGATGGCATTGTCCGGGGCCATCAATGCGGCGGTCCGGATCCGGCCGGCGGATCTGGTCGGAACTCCGTACGGATGGCTGGTGCTGGCCAAGGCCGCCGCGCTCACCGTCCTCGGAGTCATCGGCTGGCTACAGCGCCGCACCGCCGTCGCGGTCCTGCAGGCCGACCCGCAGGCGCGTCGGCCTCTGATCCGGCTCGCCGTGATCGAGGCGATCGTGTTCGGTGTGACCTTCGGCATCGCGGTCGGCATGGGCCGCACCCCGCCGCCTCCTCCGCGGGTGCTCAATCCGTCAGCCGCCGAAGTGGCGATCGGATACGACCTCGCCGGCCCGCCGACACTCGCACGAATCCTGCTGGATTGGCGCTTCGACCTGATCTTCGGATCGGCCGCGATCGTTTTCGCCGCCGTGTACCTCGCCGGTGTGATCCGCTTGCGCCGCCGGGGCGACGAATGGCCATCGGGCCGGACCGCCTCCTGGCTGCTCGGCTGCGCGCTGCTGCTGTTCACCACGTCGTCGGGCATGGGCCGCTACATGATGGCCACCTTCAGCATGCACATGACCGGACACATGCTGCTGTCGATGCTCATCCCCATTCTGATGGTTCTCGGCGCGCCGACCACCCTGGCCCTACGGGCGCTGCCGACGGCGGGGAAGGGCAACCCACCCGGTCCGCGGGAGTGGCTGCTGACCGGACTGCACAGCAAGTGGTCGCGGTTCTTCACCCACCCGGTGGTGGCGACGCTGATGTTCGTCGCCGGTTTCTACGCGCTGTACTTCAGCAGCCTGTTCGATTCCGCGGTCAGCCATCATGGTTCGCACATCCTGATGAATGTGCACTTCCTGATGAGCGGCTACCTGTTCTACTGGGTGGTGATCGGGATCGACCCGGCGCCGCGCAATGTCCCACCGCTGGGAAAGATCGCCATGGTCTTCGCCACGGTGCCGCTGCATGCCTTCTTCGGCGTGATCATGATGGGCATGACCAGGCTGATGGGGGAGCGGTTCTATCGCTCGTTGCAATTGCCTTGGCAGACAGACCTTCTTGCCGATCAGCAACTCGGAGGTTCCATCGCCTGGGCGGCCGGGGAGTTCCCGTTGGTGGTCGTCCTGGTCGCTCTGCTGGTCCAGTGGCAGCGCAGTGACCGGCGCGACGCCGTGCGGATGGACCGGGCCGCCGAGCGGGACAACGACGCCGAACTCGCCGCCTACAACGCGATGCTGGCGCAGCTGGCCGGTAACGATCGCACCGGCCGCTGATTCATCCCCACTTCCCGATTCATCCCCAATCTCCGCCGCCGGAGAGGTCCGAAGTCCTGATTCGTCGGTGCCCTCGCGCCCACTGGAGGGGCGAATCCGCACCGAATGAACAGCGAAAGGACACACGACATGTTCGAGACACCGATGACCGTCGTCGGCCGCATCATCACCGACCTGCGCCGCCGGGTAGTGGGTGACCAGGAGGTGATCAGCTTCCGGGTGGCCAGTAACTCCCGCCGCCGTACGGGAGAGGGCACCTGGGAGCCCGGCAATTCGCTCTACATCACCGTCAACTGCTGGGGAAAACTGGTCACCGGCGTGGGTGCGGCGATGTACAAGGGCGCCCCGGTGATCGTCACCGGCATCGTCCACACCAGCGAGTACGAGGACAAGGACGGCGTCAAGCGGTCCTCGCTGGAGATGCGCGCCAACGCCGTCGGGCCGGACCTGGCCCGGGTGGTCGCGCGCATCGAACAGCCGGCCCGAATCCGCGACGCCGGGGACGCGACGTCCTCGGACGAGCAGGCCGATGAATCCGACGAGGCCGACTCCGACGGCCTGGTGCTGAGCGCCTGACGGCCGGTGGTGGTCACGCCGGTAAAGCCCGGCGTGGCCGCCACCTAGGATGGTCGCCGTGGCGGAATTCATCTACACCATGCGCAAAGTTCGCAAGGCCCACGGCGACAAGGTCATCCTCGACGATGTCACGCTCAACTTCCTGCCGGGAGCCAAGATCGGCGTCGTCGGACCCAACGGCGCCGGCAAATCGAGCGTGCTGCGCATCATGGCCGGACTGGACCAGGCCAACAACGGCGACGCGTTCCTCGCGCCCGGCGCCACCGTCGGCATCCTTCTGCAGGAACCGCCCCTCAACGAGGAGAAGACGGTCCGGGAGAACGTCGAGGAGGGCCTCGGCGACATCAAGGTCAAGCTCGACCGGTTCAACGAGGTCGCCGAACTGATGGCGACCGACTACTCCGATGAGCTGATGGAGGAGATGGGCCGGCTGCAGGAGGAACTCGACCACGCCGATGCCTGGGACATGGACTCCCAGCTGGAGCAGGCGATGGATGCGCTGCGCTGCCCGCCGCCCGACGAGCCGGTGACCCATCTCTCCGGCGGTGAGCGCCGGCGGGTCGCACTGTGCAAACTGCTGCTGTCCAAGCCCGATCTGCTGCTCCTCGACGAGCCGACCAACCACCTCGACGCCGAGAGCGTCCAGTGGCTCGAGCAGCACCTGGCCGACTACAAGGGCGCCATCCTGGCCGTGACCCACGACCGGTACTTCCTGGACAACGTCGCCGAGTGGATCCTCGAACTCGACCGCGGCCGCGCTTACCCCTACGAGGGCAACTACTCGACCTATCTGGAGAAGAAGGCCGAACGCCTCGAGGTCCAGGGCAAGAAGGACCAGAAGTTGCAGAAGCGCCTCAAGGAGGAACTGGCCTGGGTGCGCTCGGGGGCCAAGGCTCGCCAGGCCAAGAACAAGGCCCGTCTCCAGCGCTACGAGGAGATGGCGATCGAGGCCGAGAAGACCCGCAAACTCGACTTCGAGGAGATCCAGATCCCGGTCGGCCCTCGTCTGGGCAACGTCGTGGTCGAGGTCGAGCACCTCGACAAGGGCTTCGACGGCCGGGTCCTCATCAAGGACCTCTCCTTCACCCTGCCGCGTAACGGCATCGTCGGAGTCATCGGCCCCAACGGCGTCGGTAAGACCACCCTGTTCAAAACCATCGTCGGACTCGAGGAGCCGGACAGCGGCACGGTCCGGGTCGGCGAGACGGTCAAACTCAGCTACGTCGACCAGAGCCGGGCCGGCATCGATCCGAAGAAGACGGTGTGGGAGGTGGTCTCCGACAAGCTCGACTTCATCGAGGTCGGACAGACCGAGATCCCCTCCCGGGCATACGTTTCGGCCTTCGGGTTCAAGGGACCCGACCAGCAGAAGCCGGCCGGCGTGCTTTCCGGCGGCGAGCGCAACCGCCTCAACCTGGCACTGACCCTCAAACAGGGTGGCAACCTGCTGCTGCTCGACGAGCCCACCAACGATCTCGACGTCGAAACACTCGGCTCGCTGGAGAACGCGCTGGAGAACTTCCCCGGCTGTGCCGTGGTGATCTCCCACGACCGGTGGTTCCTCGACCGCACCTGCACCCACATCCTGGCGTGGGAGGGCGACACCAACGAGGCCAAGTGGTTCTGGTTCGAGGGCAACTTCGGCGCCTACGAGGAGAACAAGATCGAGCGGCTCGGGGCCGAGGCCGCGCGTCCGCACAGAGTGACCCACCGGAGGCTCACCCGCGACTAGTGTCCCCAGCGTGACGGATGACTCAGGCGCTGCGGGCCTCGATCTGACTGCGATGGCCGCCGCCTATCTGGCCAGTGACCATGCGCCTCGCGACGCGGACGCCGGGCCACCCGAGGCGGTGACCGCTGAGGTCATCGCCGCGCACCACCGGTTGGCCGGCCGACGTCGGCCGGGGGAGACGGTGGTCGCGGTGCACGGAGCGGGTCATCCGGCCGGGCTCGCCCTCCAGGCGGTCACCGACGAGGCCACCGCACTGCTGGACTCGGTGGCGGTACTGCTGCACCGGCTCGGAATCCCCTACGCCACGCTGATGGCCCCGGTGTTCCCGGCGCGGCGAAGCCCGGACGGCGAACTGCTGGAGGTGGGCGGCCCGGACGGATCGGCCGAATCCTGGATCCATGTGCAGGTGCTGCCCAGCGCCGACCGCCGCGCGCTGGCGCAAGCCGAACAACTGCTGCCGATGGTGCTCGCCGATGCCCGGCAGGTCGCCGACGACTCCGCCGCGCTCGCCACCACACTCAGTGGCCTGGCCGCCGAGATGGACTCCGACGACGGATCGCGCTTCCCGGGCGGTGATCGCCGGGGCGCGGCCGATCTGCTTCGCTGGCTTGCCGACGGGCACTTCGTTCTGCTCGGCTCGTTGCGGTGCACGGTGTCGGACGGCACGGCGACGCTCGATGAGTCCAGCCGTCTCGGGGTGGCGCGGCTGCGCACCGAGTTGCTGCCCGCACTCACCCGGCCGGACGAGTTGCTCGTGCTCGCCCAGGCGACCATGCCGAGCTTTCTGCGTTACGGCACTTATCCGTACATCGTCGTGGTGCGGGAGAAGACCGGCTTGGACACGGCTGTCGAACACCGCTTCGTCGGGCTGTTCACCGGTGCGGCCATGAGCGCCAACGTGCTGGAGATCCCGTTGATCGCCGACCGCGTGCGGGAGGCCCTGGCGCTGTCCGACGACGATCCCAGTCACCCGGGACAGTTGGTGCTCGACGTCATCCAGGCCATTCCCCGCCCGGAACTGTTCGCCCTCGACGGTCGGCAACTGCTGGCTCTGGCCGACTCGGTGATCGATCTCGGGTCGCGCCGCGGCGCACTGCTGTTCCTGCGGGCCGACCGGCTCGGACACTTCGTATCCTGTCTGGTCTATCTGCCGCGGGACCGCTACACAACCGCGGTGCGGCTGGCGATTCAGGACATCCTGGTTCGCGAGTTCGGCGGAATCAGCATCGACTACACCGCACGAGTGACCGAATCACCCTGGGCCAGAGTCTATTTCACCGTCCGGTTGCCTGAGGGGAGTGGCCGTCAGTCCATCGACGCCAGCGAGACGAACCGTCTCAGGATCCAGGATCTGCTTACTGAGGCGACCCGTACCTGGGCTGACCGCATGCTGTCGGCGGCCGGCGGCGTGCTCGACACCGACACCGCCGAGCATTACGCCGAGGTGCTTCCCGAGGAGTTCAAGCAGGTCGTAACTCCGGGCGAGGCCATCACCGATGTCGGGATCGTCGAAGCACTGCGACACGATTCGGTCACTCTCCAGCTTGAGCCCGGCAATGACGGCCGCGACATGTTCCTCACCTGGTATCTCGGCGGTCGTCCGGCCTCGCTGAGTCAACTGCTGCCGATGCTGCAGTGCATGGGCGTGGTGGTCCTTGAGGAACGCCCATTCGCCGTGACCCGTCCGGACGGGCTCGAAGTGTGGATCTACCAGTTCATCGTCCGGCCCGAGGAATCCATCCCCGATGCCGGCGTCGGGGAACAGTGGCGTCAGACCGCCCAGCGGTTCACCGATACGGTCACTGCCATCTGGTACGGACAGGTCGAGGTCGACCGGTTCAACGAACTGGTGCTGCGGGCCGGACTGACCTGGCAGCAGGTCACCATCCTGCGTGCCTACGCGAAATACCTTCGGCAGGCGGGTTTTCCGTACAGCCAGTCCCATATCGAGTCGGTCCTCAACGAGAATCCGGACACGGCCCGATCGCTGGTGGCTCTGTTCGAGGCGATGTTCGACCCGGAGTCGGCCGTGAAGGGTCTGGACGCCAAGGCCGCGGCACTGGCAGTCGCCGCCGATATCGATGCCCTGACGAGCCTGGACACCGATCGGGTACTGCGCGCCTTCGCCTCGATGGTCGAGGCCACCCTGCGCACCAACTACTACGTGACGGCTCCCGGTTCGGCCCGGGCCCGAAATGTGCTGTCGATCAAGGTCAATCCGGAACTCATCACCGAACTGCCGCTGCCGCGGCCGAAGTTCGAGATCTTCGTCTACTCGCCGCGGGTCGAGGGCGTGCATCTGCGTTTCGGCTTCGTCGCCCGTGGTGGCCTGCGATGGTCGGATCGCCGCGAAGACTTCCGCACCGAGATCCTCGGACTGGTCAAGGCGCAAGCCGTGAAGAACGCGGTCATCGTTCCGGTCGGCGCCAAGGGCGGTTTCGTGGTGAAGCAGCCCGCTGAGGATGCCCGTGCCGAGGGTGTGGCCTGCTATCAGTTGTTCGTCTCCGGTCTGCTCGATCTGACCGACAACGTCGTGGCCGGAGAGGTGGTGCCGCCGCCGCGAGTGGTCCGCCGCGACGGCGATGACGCCTACCTCGTCGTCGCCGCCGACAAGGGAACCGCCACGTTCTCCGATATCGCCAACGAGGTGGCGGCGTCCTACGGCTTCTGGCTCGGCGACGCCTTCGCCTCGGGCGGTTCGGTGGGCTACGACCACAAAGCGATGGGCATCACGGCCAAGGGAGCCTGGGAGGCGGTCAAGCGGCACTTCCGCGAGATGGGCGTGGACACCCAGAGCGAGGACTTCACCGTCGTCGGCGTCGGCGACATGAGCGGTGACGTGTTCGGCAACGGCATGCTGCTCTCCCGGCACATCAGGCTGCTGGCGGCCTTCGACCACCGGCACATCTTCATCGACCCCGACCCGGACGCGGCCCGGTCGTGGGAGGAGCGCAAGCGCCTGTTCGACCTGCCGCGGTCCAGCTGGGAGGACTACGACGCCGGCCTGATCAGCGCCGGCGGCGGAGTGTTCAGCAGGCAGCAGAAGTCGATTCCGGTTACCCCGCAGATGCGTGCGGCCCTCGGTCTCGACGAAGACGTCACAGATATGACGCCGCCGGAGCTGATCCGGGCCATCCTTCGTGCCCCGGTGGACCTGTTGTTCAACGGCGGCATCGGCACCTACATCAAGGCCGAAGTCGAGTCCGATGCCGCGGTCGGCGACCGCGCCAACGACGCCGTCCGGGTCAACGCGAACCAATTGCGCGCCAAAGTGATCGGTGAGGGCGGCAACCTCGGGGTGACCGCGCTTGGGCGTATCGAGTTCGACCAGTGCGGTGGCCGGGTCAACACCGACGCGCTGGACAACTCCGCCGGTGTGGACTGCTCCGATCACGAGGTCAACATCAAGATTCTGGTGGACTCGCTGGTGAGCTCCGGACAGGTCAAGCCGGATGAGCGCACCGCTCTGCTGGCCTCGATGACCGACGACGTCTCCGAACTGGTGCTCACCGACAACAGCGACCAGAACGATCTGATGGGCACCAGCCGGGCCAACGCGCCGTCGATGCTGAGTACGCATGCCCGGCAGATCCGCGAACTCGAGGAGCGCCGCGGCCTCAACCGTGAACTCGAGGCGCTGCCGAGCGAGAAGGAGATCGCCCGCCGCGAGGAAGCCGGCCTCGGCCTCACCTCACCGGAACTCGCGACCCTGATGGCCCACGTCAAACTCGCGCTCAAGGACGAGGTCCTGGCCACCGATCTCCCCGACCAGGAAGTTTTCGCAGCCGGCCTGCCCCGATACTTCCCGGCTCAGCTCGGGGACAACTTCACCGAACAGATCCGTAACCATCAGCTGCGCCGCGAGATCATCACCACGGTCCTGGTGAACAACGTCGTCAACGTCGGCGGCATCACCTACGCCTACCGGGTCACCGAGGACGCCGGAGTGGGATACGTCGACGCGGTGCGGGCATACGCCGCCGCCGACGCGATCTTCGGTATCGAGGAGATCTGGCGCCGTATCCGGGCGGCCGGCCGGCGGGTCCCGGTCGAGACGACCGACCGGATGACCCTGGATCTGCGCCGGCTATTGGACCGCTCGGCTCGCTGGCTGGTCAACAACCGGCCGCAACCGCTGGCCGTCGGCGCGGAGATCAACCGGTTCGCCACGAAGGTGGCCGCATTGGATCCGCTCATGCCGCGCTGGCTGCGCGGCGACGACAAAGCCATCGTCGCCAAGGAGTCCGGCGAGTTCGCCGCCGAAGGCGCCCCCGAGGATCTGTCCTACACGGTTGCTGCCGGTCTGTACCGGTACAGCCTGCTCGACGTCATCGACATCGCCGACATCGTCGACCGCGACCCCGCCGAGGTGGCCGACACCTATTTCGCGCTGATGGATTACCTCGGCACCGACGGTCTGCTGACCGCGGTCTCGAACCTGCCGCGAAACGACCGCTGGCACGCCCTGGCCCGGCTCGCTGTGCGCGACGACATCTATGGGTCACTCCGCGCGCTGTGCTTCGACGTCCTCGCAGCCGGGGAGACCGACGAGACCGGGGAGCAGAAGATCGCCGAATGGGAACGCAGCAATGTGTCCCGGGTGGGCCGCGCGCGTCGCACGCTGACCGAGATCAACGAGGGCGAAGCGCGTGACCTTGCCACCTTGTCGGTGGCGGCTCGGCAGATCCGCAGCATGACCCGAACGACTGGAACAGGGACGAGTGGTTGACACGTGAGTACGGGCTTCACCACCGGCGTGCGGGTGCGCTGGTCCGATATCGACATGTACCAGCACATCAATCACGCGACCATGGTCACCATCCTCGAAGAGGCCCGGGTCGACTTCCTGCGTGAGCCGTTCGCCGATGATGTGGAGACCATCGGCCTGCTGATCCACGAGGTCCAGGTGCTTTACAAAGGTCAACTGCGCCTTGTTGATTCGCCGCTGCAGGTGACCATGTGGACGAAGCGCCTGCGCGCGGTGGACTTCACCCTCGGCTATGAGGTGCGGCCGGTGAACGCCGCGCCGGACTCCAAGCCGTCGGTCATCGCCGAGACCCAACTGGCCGCCGTCCACATCAAAGAACAGCGCCTGGTGCGACTGTCTGAGACCCACCGGGAGTACCTGCAGCGCTGGCTGCGATGACATCCGTCGATGTCACCGATCCCGACCAGCGCCGTGATCTCGCTGTGTTCGTACAGCAGGCGTTGCGCCTGGATCAAGCTGCCGTCGTCCGGTTGCGCACCCGGGCCGACGGGCTCATCGGGGCCTGGGTGTCGACTGGTCTCGACGTGCTCGCCGTGCGGGTGGTCGCCGGGCGCGTCGAACCGGCCGACGTGACCTGCGCCGCCGATGTGCTCTTCGGCGGACTCACCGCCGGTGCCGACGATATCGATGCGGGTTACGCGATGGACTCGGCCTGGCGCACCGCCCTGCCGCCGGAGAACGGTTTCGTCCACGTCGACGACGTCCCCGAGACGGTGATCGCCGGCCTGGCGCGCCGCGGCGCG
>CAYFMA010000086.1:0-4477 GCA_964344085.1 uncultured Mycobacterium sp.
TCCACCTCGTAGTGGACGTCCTTCTCCATCATCGGGGCCAGCCGGGCGAACTCGGTGTACCAGTTCGACGCCTCATCGGACGGGCCGGAGATGATCAGCGGAGTGCGGGCCTCGTCGATGAGGATGGAGTCGACCTCGTCGACGATCGCGTAGTTGTACTCGCGCTGAACCAATTCCTCCAGCGAGTGCGCCATGTTGTCGCGCAGGTAGTCGAAGCCGAACTCATTGTTGGTGCCGTAGGTGATGTCGGCGCCGTAGGCGGCACGGCGCTGATCAGGGTTCAGGCCGGACAGGATCACGCCGACTTCGAGGCCGAGGAAGCGGTGCACTCGACCCATCCACTCGCTGTCGCGCTTGGCCAGGTAGTCGTTGACGGTGACGACGTGTACACCCTTGCCGGTCAGTGCGTTGAGATAGGCCGGCAGCACACAGGTCAGGGTCTTGCCCTCACCGGTCTTCATCTCGGCGACGTTGCCGAAGTGCAGGGCGGCGCCGCCCATCACCTGGACGTCGAAGTGCTTCTGGCCGAGCACCCGCCAGGCGGCCTCGCGGGCCACGGCGAAAGCCTCGGGCAAAAGGTCGTCGAGTTTGGCTCCGTCGGCGATGCGCTGCCGGAACTCGTCGGTCTTGGCCCTCAGTTCGGCGTCGGTCAGAGCCTCCATGTCGTCAGACAGGGTGTTGACGTAATCAGACACCCCACGGAGGCGTTTGACCATGCGGCCTTCACCGAATCGCAGCAACTTCGACAGCACAGTTTTCGTCCCTCGTGGATAGCAGGCGTGAATCGCCCCCCATCCTAGGTGACGCGCGAATCCGCGCCGTCAGCGCAGGTCAGGCGAGTCGGGCCGCCCCCGGCCGTCAGGCCGGCTGCGTCGGGCCCCCCGGCCGTCAGGCCAGCCGAATCAGACCGTAGTTGTAGGCGTGGCGCCGGTAGACCACCGAGGGCCGGTCGCTCTCCTTGTCGTGGAACAGGAAGAAGTCGTGCCCGACCAGCTCCATCTCGTAGAGGGCGTCGTCAACCGTCATCGGCCGGGCCGGATGCTCCTTGACCCGCACGATCTGGCCGGGCTCCTGCTCCTCAGCCTGGGGCGCGGCCTGCCCATCGGTGGAGGCCTCCACCGGCTTGAAGGCCTCGGCCAGGTCCAGCGGGGCCGCCGTGGCCTGGTGCAGCGAGACCGGCGTCTTGTCCCCGTAGTGCACCTTCTGGCGGTCCTTGCCCCTGCGTAACCGGCTCTCGAGCTTGTGCACGGCGGCCTCGAACGCCCCGTAGAAGCTGTCCGCTCGGCCCTCCCCCCGCACCACCGGACCGCGGCCGGCGTGCGCGGTTATCTCCACGTGCTGGGCGTTCTTGCGCTGACGCCGGTTGTTCTCATGGGCGAGTTCGACGTCGAAGCGGTGGATGGAGTGGTCGATCCGCTCGGCCCGAGCGAGTTTCTGGGCGACGTATACCCGGTAGTGATCGGGGATCTCGACGTTGCGGCCCGTCACCTGAATGTCGGCTTTGGGGGCTGCTTCGGAGTTCTGGTCGGCGTCAGTGACCGGGGCGGAGTTCACGGAATTGGTTGACATTCTTGACAACTCGTTTCTCTGCGGAGCTGCACGCCCACTGCGTGCAGGCTGTCGTCGATAGCCGCGCCGGCCACGGTAGAGGGGACCCTAACCACCGGCGCACAAGGTCGAAGCAATCACCTCCTCGCCGCCGAAGATCGTTACCGCCGACGGTAGTACCAGTCACGGCGGCGGGCCACCATTTCGATCACGCGTTAACCGATCCGCAATCAGGCGTGGGCCGCCGCGAGCACCGCGGCCACCGGCACCCCGGCCGCCGCCAAGGCCCGGACCGCCTCCCGGGCGGTGGCACCGGTGGTGAGGATGTCGTCGACGACCAGCACCTCCCCAGCCGGGACGGGCCGGGTCACCCGGACCCGCCCGGCGATATTGCGCTCACGGTCGGATCCGCTGAGGCCGACTGAATCCCGGACCAGGGCCGCGGTGCGCAGAGCGGCGACGACGTGAATATCCGGGCGCGCCCAACAGGCCGCCACAGCCATCCGGGTGACCGGATCCCCGCCACGGCGGCGGGCGGCCGACCTGCGGGTGGGGGCCGGCACCAGGATCAGCGGCGACGCCACCACTCCCCAGTCGATGAGCCGCTGGACGCCGAGCGCCAGGGCGCGGGCCAGTGGAGCGGTCAGGTCGCGGCGGCCGCGCTCCTTCATCGCGACGATCGCCTGCCGGCGGGGGCCGGCGTAACGACCGAGCGCGAACACCGGCACCCCCGGATCGACCCGTGGCACGACGACATGCGGCTCATCGGTGTGGACCTGCAAAGCATCGGCGCATGCGGAACACCACCGGGTCGACGGCGCACCGCAGCCACCGCACTCAATCGGAAGAACGACATCGAGGAGGGCCGAGCCGAGCATGGACCGAGTCTGACCCGGGCCACCGACAAGACTTCCTTCGAACTGATCGGCCGGCTCCCCCTCCACCGCATTGCGCGGCGGCATCGTCGCTAACCCGGCAGAACAGGAATCGCGCCGGGCACCATGAACGGCCGGACCTCTGTCCACACCTGTCCGTTCTCGGAGCTGCCCGCCAGCAGTTGCAGAACACCGCGCGCATCGGAGACGTAGACCGCCGACGGGTTGGCGGCCACCGCCGACACCGGCATCACCAGGTTGTCGGTCGGGCCATCGGAGTTGACACCGTCGAGGTTGACGTAGGACACCGGGTGCGCCGGATCGTTGCGGGTGACCACCATGTCATCGCCGGTGCGCCAGGACAGCGACACCACCGAGTTGCCCAGACCGAACCCGATGCGCCGAGGGAAGGTGAGCGCGAACGTCCCACCCGCGTTCTGCTCCACGCCGGCCAGGACCACCTGGCCTTCGATCACCATCGCGGCCCGGGTGCTGTCACGGGAGAGTTGCAGTTCGGTGATGGCGCCGGGGAACCGTGACGTCACGGCGGCGGCGTCGACCGGAATCCGGGCGGGCTGACCGGAGGCCTCCTCGCGGATCACTCGCTCCACGATGCTGCCGTCCACCACCACCCATACCGCGTTGTCCAGTGCCCACGACGGCCGGGACAACGTCCGCCCGTCGGTTGCCTGAGCGGCCTGACCCCCGTTCGGTCCGATCCACAGCGAGGCACCGGCGTCGGGGGCAGCCGGTTTGATGACCGATGCCACGTCGGTGCCCTTGCGGGAGAATGCAGCCGACTGCTGCTCGGACATCGCGCCGAACGAACCCGGCACCCTGGTGGAACCCTGGCCGTCGAGGGCGACCATCGTCCCGCCTATCAATGCATGCACACCGGCGCTCGCGCCGTCGGCGGCACCGGGATCGGTGGCCGCCACGTCGGTGGCCTTCCATCCATCGACGAACCGGTCGTCCAGTGGAGCGCCGTCGACATTGATCAGGTACGGACCCTTGATGTCGGATCGCGCCAGCGTCCAGATCAGTTGAGCGGCAAGGAGTTGCCGGCTCTGCGGATCGGTGGTGGCCAAACCTTCCAGATCGATGCGGGCGCCGCCGTAGCCGCGGCCCACGCCGGTCTTGCCGCCGTCGGCGCGGGTCACCGGACCACGCAGTTTCAGCGGCGGCCCGAGCAGATTGCGCACCGCCTTGGCCATCTCCGGGCGGGGTCCGGCGATGAGTTTGTTGACGAGTTCGGTTGCCAGCAGATCGGGTTCGGACACCGCGACGTAACGCGGGTCGGGCACCACCGTCGCACCGGTCGGGTCGACGAAGTACAAGGTGTTGCGCTTGTAGCCGGCCTGGAACTGCTGCCAGTCCAGGAACACGCCGTTGGGCAGCCGGTTGATCCGCCAGCCGTCGGAGGTCTGCACCATCTCGATCGGACCCGGATCGGGCAGTTGACCCTCGCCGGTCTCGAAGACTCCGATATCGGACAACGAGCCGAGGATCTCGGCCTGCATCGTCACCGAAACCTTCTCCGCCGCACGGGTTTCGGTGAACACCACCTTGTCGATCAGCAGCGCGCTGCCCTGATCGTCCCAGTCCTTGGAGGCCGATTCGGTGAGGAACTGCCGCGCCGCCAGGTGCCGGCTGGCCGGATCGGCCGTCGCCTTGAGGAACTCCCGCAGCAACTGGTCGGGGTCCATGCTCGGGTTCGGGGTGGGCAGCCGCTTCGGCGCGGGGAGGTCGACGGTCCCGATCGCCTGTGGCGCAGAGGAATCCGGCACACCGGCGCAACCCGCAGCCAGGGCGAGCAGGCCTGCCAGCACAACGGTCAGCAACCGGCGCGTCACACGCGCTCCCCGGCCGGCTCGCGGAAGAAGTCACCGGCGACGGGCTTGAGCGGCAACGGACTGGTGGTCACCTTGTGGCCGCGGGTCAGCGGCAGGGTCAGCCGGAAGCAGGCGCCCTTGCGGATGCGGTAGTTGGGGCCGCGCTTGGTGCGCACGCGGCGCGGCTTGTCGCCGCCACGGTCCGCCTCGGAGCGCGCCGCC
>CAYFMA010000086.1:4487-14964 GCA_964344085.1 uncultured Mycobacterium sp.
CGCCCTTGCCGGGTTCGCCCCAGGCCTCCAGCCGGCCCTGGTGCAGGCGGGCATCTTCGATACTGATGGCCAGGCCGAGGCCGGTGCCGCCGGAACGGCGCACCCGGGACGGGTCGGAGCGCCAGAACCGGCTGAAGACCAGCTTCTCCTCCCCGGGCCGCAGACCGACGCCGTAGTCGCGGACGGTGACGGCGACGGTGTCCTCATCGGCCGCCATCCTGATCCGCACCGGCTTGCGCTCGGCATGGTCGATGGCGTTGGCGATCAGATTGCGCAGGATGCGTTCGACGCGGCGCGCGTCGACCTCGGCGATGACCTCGTGGTCGGGCATCTCCACGAGTAGTTCAACACCGGACTCGTCGGCGAGGTGGCCGACCTTGGTGAGCGCATTGCCGACCGTCGAGCGCAGATCGACCGCCTCGACGGACAGTTCGGCCACACCGGCGTCGTGCCGGGAGATCTCCAGCAGATCGTTGAGCAGGCCCTCGAACCGGTCGAGCTCGCTGACCAGAAGTTCGGTCGAGCGACGCAGCGCCGGGTCGAGGTCCTCGCCGTGGTCGTAGATGAGGTCTGCGGCCATGCGGACGGTCGTCAGCGGGGTGCGCAGTTCGTGGCTGACGTCGGAGGTGAACCGTCGCTGCAGGTTGCCGAACTCCTCGAGGTTGTTGATCTGGCGCTGCAGGCTCTCGGCCATGTCGTTGAACGACACCGCGAGCCGCGCCATGTCGTCCTCGCCGCGCACCGGCATTCGTTCGGACAGATGCCCCTCGGCGAACCGCTCGGCGATCCGCGAGGCCGACCGCACCGGCAGCACGACCTGCCGGGAGACCAGTAGCGCGATACCGGCCAGCAGCACGAGCAGCACCAGGCCGCCGGTGGCCATGGTGCCGCGCACCAGGGTGATGGTGTTCTCTTCGCTGGTGAGGGGGAAGATCAGGTACAACTCGAGATTGGTGACACGGGACGGCGCCGGGGTGCCGATCAGCAGCGCCGGACCGGAGAACGTCTCGGTGCGCACCGTCTCGTACTGGTAGCTGACCTGGCCGGCCTTGACGAAGTCGCGCAGCGACCGCGGAATCTGATCCACCGGACCGGCCGAGGTTGCCTCGCGGGGACCGTCGCCCGGCACGATGAGCACCGCGTCGAAGGTGCCCGCCAGACCGCTTGATCCAGAGGTCTGACCGGTCTTGGAGATCAGGGTGTTGCGAGCCAACTGCAGGCTGGAGTCCAGCGACCGGGCCTCTTCACCGCTGACGATCCCACTGACGGTGCCCCGGGCCCGGTTGATCTCTTCGGTGGCGGCGCGCACCTTGACCTCGAGGACGCGATTGGTGATCTGGCTGGTGAGCACGAAGCCGAGGACCACGATGACGACGGCCGAGAGGCCGAGGGTGAGGACCACCACGCGCAGTTGCAGCGAACGACGCCAGATCTGCGCCAGTGTCCGGCTGACTGCGCTCGTACCGCGCAGCAACGGTCCGGACCGCCCCCACGGACCGCGAACGCGGGACTTAACCACTACCCGTCCTCGTCAACGGAGATTTGCGCCGCTCCTCGGCCTCGCGCGGCTCGGCATCGTCGCCGGCGCGCATTAAGGAGGTCCGGCCTTGTATCCCACTCCTCGAACGGTCAGGACTACCTGCGGGTTCTCCGGGTCTTTCTCGACCTTGGCCCGCAACCGCTGGACATGCACATTCACCAAACGGGTGTCCGCCGGGTGCCGGTATCCCCACACCTGTTCGAGGAGCACCTCTCGAGTAAACACCTGCCGGGGTTTACGCGCCAATGCCACCAGCAGGTCGAACTCCAGCGGGGTCAGCGAGATCTGCTCACCATCGCGGGTGACCTTGTGGGCCGGCACGTCGATCTCGATATCGGCGATGGAGAGCATCTCGGCGGGCTCGTCCTCGTTGCGGCGCAACCGCGCCCGCACCCGGGCCACCAGCTCCTTGGGCTTGAACGGCTTCATCACGTAATCGTCGGCGCCGGATTCCAGGCCCAGCACCACGTCGACGGTGTCGGTCTTGGCGGTCAGCATCACGATCGGCACACCGGAATCCGCACGCAACACCCGGCAGACGTCGATGCCGTTCATGCCCGGCAGCATGAGATCGAGAAGCACCAGGTCGGGGCGCAGTTCACGGACCGCCGTCAATGCCTGCGAACCGTCGGCGATCACCGCGGTGTCGAAACCCTCGTTACGCAGGACGATGGTGAGCATCTCCGCCAGCGAGGGGTCGTCGTCGACGACGAGAATCCTTTGCCTCATGGGGACCATGGTGTCACCGGATCGCGACAAACCCCTGCTAGAACACGCGGGAGAGTTCCACCTCTAGGCCGAAATGTCGGCCGCCAATGCCGAAGGGGTGACGTCGGGCCCGGCGACCGACCACGGCCCGTGCCAGTTCGTCGCCGCCAGTCCGGCGTAGACCGCCCCGGTCCGCTGCTGCAGGCCGTCGTCGCGTTCGTAGACGTCCCGGGCCCGGTCGGCCTCGCTGTTCTCCCGGTGCCGGGCGCGCTGCGCGGCCAGTTCGACCGGGACGGCCAGCAGGATCTGGTGATCCGGCTCAGGCAGCCCGAGACGGCCGTACTCCAGGTCGCCGACCCAGCCGACCATCTCCCCGCCGGCGTCCTGATGCAGACGGGCGGCGCTGTAGGCGGCGTTGGAGGCGACGTAGCGATCCAGGATGACGACGTCGTAGTCCGCCTGGAGCGTGGCCAGCTGATCCTTGGCACCGGCCCGGTCCAGGGCGAACAGCACAGCCATCCCGTACACCGAACCGGCGAGGTCACCGTGTTCGCCGTGCAGGGCCTCGGCGGCCAGATCGGCCGTGACCGACTGGCCGTAGCGCGGGAAGGCCAGGGTCGTCACAGATCGGCCCTGCTCCTCGAGCGCGGCCTGCAGCCCCTGCGTCAGGGTGCGCTTGCCGGCGCCGTCGAGACCCTCGATGACGATCAGCATGCGAAATCCCCGCGTTGTCGCTCAGAGGCGGGCAATACGGGAATCACCGGCGGAGCGCCCGAGCCGATCAGTACCGGTAGTGATCCGGCTTGTACGGGCCCTCGACGTCGACGCCGATGTACTCGGCCTGATCCTTGGTCAGCTTGGTCAGCGAGCCGCCGAGCGCCTCGACGTGAATCTTGGCGACCTTCTCATCGAGGTGCTTGGGCAGCCGGTAGACCTCGTTGTCGTATTCGTCGTTCTTGGTCCACAGCTCGATCTGCGCGATCACCTGATTGGAGAAGCTGTTGCTCATCACGAACGACGGGTGACCGGTGGCGTTGCCGAGGTTCAGCAGCCGGCCCTCGCTCAGCACGATGATCGAGTGACCGTCCGGGAAGACGAACTCGTCGACCTGGGGCTTGATGTTGATCCGGCGGATCTGCGGATCGCGCTCGAGGCGGGCCATGTCGATCTCGTTGTCGAAGTGACCGATGTTGCCCAGGATCGCCTTGTCCTTCATCGCCCGCATGTGGTCGAGGGTGATGATGTCCTTGTTGCCGGTGGCGGTGATGACGATGTCGGCCCAGCCGATCGCCTCCTCGACGGTCTTGACCTCGAAACCGTCCATCAGCGCCTGCAGGGCGTTGATCGGGTCGATCTCGGTGACCGCGACGCGTGCGCCCTGGGCCTTGAGCGCCTCGGCGCAGCCCTTGCCGACGTCGCCGTAGCCGCACACCAGCGCCGCCTTGCCGCCGATGAGCACGTCGGTACCGCGGTTGATGCCGTCGACCAGCGAGTGCCGGGTGCCGTATTTGTTGTCGAACTTGCTCTTGGTGACCGAGTCGTTGACGTTGATCGCCGGGAACACCAGTTCGCCCGCGGCGGCGAACTGGTAGAGCCGCAGTACGCCCGTGGTGGTCTCCTCGGTGACGCCCTTGATCGAGTCGGCGATGTGCGTCCACTTGTGGGCGTCGGCCTTGAGGCTCTCACGCAGCAGATCGAGGAAGATCTTGTACTCACCCGAGTGGCTGTCATCATCCGGCGGAACCACGCCGGCCTTCTCGAACTGGGCGCCGCGCAGCACCAGCATGGTGGCGTCGCCGCCATCGTCGAGGATCATGTTGGCGGGCTCGCCCGGCCAGGTGAGCATCTGCTCGGCGGCCCACCAGTACTCCTCCAGGGTCTCGCCCTTCCAGGCGAAGATCGGCACACCGAGCGGCTTGTCCGGGGTGCCGTTGGGGCCGACGACGCACGCGGCGGCGGCGTGGTCCTGGGTGGAGAAGATGTTGCAACTCGCCCAGCGGACTTCAGCGCCGAGGGCCACCAGGGTCTCGATCAGCACCGCGGTCTGCACGGTCATGTGCAGCGAACCGGAGATCCGGGCGCCCTTGAGGGGAAGCACGTCGGCGTACTCGCGGCGCAGCGACATCAGGCCGGGCATCTCGTGTTCGGCCAGGCGGATTTCCTTGCGGCCGAATTCGGCCAGCGACAGGTCGGCAACTTTGAAGTCGATCCCGTTACGGGAGTCGGCGGTGAGCGTCATGCCGAACAGGTTATCGGGGCGTCATGGCTGACCGGCGGCCAGCCTCTGCCCCAGCACAGACTTCCGGTATCCGTACAGCGCATAGACGGCGATGCCGATGACCATCCAGACGACGAACCGGATCCAGGTCAGCACGGTCAGGTTGACCATCAGCCACAGGCAGGCGGCGATGGACAAGATCGGCAGCACCGGCACGAATGGGGCACGGAAACCGCGGTTCAGGTCCGGCCGGGTCCGGCGCAGGATGATGACGCCGGCCGACACCAGGACGAAGGCGAACAGCGTCCCGACGTTGACCATCTCCTCGAGCTTCGACATCGGGAAGGCCGTCGCCGCGATCGCGATCAGGACACCGACGACGATGGTGGCCCGGACCGGGGCGTCGCGATTGTTGGTCATGGCCAGTTCGCGTGGCAGCAACCCGTCGCGTGACATCGCGAACATCACCCGGGACAACCCGAGCACCAACACCATGACCACCGTGGTCAGACCGGCCAGCGCGCCGATCGAGATGATCTTGGCCGCCCAGTCGATGCCGTTGATCTCGAACGCGGTGGCCAGGTTCACGTGGCCGTTCCCCTTCTCCCTCAACTCGGTGTAGCCGACCATCCCGGACAGCACGAAGGACACCGCGACGTAGAGGACGGTGACGATGGCCAGGGAGGCCAGGATGCCCCGGGCGACATCGCGCTGCGGGTTGCGGGTCTCCTCGGCGGTGGTGGCCACCACGTCGAAGCCGATGAAGGCGAAGAAGACGATCGAGGCTCCGGCCAGCACGCCGTACCAGCCGTAGTGGCTGCCGCTGCCACCGGTCAGCAGCGAGAAGACGGACTGATCGATTCCCGTTCCGGCGGCGCCCTTACCGGTTTCGGTCGGGGGAATGAACGGCGAGAAGTTCTTCGGCTTGATGTGGAAGACGCCGACCACGATCACCAGCAGCACCACGGCGACCTTGATTGCTGTGATCACCGCCGAGAACCGGGACGAGACCTTGGTACCGGCTGCCAGCAGCGTGGTGACCACACCGATGATCAGCAGTGCGCCCCAATCGAAGTCGATGAACCCCAGTCGGCCGGCGGCGCCGTGGAATCCGAAAACCGTTCCCAGATAACTGGACCAGCCCTTGGCGACGACGGCCGCGCCGACGGCGAACTCGAGGATCAGATCCCAGCCGATGATCCAGGCGATGAACTCGCCGAAGGTGGCGTAGGAGAAGGTGTACGCGCTACCGGCCACCGGGAGGGTCGAGGCGAACTCGGCATAGCACAACGCGGCCAGCGCGCAGGTGATCGCGGCGATGATGAACGACACCGACAGCGCCGGGCCGGTGATGTTGGCGAACGTCGTCGCGGTGACGGTGAAGATGCCGGCGCCGACCACGACCGAGACCCCGAACACGGTGAGGTCCCACCAGGTCAGGTCCTTGCGCAGGCGGGTCGACGGCTCGTCGGTGTCGAGGATGGACTGCTCGACCGATTTGGTGCGCACGCGCAGACCCTACCGGCCCTCAACGCTTCGCGGACCGGTCCAGGTCGGGCTCGAGATAGATGATCTGCGCGGCCGGGACGGCTGCCCGCACGGCGGCTTCCGCCTTGTCGATCGCCGACGCCACGGTGGACAGGTCAGTGGTCGCGGCCAGGGCGATCTTGGCGCCGACCAGCATCTCGTCGGGGCCGAGGTACTGGGTGCGCAGATGGATGACCCGGTCGACGTGCTCGGTGCCCTCGAGCGCGGCCTGGATGGAGCCGAGCTCGTCGCCGGTCGCCCCCTCACCGATGAGCAGGCTGTGCATCTCGATCATCAGGATCACCGCGATCACGGCGAGCAGTGCGCCGATCAACAGCGTGCCGATGCCGTCCCAGACGGGGTTGCCGGTCAGGATGGTCAGCCCGACACCGCCCAACGCGAAGATCAGGCCAAGCAGCGCACCGGTGTCCTCGAGCAGAACCACCGGGAGTTCGGGATTGCGCGAACGACGGATGAAGCTCCACCAGGAGCCGTGCCCCTTCAGCGGACGGGATTCGACCATCGCGGTCCGGAAGCTGAAGGCCTCCAAACCGATTGCGACGACGAGGATTCCGATCGCGATGGCCGGTGAGGTCAGCGGGTGCGGATCGTGGATCTTGTGATAGCCCTCGTAGAGCGCGAAGACCGCACCGAGACTGAACAGCACCAGCGCGACGACGAAGGAATAGAAGTACCGGGACCGGCCGTAGCCGAACTGGTGCAGTTCGGTGGCCTCCTTGCGGGAGCGTCGCTGTCCCCACAGCAGCAGCACCTGGTTGGAGGTGTCAGCCACCGAATGCACGGCCTCGGCGAGCATCGACGAACTCCTGGTGATGAGGAACCCGATGAATTTCGCCACCGCGATCCCGGCGTTGGCGCCCAGTGCCGCCAGGATCGCCTTGGTGCTGCCCGAACTCGACATGCCCGACCTCCCGAGTCTTAGGGGCCAACCGTAACGTCAGAGACCGACGGTGGAGCGAAACACCTGGGTGGGCTGATGGGCCTCCATCCGGATCGGCCCGTCATCGGCGGCCACCCATGCCGCGGCGCCGCGTTCCATCCGCACCTCACCGGTCTTGGCCCGCACCGTCACCGCGCCCTCGGTGCAAACCAGGACCTGCGGTCCCTCGTGCCGGACCGGGGCGTCGACCTCGTGACCCAGATCGCCGGCGTCGAGCGTGATCACCGACACGGCGAACTCCGGGGCCGGTGTCTCATAGACGAGTTCGATGCCCTCGCGACGGGTCGGCACGCGCGGGTCGGCCACCGGCGCGAAATCCAGCACCCGCAGAAGTTCGGGGACGTCGACGTGCTTGGGCGTGAGTCCACCACGAAGCACGTTGTCCGAGTTGGCCATCACCTCCATACCCATCCCGTGCAGATAGGCGTGCAGGTTTCCGGCAGCAAGAAACATCCCTTCGCCGGGCTTGAGCCTGACCCGGTTGATCAGCAGGGCGGCCAGGACGCCGGCATCGCCGGGATAACGTTCGCCCAACTCCAGCACCGTGCGGGATTCGTCGGTGAATTCCTTTGCTCCTGAACGGATGTAGGTGATCGCACCATCGAGGACCGCCGGGATCAGCGTGTCGAGATCAGGCTGCGGCGCGGTGATCCAGGTGGTGAACAGTGCCCGCAGGCCGGAGGCGTCGGACTGATCGGTGAGCAGCCCGATGTAGGGCTCCAGCGCCGGGACGCCCAGCGCACGCATGAACTCCACCGATCGGGCGGCGGGTCGGAATCCGGCCAGCGCCTCGAAATCGGTTATCGCGACCAGCAATTCGGGCTTATGGCTGCGGTCGCGATAGTTGCGCACCGGCGAATTGATCGGGACGCCGATCCGCTCCTCGCGTTCGAATCCCTCGATGGCTTGCTGGGCGCTGGGGTGCGCCTGCAGGGACAGCGGTTCGTCGGCGGCCAGCACCTTCACCAAGAATGGCAACCGGTCGCCGAACCGTCTGCAGACCGCCGAGCCGAGTTCGCCCTCGGGGTCGGAATCGATGACGTCGAGCAGTGAGGCCGAGGCGCCGTCGGTGTCGAGGCGGGCCGGGTCGCCCGGATGGGCGCCGAGCCACAGCTCGGCTTCCGGATGGGCTGTCGGAGCGGGCCGGCCGGTGAATTCCGCGATCGCGGTGCGTGATCCCCACGCATAGGTCCGGATCGCCCCCTGCATCAGTTGCACGGCGTTGCTATCCCCCTGCCAACCGCAGATACACCGCGGCCATCTCTAGGCGCAGCGCGAGGACCGAGAGCTGGGTCTCCGCACGCCTGCTCACATCGGTTGCGGTATCGGCCCGTCCGATTTCACCGGTGTCGCCGACATCTTCGGCGCCGAGCAGGTCGACGCCGTCGATGCCGGCCAGGCGGGCCACCAGGTTGGTCCGCTCCGCGGCAAGTGCCAGTGCCACCACGCGCGGCCGCCCGGGCAGCGGTCCGTCGATCTCCTCGTCGTGGAACAGTGCGTCGACGCCGATGCCGAAGCGGCTCGTGATGCCGTTGCGCAGCGCGGCCAACGCGTCGCCGAGTCCCACTGCGGCGACCGGTTCACCGGCCACCCGCAACAGCACCGCTGCGCCATGACGGGCCAGCGCCAGCGTGGCGGCGTTGTCACCGGCCAGCACCGTCGGCCGGCCTGAGATACGTTCGGCCAGCGACTTCGCCGGGTTGGTGAACACCTCCCTGGCGACGCTGTTACGCATCGCCTCGGCATCGAGTTCGTCGGCCAGTTCGGTCAGCGGAGCGCACACGGCCGATCCCCCGGTCGATTCGCGCCTGCCCGCCGAGGCGGGATCGACGGCCGCGAAGGCGGCCAGTCCGGCGGCCAGATAGCGGCACAACCCGAATTCGTCGGGCACCCACAACCTGGGCGCGAGCACCGCCGCCCGGCCGGCGGTCGCATCCCGCAGCGGTCCTTCATACGGAGCGGCCACCACAACCCGCGCGCCACGGCGCACCGCGGTGGCTGCCGCGGTCACCAGGGCCGGGTCCCCGGCGTCGTCGCCGGCGGCGATCAGAACGTCCAGCGGGCCGATCCACGGTGGCGACTCGGCCGAGGTCACTATCGGCGAACCGGTGGATCCGCTCAGTGCGGCGGCGAGCATCGCGCCGGCGGCCTCCGCGGGCCCGCGGCCCGATACCCAGATGACGGTGCGGGGCCGGGCATCGCCGGTCACCGACTCCAGTGCGCCCTCCTCGACGGCGGCCGCCGTCGCACGCACCTGTGCACCCGCCGTCGCGGCAGCCCGCAGCAGACCGTCGCGATCGGCCTCGATCAAACCCTCGGTGTCGTCGAGGTCGACAGTCGCGTTGAGCGCACTCATGCGCGGGCCTTGCTCCTGGCGGCGATCTCGTCGGCCACCCGGTTGACGATCGCGTTGACCCCCTCAGCCGCCGGCGCCTCCACGTTGAGCCGCAGCAGCGGTTCGGTGTTGGAGGTCCGCAGGTTGAACCATGCTCCGCCGCCGAGATCGACCGTGACGCCGTCGAGGGTGTCGGTCGAAACCGTCTGCGGTTCATAGGATTTCACCACCGCGGCCACCAGTCCCGGCGCGTCGTCGACCCGGAAGTTGATCTCGCCGGAGGCGGCGTAGCGCTGGAAGTCACCCATCAGCGCCGACAGCGGCCGCGGCTGCTCCCCCAATGCGGCCAGCACATGCAACGCGGCCAGCATCCCGGAGTCGGCGCCCCAGAAATCACGGAAGTAGTAATGAGCGGAATGCTCCCCGCCGAAGATGGCGCCGGTCTCGGCCATCAGCGCCTTGATATAGGAGTGCCCGACCCGGGAGCGCACCGCGATGCCGCCGTTCTCGGCGATCACCTCCGGCACCGTCCGGGAGGTGATCAGGTTGTGGATCACCGTCGCGCCGGGTTCGCGGGCGAGTTCGCGGGCGGCAACCAGTGCGGTGACCGCCGACGGGGACACCGGCTCACCACGCTCGTCGACGACGAAGCACCGATCGGCATCGCCGTCGAAGGCCAGACCGATGTCGGCGCCGGTCTGCACCACATAGCGCTGCAGATCCTTGAGGTTGGACGGCTCGAGTGGGTTGGCCTCGTGATTGGGGAAACTGCCGTCGAGCTCGAAGTAGAGCGGAAGCACAGTCAGCGCCTCGACCGGCCCCAGCACCGCAGGTGTGGTGTGTCCGGCCATGCCGTTGCCCGCGTCCACCGCGACCCGCAACGGGCGCACTGCGCTGATATCGACCAGTGAGCGCAGGAACGCACCGTAATCGGCCAGCACATCCTGATCCCGGACCCTGCCGGGCACGCCGTCGTAGTCGGGGATCCCGGCGATCACCTCGTCACGGATGACGGCCAGGCCGGTGTCTTCGCCGACCGGCTTGGCCGCGGCCCGGCACAGTTTGATGCCGTTGTAGGTGGCCGGGTTGTGACTGGCGGTGAACATCGCACCCGGGCAGCCCAACCGGCCGGAGGCGAAGTACAGCTCATCGGTGGACGCCAGGCCGATCCGGATGACGTCGAGTCCC
>CAYFMA010000087.1:0-7790 GCA_964344085.1 uncultured Mycobacterium sp.
AAGCTGTCGAAGTTAGCACCTCCCGAACCCGGCGACGTCCAGCTCGTGCCCGACGAGGAGTGATACCAGTCCGGAGACGGCGCCGGCTGGCCGGTCGCGGCCTTGTATTTCGCGGCCCAGACGGCCGCGGCACCACCGGCCACCGCGAACGGGATGTACGCGGTGTAGAGATCCTTGCGGCCGGAGAAGTCGAACCGGGACTCCGCGGAGTCGGTGGCCAGCATGCGGTGGAACCCGCCGGCCTCTGACCAGAGTGCCCGCCCGGTGGCCGACCGCCGCAACCCGACGCCGGGCACCCAGGCCGGCAGCGACATCAGGAAGAACACCGCAAAAGGCAGACCCCACAGCGTGATCGGGAAGATCCAGCGGAAGAATCCGGCAACCGCCAGTGCGAGTGCCACCACATTGGCGAACCGCAACCACAACTCCATCGGGTGTTTGACCACGTATCCCTCGGCGATGGCCCATTCCTTGACCGCGGTTTCCATCTGCTCTTTAGCGGCGGCGAGGTGGCTACCCGCCGAGACGCTGCCGTTGGCGTTGAAGGTTCCGCCGTACATGGTCAGGCCCAGCGCCGAACCGACCGCGACGCTCACCGGATCCATCTCGGCCCACTTGCCGGTCTCACCGACGGTGTGCACCACCCATTTCTTCTTGGCCTCCTGGTTCAGTGAGAGCAGGCCACGCTCGGCGAGGTAGAACAACGTCGCGGTGAGGCCCTCATCCGGCACTTTCTCGGTCCGGATGTACTCGCACTGGACCGGACTCAGTCCGGGCGGCGGCGCGTATTGCAGCGGGAACCCCGGGGGCGGTTCGACGGTCGTGCGCCACCACAGGAAGGCACCCAGGCCGGTGGCCGCGGTGAGTCCGAGCAACCAGGTCACCAGTTTGACCGAACGGCCAAGCACACCGTCCCATGTCACCGGCCACGGCACCGTGGCCCGTGGCGGGGTGGGCACGTCCACACCGGCCCGCACGGTGACCGGGGTGCGCGGGGCGATTCCGGTCGCCGACACCGAGACGGTCTGTCCGCTGACGGTGAGGCCCTCACAGACCCGACCGACACCGGACCCCACCGAGCATTGCGCTCCGGTAACCGACCCGGGCAGTCTGACGCTGATCTCCGCACGGTCGATGCGGTTGTTCCAGGCCGGCGCGATCACGTTCCAGAAGAACGTCGACGGAGCCGGCGCGTTGTCACCCGTCGACGACGCGAACTGCTTGTGCGAACCGGAGTTGCCGGGGTCGAGCACTCCGGCGACGCTGTAGCGGATGCGGAAGACGTGGGTGCCGGCACTCAGGTAGTAATTCGCGTCGCCGACTTTGGCGACCAGGAAGCGCTCGTTGTTCTGCCAGGACAGCTCGTAGTTGACCGGGCGCTCGTCTAGCGAGATCTCGGTGACGTCGGGCACCTGGCGGACACGGGAGTCGTTGGGATTGCCGATGTCCCAGAACCGGAAGATGCCGTGCCGGCCGGACGGGAATTCGGCGGTGATGGTCTCGGTCGCCTGCATCAAACCATCGCGATCGACGACGAACTCCGAGCGCATATCGCTGAAGATGACCGGATCCGATATCGGACCGCCGGACTGCGGCAGCGAACTGATGAGTACCGGCCATAACAACCCGACGACGCTGAGCAGAACCGGGATCAGCCACGCCAGCTTGCGGCCGATCGCCTTCATCTCCGCCCTCCTTGTCAGACCAACCGTGCGGTCACCACCCTAATACCGGCAAACTCCCGACCGGCGTTCTACGGTTGCGTCATGGAGGCCGATGATCCGTATCTCGCCCACCGCGTCATCCGGGAGACCCGGCCGGCCGACCGCATGCATCGCTATGACCCGCATCTGGCCGGCCTTGTCTTCGAATACGTACGGACCAGGCTGACCTTCACCGACACCCCACTGGACAACCCCACCGCACCCGAGCCGATCATGGCCGCACTCGAGGGGTTCATCGACGAGTACGGCCGGGACCCTCGTGAGGTACTCGACGCCTACGTCGGTCATATCGCGGCGAACGTGCTCTCCACCGACAGCCCGAGGTTTTTCGGCTTCATCCCGTCCGCGCCGACCAAGGCGGCTCTGCTGTTCGACACGGTGGTGTCGATCGCCTCGCTGCAGGGGTGTTCGTGGCTCGAGGCCTCCGGGGCGATCGTGGCGGAGAATCAGGTGCTGCGCTGGATCGCCGATCTGGCCGGGATGCCGGAGACGGCCGGCGGGACGTTCGTCTCGGGCGGGTCGGCGGCCAATCTGTCCGCATTGGCCGTGGCGCGGGAGATCGGCCGGCAGCGCACCGGGCGACGCGAGGTCCGGATCGCCTGTAGCGACGAAGCACACTCCTCGGTCGCCAACGCCTGCCGGATCCTCGACGTCGAACCGTTCGTGGTGCCGACCGAGGATCATCGGTTCATGGGCCCGGCGTTGAGGGCTGCGCTCGACGGACACGACGGCGACCCGGTCGTCGCGGTGGTGGCCACCTCGGGGACGACCAATGCCGGGATCATCGATGACCTGGAGGGCATCTCGGCGGTGTGTCGCGAGCGCAATCTGTGGATGCACGTCGACGGCGCCTACGGCGGCGCGGCGTTGCTGTCGGATCAGAAGTGGCGGTTCGCCGGCCTGGAGCACGCGGACTCGTTCATCACCGATCCGCACAAGTGGTGGTTCGCACCCTTCGACTGCGCCGCCCTGATCTACCGCGATCCCGATCAGGCCGCCTCGGTTCACACCCAGCATGCGTCCTACCTCGATCCACTGCATCAGTCGGATCATCCCGAGTTCTGGAACCCCACCGATCTGGCGCATCACCTGACCCGGCGTGCCCGCGGACTGCCGCTGTGGTTCTCGCTGGCCGTCCACGGAGTCAACGCGTATCGCGCTGCGGTACAACATGTTCTGGATCTGACCCGAGAGGTCGCCGCACTCGTGGAGACGACACCTCATGTCGAATTGGTTCGCGAACCCGGACTTTCGATCGTGCTGTGGCGCCGGCCCGGTTGGGGCAAGGAGGACTACCTGCGGCTGCAGAACGAGTTACTCGCCAAGCAGGTCGCCTTCGCCACTCCGACGGTGTGGGAGGGTGAGGTGATCGGCCGTTTCGCCCTGCTGCACCCGTCAACCACGATCGAGATGGTCGAAGCGGTTCTCGACGCCGCACGCTGACCGGCCGGGCCGGTCAGCCGATATGCGGCGGGTCGATCTGCACGCGGACGGCATCGTGTTCGTGCCGTGCGCTGTGCGTGACGACAGCGGCCCGCAATGCACCGGACAGCGCGAGTCCCTCATCGCGGCGGACCCGGATCAGCATCCGGAGAGCCGGCTCGTCAGCAGCCATGGCCGGCGGGCGGCGGACTCCGGCCGGCAGGTCGACCGGGCCGAGAAGTTCGGCATCGGCCGGTAAGACCGCCTGTTCGATGAGGGCGTTGACCGATGCGGCGGCGCCGTCGACGGCCGCGATGTGTACCGCCGGTGGCAGCGCCACAGCGGTGCGGGCGGCCAGTTCGGCCTCGGCATGCCCGATCGGATCCCACTTGATCAATGCCTGCACGGTCGGGATCGCCGATTCGGCGACCACCGCGACCGTGCCGCCATCGGCGCGACGGTGTACCTGGGCGGCCACCGCCATCCAGCGTCGCAGGGTGTCCTCGGCGGCCCGTAGGTCCTGGCGGCCGAGCAGCGCCCAGCTGTCCAGCAGCAGCGCGGCGCCGTAGCCGTCCGGAGCGTGCGGTTCCGCCCCCGGGGTGGCCACCACCAGGGCCGGCCCGGCTTGTATCTCGGAGTGCACTGCGTCCCCGGCCGAGGTGATCACCGGGGTCCCCGGGAAGGCCCGTCCGAGCTCCTCGGCGGTGCGGCGCGCGCCGACCACGACAGCGCGGATCGCATCGGCTCCGCAGCGCCGGCAGCGCAGGGCGGAGTCGATGCGCCCGCACCACCGGCAGGTGGCACCCTCGGCGTCCCGGTCGGACAACGACAGCGGGCCCATACAGTGCCGGCAGCGCGCCACGGTGCGGCAGCGGGCGCAGGCCACCGTGGGCAGGTATCCGCGACGCGGCACCTGAATGAGCACCGGCGTGCCCCGCTCGAGCGCGGAGCGGGCTGCCTGCAGCGCCATCGAGGGCAGCCTTGCGGTCCGGGCCGCCGCATCTCGCTCGTCGGCGAAACCTGAGTCATCGATCGCCACCACACGTGGCGAACACGCTCGCACCGCCGGCCTGGTCGCAACAAGATCGTGGGCCCAACCACTTGCCACCAGCGACTGGGCTTCAGCCGTCCGCGCGTAGCCGCCGATCAATGCGGCACAACGCAATTGGTGCGCGCGCAGCATTGCGACCTCGCGCGCATGCGGGTAGGGCGCACGTGGTTCGGAAAGGCTGTCGTCGCCGTCATCCCAGACCACCACCAGTCCCAGCCGCTCCACCGGGGCGAACACCGCGCTGCGGGTCCCGATCACCAGGCGGGCCCGACCGCGCAGCACCGACAGCCAGCGCCGGTAGCGGGCCGACGGCCCCAGCCCGGCGGCTAGCGCCACCACCGCCGACTCGTCGATCCGGGTCAGGGCCGCCTGGGTGAGTGCGTCGATATCGCGCTGATCCGGTACGACGATCAACACACCGTGACCGCCGCTGACTGCCGAGGCGGCGGCTTCGGCCAGCCGGTCACACCACCTCTCCCCCGGCAGCGCCTGCCAGACCGCGCGGGCGGCCCGTCCGTCGCGTAGTGCGTCTAGGTACTTCTCACCGCCGGCGTATCGGGCCCAACCGGATGGGTCGACGGGTTCGACGACCGGCAGCAGCGGCGGGGCTGCGGTGTCCTTTTCGGCGCCGGCGTGCCGGGGCGGGATCGCCAGCCTCAGCACGTCGGGGCGGGTGCCTGCGTAGCGGGCTGCGACGGCGTCGACCAGCCTGCGCACCTCCGGAGTGAGCACCGGCTCAGCCGAGATCACCCGATCCAGCCAACCGAGTCGGCCGGAATGATCTGTGTCGGAACGCCTTTCGAGAACGAAGGCGTCGACCAGCCGGCCGTGGAACCGCACCCGAACCCGCACTCCGGGCTGGGCGTCGTCGGACTGCTCGGGACTGACCAGGTAGTCGAATTCGCGATCCAGGTGAGGAACCGACAGCATCGGCAACACCCGGGCGATCGGTTCATGCTCAGCGGCACGACGTTCGGATGCGCTCACAGTTCTTGGTCAGTTCCGGGACCGGCCGAAGAAGAAGCCCGCGGTGATCAGCACCATGGAGGTCGCATACGCCCACCAGATCGGCAGTTCCAGCGCCGGGGAATGCAGGAGGAACTTGCCGGTGCCGATCATGCCGTCGGAGATCGCGAAGAACACCGCCCCCAGTGCCGTCCAGACGGTGGGCAGCCGGGCCAGCAGTGCAGCCGTCACCATCGCACCGAGAACGGTCATATAGATCAGCACCGGCACGGTGAGGCCCTCGGCGACCATGCTGGGCCAGAATCGCGTCAGCATCACCGCGAAGGCGATGACCACCACCACGACCGTCGCCGACCGGGCCCGTCCGGTATTGCCCCGCAACGGAAGCAACGCGCCCAGGAAACACAGGTGCGCAACCAGAAACGATCCGAGGCCGCAGATGAAGGCCGGCTTCCACCAGGGCATCGCGAGGAAGAAGTCGCCGGCCGCCGACATCAGCAGGGCGCCCAGCAGCCAGTGGCGCTCCCGCGCGATCGGGTGGAAGAGCGCGGCGAGAGCCAGCAGCACCGCCATCGCCGATTTGGCGACAGGCTGGCCGGCGAACCGTCCGGTGAGATCGGACCCGGCCGGCAACCGCATGGCGATGACCGCCAGCGTGATCCCGTACCCGACGGCCGCAACCACCGCAGCCGCCCACCACGTCCCGACCGGGCGCGGAGAGCCGAAGTAGCGTGTGCGCATGACCGCATCCCCCGGCAGGCCACCCATTGACGACATTCTGCAGAAGGTACTGGACGCGGTTCCGTTCCAGTTGACCGTCGACCGGGGTATCGACGAAGCCCGCCGGTTGCTGCGCGATCTCCCACGCCGTCCGGTGCATCCCGATCTCCGCGTCGAGGACCACCACATCGACGGTCCCGGAGGTCGCATCCCGATCCGGGTGTATTGGCCGGATTCGGCCGGGCAGGAGCCGGCCCGGCCGCTGCCGGTGGTGATGTTCTTCCACGGTGGCGGGTTCGCCCTCGGCGACCTCGACACCCATGACGCCACCGCCCGCGAGCACGCGGTCGGAGCGGACGCGGTGGTGGTCTCCGTCGACTACCGGCTGGCGCCGGAGAACCCATTCCCCGCGGCAGTCGACGACGTGTGGGCAGCCACCCGCTGGGTCGCGGCCAACGCCGGATTGTTCGGGGCCGACGCGTCCCGACTGGCAGTGGCCGGCGATTCGGCGGGAGGCACGCTGGCCGCGGTGGTCGCGCAGTCCGCCCGTGACCATGGTGAGCCGGCGATCGCCTTCCAACTGCTCTGGTACCCGTCCACGATGTGGGACACGTCACTGCCGTCGTTCGCTGAGAACGCGGCGGCACCCGTCCTCGACCACGCCGCGCTGGCGGCCTTCACCCAGTGGTATGCCGGCCACCTCGACCTCACCGATCCACCGGCTGCCCTGGCACCCGGCCGGGCCTCGGATCTCTCCGGGTTGCCGCCGACCTATATCGCGGTGGCCGGGCACGATCCGCTGCGCGACGACGGCATCAGGTACGCGGAATTGCTGGCTGCGGCCGGCGTGCCGGTGGAACTGCACAACGCCGTCACCCTGGTGCACGGCTACCTGGGTTATTCCGGGGTGGTTCCGGCCGCCACCGAGGCCACCAATCGGGGTCTGGCAGCGCTTCGGGCGGCTCTGCACCCCTGACCTGCGGCTCTGACCAGTAACGTTTGAAGGACCTGGAGCGACAAGGAACAATGAAGACCGTGTTCCCGAACCTGGAGGCCCCGTTCATGACATCCGCTGACACCCGGCGTTTCGCCCGTTTCTGCATCGGCAGCCTGGTCGGGACCTTCGCCCTGGCCGGCCTGGTGGCACCGGTGGCTTCGGCCGCCCCGGATTGCAGCCCTGCCTCGATCGAGGCCACCAAGGACAGCGTCGGCGGCCAGGCGCAGGCGTATATGAACTCACACCCGGCCGGTAATCAGATGCTGATGACCGCTGCGCTGCAGCCCCGGCCCCAGGCCGCGGCCACCATCGCCGCCTATGCGAAGACGAACCCGCAGGAGTACGCCGATTTCAAGGCGATTCTGGCACCGCTGGGCGCGTTGCAGCGCCAGTGCGGCGTGTCGGTCGTCCCGGCCCAGTTCCAGTGGGCGTTCGACCAGTTCGTCAGCTGATACCCACGACCAACGAAAGCGGCTCCCGTCCTGGACGGGAGCCGCTTTCGTATGAGCCGTTCAGACCGAGTTCTTGAGGTCGTCGACCTTGTTGAGCCGCTCCCAGGGCAGATCCAGCTCCGGACGGCCGAAGTGACCGTACGCGGCGGTCTGGGCGTAGATCGGCTGCAGCAGGTCCAGATCGCGAACGATGGCGCCCGGACGCAGATCGAACACTGCGCTGATGGCCTTCTCGATCCGGTGCGGGTCGACGGTCTCCGTGCCGAACGTCTCGACGAACAGGCCCACCGGGGCGGCCTTGCCGATCGCGTAGGCCACCTGGACCTCGACTCGCTCGGCCAGGCCCGCGGCGACCACGTTCTTGGCCACCCAGCGCATGGCGTAGGCCGCCGAGCGGTCCACCTTGGACGGGTCCTTGCCTGAGAAGGCGCCGCCGCCGTGGCGGGCCCAGCCGCCGT
>CAYFMA010000087.1:7800-8068 GCA_964344085.1 uncultured Mycobacterium sp.
GCGAGTTCGCCCAGCACCGCCTCGACGACATGCTTGCGGATGTCGGCGGGCAGCTGTTCCTTCTCGTCGATGTTGGCGGCGTGCTGGGTGGACAGCACCACGGTGTCCAGCCGGATCGGCGTGGTGCCCTCGTACTGGATGGTGACCTGGGTCTTGCCGTCGGGGCGCAGATAGCCCAGCGGACCGTTCTTGCGGACGCCCGCGAGCTTGCGGGAAAGCCTGTGCGCGAGGGCGATCGGCAGCGGCATCAGTTCGGGGGTGTCGCGGA
>CAYFMA010000087.1:8119-14488 GCA_964344085.1 uncultured Mycobacterium sp.
GGCCCTGGTCGCCGGCGCCCTGGAGATCCAGCGGATCCTTCTCGTTGTCGACCCGGACCTCGTAGGCCGTGTCGACGCCCTGGGCGATGTCCGGGGACTGCCGGCCGATGCCGATGTTCACGCCACAGGACGCGCCGTCGAAGCCCTTCTCCGAGGAGTCGTAACCGATCTCCAGGATGCACTGGCGGACGGTGTCGGTGATGTCGGCGAAGGCCTCTTTGGCAGAGGTGGTGACCTCGCCGACGACGTGCACCTGACCGGTGGTCACCAGGGTCTCGACCGCGACCCGGGACTTGGGGTCGTCACGCAGCAGTGAGTCGAGCACCGAGTCGCTGATCGCGTCACAGATCTTGTCGGGATGTCCTTCGGTCACCGACTCACTGGTGAACAGCCGACCGTTGTCGCTCACATCTTCCCCTTCGAACTCACGTCTCTTCACTATCCGAGCAAATCTTATTGTCCCGGACCGACCGCAATGGCCGCCGGGGTGACGCTATCCGGCGCTGCGCTGCAGGAAGGCGGCGACCGCGTCCACGATACGGCTCGCCATCAGGGTCTTCGAACCGTGCTCGAGGGTCATCTCACCACCGTCGGACCCCAGCAGCCAGCCGTCGTTGCTGTCCACCTCGAAGGCCTTGCCGTCGCCGACGGCGTTGACCACCAGCAAGTCGCAGGCCTTGCGAGCCAGCTTGGCCCGTGCGTGGAAGAGAACGTCGCCCTGGGCGTCTCCGGTCTCGGCGGCGAATCCGACGATGGCCCGCATGTTGGGCAGCCGGCCGTCGGCGCGCTGGCGGACCACACCGGCCAGGACGTCCTCGGTGCGCACCAGCTCCACGGTGGGGCCGTCGGTGGAATCGGTGGCTTTCTTGATCTTGCTGCCGGCCACCTGGGCGGGCCGGAAGTCGGCCACTGCGGCGGCCATCACCAGCACGGCGGAATCGGGGGCGTGTTTGGTGACCGCCTCATGCATCTGGGCCGCGGAGGTCACGTGCACGACGTCGACGCCGGCCGGGTCTGCCAGGCCGGCGGTGTTGCCGGAGATGAGCGTGACCTCGGCTCCACGCTGGGCGGCCACCCGTGCCACGGCGTAGCCCTGCTTGCCGGAGCTGCGGTTGCCGAGGAACCGGACCGGGTCCAGGGCCTCCCGGGTACCACCGGCGGTCACCAGGATCTTGCAGCCGGTCAAGTCGTGCGGCAACGCATCGCTTCGCGCCAGCAGCAGCTCGGCGAAGGTGGCGATCTCCTCGGGTTCAGGAAGCCTGCCCGGCCCGCTGTCGGATCCGGTGAGCCGTCCCGAGGCCGGTTCCAGCACCACCGCGCCTCGTCGGCGCAGCGTGTCGACGTTGTCGACGGTGGCCGGGTGCTGCCACATCTCGGTATGCATGGCCGGGGCGAACAGCACCGGGCACCGGGCGGTGAGCAGGGTGGCGGTCAGCAGATCGTCGGCGCGGCCGGTCGCGGCCCGAGACAGCAGATCGGCCGTCGCGGGTGCCACCACCACCAGGTCGGCCTCCTGGCCCAGTCGCACGTGCGGAACCTCGGGGATGTCCTCGAACACCCCGGTGCGGACGGGTTGTCCGGACAGCGCTTCGAAGGTTGCGGCGCCGACGAACTTCAGCGCCGATTCGGTGGGAACGACCCTGACGTCATGGCCGGACTCGCGGAGCTGACGCACCAGGGAGCACGCCTTGTAGGCGGCGATGCCACCGGCGACGCCGACGATGATCCGCTTGGGAGTCATGGCAGAGCCAGCCCGGTCGCTGTTATTCGCCTTCGGTGTGCTCAAGCAGGTCGGCGTGGATCTCGCGCATGGCGATCGACAGGGGCTTCTCCTGCAGACCGGGCTCGACCAGCGGGCCGACGTACTCGAGGATGCCGTCGCCGAGCTGGTTGTAGTAGTCGTTGATCTGGCGCGCGCGCTTGGCGGCGTAGATGACCAGCGCGTACTTGCTCGACACCCGGTCGAGCAGCTCATCGATGGGCGGGTTGGTGATGCCCAGCGGGGTGTCGTAGGCGGTCGCGGCACCGGGGGCCGGATCGTAGTGATCCGAAGTGATTGTCACGTGGAGCTTCTCCTGGCGGATTAGGGCGGGTTCACGCCGACTCGGGCGCGTTGCCCACCAGCAACGATACCAATTCAGCGCAGGCCGATTCCAATTGGTTGTTGACGACGACGATGTCGAACTCGCCCTGAGCGGCGAGTTCGGCCTCAGCGGTGGCCAGCCGCCGGGCGATGACCTCGGGCGTTTCGGTGCCCCGACCGACCAGGCGCTGCTCAAGCTCGTCCCAACTCGGCGGTGCCAGGAACACCGTCACGGCCTCCGGCAGGGCCTGCTTGACCGCTCGGGCGCCGGCCAGATCGACCTCGATGAGCACCGGGTGTCCGGCTGCGGCCGCCCTGGCGACGGGCTCGGCGAGCGTCCCCGACCGGTGCAGCCCGCTGTGGATGTCCGCCCACTCGAGCAGGGCACCGGAGTCGATCAGCTCCTGGAACCGCCCCGGGGTCACGAAGTGATAGTCGACTCCCTCGACCTCGCCGGGCCGGGGGGCCCGGGTGGTCGCGGAGACACTGAAGTGAAGGTCGGGCACCTGCTCGCGCAGCCGTCGCACGACCGTCGACTTACCGACAGCCGAAGGGCCGGACAGCACGAGCACACGACCACGCGTGCCCCCGCCATCCGGCCCTTCGCCGACGTTCATCGGCCTGCCTGGAAAGTGGCTCAGGCGAACTTTTCCAGCAGAGCCTTGCGCTGACGATCGCCGAGGCCGCGCAGACGGCGGGTCGGAGCGATCTCCAGCTCGGTCATGATTTCCTGCGCCTTGACCTTGCCGACCTTGGGCAGGGCCTCCAGAAGCGCGGAAACCTTCATCTTGCCGAGGACCTCGTTGGTCTCGGCGTCCTTGAGCACCTGCTGCAGGTTGGTGCCACCGCGCTTGAGCCGATCCTTCAGCTCGGCGCGTGCACGACGCGCAGCGGCAGCCTTTTCCAGCGCTGCGGCGCGCTGCTCATCGGTCAACTGGGGAAGGGCCACGGTTTCCTCCGTCTCATTGCCATTTCTGGACCATTTGTTGTGCCTGGGCCGGGTTCTTCAGCCAGCGACGACGACCGTACCCACGCTATCGGACGAAATCTAACCCGCCCCCCGCCACCTGAGCGCAAAGCCGCAGGACAGGACCACCTGACAGCGGAATCACACGCCTCAGCAGCCTCTCTGGTGCCCCGCACCGCCCATTCACGCAATCCAGCCGGGAAATGCCGTTCTAGCTGGGCCTTTACTGGGTCGATCCGGGCGAAAACCCGGCTTTCTCCGCTGATCTGCCGGGTCTGACCACAGGGCGGGACCGGAATTTCAGCCAGATTCCCGGGTGACGGCGTGTCGCGCGTGTCGCAGCGGCGACTAGGCCAGACGTGTCGCAGCGGCGACTAGGCCAGACGTGTCGCAGCGGCGACTAGGCCAGACGCGTCGCAGCAGCGACTAGGCCAGATAGGCGACGGCGTCGCGGAGTTTCTCGGCGGCCACCCGGACCGCGGCGGGATCCGGACCGGCCCGCAACACCTCACGGGACACCGCGGGCAGCAGCTGTCCGGGCCGCGCTCCACCCAGGCCTGCCAGCGCCTCCGGGCGTCCGCCCTGCGCGCCGACGCCGGGAACCAGCACCGGGCCGCCGAGCTGTGCGAGGTCTGGAACCTCGCTCAGCGTCGCACCGACCACGACCCCGACATAGCCGGGTTCCGGTGCGGCGGAACGGTTTACCGCGGCAGCCGCGTCGACGATCGACTGCGCGACCGTGCGGCCGTCGATCACGGCGCGCTGCACCGAGGCGCCCTCCGGATTGGAGGTGGCGGCCAGGACGAAGACGCCGCGGCCGTGCGCCGCGGCCACCTCCAGCAGCGGGTCCAGCGACCCGAAACCCAGATAGGGCGAGGCGGTCACCGCGTCAGCGGCCAGCGGCCCGTCACCCGCCCAGGCCTGCGCGTAGGCAGCCATGGTGGAGCCGATGTCGCCCCGCTTGGCGTCGGCCAGGACCAGCACACCGGCCTCCTGCAGTGCGGCGGTGGTGCGCTCCAGTACCGCGAATCCCGCCGACCCGTAAGCCTCGAAGAACGCAACCTGGGGTTTGACGATCGCGAAGCCCGCGTAGGCCTGCACGCAGATATCACTGAACCGGGCCAGGCCGTTGACGTCGACCGGCAGATCCCAGGACCGCAGCAGTTCCGGGTGCGGGTCGATGCCCAGACACAGCGGACCGCGGTTCGCCATCGCCGCCGACAGCCGGCTGCCGAAGCCGGCCGCCATCACTGACCGCCCAGCGCGGCGTGCAACTCCTGCAGCGAACGCACGTCGATGTCGCCGCGGATGGCCGCCTCGATGCCCTGGACGGCGGCCGACGCCCCCTGCACCGTCGTGATGCAGGGAATGTTCATGGTCACGGCGGCCGAACGGATCTCGTATCCGTCGATGCGCGGGCCGGAGTTGCCGTACGGAGTGTTGATGACCATGCCGACCTCGCCGGCGTTGATCGCGTCGATCGCCGTCATGGCGGGACGGCCCTCGCCGGGCTCTTCGAAGTGTTTGCGCACCACGGAACAGGGAATTCCGTTGCGGCGCAACATCTCCGCAGTGCCCTCGGTGGCCAGCACCTGGAAGCCGAGATCGGCCAGACGTTTGACCGGGAACACCAATGAGCGCTTGTCCCGGTTGGCCACCGAGACGAACACCGTGCCCGACATCGGCAGCGAGCCATAGGCCGCGGTCTGGCTCTTGGCGAATGCCGAACCGAAGTCGTGATCGATGCCCATCACCTCTCCGGTCGACTTCATCTCCGGTCCGAGCAGCGAGTCGACGCCCGACCCGTCCATCTTGCGGAAGCGCCGGAACGGCAGCACCGCTTCCTTGACGGCGATCGGAGCGTTCGGGTGCGGACTCGAACCGTCCCCCTCGGGCACGAGCACGCCCTCGGCCCTCAACTGAGAGATGCTGGCGCCCAGCATGACTCGTGCGCAGGCCTTGGCCAACGGCACCGCGGTCGCCTTGGAGACGAAGGGGACGGTACGACTGGCGCGCGGATTGGCCTCCAGCACGTAGAGCACATCGTCCTTGAGGGCGTACTGCACGTTCAGCAGACCCACCACCCCGACACCGTGGGCGATCGCCTCGGTCGCGCGGCGGACGGCCTCGATATCGCTGCGGCCCAGGGTCACCGGCGGCAGCGCACAGGCCGAATCGCCGGAGTGGATGCCGGCCTCCTCGATGTGCTCCATGATGCCGCCGATATAGACCTCGGTCCCGTCACACAGTGCGTCGACGTCGATCTCGATGGCATCCTCGAGAAAGCGGTCGACCAGCACAGGGTGCTCCGGGGAGAGTTGGGTGGCGCGGGTGATGTAACCGTGCAGGGTCTTCTCGTCGTAGACGATCTCCATCCCGCGACCGCCGAGCACGTAGGAGGGGCGGACCAGCACCGGATAGCCGATGGCCGAAGCGATCTCGCGGGCCTCCTCGAAGCTGGTCGCGGTGCCGAACTTCGGCGCCGGCAAGCCGGCGTTGACCAGCACCTGGCCGAACCGGCCGCGGTCCTCGGCGAGGTCGATGGCCTCCGGACGAGTGCCGACGATCGGCACGCCGGCCTCCTCCAATCGGTGGGCCAGGCCCAGCGGGGTCTGGCCGCCGAGTTGCACGATCACCCCGACCACGCCGGGTCCGCCTGCGCCGGAAAGCGATTCGGCGCGGAACACCTCGAGGACGTCCTCGAAGGTGAGCGGCTCGAAGTACAGCCGGTCGGCGGTGTCGTAGTCGGTCGACACCGTCTCCGGGTTGCAGTTCACCATCACGGTCTCGAAGCCGGCCTCACTCAGCGTGGTGGCGGCATGAACACAGCTGTAGTCGAATTCGATGCCCTGGCCGATGCAGTTGGGTCCGGATCCGAGGATGAGCACCTTGGGCTTCTCGGTCTGCGGCGCCACCTCGGACTCGGCCGCCGGATCCAGTTCGTAGCTGGAGTAGTGGTACGGCGTCTTGGCCTCGAACTCCGCGGCGCAGGTGTCGACGGTCTTGAACACCGGGTGGATGCCCAGGCGCTGACGCAGCGCCCGCACACCGGACTCCCCCGCCAGTTCAGGGCGCAACGCGGCGATCTGACGGTCCGACAGCCCGTTGTGCTTGGCCCGGCGCAGCAGTTCGTCGTCGAGAACGGCCGCCTCGACGACCTCGGCGCGTAGCTCCACCAGACCGTTGATCTGCTCGACGAACCACGGGTCCACGCCGGAGGCCTCGGCCACCTGCTCCACGCTCGCACCCATTCGCAGCGCCAGTTCGATGTCATAGAGCCGTCCCTCGGTGGGGGTACGTAGCCGCGCCAGTACGTCGT
>CAYFMA010000087.1:14498-14858 GCA_964344085.1 uncultured Mycobacterium sp.
CGACCCAGCCGTCGTCATCGGCCTGCGTCCAGAACCCGGCCTTGGTGGTCTCCAGCGAGCGCATCACCTTGCCGAGCGCCTCGACGAAATTGCGGCCCAACGACATCGCCTCACCGACGGACTTCATCGTCGTGGTCAGGGTCGGGTCGGCGCCGGGGAATTTCTCGAAGGCGAACCGAGGCGCCTTGACCACCACGTAGTCCAGCGTCGGCTCGAAGCAGGCCGGGGTCTCCTTGGTGATGTCGTTGAGAATCTCGTCGAGGGTGTAGCCGATGGCGAGTTTGGCGGCCATCTTGGCGATCGGGAACCCGGTGGCCTTCGACGCCAGCGCCGAGGACCGCGACACCCGGGGATTCATCT
>CAYFMA010000088.1:0-8140 GCA_964344085.1 uncultured Mycobacterium sp.
CGATCTCGCCGGCGAGATCGAATGGGCGAAGGCCTCGCTCATCTCACCCGAGGGTTACGCCGGTGCCGTCGCCGAGACCTCCCGCGACATCCCGCTGGACGCCGAGAAGGTCGCGGCCGTCTACGCCGGCTACGAGAAGCTCAAGGCCAACCGCGACGGCATCGCACTGCTGGACTTCGACGATCTGCTGCTGCACACCGCCGGCGCCATCGAGAACGATCCGGCGGTGGCCGGGGAGTTCCGCGACCGCTACCGCTGCTTCGTCGTCGACGAGTACCAGGACGTCACCCCGTTGCAGCAACGGGTGCTCGACGCCTGGCTCGGCCAGCGTGACGATCTCACCGTCGTCGGCGACGCCAACCAGACCATCTACTCGTTCACCGGCGCGAGTCCGCGCTACCTGCTGGAGTTCTCCCGCAAGTTCCCGGAGGCGACGGTGGTGCGGCTGGAACGCGACTATCGGTCCACTCCGCAGGTGGTGTCGCTCGCCAACCGGGTGATCGCCGCCGCGCGCGGCCGGATGGCCGGATCCAAACTGCACCTGATCGGTCAGCGCGCGCCCGGGCCCGAACCGGTGTTCCGCGAGCATCCCGACGAGGTCGCCGAGGCCACCGCGGTCGCCAAGACCATCAAGACCCTCATCGAGTCCGGCACGCCTGTGTCCGAGATCGCCGTGCTGTACCGGATCAACGCCCAGTCCGAGACCTACGAGGAGGCCCTCACCGAGGCCGGCGTCCCGTTCCAGGTGCGCGGCGGGGAGGGGTTCTTCGCCCGCCAGGAGATCCGCCAGTCCCTGGTGGCGTTGCAGCGCGCCGCCGATCGCGGCATGGACGGCCCGCTGGGCGAACTGGTGCGAGACCTGTTGGAGCCGTTGGGTTTCACCCCACAGCCGCCGGCCGGCGCCAAAGCCCGGGAACGCTGGGAGGCGCTGTCGGCGCTGGCCGAACTGGTCGACGAGGAAGTCGCCATCCGTCCCGATCTGGACCTGGCCGCCCTGGTCGCCGAACTCCGGGTGCGCGCCGATGCCCGGCACGCACCGACCGTGCAGGGCGTCACGCTCGCCTCACTTCACGCCGCCAAGGGTCTGGAGTGGGATGCGGTGTTCCTCGTCGGCCTGGCCGACGGCACCCTGCCCATCTCGCACGCGCTGGCGCATGGCGCCGACAGTGAGGCCGTCGAAGAGGAACGTCGGCTGCTCTACGTCGGAATCACCAGGGCCAGAACGCATCTCGAGCTCAGCTGGGCCCTGGCCCGCGCCCCGGGCGGACGGCAGGGCAGGCGGCCGTCGCGCTTCCTCAACGGCATCGCCCCGCAGACCCGCGCCGAGCCGGGCAGCCCGAGCAAGCCGCGCCGGCCGCGCGGCGCCACCCCGCACTGCCGGGTGTGCAACGCGGTGCTGACCACCGCACCGTCGATCATGCTGCGGCGCTGTGAGACCTGTTCGGTCGACATCGACGAGGAACTGCTGGCTCAGCTCAAGGAATGGCGGCTGAAGATCTCCAAGGAGATGGGCGTGCCGGCCTATGTGGTGTTCACCGACAACACCCTGATCGCGATCGCCGAATCGCTGCCGGACGACGACGCCGCCCTGACCGCGATCCCGGGTATCGGCGCCCGCAAGCTCGAGCAGTTCGGCGCCGACGTTCTGGATCTGGTACGTGCCGCTGCGCGCAACTGATTAGGCCATGTAACCTTCCGGTCGTGCGGCTGTTGACCCGGAACTGGATGCTGGTGGTCGCCGCCGTCGTCATCGGCCTGACCGCCTTCGGCGTCTACCGCATGCACGGCATCTTCGGCGCGAACTTCAACCCCAAGACCGCCGGCGGCGCCGCCGACCAGATCACCCCGTTCAACCCCAAGCATGTGGTGCTCGAGGTGTTCGGCCAGCCCGGTGCGACGGCCACCATCACCTACATGGACATCAACGCCCATCCGCAGCGGGTGGACAACGCCCCGCTGCCGTGGGTCTACGAGGACACCACCACCACACCGGCCGTCCTGGTCAACGTCCAGGCCCAGGGTGACGGCAGCAGCCTGGGCTGCCGCATCACCATCGACGGCGTCGTCAAGTCCGAACGCACGGTCGACACTCCGAGTGCCTACACCTACTGCTTGGACAAGTCCGGATGAATTTCCCCGCTCTGATCCGCAAACTGTCCATCCCGATCGCCATCTTCTGGCTCGGCCTGGCGGCGGCCACCAATGCGCTGGTTCCGCCACTCGAAGAGGTCGGCCGCGTTCACAACGTGGCGCAGAGCCCGCCCGGGGCACCGTCCCTGATCGCCGCCCAGCGCACCGGCAAGGTCTTCCAGGAGTACGACTCCGACAGCCTGGCGACCATCGTCATCGAGGGCGACAAACCGCTGGGCGCCGACGCGCACGCGTTCGGCGACGCGCTGGTCGCCAAGATGGAGGCCAACCCCCACGTCCAGCACGTGCAGTACTTCTGGGGCGACCCGCTGACCGCCGCGGGCTCGCAGAGCAACGACGGCAAGGCCGCGCTGATTCAGCTCTACCTCGAGGGCAACGCCGGGGAGACCAGGGCCAACGAGTCCGTCGACGCCGTCCGCAAGATCATCGACAACACCCCCGGCCCGCCGGGGGTCAAGGCCTACCTCTCCGGTCCGGCTCCGCTGATCGCCGACAACTTCGCCGTCGGAGCCAAGGGCTCGGGCAAGACCACCGGGCTCACCTTCGCCGTCATCGCGATCATGCTGCTGATCGTCTACCGGTCGTTCATCACCATGTTCCTGACGCTGGTGACGGTCGCCATCGAAGTGGCCGCCGCGCGCGGCGTCGTCGCGTTCCTCGGCCATATCGGCATCGTGAATCTGTCGATCTACGCCACGAGCATCACCACCCTGCTCGTGATCGCCGCGGGAACCGATTACGTGATCTTCCTGCTCGGCCGCTACCAGGAGGCGCGTCAGCACGGGGACGACCGTGAGGCCGCCTACTTCACGATGTATCACGGCACCTCACACGTCATCATCGGCTCGGCGCTGACGGTGGCCGGAGCGGTGGCCTGCCTGGTGTTCGCGCGCTTGCCGTACTTCGCCAGCTTCGGCGTGCCCGCGGCGATCGGCGTGCTGGTGACGCTGGCCGCCTCGCTCACGCTGGCACCCGCCGTCATCACCATGGGCAGCCATATCGGACAGTTCGACCCCAAACGCGTCATGCGCACCCGCGGCTGGCGTCGCATCGGCACCGCGATCGTGCGCTGGCCCGGACCCATCCTGGTGACGACGATCGCGATCGCCCTCATCGGTCTGCTGGCGCTGCCCGGTTACAAGACCTCGTACGACGCCCGTAACTACATGCCGGCATGGGCGCCGTCGAACATCGGCTACGCGGCCGCCGAACGCCACTTCTCCGCGGCTCGCCTCAACCCCGAGCTGCTGATGATCGAGTCCGATCACGACCTGCGCAACCCGGCCAACATGATCGTGCTCGAACGGGTCGCCAAGGCCGTGTTCCACGCACCCGGTGTGGCGATGGTGCAGTCCATCACGCGACCGTTGGGGACCCCGCTGGACCACAGCTCGCTGGGCTTCCAGATGAGTGCGCAGTCCTCGGCCCAGATCAACAACCTGCCGTTCCAGCAGGCCCGCGCCGACGATCTGGCCAGGCAGCTCGGTGAGATCAACACCTCCATCGACCTGCTCAAGCGTCAGTACGCCGCCCAGCAGGAACTGTCCGAGGCCACCGACGAGCAGTCGCGGGTGTTCCACGAGACCGTCGAGACGATGAACGATCTGCGCGACAAGATCGCCAACGTCGACGACTTCTTCCGGCCGTTCCGCAACTATCTCTACTGGGAACCGCACTGCTTCGACATCCCGATCTGTGCGGCGGGACGTTCGCTGTTCGATTCTCTCGACGGCGTCGACAAGCTCAGCAATCAGTTCAACGACATCACCGGCGCCATCGACAAGCTGACCGCCGTGCAGCCGAAGATCCTCGCGCTGTTCCCCGAACAGCTCGCCAGCCAGGAACGCAACAAGGCATTGGTGGAGAACAACTACGCCACCCAGCAGGGTCTGGTGGCGCAGAGCGCTGAGGCGCTGAAGAACACCGATGCGATGGGTCAGGCCTTCGACGAGTCCAAGGATGACTCGACGTTCTACCTTCCGCCGGAGGTGTTCAACAACTCCGAGTTCAAGCGCGGCATGAAGCTGTTCCTCTCGCCGGATGGCCATGCCGCCCGGATGATCATCACCCACGAGGGTGATCCGGCCACGCCGGAAGGCATTTCGCATATCGACGGCATCCGCCACGCGGCGATGGAGGCGGTCAAGGGCACGCCGCTGGCGGGGTCGAGCATCTACATCGGCGGCACCGCGTCGGCTTACAAGGACGTGCAGCTGGGTGCGAAGTTCGACGTGCTCATCGCCGCGCTGTCCGCGATCAGTCTGATCCTGCTGGTGATGATGTTCATCACCCGCAGCCTGGTCGCGGCGATGGTGATCGTCGGCACCGTCGTGCTCTCGCTCGGCGCATCCTTCGGCATCTCGGTGCTGGTGTGGGAACACCTGCTCGGCATCCAGCTGTACTGGGTGGTGCTCGCGCTGGCCATCATTCTGCTGCTGGCCGTGGGCTCGGACTACAACCTGCTGCTGATCTCCAGATACAAGGAGGAGATCGGTGCGGGCCTGAAGACGGGCCTGATCCGCACCATGGCCGGCACCGGTTCGGTGGTCACCGCGGCGGGCCTGGTGTTCGCGGCCACCATGTGCGCGTTCGTCGTCAGCGATCTGCGCACGCTGGCTCAGGTCGGCACGACGATCGGCCTCGGCCTGCTGTTCGACACCCTGATCGTGCGGTCGTTCATGACGCCGTCGATCGCCGCACTGATGGGCCGCTGGTTCTGGTGGCCGCTGAAGGTGCGGCCGCGTCCGGCCAGCACCATGCTGCGCCCCTACGGAACCCGGCCCAGTGTCCGGGAGCTGCTGCACGTGGATGAAGGTGATGAGGATGACGGATCCGTACGCGACGGCGGCGCAACTCGGCCTGATGCAGGGGTTTCCCCCTCCGCCTGACAAGCAGGTCAACCGTTCCAACGCCCTGATGGTCGGGCCCTACAACCGGTGGGCCTATCTGCACATGCGGACCATCTTCCCGTCAGCGCCGGTGCGCAATTCCGATGACGCGCGGCCGATTCCGTTCGCCATCGACTCCGGTATCGCCGAGCTTTCGGTGCCGCGCGCGGACGGCAGCCTCGCCTCGTTCGGTGAGTTCCTTCGCGAGACCTACACCGACTCGCTGCTGATCGCCACGCCCGAGCGGCTGGTGTTCGAGCACTACGACAATTCGATGCACGCCACCCAGCCGCACCAGATGATGTCGGTCACCAAGTCCTTCGCCGGTCTGTTCGCGTTGATGGCCGGTATCGACGAAGGCCGGCCGGTCACCGACTTCATTCCCGAACTGGCCGGTGCGAGCGCCTTCTCCGAGGCCACCGTCGGCCAGGTGCTGGACATGACGAACTCGATGGACTTCAACGAGGACTATGCCGATCCGAACTCCAGCATCTGGCGCTACGGCATGGCGCTGGGCTGGCTGGAGTCGCCGGCCGGCGCGGTCGCCGACAGCCTCTACGACTTCCTGAAGACGCTGCAGAAGGATCCCGCGTACGCCCACGGGGAGGTCTTCCACTATCAGACCCCCAAGACCGACGTGGTCAACTGGATCACCAACCGCGCCACCGGGAAGTCGTTCCAGGACAACATGTCCGAGGTGCTGTGGACCAAGTTGGGCACCGAGGCCGAGACCTATGTGCTGTTGGACCGCTGCGGAACGCTGGTCGCCGGCGGCGGTCTCAACGCCGCGCCGCGGGATCTGATGCGCTTCGCGATGATGATGCTGGGCGGTGGTGAGGACGTGGTGCCTGTGGGCGTCATCGAGACGCTGGAGCGCGGCGGGAGCCTGTCGGCGTTCGCCGACGGGCCGGAGGCCACTGGGGCGTTCGCCACCGACTGGAGTTACCGCGCACAGTGGTGGATCCGGCACACTCCCGGACGTGAGGCCATCACCGCGATCGGCGTGCACGGGCAGTGGATCTACATCGACCGCGCGCGCGGGGTGGCGATCGTCAAGCAGTCCTCGCAGCCGGTGTCCTCGGATCCGGCTGCCGATGCGTTCATCCTCAACGCGTTCGACGCGGTGATCGACCACCTGCAGTGACGGCCGGGTGGAGGAACCGGAAGGTCAGCGCCGCCACCACCGCGCCGGCCAGGTCGGCGACCAGATAGATCCAGAAGTTGCTCCAGGCGAAGATGTTCATGAGCGAAGCGCCCACGGCGACAGCGGGATTGAACGCACCGCCGCTCACGCCACCGACCGCGAACGCGCCCGCCATCACGGTGAAGCCGATCGCCAGGCCGTAGAACGAGTTGCCGTCGGTTTCCTTGGCGGTGGCCACGTTGAGGACGACGTACACCAGGGCGAAGGTGAACAGGAACTCGGCCACCAGTGCCGCGCCGACGTGCAGGTGCACCAGGCGCGGGGTGGGCGGCATGCCCACCTTCAGGAAGGTGACCGCCTGCCAGGCCAGGGCGGCGCCGATGAGCTGGGCCACCCAGTAGGCCGCGGCAGTGGCGGTGTCGATCTTCCCGCGCACCAGCACGCCGAGGGTGACGGCGGGGTTGTAGTGGGCCCCGGAGATGTGGCCGCCGGCGAAGATCATCACCGCCAGCACACTGCCGATCGCCAACGGGGCGAAACCGCCGAGGCCGGGATCGGGGGTGAGGTCCTGCATGTAGTCGGAGGGATTGATCACGGTCATTCCGATGGTGAAAATCAAGAAGAAAGTGCCGATCAGCTCGGTCAGCAGCGCGCGGGGGTTCATCGGTGCAGGCTAACAAAACCGACCACTGGTACTAAAGGGTTCGAAATGCCTGGTCAGAAAATCAGTTGTGCCGGGCTGTCGGCTCCGGTTACCCTCGAGCGCATGTTCGCTGCTGCCGCACATCACGCCGCCGCTCGCCCGTCCGGGGCTTGGAGCGTCTTCTAGCGAACCGCAAAGACAACTCAGGCCACGGACTTCGAAGTCCGTGGCCTTTTTCGTATGTCCAACACGAGATAAGCCCATCACAGAGAGGAACACCCATGCTGCCGTGTCATGTAGGCGAACCCGATCTGTGGTTCGCCGAGGAACCGGCCGATCTCGAGCGCGCGAAGTCGCTGTGCGGCGACTGCCCGATCCGCAGGCAGTGTCTGGCCACCGCACTCGAGCGCGCCGAGCCGTGGGGTGTGTGGGGCGGAGAGATTCTGGTGAGCGGGGCCGTGCTGGCCCGAAAGCGCCCGCGCGGTCGACCGCGCAAGGACGTCGTCGCCGCTTAGTCGCCCTAGTACGGCCGGGCGTCGTGGATGTCGACCGCGACGAGTGTCGGGGCCTTCAGCGGGCGGCCACCGGGGCCGCGCGGGTAGACCCTGCGCCGGGTGGGCATCCACAGGCCGCCGAACTTTCGGTAGTCCGAACACAGGTGCGCGGCCTTGGCCCAGCCGCCGACGACCTCGGCGGTGTAGTCATGCCGGAGCAGCCGGCCGTCGGCGTCGAAGGTGAGTTCCTGTTCCCGGCTGTGCGTCGGGATGTCGGGCGGGAACGTCACGCGCAGCCGGGTCAGTCCGTCGGGCCGCGGAGGTTGTGGGCTGACCTCCACTCCCGGGTGGAGCAGGAGAAACGGAAGGTTCAGGTAGTTCCACATCGCATAGCTGCTGAAGTACGCGAAATCCTCGGCGTCCCAGCGCCATTTGGGGAACGCCGCCCGCGGCTCGTCGCTTCCGTCGAAGACCGCTTGCTGCCCTTGGTTCGGGTAGTCGTGGATGACGACGTGGGGCTCGCGGGTGCTCAGCACCATCCGGGCATGACGCTGCACCGGAACACCCTTGGCGGTGAACAGGAACCCCCGCGCCGACATGTCGATCTCGATGGCGCTGAGCGTGCGCCAGTAGGTCAGGCCGCCGTGCGCGTCGAGGATGCGGTCAAGCATGGGAGAAGCACAACACTTTTTGCCCGCCTCGTAGCGACAACGGGGGTGGGAAGTGGCGGGCGATCCGCGAGGAAACCTCCACCAGGTCGATTTGTCGCTGCGAGGCGGGCAAAAAGAGGAATGGTTCGGCAGGCCGGGAAGGTGACGGC
>CAYFMA010000088.1:8150-14255 GCA_964344085.1 uncultured Mycobacterium sp.
TGACGGCGCGCGGGGCGACGGGCCGCGGGGTTAACGCGGGCCGATGCCGACCGGGCCGGCCGGACCCATAACCGGGCCGACGCCGCCGACGCCCACCGGGCCGGCCGGGCCGCCCACCGGGCCGAGCCCACCCACGCCGGCCGGACCCACGGGTCCGAGCACCGGGTTCGGCGCGTTGACGCACTGATTGGCGTCCGCATCCCAGTACCAGCCGGGCGGGCAATCGGCTGCCGCCACCGGGGCCAGGAGGACCGACGCCGCGAGCAGACCGAAGAACGTCAAGCGCTTCATGTCAGTCCTTTCGGAAAACCAGGAGAGATCGTTACGGCTCGGCGAAGCCGGGGATCAGCTGCTCGGCCATCGCCTGCACCGGCACCCGGCAGTCCAGCTGGCAGGAGATCGCCACCGTCGAGGCGATCACCCGCAGCGGGATGGCCAGCTCGGCGGGCAGGTCCATCTGCCGGGCCATCTTCAGCTGCTGCGGGGCGTTCTCCATGTTGGACTGGGCGTGCTTCTGCAGCCACTTGCGGGTGTAGTGGAACACCGGCACCTGCACCGGTTCGACGTACTGGGCCAGCATCTCGTCGATGGCCTCGCGCGGAAGTTGCTCACCCTTGCGGATGAAACCCACGTTCTCCATCGCCGGCAGCAGTTCCTCGTAGTTCTTCTCACGTGCCAGCCGGATCATCGCGCCCATCTCGACGGGCAGGCCGTTGGGCAGCGGCGCAACCGCGCCGAAGTCGATCACCGTCATCCGGCCGTCGGGCAGCATCATGAAATTGCCCGGATGCGCGTCGCCGTGCATCATCCCGACCCGCGCGGGCGCATCGAAGGTGAGCTCGAAAAGCCTTGTGCCGCAGAGGTCCCGCTCGGCACGCGTGCCGGACTTGATGATCTCGCTCATGTGCTTGCCCTCGACCCACTCGGAGACGACGACCTTCGGCGAGCTTCCGACCACATGAGGGATCAGGAAGTGCGGATGGCCCTCGTAGGCCTTGGCGAACTTCCGCTGGTTGTCGGCCTCCAGCCGGTAGTCGAGTTCCATCTCGGTGCGCTCGACGAGCTCGTCGACCACACCCTGCACATCGGCGCCGGGTGCGAGCTGCTTGAGGATCGACGTGAGCCGTCGCATGGTCTTGAGGTCGGCGCGCAAGGCCTCGTCGGCGCCGGGGTACTGGATCTTGACGGCCACCTCGCGCCCGTCGCGCCACACCCCCTTGTGCACCTGGCCGATCGACGCCGAGGCCACCGGAACGTCGTCGAAAGAGGCGAACCGCTCGCGCCATTTGGTGCCCAGCTGCCCGTCGAGCACCCGGTGGACCTTCTCGGCCGACAACGGGGGAGCATCCTTCTGCAGCTTGGTGAGCGCATCGCGGTAGGGCTCGCCGAACTCCTCGGGGATGGCCGCCTCGAGCACCGACAGCGCCTGGCCCACCTTCATGGCGCCGCCCTTGAGCTCGCCGAGCACGGAGAACAGCTGATTGGCCGCTTTCTCCATCAATTCGGCGTTGACCTCGTCCTTGGACTTTCCGGTCAGACGCTTGGCTGCACCGAGGGCAGCCCGCCCCGCGATACCGACCGGAATGCTGGCCAGTTTGGCGTTGCGGCGGGCACTTCCGCGCTTGATGTCGTCGGCCACGTCATCCATCATCCACGACGGTTCCAGCAACCACATAGGGGATGCCGCGGCCAGCGGCGGGCCGTCAGGGAGTCGGCCGCGACGTCAATTTCCCAGCTGGTGTTCAGCGCCGACGGCGCCGCTGCGGCAACTCCTCGAACGCCGGCGATCACCCGCTGCAACTGGCCCAACGCCAGCGCGGCGGTGGCCAGCACGGTGGGCCGGTCGGCGCAGCCGATCACCTCGCGCAGTTGTGCCGCCAAGGCCGGCCAGGCGGCGTCGCGGTCGGTGCGATGACGGTCCACACAGGACAGGCAACTGGTCACCGCGGGAATCACCAGCGGCCCGACGAACCCCGTCCCGTCGCGCACCCGCACCGGCAGATGCGGCACCCGCGCGGTGTGCAGATCGCGCAGCAGCCGCGGATCGGTGGCCAGTGCGTCGGCCAGCACCACCAGATCCGCCCCGGCGACGAAGGCGTTGCCGTGATGGCTCACGCTCACCCGCGCACCCGAACAGCGCAGCCCGTCGGCGACCAGAACCGACAGCGGCCCGTCGCCGTGCACCCGGATCGACAGTGCCCGTCCGCCGCCCACGGACGTACGTTCCTGCAACACCCCGAGTCGGGTCAACGCCGCGAGCATCGACTCCAGAGCAGCGGAGTCCTGCAACCCCAACCGCAACGCCAACTCGACCGCCGCCGAACTCTCCATCGGCAGCGAGCGCAACACAGACAGCAGCGAGGAGACCGACAACCCGTCAGGAGGCCGCAGCAGCACCGCGCGGCGCGGACTCCACCCGACCTGGATCGCCCCGTCGGGGCGCAGCAGCACCGGCAGCGCGGGGTCGAGTGCGAGCATGGCGCAACGATGACACCGACGGGGCGGTGCTGCGTTCGGCCATCAACAACGTCGAGGCCGTCGACGTCGTCGGCGAGGTGGCGCCGGTCGCGATATCGGTCATCGCCGCCCGTACTCCGTCACCGACGGCGGAGGCGAGGTTGGTGACGACCTCGGCCGGCGAGACGGCGGGGAACAGCCCGGCCGGGGCCGGTGTGCCGTACGGGGTGGTGCGGTCGTAACCGAGTTCGACGATCACCCGCAGCGCCGGCTGAATGAGGTCGACGATCGGGGTCGTCACCGCGCCCAGGCCGGTCGCCGCGCCGAAGTCGATCAGTGGTTGCAGCAGCGGCAGATTGTTGGCGGGGATGGTGATGTAGGTCGTGTCGCCGACGGTCTGGCGGTTCGCCGGATCGCTCATCAACTGCTGAACCTGCGCCTCGGTGTATCCGCCCGGAAGCGAGGCCGGAACGAACCTCGACGACGACAGGTACGGGTTGGGATAGCTCAGGTGCACACCCGGCAGGGCTATCAGTGCGTTGAGGTCGGCGAGCAGGTTGAGCGGATAGCGCGGGAAGTCGGCGATCGGGTCGTACTGGTAGGCGATATCGGTTGTGGCATAACCGGTGTCGGTCGGCGTCGGGGGAGCGTTGAAGGTGATGTTCAGCAGCGGGATGTGCACACCCGGGAACCGGGTGAACAGTCCGCCGTTGGGCCGGTTGGTGTTGGCGGTCAGCACGAACGACAGCTGACTGGGCGGCGGGGCCTGCGGGTCGCCGTCGAGCCGCGACTTCACCAGCGTCGCGATGTCGCTGCTCTGGGAGTAGCCGAACACCACGACGTCGTCGGCGGGGTGGGCGGCGAATTGGGCGTGCAGCGCGGTGTCGAGGGCATCGACACCGACGGCCACCGACGGGTCGAACGTCATCTCGCCGAGCAGTGGCGGCAGTAACCCCTCGGGGGTGATGACGGGCACCAGCGTGCACGTGCCGGCGGCACAGGTCGAGTTGGGGGAGATGTAGTAGCGCGTGACGTTGGGCATGTAGGCCGGGTAGGTCTGCGGATCGCTGATACCGCTGGCGCCCATGATCAACGCGGTGGTGGCCGCATCGGCTGTGCCGGCCGTACACAGGGACGCCGCCGCCGCGAGGACGGCGACACCCGAGAGCACGGCACGCATGCGATCAGCCCGCGGCGGGACCGTCGGAACCCGAGTCCTCGGCGTCCTTCTGGATCTCGGCGATCAGCGAGTCGACGTCCATCGAGCCGACGTCCCCGCCGATGATGCGGTCGATGAACGCCGCCGGCTCGTCGAGATCCGCCGACGACGGCATCAGGTCGGGGTGGTTCCACACCGCGTCGCGGGCGTCGATCCCGGCGGCCTCGGTGAGCCGCTCCCACAGCACCGCGGCCTCGCGCATCTTGCGCGGCCGCAACTCCAGGCCCAGCAGGGTGGCGAAGGTCTGCTCGGCCGGGCCGCCGGTGGCCCGCCGGCGACGGATCATCTCGCTCAACGCGACCGTCCCCGGGATCCGATCGCCCAGGGCGGCCGACACCACGGTGGCCACCCAGCCCTCGATCAGCGCCAGCAGCGTCTCGAGACGCTCGAGTGCGGCCGTCTGCTCCGGAGTGGCCTTGGGCTCGAACATGCCGCCCTCGAGATTGGCCTGGGAGAGAAGCTCTTCCATCTTCGACGGGTCGGTCAGCGAGGTCGGGTCGAAGCCGGCCGCCATCTGCTCGAAGCCGCTGGTGTCGACCTTCATGCCCTGGGCGTAGGCCTCGACCGCACCCATCAGCTGCGGGGCCAGCCACGGCACATGGCTGAACAGCCGGTGATGGGCGGCCTCACGGGCGGCCAGGAAGGTCAGGATCTCCGAGCGCGGCGAGTCCAGCCCGGTGGAGAGTTCCTCGATCGCCGCGGGCAGCAGCGCGGCCACACCGGCGGGCCCCAACGGCAGGCCGATGTCGGTGGAGGTCAGCACCTCCTTGGACAGCCGGCCCAGGGCCTGGCCCAGTTGTGAGCCGAAGGCCACCCCGCCCATCTGGGTCATCATCGCCATGATCGGTGCGGCGATCTGCTTGGCCTCCTCGGGCAGCGCCGAGGTCCACATCGAGCCCATCTGCGCGGCCATCGGATCGCACAGTCGCTTCCAGGTGTTCATGGTGTTGTCCACCCAGTCCTGCGGCGTCCACGCCACGGTGCGGCCGGCCCCGGCGGGCAGCGCGCACGCCCCGTCCAGCCAGGTGTCGGCCAGGTGCACGGCGTCGGAGATCGCCGAGGCCGTCGACTCGCTCACCGGCGCGGAGAACCCGATCGAGGAGGACGCCAGCTTGCGGGCCAGGTCGTAGTTCACCGGCCCGGCGTTGCCGCCCCCGGACATCGCCGAACCCGCCCCGGAGAACATCTGGCCCAGCTGGGAGAACAGCTTGCCCAGGTCGCCCATGTTGAAGTCGCCCATGTTGAATTCGCCGCCGGAGCCGGGCTCCCGGTTGCGGTCGCGGTCGGAGTCGTCTCCGGCGGAGAAGCCGAAGGGCAGGTCAGCCATGACGTCCACGGTACCGCCGTTAAGGTGGGCGGCGTGAACAGGCGGATTGCGACGCTCCTGGTGGCCCTGGTGCCGCTCGTCGTCTTCGGCGTGCTGGCGGCCTTCGTGACGGTGCCCTACGTCTCGCTGGGCCCCGGCCCGACGTTCAACACTCTCGGTGAGGTGGAGGGCAAGCAGGTGGTGGCCATCGACGGCGCCCCGACCAAGCCCACCAGCGGCAACCTCAACATGACGACGGTCTCCCAGCGCGACGGCCTGACCCTGGGCCAGGCCCTGGTGCTGTGGGCCTCGGGGGATCAGCAGCTGCTGCCGCGCAGCCTGGTGTTCCCGCCGGAGAAGTCCCGCGACGACATCGAGAAGTCCCAGAACGCCGACTTCCGCAACTCCGAGGACAACGCGCAGTTCGCGGCGCTGAACTTCCTGAAGTACCCCAAGGCCGTCACCGTCGAGAAGGTCAACGACCCGGGGCCCTCGCTGGGCAAGCTGCAGAGCGGTGACGCCATCGACGCGGTCGACGGGGTCAAGGTCGAGAACGTCAAGCAGTTCTCCGAGATCCTCAAGACCACCAAGCCCGGCCAGGAGATCACTCTCGACTTCCGGCGCAAGAACGCCCCACCCGGCAGCATCCGGATCACTTTGGGCCACAACGACGACCGCGACTACGGCTATCTGGGCACCGCGGTGCTGGACGCCCCGTGGGCCCCGTTCGCCATCGACTTCAACCTGGCCAATATCGGCGGGCCGAGTGCGGGGCTGATGTTCAGCCTGGCCGTCATCGACAAGCTCGACGAGGGCAACCTCAACGGCGGCAAGTTCGTCGCCGGCACCGGCACCATCGGAGCCGACGGCAAGGTCGGCCCGATCGGCGGCATCACCCACAAGATGCAGTCCGCGCAGGAGGCCGGGGCGACGGTGTTCCTGGTGCCGGCCGACAACTGCGACGAGGCCCGCTCGATGCGCTCGGACACCATGCAGCTGGTCAAGGTCGAGACGCTGCCGCAGTCCGTCGAGGCCCTGCATGCGGTGGCCAGCGGCGGTCAGCCGCCGCTGTGCTGATTGACCGGCGACAAGCGCCGGTGTGCTGACAGAGAGGTAGGGTTGC
>CAYFMA010000089.1:0-13988 GCA_964344085.1 uncultured Mycobacterium sp.
GCTGCCGCCGTTGCCGGGAGTGCCGGCCTGACCGCCCTGACCGCCGGTGCCGCCGCCGGGCGCAAGGGCGCCCTGCGCTCCCGTCGTGCCCGCACTGCCGCCCGTGCCGCCGGCACCACGCGCACCCCCGAGACCGCCGGTGCCTCCGACACCGGAGTTACCGCCGTTACCGGCCAGCCCGCCGTCGGGATGCTGTGCACTGCCGTCCGAACCGCTGCCGCCGTTGCCGGGAGTGCCGGCCTGACCGCCCTGACCGCCGGTGCCGCCGTTGCCGTTGAGGCTGCCCGGTGAAGCCGCACCGCCGGCACCGCCACGACCGCCGACGCCGCCACGGCCACTGTCAGCGCCATTACCCCCGTTACCGCCACCGGCCGCGCCGTCGGCACCGTTACCGCCGTTACCGCCACGGCCGCCGACGCCACCGGCGCCGCCGTCACCACCGGCGCCGGAGATCCGGCCGCCACGGCCACCGGTGCCGCCATTACCGGCAACCCCGCCGACGCCGCCCGTGGTGCCATTTGCACCGGGCACCGCTCCGTCGATGCCGCTGACTCCGGATGCGCCGTTACCACCGGTGCCGCCGTTGCCGCCGCGGCCGACCGCACCGGCGTCACCGCCCGCGCCGCCGTCGCCGGGGGCCAGCGCCAGATCGGTGGAATTCCAACCGGCTCCGCCGTTTCCGCCGTTTCCGCCGTTGGTGGCCGACGATCCGGGCCCGCCGGTGGCGCCGGTGCTGCCGCCGCTCCCGAAGCCCTGGAGCCCGCCGGCGCCACCGGCACCGCCGACGCCCGGGTCTCCGCCGGTGCCGCCCTTGCCGCCGTCGGGATGTGCGGCGGTGCCGGTTGCGCCGTTGCCGCCGCTGCCGCCGATACCCGCCACACCGCCGACGCCGCCGGCGCCACCGTCGCCGGCACCACCGAGCAGTTCGTAGAAGAAAAAGAAGCGGCCCGAACCGGAATTGCCACCGGCCCCGCCCGCGCCACCAATGCCACCGGTGCCGCCGATACCGCCGGCTCCGCCGTCCATGGCGAGAGAAGTGCCGTCCGACCCGCGACCGCCTGCGCCACCGGCACCACCGACGCCGCCGGTGCCGCCCACACCGCCTTGACCGCCGATACCGAAGATCCAGGAGCCGTCGCCGCCGTTACCGCCCGCGCCGCCGCGACCGCCGGCACCGCCGGCTCCGCCGGTCGAACCCGGCAACAGACTCGTCGACCCAATCGCCCCCGAGGCGCCGGAACCGCCGGCGCCGCCGTCACCGCCCGCGCCGACGACAGAGAACAGTCCGGTATTGCCGCCGTCACCGCCGGTGCCGGAGATTCCGGTGACGACGGTGACCGCGCCGCCGGCGCCACCGTTGCCTCCCGACCCGAGCCAGAACCCGCCGCGACCGCCGGTTCCGCCATTGCCGCCACTGATCGCGCCGCTTCCGCCGGCACCGCCTGTGCCGCCGGCACCGTAGAGCGCGAGAAAGCCTGCGTCCCCGGCGTTTCCGCCAGCCCCGCCTCCGCCGGATGTTGTTCCGCCCATACCGCCGGCGCCGCCGTTACCGCCCTTGCCGTACACCGACAGCAGGCCGGTGTCACCGCCTCGGCCGCCACCGCCTCCGTTGCCGGTGGCCGAAACCGATGCGCCGCCGGCGCCGCCGTTACCTCCGTTGCCGAAGAACAGACCACCCCGGCCGCCGCGACCACCCGCGCCACCGTTGATGCCGGCACCGCCATCACCACCGTCGCCGAACCAACCGGCCGATCCGCCGTTGCCGCCGTTGTAACCGTCACCGCCGTTACCGAGCAGTCCGCCGCGGCCGCCGTCGCAGGTCACACCCTGGGTGCAGGTCTGCGCGGTCCAGGAATAGCCGTTGCCGAGCAGGATGCCGGCATTGGGATGGTCGGCGGTGCCGTTGCCGATGAAGAAGCGGACGATGTCGGCGATCGGATGGAATCCGGCACCTGCCGTTGAATCTGCTTGCGGTTCAACGATATTCGACGCTGAAATGACGCCCGAGGCGGTCTTGGAAGCGCTGCGGGAGTCACGGCGGGCGAAGGCCAGAGCTGTCCACATCAGCGGACCGAATCCCCCGCCGTCACCGGAACCGTTGCCCTGCAACCAGTTCAGCAGGGCGTTGGTGAGCGAAACCGGTCCGAGAGCATCGGCACGCTCAATGGCGGGAGCCCTGTCGGCGAGGACCCCACTGGCAGCCTGTGTGGCTAACGCGGCGGCCCGCGCCTTGGCTGTCTTTCCGCCGGCGGCAGTGGACGATCTGGCGGCTGCCGGCGGCGGACGCCGCGAACTCGACGGCAAAGGGTTTCGCGACGACGCGCCAACCGGTGAGGCGGCAGCGGGGGTCGGCGTATCAATGTTGTGAGCGGTGTCCGGGTGTGACCGGTTGGGATTGATCTCGGGTGCTGAGGCCGCAACACCGCTGCCGCGTGATCGTGGCACCGCGGCGGCGGTGGACGACGAGCCCTGCGCTCCCGCACGGGAGCCGCCGCGGGTGGCTTTGGTCGAGGTGACCGAGGCCGCCGTCTCGGTCGGGTTCGAGGTGGAACCTGCCGATCCGGTGGTGTCGGCGAGGGCGAAGGGAAGCCCGACGATCGCCGAGCCCACACCGAGAGCGACGGCCAGTGCCCCCACCCGGCCCACGTGGCGGGCATATCCGGAGACCTCGTCAATGCTGAGGATCCGGCGTCCGTATTCGATTTCGCGAACGAGACGTCGCCCCGACGTGCCGATGCGTCGTCCAGACGCATGGGGGCCGTCGACCATTCGAACTCCTCCGCGGTGCGCCGTCGTGAACAACAGCAAATATTTCGGGGAGGGTAGCAAACTCCGAACCCGATAAGGAGGTATTGCTGACGTGAGATTTTGCGGCCGGGCGCGCGTCTCAGCGATCAGCAAATTCTGTCTGCGTCAATTAATTCGGGCAAACGGCCATCCGTTCGCCAGAAGTGCACCATATGGGCCCTGTCTGCCTGCAACCAGGCAAGGTCCAGCAATCTCCGGCCGCCTCAACCTCCTTGGATCACGGGAGGCGGGATATCAGCGGAGTCGGCACCGATCAGCGAGGCGGAGCAGACCGGACCAGACGGTAGTCGCCGTGCCCGGCCAGTGAGGCCTGCACCCGATCATCGTCCAGCGGCTCGTCGGCCTCGACACGCACTGTCGACGTGCCCTGGGGTTCGAGATCGACCGCCACGCTCCGGACACCATCGAGCGCCCCGAAGGCCTCGGTGACGTGCTTGACGCAACTCTGGCAGTTCAGTCCGGTGACGGAAAAAACCTGGTCCATGGTGATCGGCTCCTCTCGAGACGGATTGTTATCGGGCGGCTTGCTCAACCTTGTTCGCGGCGAACGTCGCCGCGTCGTTGGTCAGCCCGGTGGTGATGTAGGACATGTGGGCGAAAACACTCATCCCCGGCGAGCAGATGGGATCGTCAGGGATGCAGAGGTCGAGCGTCTTCGCGGTGTAGAGCGGGCTTAGCGTGGGCAGCGGCGCACCGGCCAGCATCCTCGAGAAGTCACTCGACGGGCTGCCGAAAAGAGCAACGGCGGCAACGTGATCCGCAACCGGCGCCGGCAGGGTCGAGGTGGCCATCTCGGTCACCGCCGCGCCCTGGGAGTAGCCGCCGAGCACCAGTTTGGTCGCCGGACAGTTGGCGATGGTGTTCTGGATCTGGGCGCGGGCGTCGTCCGCGCCGACCGCCGCACTGCGCAGGTAATCGTCGGTGGCCGGGTAGTCGACCGCGGAGGCCACGACGGTCTTGCCGGGCAGTTGCGCGGCGAGCGAGGAAGCGAAGGCCTGACCGGTGAAGCCCATTCCGACCGGCTCATTGGTGCCGCGCGCGAAGACGACCTGGACGTTGGGGCACGGCTCAGCGGACGCGACGGGTGCACTCAGAGGGGAGATGAGCGCCGTGCCGGCGAGAACGAAGACTGCTCCGATGCGGCAAGTTCCAGGTGACAGCATCCGTAGATGGTGACACATGGCACCGCGGAATCACTGCGGCGGGAGCACCGATCCACAACCGGATCCGAGGTCTCATTCCGCACCCGACACCGTGGCCACGAATATGGGCGCGGGGCGAGTTGTCAGGGTTCGCGCTGCTCCGTCAGTGGCGCGAAATGGTGCGGCGTTCTCGAGCCACCGGCGTCGCGCTGCTTCGGTCGAACCCGCCGCCTCGTGGAATCCGGCCCACAGATCCAGTCGTAAGCGGCACCCGGATGGGCGACAAGCGGGCCGGCGCCGGTTGTCCGAAGGGGATCGTCCGGTCATACCCGGCCTCCACCAGAGTCCGCAACGGCGGCTCGATGCGATCGAGCAGTGCAGCCGGAAATCCGAGATCCCACAGGGGTTGCAGCAGCGGAAGATGCTCGGCGGGAATCAGGTAATAGGTGGTGTCACCGAAGTGCTGGACTTCGGTGGCGGGGTTGTATCCAGGGTCGGCCGGATCAAGTGTCACCTTTGTGTAGTCGTGGGCATAGAACAGCCCCGCAAACGCATTCGCAAGCGCGAACAGATTGAGCGGGTACTGAGGGAAGTCGGCAAACGGGTCGTATTGTCGCGCGACATCAATCGTGACAAAGCCGGAGTCGGTCGGCGCCGGACCGTAAAAGGTCCAGCCCGGCAGTCGCAGTCCCGGAAAACGCGCGTTGAGCCCACCGTTGGGCCGAGTCGGGTTACCGATGAGAACGAACGTCACCGCTGGAGAGGGCTGGCCGGCCTGGGTCGCCTCCGCCAGTCGCTGCTTGAACAGCGCAGCGATGATCGCGCTCTGGGAATAGCCGAAGACGACGACTTGGGCCCGCGCATCACCGGAGCCCGCAGTGCCGGCGAGGGCATCAGTGACAGCGATCCCGATCACCGAGATGCCCTCTGCGATTGAATCATCGATCGTTTCGTCCCAGACTCCGCCGAAGGGCCAGAACTCTTCCGGAGTGGTCACGGGAATCGCCGTGTAATGGCCGCCCAGCGTCGGTGTGATGTATTCGTCGACGGCCAGATCCATCCATGCGGACTCAACGGAGTGCATGTCGGTTCCAGTCATGATCAACGCCTCGGTAGTCGCCATGAGGGCCATTCGGTCCGGTCTCCATGTCACGGGCCCGATCGCCCGCTCAGGTCCGGCTGACGGCAGGAGAACCGCGGCGATGGCAGCCGAGGCGGCGACACGATTAATGACTCCGCATCCCCCCACACCATCGACCCTCCCCGGGCCGCCGAGTGTGGGCAATAGACCGGATGGTCCAGGCATGGAACCACTGAGCTGGTTCCATGCCCGGCTGACCAGGCCTGATACGGCTGCCCCTACTATCCGTTTGAAAGCCACATGAATGGACCGACAGCTGTGAACGACCACCTTCCGGAGTCGCGCGAGACTCCGTCGCCGTGGCTGCGCGCGGCGATTCTGGTCTCGGCCGCGCTCGGCATCAATTACGTGGTGTGGCGGTGGCTGTTCTCGGTTAACTGGTCGGCGTGGTGGATCGCGGTGCCACTGGTGATCGCCGAGACCTACAGCCTGATCGATTCGCTGCTGTTCGGTCTGACCATGTGGCGGCTCAAGCGCCGCAAGGCGCCTCCTGCCCCACCGCCTGATCTGTCCGTCGATGTCTTCATCACCACGTTCAACGAGCCCGTGTCGATGGTCATCGCGACCACGGAGGCGGCGCTGCGGATCCGGTATCCGCATCAGACCTGGATCCTCGACGACGGCGATCGCGCTGAACTGGCAGCAGCGGCGGCAGAGATGGGCGTCGGTTACATCACCCGTTCAGAACATTGGGAGGACAAGCCCCGCCACGCCAAGGCAGGCAACCTCAGTAACGCCCTACTGGAGACGACCGGCGAGTTCATCCTGGTGCTCGACGCCGATCAGGTCCCCGAACCGGAGATCCTCGACCGCACCCTCGGCTACTTCGAGGACCCGAAGATGGCCCTCGTCCAGACCCCGCAGTACTTCATCAATGTGCCGGTGAGCGATCCACTGGGCAGCCAGGCGCCGCTGTTCTACGGCCCGATCCAGCAGGGCAAGGACGGCTGGAATGCGGCCTATTTCTGCGGCACCAACGCGGTGCTGCGACGCGAGACTCTGATGATCCTCGGGGTGCGCGGTTACGTCCGCGCCATCGAAGAGGGCGTGCAGCGCACCCTGTTCGCCGCCGACCGGATCATCAAAAGGACCCGCAAGCATCTGCCCAAGGAACAGAGCGTTGCCGACGAGGCGCTGCTCAGTGTCCATCGGGCGGTGGCCGATGCGCGCGATGAACTCGCCGACGGGCAGCCGGTCGGAGAGGTGACCTACCGATTCCAGAAGCGGGTGGATGAGGCGGCGCATGCCATCGTCGCCGCTGATGTGAATTCCATGAAGAAGGACCTTGCGGTGATCAGCGCCCTCGGAGACGGCACCGAAACCCCGCACACGATGTTGTTCGACGATGATGTGCTGCGCTCATTGGCCAGCCGTGAGTGGTCGCCGCTGAGCGCATTGGAATCGATCAGTTCCATGGTGCGTTCCGTGGACGTGTCCCGCGACGACGAGGCACAGCCGCTGTTGCCGATGGCGACGATCTCGGTGACCGAGGACATGGCCACCTGTATGCGGATGCACGCGCACGGCTGGAACACCGCCTACCATCACGAGGTGCTGGCGCACGGCCTGGCCCCCGATGACATACGCACGATGCTGACCCAGCGGCTTCGGTGGGCGCAGGGCACGATTCAGGTGCTGCTGCGGGAGAACCCGTTGGTGCAGAGGGGTCTTTCGATCGGACAGCGCCTCATGTACTGGGCGACGATGTGGAGTTACTTCGCCGGTTTCGCCGCCGTCGTCTATATCGCCGCTCCGGCAATCTATCTCGTGTTCGGGATCATGCCGGTGATCGCCTACAGTTGGGATTTCTTCGGCCGGCTCATCCCGTTCCTGGTGTTCAACCAGATCATGTTCTTCATCATCAGCCACGGCACTCCGACCTGGCGCGGCCAGCAGTACAGCCTGGCGTTGTTTCCGGTGTGGATTCGCGCCTGCTACACCGCGTTCATGAACGTGTATTTTCACCGGCCGCTCAGTTTCGCCGTCACCGACAAGACGAGCCGGCAGTCCGGTGCGATCCCCTGGCGCCTGGTCAAATGGCAGATTCTGGCCATGGTGCTGCTGATGGTCGCCTCCGCGATCGGGATCGCGAAACTCTATTTCGGCAGCGCGATCTCCGCGTTCGGTGTCAGCGTCAACCTCTTCTGGGTGCTGTTCGACATCGTCATCCTCAGCGTGGTCCTGCAGGCGGTTCGTTACCGCGGCCACGACTCGGATCGGTAGAAGTCTCTCCCGGCTATTCCGCTGCGCGGAAATACGGTTCGACCGTGCCACTGCGCTTGATGGTCATCGGGTTTCCGCGCCGGTCTCTGGCGGTGGGAACCTCGACCCGCACCCAGCCCTCTTCCACGTCGTATTCGTGAACATTCGTCGTCTCGACACCGTTGAAACGGATACCGACGCCGCGGACGAGCAACTCCTCGTTGTAGAAGGGGCTGCGCGGATCGACGGAGAGATGATTCGGTGGAACGTCTGCGGTCTGGTCCTCGGGCATGGCGGTGATTCTCTCAGAACGATTCGCTCAGAACATTGTCGGGATGTGCGCGTCGATGAGGTGCGGCCCGGGTTCGGCCAGCGCGCGACTGAACTGCTCGGCCAGTTCCTCGCAGGTGGTCGCCACGGTGGCCGGCACCCCGAAGCCCTCGGCGATCTTGACGAAGTCCATATTCGGCCGGGAAAGGTCGAGCAGATCTTTGGCCTTCGGGCCGGCGGCTTCGGCGCCCACTCGGGAAAGTTCAAGCCGCAGAATGGCATAGGCGCTGTTGTTGAGCAGCACGATTGTGACGTCGAGGTTCTCCCTCGCCATCGTCCACAGTGCCGAAATCGTGTAGGCCGCGCTGCCGTCGGACTGCAACGCGATCACCGGCCGGTCCGGGTCGGCGATCGCCGCGCCCACTGCGACCGGCAGCCCCTGTCCGATCGCACCACCGGTCAGCGTGAGGAGGTCATGGCGCGCCGATCCGGTGGTCGCCATCGGCAGCATGAACCCCGAGGTGTTGGACTCGTCGGAGACGATCGCGTTCTCGGGCAGCAGAGCCGCGATCACCTGCACCCAGTTCTGTGTGTTCAGCTCACCGCTCGGCAGGTCCGGCAGGGCGAGGGCGGCCAGTCGGGGCTCGACGCCCGGAGCCACCAGATCGGCCAGCTGTTCCAGAGCCGCCACGACATCGGTCTCCAGACCGGCCAAGGTGTGCACCGCCGCGCCATCGGGTATCAGATCGCTCGGCTTCCCCGGGTAGGCGAAGAACGACACCGGCGGGCGGGTTCCCGCGACGATCAGATGCTTGACACCCTCGAGTTGGAACGCCGCCTGCTCGGCCAGGTAGCCGAGCCGTTCGATCGCGGGCACACCGGCGCCGCGGGTGAACCGGGTCGGAAACGTCTCCACCAGAACACGCGCGCCGGTGGCTGCGGCGATGCGGTCCGCCGCCCGCAGTCCCCGCTCCCCGGTGGCCGGTCCGCCGATGAACAGCACGGACGGCTCGCCGGCCTGCAGTACCGTGCCGATCTCGTTGATCCCCTTGGGATCCGGTGGTGCCGGCGGTACCGGCGCGATCGGGCGCGACGGTTCGGCACCGTCATTCCACGAGACATCGGCAGGCAGGATCAGATTGGCGATACGCGCCGGAGTTGCCAGCGATGCGGCGACCGCTTCGGCGGCATCACGGCCGACGTCGGCTCCCGAGTCGGTGCGCCGGGTCCATCCGTGGGTCCAGTCGGCCAATGGTTCGATGTCGGATTCCAGTGGGGCGTCGTACTTCTTGTGATAGGTGGCGTGGTCGCCGATCACGTTGACCATCGGCACGTGCGCGCGCCGCGCGTTGTGCAGGTTGGCCAGTCCGTTGCCCAGGCCCGCCCCCAGATGCAGCAGGGTGGCGGCCGGCTTTCCGGCGATCCGGGCGTAGCCGTCGGCGGCGCCGGTGACCACCCCCTCGAAGAGGCACAGCACTCCGCGCATCTGCGGCACGGTGTCCAGTGCGGCCACGAAGTGCATCTCGGAGGTGCCCGGGTTGCCGAAACACACATCCACTCCGCAGTCGACCAGGGTGGTGATCAGTGCCTGCGCGCCGTTGGTCATTTCGTCACCTCTCCATTGAGCACCGCGCCGGGATTCAGGATGCCCGCGGGATCGAACACATTCTTGATCTGACGCATCAGGGCGATCTTCACCGGGTCCTCCAGATCCATGAAGTGCCGGACCTTGACCCGGCCCACCCCGTGTTCGCCGGAGATCGCCCCGCCCAGTTCCATCGCCGTGGCGAAGATGTCGTGCAGCAACCGGTGCCGGGTGTCGTCGTCGGGGCAGAACACCGCCAGGTGCACATTGCCGTCTCCGGCGTGCCCGCAGCCGATCACTCCGGCGCCGACGGCCTGCGCGAGTTCCTTTGACCGGGTGATGAATTGGTGCATCTGGGCGCGCGGCACCACGGTGTCGATGACGTCGTCGGCGTTGGCGGCCTTGGCGGTCCAAAATGCCTTCTCCCGGGCATCGATCAGTGCGTGTGCGGAATTGCCGTCCAGAACGTAGATGTCTTGCGCCTCGAGTGACTCCAGCAGCTCGCCGAGCATGGCGACGTCGCCGTCGAGGCGGTCGTGGTCGCGGTCCTCGACGCCGATGACCAGGTAGGCCTGGGCGGAGTCCCGGATGCTGTCGGGGATGCCCAGGTTCAGATTCTGCGAGTAGCTCAGCGCCGCCAGGGTGAGATTGTCGATGTACTCCAGGATGTTGGGGTCCACACCGCTGCGCACCACGGCCGGGACGGCCCGCATCACCGCGGGCAGGTCGGCGAAGGGCACCAGCAGCGTGGCCGAATGCGTCAGCCGCGGGTAGAGCCGCGCGGTGATCTCGGTGGCCAGCGCCAGGGTGCCCTCCGAGCCGATGATCAGCTGGGTCAGGTCGTAACCGGTCGAGACCTTGGTGACCTTGCCGCCGGTGCGGATCAGGTCACCGCTGGGCAGGGCGGCCTGCAGCCCGAGCACGTTGTGACGGGTCACCCCGTACTTGACCGCGCGCATGCCGCCGGCGTTGGTGGCCACGTTGCCGCCGAGGCTGGCGCTGAGTTCTCCGGGAAAGACGGTGTACATCAATCCCTCTGCGGCGGTGGCGACGTCGAGGTCGGCCAGCGTCACCCCGGGCTGGATGACGGCGACCATGTTGTCGACGTCGATCTCCAGAACCCGATTCAGCTTCTCGAAACTGATGAGCAGTCCGTCGGGGCAGGGCCGCGCCGCCGCGGACAATCCGGTTCCCGAACCGCGGGCGGTGACCGGGATCCGCAGCCGGGTTGCCGTGGCCAGCAGTGCCGCGACCTGTTCGGCGGTCTGCGGGCGGGCCACGAAGCGCGGCGCCACCGGTTCGCCGACCAGAGCCTCGTCGTGCTGATAGTCGGGTCCGATCCGATCACCGGTCAGGAGCTGGGACTCCCCGACTATTCCGGCGAACTCGCGGACGGGGTCGGTGTCCATCAGCGCTCCAATCTCTGGGCCGGGACAAAATTAGCAAAGCAACCCCATACTGGCCGGTGTGACGACGGCATTCGTGATCTCCGGTGGCGGAAACCTCGGGGCGCTTCACGTCGGGATGTTGAGCGCTCTGGCAGAAGCCGGGATCAGACCGGATCTGATCGTCGCCACATCCGTCGTTGCGGTGAACGCAGGGTGGGTGGCGTCCCGGCCGGACAGCGCCACTCGCCAAGGTGCAGTGGCCGAAACCCGGCTCAAGCCGCTCGACTCCGAAGGGTGGGACACCGTCGACGGCCGGATCGACCATGTGCTCAAGCACGATATGCACACCTCACTTCGACCCCGCTGTGGCGGGTTACTTCACGGCGTCCGCGATTGCCTGCAGCGTCGCCGGGGTTTCAGTGGGGTTGCCATAGCACTTGTCGGCCAGGCAACGGTGCGTGATCCCAAGAACGAGAAACAGATTCGCCGCGACCATCGCACCGACGATGACGACCACCGAATAGTGCATCACCCGACTCTTGACTCCGTAGATGATGGTGCAACCGATGACCAGCCCACTGGTCAGGAAGATCACCGCCCACAACGACCAGGACGGTCCGTCGTTGACCCCGTTTTCGAGGATTCGGGACGTGCGTGATCGGCTCAGTTGGTCGAGGTTGATGAAGGTCGTTTCCAGAGGGATCAGTTCAGGACGCGAGACGTGCGACGCGGCTTCCCGGTAGGTCTGGAACAGCGCGCTCAAGGCATCGCCGGCCTCCGGCAGGCCGTGCCCCTTGCTCGCCGACGGCCACTCGACTTCTGCCGCGTGCACGTAGTCGAGCAAGCTCTGCCGAATGCGACCCCTGTCGCCCGGTTCGAAAGCGGAGACGTTCCGGGCGAGTTCCACCCCCGCGGCACCCTCGACCCTGGCCTGAGTGTCCTCGGCCTCGATCTGGCCCCAGAGACCGGACACGACGAAACTGATGAAGAACGCATAAACGAGTGCGACCGCGCCGTAGCCGAAATTCAGCGCATCATTGCGCTCGCCGCTGGCGATCCGGGGGAACCGACGCCGAACGAAAAAAGTGATCAGGAGGGATCCGCCCGAGATGATGGCTATCAGTCCGAACAAGGTCGCCCATCCCGGAAGCCACACGATGACCGAGTGGACGAACGCGAAAATCACGATCTGCTCCCGCCTGGGCGATTGCGATTACTACGGCCGGTTTGCCGACGACACCGCACTGCCGGGCAACGTATAACAATCGGCGCGACGACAAGCCGGATCGCTCATCCGGGCCCAGGCCCAACACCGTGGATAAACCCCGAGACCTGATGGTCCCGGGTTTCTCTTTGTGGAGCTAAGGGGACTCGAACCCCTGACCCCCACACTGCCAGTGTGGTGCGCTACCAGCTGCGCCATAGCCCCAAGTGCGCTGTCGAAACTACACCACGGCCGCGAAGGGCTCAAAAACGCCTGCCTCGGACCCCTGAGACCAATGTCGCTGCTGCCCGCCTCGTAGCGACAACCGGGGCTCAGTGGAGGCGGGATCACCCGGTTGTCGCTGTGAGGCGGGCAAATCGCACATACCTTCCCGCCGGCAACCGGCCGAGGAACTACGCCTCCACCGGCGGCGAATCCCGGGTCTCCGGGGCGAACATCCACCCCAACGCGGCCAGCAACAGGATCAATCCGCTGAGCGCGAAGGCCCATTCGAACGAGAAGCGCTCGGCAAGCACGCCCACGCCGAACGAGCCGATGATCGAACCGAAGTCCGCCATCATCTGAAAAGCCGCGATCGCCGTGCCGCCGCGCGCCTTGCCCAGGACGTCGGCGACGGAGGCCTGCTGCGGGGAATTGAAGATGCCCGAGGCCAGACCCGCGACCGCCGCTTCGCCCAGAAACAACGGCAACGACGGTGCGGTGCCCAGGAAGGCCGTCGACACCGCCGACAGCAGAAGTCCGACGACCAGAAGCGGCTTGCGTCCGATCCGGTCGGACAGCCGCCCGGCGGGAATGACGGCGACGACGTTGCCCACGGCGAAGGCCGTCAGAGCCAACCCGGCGATACCCGGGTGGCGGTCGAATGTCTCCACCACGAACAACGGCACCAGCGCGAAACGCAGGCCGAAGATCGACCAACCGGATGCGAAGTTGGACAGCAGCGCGGCGCGGTACGCCCGGTGGCGCAACGCCACCCGCACCGTGACCGCCAGTTCGTCCTCCGGCGCGGGATCGGCCAGCGGCGAACTCCGCAAGGTCACCAGCACCACCGTCGCCGCAACCAGCAGCATGCCGCCATAGATGAGGAACGGGGCCCTCAACCCGAGTCCGGCGGTCATGGCGCCGAGCACCGGCCCGAACACCGACCCGATCAGGAAGGCCCCGGAGAACATGCCGGCCACCCGGCCCCGGGCATCGTGCGGGCTGATCCGGATCATCAGACCGAGCGCCGACACCATGAACATCGTCGAGCCGATGCCGCCGAGTGCCCGGTAGACCAGCAATTGCCAGTAGGACTCGGATGTCGCGCAGGCGCCCGTCGACAGCGCGACGATCAGGACACCGGTGACGTAGATGCGCCGCTCCCCCAGCCGCTGTACCAGCAATCCGGCCGGTGGTGCGGCCAGCAGTCGCATGACGGCGAACGCGGTGATCACGAACGTCGCCGCGCTGATGCTGACCCCGAAATGCCGGGCCAGTTGCGGCAGCACCGGCGCCACCACGCCGTAGCCGAGGGCGATCACGGCATTGCCGAAGATCAGCGACCACACCTCGCGGGGCAGCTGGATCTTCGCCTCCGCATCGGCACTTGGGGCGACGGAGCTCACCCGACGACTGTAGGACGCGTGATCCGCCGCAGAGCGGCCAGTGCCATCACCGCGTAGCCGAGCGGCATCACCGTCCAGAACACCGGAAGTGAGAACGTCTGCTGCCATGGCATCTCGACGAGCACACCCAACCGTGCGGAGATGGCCATCAGGCCGAAGATCAAGAGGTAGAAGGCGAGGAACCACAGCCGAATCGGACCGACCCCTTCGGGCAGGCCCCGGGGTGCGATCACGGTGAAGTAGAAGCTCCAGACAGCGAATGGGATGAGGAAAGCGACGGCCAGTACCGGCAGGTTCGGGATGTGGGTAAACCCGTCGAGGCGGATCACGACCTCCACGACCGACTCGCCCATGACGATGAGGAGAAGTTCGTTCAGCCTCTCCGAGAAGCGCCCGACACGGACCAGACGCCTGCGCACGAGGCGACCGAGTAGCGTCCCGAACACCGGGACGCAACCGACTGCGGCTGCCACGGCGAACACGATCTGCTCCACCAAAGGCGTTCCGCCCCAATGATCGTCAGCCGTTGAGGATTCCACGAACGGAGCCCCGACGAGGAGGATCACACCGGCGATACCCGTGGCACCGATCACCAGCCGCGCTTCATCCCGGTACCGGGA
>CAYFMA010000090.1:0-894 GCA_964344085.1 uncultured Mycobacterium sp.
CGGGACGTTCACCACCATCGCCGCACTGGCGTTGCGACTACCGACCTATGACTCGGACGTGATCCATCTGTCCCGGGTTCCGCTGCCCGATGTACTCGAGGTCTGCGATCAGTTGCTCACCATGACCCGCGAACAGCGGGCCGCTCTCGGGCCGATGCACGAGGGCCGGATCGACGTCATCGGCGGTGGAGCGATCGTCGTGCAGGAACTCGCCGCGGAGTTGTCGACGCGGGCCGGCATCAGCGAACTGGTGGTCAGCGAGCACGACATCCTCGACGGCATCGCGCTGTCGCTCTAGCTGCGGCCGATACAAAAAACTGCGGGCGCCGGTTTCCCGACGCCCGCAGTCCTCACTGGAATGAGCTCAGAGCTTGACCTTGCAGCCGCTGCCGATGTTGCGGCAGTGGGCCTGGCTCTTGCAGGCATTGCAACGGCAGGTGCAGCCACCGGTGCGCTTGGTCTCAGGAATACGCATGTCAGTCTCCTTCGCGGGCGGCCCACCGCACGGGGGCTCGGTTGCCAACGATACTCAGAAGTGGGCGAAACCGCCGTTGTTCTCGCCGGAGTCCACGCGCCGCAGTTTCCTGCCCGGGCCGGCGGTACGGTTCTCATGCCGAGATTCGGCGCGCCCCTATAGCCCAATTGGCAGAGGCAGCGGACTTAAAATCCGCCAAGTGTGGGTTCGAGTCCCACTGGGGGCACCAGCATGGTGAGCGAGACGCGGAGTTGCGCTGGTTCTGGACGCCGACCTTCTTTATCGAATCTTCACAGAACGGCTAACACAGCCCTACCCAACACCGGAAAGCTGATTGTGGGATCAAGACCGTCGACAGACGAGAAGGAGTGTTCGTGAACAAGACCAAGACCGTGGTGACCGGCCTGGCTGCGCTGGCG
>CAYFMA010000090.1:904-10254 GCA_964344085.1 uncultured Mycobacterium sp.
TGGCAGAGGCAGCGGACTTAAAATCCGCACAGTGTGGGTTCGAGTCCCACTGGGGGCACCAGCGCCTAGGAGACGTGGCCGGGTGCGCTGCTCCTTCGCAGCCGGCCACGTCTGGTCCTATGGGCGATGGCCGGGCCGGCAACCCGGGGATTGTGGATATCCGGCCCGGCCACCCCACCCCCCCGCGTTACGGGCAACGGGGAAGTTGTGACAACGGCCCGCCGGGAGTTGATCACCGGCGGGCCGCTTCGGTCATGTCTTGAGTTGTTCAGCCGAACAGCGACTGAAGGATCGGCGCCATGTCCGCGTCGTCGAGAGCGACCGTGGTGTGGATGTCCATGAATTCGCGCCACTCCGACACCCATTTGCCGATCGCCTTCTCATCAGTGCCCTCGGCGATGAGTACCCCTCGTCCATCAGCGCCGTGCCAGCGGCCGAGCATCTTGACGCCGGCCGGCGGAGGGCCGCCGGTCTTGAGGAAATGTTGTACCGCCGCGCGATAGTGCTCGCCGGTCGGCAATGTCCACGTCGTCATGAACTTCATCGTCAAGTCCTCTCTCGCATTCCTCTCCCCGTTCGTCCACCCTCCGACGGCGCGCTTGTCCTGGTCCATAGACCATCGGAACTGAATTGAGGTCTGGGTGAACTAGTCCCCCGTCCCGGATCCATCCAATGCGGGCGTTAAACATTCGCCATCGCCGAGGTTGGAATATCCTCAGCCCACGAGGTGTGGTGGCGAATCGCTCCTGCACCCATCGGGGAGGGGCGACCAGATAATGGAGATCACGAACGGGACTACTCGGTCCGGCGCGACGGTGGTGCGTCCGAAGGGCCCGTTGGACCTGATGGCGGCGCCGGCGGTACGTCAGCATCTGAACGCCCTTGTTCAGAAAGGGGAAGCCCGACTGGTCATGGATCTGACCGATGTCGAACTGATCGACTCGACAGGTCTGGGCGCTCTGATCTCCGGTCTCAAGGCCGCCCGCAAGAACGGAGGCGATCTGCTCATTGCCAATCCGAACGATTCGGTGAAAGCCATGCTTGCCCTGACGAGTTTGGACTGGGTCCTCAGATCCTGCATTTCCGTCGATGAGGCCTTCATGTGAACGAGACCGAATCGTGGGTGATGGACGCTGTCACCGGGCCGAACACTCTTCGTGAGGTTCGGCACGCCCTAGCTGAGGTGTGGAAGGCACACGGCGAGGTACCCGAGCGGGTGAGGTCGGAGATGGCGATCGCCGCCGGCGAGGTTGCGGCCAATATCGTCGAGCACGCCGGTAAGGGCCGGCCTGTTCGGATCCGGATGCAGGTTCGCGTGTCGAATGACGGCGTCGAACTCAGATTCTTCGATGACGGTGAACGCGTGCAGGTTGACCTGCATTCAGTGCGACTTCCGGACGAATCCGCCGAGAGAGGGCGTGGCTTGGCCGTCGCGCAGGCAGTCCTGCGACACCTGTCCTACGACCGGACCGCTGACGGCAATCAGTGGACTCTGGTGAGCGAGCGCTTCGGCGACTGACGCGATACCGCCTCATGGTGGAATCCCTGGTTGCCGTTGTAGCGCATCGCGCGGGCCAGTTTGGTGGCCTCCGCCCGCGACTGGACCCCCAGCTTCCCCAGCAGGCTGTGCACGTGATTCTTGACCGTGTACACGGTCACGCACAGCCGCGAAGCGATCTGTTTGTTCGTCAGACCTTCCTCCAGGAGTTCGAGGATCTCCGTCTCACGGGCTGTCAGTGCCCCGTTCATCGAATCCGCGGATCCGGCCGCGTCGGAGTAGACCCGACCGAGCAGGATCGCCGAGACTTGAGGAGAGCACCGAGCCTGACCGTCTTCGACATCTCTCATCAGGGCCAGCAGGTGATCAAAGGACTCAGTCCGCAGATGAAGACCCGCCGCCCCGGCTTCGGCGCACGAGACCACTTCGCCCTCATTGTCCTCGTGCAGCCCCAAGACGATGACCTTCGGCTTGGGGGCCAGGTCCACACTGATCTGAAGGAGCACGGCGCTGCCCGCCGCGCCGATGTTCAGCAGGATCAGGATGGGTTCCTCGCCTCCGACTTCTTTTACCAGCGACGGCAGATCCCACGCGCAGCGAATGTCGGCGAAATACGGTGCCAGCTGCGACTTGAGGCATTCTCGATACAGCCTCATGTCATCGACGATGATCACCCTCGACGCCGAGGCGGCGGCTTTCTCATCCTCGTCCATAGGAGCCTCCGATTCCTAGCAAATCGCTCTGGACGCAAGGTACTGGCAAATATCCGTTTCCTCCATGGAACCAACAACAAACAGTCCATAAACAGATCAGGGGGTCTACCGCGCCTTCGTTGACAAGTCGCCGGCTTGATGCTGTGCGGCCTGGGCACGCCATCCATCGCTTGCCCTGAGATTTGGATCAAGCTCTAGTTCCAGATCCCCAACGAGATTCGCTCCTTTGGACCATGTACTTCATCCGAAGCTCTGTCGATAGTGGAGCGATGTTAACAATCCTCACCGTTTTAGGGCGCGCTCCTTTCGGCTCGGGACCTGTGAAATGGCCTGATTGCCAGCATGATTCAGCAAAAAACGATAACCCGGAAGCAGCACTTGATCGCGGTTGGGATGACGATGATGTCAAATCCTGATCCAGCCTTTCGAAATCGAATGCCTGTCGTTCAAGGGCCGACTGCTGATCAGGTTGCGGCCGCGATCGCCGGCGCTCCGAACATCGGCGCTGCATGCAATGCCCTCGAGGCGGCTGGCTGGCGCAGCGTTATCGCCGGTAACCGGATCAGCGTCAACGACCGGGTTTTCGCCCGGTACATCGACCCCAACGGCGGCATGCCTGGACCTGAGGAGGCGATGTGGGTGGTCTACGGGCTTGGCGACCGTCCGCCCGTGCGGATCGTTGTGACTGGAAATGGCACGTGAGAATCCATGCAGGAACACGAAACTAGTTGCAAACAGAAACGCTCGCTGCACAACGCTGCGATCGACCGCTTCGGAGATCTGACGTGCCGACACGACAAGGCGTGCACGATCGTCGGCCTGATGCCGATATGACCGTCATTCCAATTCTGCGATACCACTCCGTCACCGACCATCCGGAGTCGTGGATTGCGCCATACGCCGTCAGCCCGGACAAGTTCATCGACCATCTGAGGCTGATCATCACGTGCAGGCGCACGCCCATGACGGTTTCGGAAGTCGTATCCCATCTGGAATCCGGCCAGAAGCTTCCAGAACGTCCGGTGGTCCTGACTTTCGACGACGGCTTCGCCGATTTCGCACCGGTCGCCGAACGGCTCGCGGCGCTGGAGATGCCGAGCACGCTTTACGTGATCACCGGCGCTCTTTCGGGGCGTGAGCCGCGTGGCGCTGAGGCCGCCATTCGGCCGGCTTCATGGCTTTCCTGGTCCCAACTCCGGGCTTTGGAAACCCTGGGTGTGGAGATCGGCTCACATTCACACACCCACTCGCAACTGGATGTCCTCGGATGGCACGACGTGTTCAACGAAACCCGGGTGAGTGCGGCGCTACTGGAAGACGAACTGGGACATGCGATTACCAGCTTCGCCTACCCACACGGGTTCCACTCGGCACGCACGAGACGGGCGGTGGCATCGGCGGGCTATCGATCGGCATGCGCTGTGGAGAACGCGCTCAGTTCGGACTCTGACGAAGTGCAAGCCCTCGCTCGCTTGACCGTGAAAGCCGACACTTCCCTCACGCAAGTCGGCGAGTGGCTGAACGATCGGGGGGCACCGATAGCCCCTGTTGCGAAACGTCTGCGCACCTCGGCGTGGCGTTGGTATCGCCGCTTTCACGGACCGGGATCTGACAGCGATGTTTTCCCGGCGCAGAGCCACCATCCAAATCCAGTGAGTCAGTTGAGTAAGTGAGGAGAGAATCGGTATGAGGACGATCGTTACGGGCGCGGCGGGATTCATCGGCTCGACCTTGGTAGACCGCCTTCTGGCAGAGGGACATGTAGTCGTCGGGATCGACAACCTGAGCAATGGCAGGCAGGGGAATCTCGCATCTGCGCGAGTCCGCAGCGAGATCTCGCCGGGTCAGTTCACCCTGATACAGGCTGATATTCAGCATCCGGAACTGACGGGGATATTCGCGGGAGTGAATCCGGATGCCGTATTCCATCTGGCTGCTCATGTCGACCTACGGGCCTCGGTCGAGGCACCGCGGCACGACGCGCAAACCAATGTACTGGGGACGATCAATGTGGCCGAGGCCTGTCGGCAGGCCGGTATCCGTCGGGTCGTCTACGCCGCTTCGGGGGGTTCGCGTTTCGGGGCGCCGACTGAACTGCCCGTTGCGGAGACCTGCGCACTGGCACCGGTTTCCCCGTATGCCGTTTCAAAGGTCGCGGCCGAGTTGTATCTCCAGGCATACGCATCGATGTACGGGATCCGGCCGATCTCGCTTGGCCTGGCCAACGTGTACGGTCCGCGCCAGGACCCGACCGGTGAAGCGGGGGTTGTGTCGATCTTCGCCAATGCGATGCTCAACGGATTGCCTACCACCATTTTCGGCGACGGGACCGCGGCCCGCGACTACGTCTACGTCGGTGACGTGGTCGACGCGTTCATCCGCGCAGCCGAGGCTCCTGACGATCTGACGGGTTACTACAACATCGGCACAAGCATGCAGACCACCGTCGCTGAACTCCATCGCCTGATCGCGGCGGAAACCGGATGCACAACGGAACCGCTGCTGGGCTCCCCGCGGGCAGGCGAAGTTCAGGCGATTGCACTGGATGCGGATCGGGCCAAGCAGGACCTGGGGTGGACGCCAGAGGTCAAACTCGCCGAAGGCATCAAACGAACGGTGGCGTGGTTGCGCGACGCTGTGTCGGCAGCCGACAGTTCAGAGGTCCGGATTCGCTGTGGTTAGGTCCGTCACCGCCCGCCAAGGCTTGTTCGCCGTTCTGACCGTTGCTCTTGCCGCGGCTTGCGGAAGCGCACCAGAGGCGGTGCATGTGGCGGATCTTCGGCCTGGTTCGTATCTCTATCTGGTCAACGCAGGGAGCAACGACGTCGATGTGCTCGATGCCGGCAGTCTCGGCTTGATCCGGACGATCCCTGTCGGTCAGGTGCCCTCCGACATCGTTGTCAGTCCTTTGGGCAGGCGGGCCTTTGTGATCAGTCCGACTGACAGCGCGGTGACGGTGATTGACACCCGGACAGCGCAGACTGTGGGAAATCCGATCGAGGTGGTACCCCATCCCTCCGGGGCTGTCGCGAGTGCGGACGGCCGCACGCTGTTCGTCGCAAGCGCAGAGACCGATGATGTCCGGGCGTATGACGTCGGCACCGGCCGCAGGCACTGGTCGCCGATCAAAGTGGGGAAGGCGCCGGGAGATCTCGCGCTGAGCCCTGATGGCCGCCGGCTGTATGTGACCAGCGAGGACCAGAACGAAGTCCGGACTATCGACGTTGCGACGTGGTCGGTCTTCGGCGACCCGATTCAAGTCGGCCCGTCACCCACCGGTATTGCAGTCAGCCGTGCGGGGGATCGTCTGTTTGTATCGAGTTCCTATTCGGACTCCATCAGTGTTATCGACACCCAGTCCGGTGCTGTTGTCAGACAACGTGAATTCGTCGGGTCCAACCCGACGAGCATCGTGGTCAGCCCGAACGGCCAACGTCTCTATGTCGCTAACCAGAAGTCCGGAACTGTCTCAGTCGTCAATCCGGTAAGCCTGCAGGAGATCGCTGTGATCGGCACAGGTAAGGCGCCCAGTGCCGTGACCATCAGCGAGGACGGCCGTGCTGTCTACGTGGCGAACATGTTCTCCAACAGTGTGACCGTTATCGACTCATCCGGTCCTCATGTCGCAAGTCAGGCGAATATCGGTAGCTCGCCACGGGGTATTGCTCTGGAGGTGTTGTGAAAACAATTGTCGACCTCAGGTTTCTGGTTTCTGAATCCCCTTTGGGTCTAATTTGGTTCCCACGGTCTATTGGTGCCGGACTCGCGGCCGCGCAGGATCGACCCCATGCTTGATATGCGTTGGACAAACAGTGCAGTGCGGGACGTCGAGATCTTCTCCACGTCCTCGGCGATCGAGGAATTGTTCACGAGGCTGGCACAGCTGCCACCTGGCGGTCCGGAGTTTCTTCGCCTGCGGGATGCGATCATCGAACTGAGTCTTCCCATCGCCGAGCACATCGCGCTGAGATTCCGCAATCGGGGCGAGTCGTGCGATGACCTCATTCAGGTTGCCAGGATGGGGTTGTTCAACGCGGTCGTTCGCTACGACGTCGAGAAGAAGTCAGGATTCATCTCCTTCGCGGTCCCGACCATCACCGGTGAAGTACGCCGCCATTTCCGGGACAACACCTGGTCGTTGAAGGTGCCGCGCCGCGTGAAGGAGCTCTATCCACGGATTTCCGGGGCCACAAGGAAGCTGACTCAACAGCACGGTCGTGCACCGACGGCATCCGAACTCGCCGCCGAGTTGCATGCCGACCGCGACGAGATCGTCGAGGCGCTGATCGCCCTCAGTTCGAGAAGGACATTGTCCACCGACCTTGAGGTCTGCCGTTCGAGTAGGGCCTCGGCCGAGGCGATGGGGAAGATCGATTCAAGACTGAGCGAGATCGAGGACCGCGAGATGCTCCGCCCGTTATTGGCGGCACTGCCGGATCTTGAACTCACCGTCTTGGGCATGCGGTTCTTCGAGTCGCTGTCGCAGAGCCAGATCGCTGAGCGTATCGGAATCTCCCAGCCCCAGGTATCCAGGCTTCTCGCCAAGTCTCTGGCGCATCTCCGCACCCAACTCCTGGCCCCGTTCGCCGGCTGTTCAAGCGAAGCGCAATAGAACCAGGGAACAGTCGTCCGCGAATTGTCCGTCAGCGGTCAGTGTCCGCAGATGTCCGGTGAGGGTGTCGAGTGTCAACGCTCCCTGAGTTGCCAAGTCGGTGCACAGGTCCGTGAACTCGTTCAATGACCGACGACGGCCGTCCGTATCTTTAATCTCGTAAGCGCCGTCGCTGTAGAGCAAGAGTTGGGCATCACGGGGGACCTGATAGGTCTCGGAGGTGAACTCGGCACCATCGATGATGCCGATCGGAACCGATTTGGTCGAGAGATCCGTGGTGGTGATTTCAGCACTGCGGTGAGCCAACATCAGCGCCGGAGGATGGCCCGCGCTCGCATAGCTCAACGTGCGGGCGGAGGCCGTGTATACGCCGTACCAGAGAGTGAAGTACTTCCCGTCATGCATTTCCATTCTGAACAGGCGGTCCAATTCCGTGAGGACCTCTTCGGGCTCCAGTAGGGTCTCTACAGGTATCAATCCGGATCGCAAAGTGTTGTGCACCGACATCGAGAGCAGTGCCGATTCAACACCGTGGCCCGAGACGTCGAGCAGGTAGAACATCAGATGGTCATCGTCGAGCCAGCGGTAGTCGAAGCTGTCACCGCCCAGTGACTCGGCCGGGATATACCGTGAATCAACCTGTACCGGGCCGTCCAGCCCGTTCGGCAAGGTAGCGCCCACATAGCCTGTGGCACTGGCCAACTCGGCTCTGAGCTGCTCTGCCAGTGCACGATTGTCCTCAATTGCCTTAACCCGGTCTGTCACGTCGACGCCCTGCGCAACGAGATACTCCACGTCTCCGCCAGAGTCCCTCAGGCAGAAAATGGAGGCGTCGACCCAGATCAGATGACCGTCTGCGTGTGCTTGTTGTTTGGTGACACGGTATTTCTGTAGGCGACCGGCTTTGATTCTCTCGACGGCGTCCAGGTCGGCTTGCAGAAAGGCGGCGGGCGTCAGTTCCTGCCAGGTCTTGGTCCGCAGGATTTCCTCGTCGTAACCGAGCATGTCGCAGAGCGCCTGGTTGACCACATCGAATCGGCCATCCGGGGTCATCATTGCCATGGCGACATTGGAGGTTTCCATCAGCCGGCGGAAACGGGCATCGCTCTCAGCCTGCTCTGCGATTGCCCTATCACGCTCCTGCTCGAGAGTTACCTGATGGTCGATGACGCGTAGGAAGGCGATGTAACCGTCCTGTTCGCCGTCCGCATCAAAGAAGGGCTTGGCATTGGATTCAATCCAGTGCTGAGTGCCGTCGACCGCTACGGCCCGCGCACGTGTCATCTGAATCCCGCTGATCATTAATCGCTTTTGATACAAGGTGGCCTCGTCTGAATCCGTAGGTGCCACCAAGTCCAAGGGAGACCTGCCGATCCAATATGACGGGGGGGCTCCGAATGCCGCTTCCACTGAGGGGGATACCCACTTGATCACACCGTCAGACCCGACGTGTGCGACCACATCGACGGAGTTCTCCGCCAGCAGCCGATAGTGTTCCTCCGACCGTCGAAGGGCTTCTTCTGTGGCGACCTCGTCATCCACGATGCGGAACACCGAGACCGAACCGTCGGGGTTGCCCTGCTTGTTGAGATAGGTCTTAGCGTGGAATTCGATCCAGTGCGCTGTGCCATCGGCGGTGACGACGCGCAGTCGCGAGCCTGCCCGGCCGGTTTCGCCGAGCGCGTTCAACGCCGCGGCGGTGGAAGCTTGATCCGCGACCGCGACGAGGTCTGTCGCCGTTTGGCCGACCCAATGCGATGGAGGTGCTCCGAACGCCGCTTCGACCGATGGGGACACCCAGACCACGACTCCGTCGCGCACATAGGCCATGACGTCGACGGAGTTCTCCGCCAATAGCCGATATTGTTCCTCCGACTCGAGCATCTCCCGCGCCGCCTCATAGCGGTCCGTGCAGTCTCGCCACGTGAGGGTCAACAGGTCGGGTCCGGCCTTGGCGGCTCGGACATCGAAGAGTCTTGGCCGGCCGAAGGAGTTGTAGGCGAACTCATCGAGGGTGAGTCGCTGCCCGCTGTCCAGGCAGTCCGCGCAACGAGCGAGCAGACCCGATGCTTCGAAGTCTGGGAGCGTCTCGATCACGCTTCGGCCATGAAGCTGCTGTTGAGATAGGCCCAACTCCTCCGAGGAGGGTTGGTTGGCAGCCCGGTAGACGAAGTCGACGACCTGTCCGTCTTGATCGCGGACCGCCTCCAGAAGGACGAGGGGATCGGGCAGGGCATCCACCCATGCCTGCATGAGAGTGAGGGTTGCCTCGGTCGCTGCGACGGAGTCATCCGATTGGTCGGTGCCAAGCACGCCACGCAGAAACACGTTGAGAACCTGATCGAGGTACTCGGGACGAACGGGGTGATCGTCGAAGATCACGTCGTAGTAGACCGCGGAGCCGAACATCCTGATCACTTCGCGGGATTCGACTCGCTCGCGCAACTGACCGCGTGCGGCCGCCGCCGCGAGTATCGGCTCCAGGGTCTTGAATCGTGCGTTCCAGAAGTCGCGACCCACTTCAGAG
>CAYFMA010000090.1:10264-13865 GCA_964344085.1 uncultured Mycobacterium sp.
CACGCCGAGGCGCTTGATGTTTTCAATGTTACGGCGACCCACTTCAGAGAGATCCGCGTCCGCGCCACCGGGGAGAAGCCGGTGGAACCATTGCCGGCCTTGCTTGGCATCGACCACCTGGCTCAGCGACGCCGCCGCGTCGCGAAGGTCCGTTTGGAGGTCTGTGATACCCGGCGCCGGATCCAGTTCTCCGGCCCGTGTGAGCATCGCGTCCATCAGCAGCACTCGCCAGTCCCGCCAGTTGGCGAGGATGAGGTCAGGGTCGGCGCCGGCCTCGGCGGCGACTGCCTGGACACTGAATTTGTCGATACCCCGGTCGGCCAGTTCTGCCAGCGTCGCGTCGAAGATGCGGTTTTTCAGATCTGCCGATATTTCCAAGCCGTCTTCGTCCACGGATGCCCCCCCAAGGTCTCTGGACAGGTCTCTGGACAGGTCGCCGAAACCGAGTGTGCGGCACGAACCCGTCCATTACAGACCATTTACCCAAAAAAATGGGTAACCAGTCCGATAACAGGGTTCTGGCATCCAGATCAGGCTGGTTAAAGTTGAGGGCCCAAGTAGTAGGTCTAGCGCGGCGTTGGAAGGGGGCATCCGCGTGCAGCGTCGAGCTGAGGTAACCCGCAAGGCGATCTTGGACACCGCGATCGAAATGTTCGATGAGTACGGGTACGCCAACGTCTCGCTGATGGACCTCATGTCTCGCGCGGGGGCTAGCAAGGGCGCCTTCTACTACCACTTCACCAACCGCGAAGGGGTGGCCGAGGCGATCATCGGCCAGTCCGATGATCTCCTGCGCGAGGTCTTCTCACCGATCCTCTCCGACCTTTCAGCCCCGGTGCTGGAGAACTTCGTCCGCGTGGTCTTCGCCATCGCCGACCTGACAACCCGGAACTCCATGCTGCGTATCGGCATCCAGCTCCGCGGCTGCCTCGGGCACGTCAACCCGAAGAACAGGGAACTGTTCACCCGAGCGATGTCCGCGTGCATGGCTCAAGGAGATCTCAGGCCAGACCTTGACGCCGATCGGTTGGCGCACACCTTGTGGGCCGCCATCCTCGGCACCTACCAGCAATGCGCCGCGACCGGAGAGGACCTGCGCTCACGATTGGCAGACGTGCTGCTGATCATTCTTCCGGCGATCTGCTCGCCTGACGTCAGTCCCCGGTACCTCGACCTCGTCAACGAGGTTGCGGTGCAGGATGTCGGTTGACGGCGGACGAAACCACTAGCGTTCGAGTGCCGGAAAGGGCACGCGGGTGACATATTGCGGCCAAAGCAGACTCGACCCCAAGGGAGCATCAGGGTGATCAGGATCGAACTTCTGACTTCGCCTGGCTGCCCCAACGCCGATCCTGCCAGGGCGTTGGTCGCCGATTGCCTCAGTTCGTTGGGTCTGGATTTTGAAATCGTCGAGCGTGTAGGGAGTTATGCGTCACCGACGATTCTGATCGACGGGGTCGACGTTATGGGCCGCCGGAGCGACTCTCTTTCCGGTGACGCCTGCAGGCTCGACCTACCCACGCGGGAACGGGTTCTGGAAGCGCTGCTGGATCGCAATGGCGGTCCGGGTCAATTCGTGACGGTCGCATCGTCCGTCCGCCGACTTCCCGGGGCGGTCCGGGAAGTCCACCGCGCCGTTCTGCGAACCTTCCTCGTTCAAGGGCGTTGCGGTCGCGACGATCTACGCACTGTCGCCACAGACATTCCGATCGACCTCGACGACGCCCTCGCAAGCCTGAGCCGGGCCGATCTGGTGCACCTCGCCGCCGATGGCGCCGTAGTGGTCGCCTATCCGTTCTCGGGCCGTTCCACGGCCCACACGGTGCGGATCGAAGGTCGCCCCATTTTGACGGCGATGTGCGCTCTGGACGCTCTCGGAATCCCGTTGATGGCCGGAACCGACGGCATCGTCCAGTCGATCGACGCAGGCACCGGATCCCCGATCACCATCAGGCGTGAGGGCGGCGTATGGCAATGGCAACCGGCGTCCGCCGTTGTCGTCATCGGCCGTAGTCAGAGTTGCGGGACGCTTGCGGACACCGCCTGCGAGACGATGACTTTTCATGCAGATGCAGAGGCCGCACAAGCACATCTGGACGGTCATCCGCTGCTTCAGGGCGCGATCCTCGACCAAGCGGCCGCGGTGGATCTTGCCGGTGAAGAGTTCGGATGGCTGCTCGCCGACCCGTAACGAAGGCAAACCCCACCGTGCTCCGTCCACCAGTCGGGGGACACGCCCCTCCACCGCACAAGGGACCGCCCGGCCGACGGTGTCCAGCGCCGGGATGGCCGATCGTTGAAGTCACCGGGGACCGCACCAGGGCGGGACCCAGAAAACGAAAGAGACTTCGATGATCAAGATGACCGCCGGAATCGCGGCCGCCCTCGCCGCGACCACCTTCGCCATTGCAACCCCTGCGATCGCTGCGGCGACTACCGACACCGGTTCCGGAACGAGCGTGAGCGCGCCGGCCGGCCCGGCCGTCAAGGGCCCTGTCCGCGCCGGCACCGGACCGGCTGCGGCCACTCCGAAGGCCGCGGCCTCGCATTCCAAGATCGGTTCCCTCAACTCGAAGCTGGCGGGTCTGGGTATCTACCTGCCGAAGTAGACGAGGCGGTGAGTGAGGGGATGTCCTCGGGTCGACGTCCCCTCGCTTCAGGTCTGGGTCAGACTCAACCTCGCGCGATAGCCTTCGCTGATGTACGAACCCACCTGGGATTCCGTCGCCACCCACCCGCTTCCCGCCTGGTACGACGACGCGAAACTCGGCGTCTTTCTGCACTGGGGCCTCTACTCGGTGCCCGGGTGGGCGCCGCAGGTTCCCGACATCCAGGAACTGCTCAAGGACAGGGGCCCCGCAGAGATGTTGCGGGACAACCCCTATGCCGAGTGGTACCTGAACACCAGCCGCATCGAAGGCAGTCCCACCTGGTTCCACCAGCGTGACACCTACGGGCCCGATGCCACCTACGACGATTTCGTGCCGGTGTTCGACGACGGCACCGCGACGGCGGATATGGATGCCATTGCCGAGGTGTGCCGCGATGCCGGGGCCGGATACGTCGTCCTGACCACCAAGCACCACGAAGGATTCTGCCTCTGGCCCACTGCGCTCAAGCATCCGCGCAAAGGGCGCTACCACGCCCGCCGCGATCTGGTCGGTGACCTCACCCGCGCGGTACGCGCCGCGGGTCTGCGAATGGGCCTGTACTACTCCGGTGGCTACGACTGGCCGTACAACGACGCGCTACTGACCAATCCGGCTGACAGCTTCCTGGCCGTGCCGCACACCCCGGACTACGTCCAATACGCGACCGCGCACGTCCGCGAACTGATCGACAACTACCAGCCCTCGGTGCTGTGGAACGACATCTGCTGGCCGGCCGGGGGAGACCTGCCCGAGTTGTTCGCCGAGTATTACAACGCCGTTCCCGACGGTGTGATCAACGACCGTTGGATCGAGCCGCCGCAGCGGCGCGGTGCGGTCTCCGACGGCATTGCCCGGGCGGGAGGTGTTCTGCTGCAACGGTTCTGGTCACTCATTCCAGACAGCTACAAGTCGCTGACATTCCCTGCCAATCACCACTACGACTTCCGCGC
>CAYFMA010000091.1:0-13303 GCA_964344085.1 uncultured Mycobacterium sp.
GCGCCATTGCCTGAGCAAGTTTTGGCTGGGGGCCCCCGTCGACCAACTGGAAATCCTCTATCGCTCGCCGATCGGCCAGTGCTACCGGCGGTTGCTGGGCAGCCCCCTGCCCTCCCTCAACCTCGAGGGCGGCGAACAGGCCTGGCGGCAGGCGCTCTCGCAGCGGCTGGCGAATCTGGCAACCGAGATCGAGTGCACCCGGTTGCTCGTGCACGACGTCGCCCAGCGCGTCGACGAGAACCCCGGCAAGCTTATGCCGCAGGAGGCCTCGATGGTCAAACTCAAGGCCACCGAAATGGCCAAACATGCTGCCCTGGAAGGCATTCAGATGATGGGCGGGATGGGCTACGCCCAGGAGGGCGGGATGGAGGCGCAGTTCCGCGCGGCCGTCGTCGGCACCATCGCCGGCGGCAGCAGCGAGATCCAGCGCGACATCATCGCCAAGACGCTCGGGCTGTGAGACCTAGTCCAGAACCCAACTCGGAGGGCGCTTCTCGAGAAACGCGGTCATGCCCTCTCTGGCCTCATCGGTAGTGAACAGCCGCGCCGACAGCGCGGCAAGATCCGCAGCCCTGCTCGCTATGGCCTCGCGGGTGGCGCGGGTGGTCAGCGGCTTGGTCTCGGCGAGGCCCTGCGGGGAGCACTTGCGGAACTGGTCGTACAACTCGGCGGTCGCACCGTCGAGATCGTCGACGGCGGCGGTGATCAGTCCCACCTCGGCGGCGGTGGTGGCATCGAAGGTCTCACCGGTCAACAGGTAGCGACTGGCCGCCCGCTCGGTCATCCGTCCCAGCGTGGTCAGGGTGATCATCGCCGGAGCCACCCCGATCCGCACCTCGGTGAACGCGAAACTCACTGTGCGCGAGGCCAAGGCGATGTCCGCCGCGCCGACCAGGCCCAGTCCGCCGGCCCGCACATGCCCGTCGAGCCGGGCGATGACCGGCTTGGGCATCTCCACGATCTGACCCAGCAGGCCGATCATCACCTCGGTGATGGACGGGCCGCTGGAGGTCTCACTCAGATCGGCCCCTGCGCAGAACACCGAACCGGTGTGGGTCAGTTCGACCGCGCGGGCCGCAGGATCCGCCGCCGCCGAGGTGAGATGGGCGCCGAGTTCGGCACACAGTTGTCGCGACAGCGCGTTGCGGTTGTGCGGGGAGTCCAGTTCGATCCGGGCGATACCGCGGTCGACGGAGTAGTGGACGAGTTCAGCCATCACTGATTCCCCTTCCGCCGCGCGGCGAACTCCTTGAGCGCGGCCCGGTGGTCGGCCGACATCAATCCGATCACCTGGGAGCGCATCTCGGTCTCCATGTGCTCGCGCAGACCGCCGGCGCTGATGCTGGCGTTGAGCAGTTCCTTGGACATCCGCACCGCCAGCCGGGGCCGCGCGGCGATCTTGGCGGCCAGGGTGATCGCCGCCTCCAGCGGATCGGGGACCACGTGCTGCAGCAGTCCCAGGCGATGCGCCTCCTCGGCCCCCAGCGGCGTTCCGCTGTAGAGCACTTCGGCAGCCGCGCCCGGACCGATCAGGCGCGGCAACATCCAGGACAGCCCCATATCGCCGACCGAGACGGCGAGTTTGAGGAAGGGGGCGATGAACGCCGCGTCGGGGCTGCCGTACCGGATGTCGGCGGCGGTAGCGAGCGCGAAGCCGCCTCCGACGGCCGGGCCGCTCACGGCGGCGATCACCGGTTGGGGGATATCGCGCAACACGAGCGTGGCGCCGACCGCATGACGCATCGCCTCGTACACAATCTGGGTGAGGTCCTTGTCCCCGTCGCTCATGGCGGAGCCGCCCAGATCCATCCCGGTGGTGAAGGCGCCGTTGGCGCCGGTGATCACGACGGCACCGCAGTCGTCGCTCTCGCCCAGCCCGCGCACGGCGGCGACGAAATCTCTCAGCGTCGCCGCGTGCAGTGAGTTCAGGGTCTCCGGGCGGTCGAAGGTGACCACCGCGACGCCGTCGGGTCGTACGTCGAGCCGGAAGCCGTCGAATTCGTCGGACACGGGTCCTGCCTTTCTAGACGCGGCTGCCGGCGACGTCGCCACCGAACCGCTGGGCCAGCCACACCGGAAGCACTGCAAGCACCGTAAGCGTCGCCGCCACCACATTGATCACCGGAGCCTGGTTCGGCCGGAACAGGTTGCCGAAGATCCAGATCGGCAGTGTCTGCACGGTCGGTCCCGCGGTGAAGGTGGTGACGACGATCTCGTCGAAGCTCAGCGCGAACGCCAGAATGGCTCCGGCCAGCAGTGCGCCGCGCACCATCGGGAAGGTGATGTGGCGGAACGTCTGCCACTGCGATGCGCCGAGATCGCCGGATGCGTCCTCCAGGCCGGTGCCCAGGCGGCGCAGCCGGGCCTGCACGTTGTTGAAGACCACCACGATGCAGAACGTGGCATGGGCGATGATGACCGTCGCCATGCCCAGCGCGACGTGCAGTGCGGAGGTGAAGGTGGCGTTGAGTGCGATGCCGGTGACGATGCCGGGCAGCGTGATCGGCAGCACCACCAGCAGGCTTACGGTCTGACGACCGAAGAAGCTGAAGCGCTGAACGGCGAAGGCCACCATGGTGCCGAGAATCAGCGCGATCGCGGTGGCGCACAGCCCGACCACCACCGAGTTGCCCAACGCCTGCCACATGCCCGCGCTGGACCAGGCGTCCGACCACCACTCCAATGTGAAGCCGGTCGGCGGGAAGGCGAAGGTCTTGGAGGTGTTGAACGCGTTGACCAACACCAGCAGCAGGGGTGCATAGAGGAAGACCAGAACGACGATGGTCCACACCCGCAGCAGCATCCGGATCCGAGGCGACCGCATCAGACGTTGTGCCCCTTCACACGTTCTCCAAGGCGCCGGTGCGTCGCATCGCCAGCAGATACAACACGATGGCCGTCAGCGGGATCAGTGACAGCGCGGCCGCCAGCGGCTGGTTGTTGGCGGTGACCAACTGTCCGTAGATGATGTTGCCCAGCATCTGCGTCTTGCCGCCGACGATGGTGACCGCGATGTAGTCGCCCAGGCTCAGTGAGAACGTGAAGATCGAGCCGGCGGCGATGCCCGGGAACACCAGTGGCCCGATCACCCGGCGCAGTGTGGTCAGATCCGCGGCGCCGAGGTCCGAACTGGCGTCGATCACGCTGTCGGGAACCCGTTCCAGCGCGGCGAACACCGGGATCACCATGTAGGGCAACCACAGATAGGTCAGCGTCAGAATCGTCGCGAGGATGCCGTAGCCCGGCGTCCAACCGGTGATCCAGGTCATCGGTCCCTCGGGCGAGAGCAGCATCCGCCACGCGTAGGCCTTCACCAGATAGCTCGCCCACAGCGGGGTGGTGACCGCGACCACCAGCAGCAGCCGGCCTCGCGGTGATGCCACCTTGGCCATGTAGAGCGCCAGTGGCACCGCCAGCACCGCGCAGGTCACCGTCACGGTCAGGGCGATGCCGACGGTGCGCAGCGTCGCGGTGCGGAACACCGCGTCGGTGACGACGCGCATGATGTTCTCGCCGGTGAAGGTACGCACCACCGAGCCGGTGAAGGTGTCGGTGCCCCAGAACGCCGAAAGCAGCAGAACCGCAAGCGAACCCAGATAGGCCAGGATCAGCCAGGCCAGCGGCGGGACGAGCAGGAAGGCCAGAGAAAGCCCGCCTTTGCCCGGCCTTGATGTCACCCCTTGATCTGCTGCCATTTGTCGACCCACTCGCTGTAGGCCGTGCAGTTGTCGCCGCTGCCGTCGACGCAGTTCTTCTGCGGGGTGGTCCAGTAGCTGATCTGGTCGGCGTAGGCGGCGTCGGTCGCATGGAACGTCGCGCAGAAGTTCTTGTCCGACGTCATTTCGCAGGCCTTGGTCTGTGCGGGCGCCTCACCGAAGTACTCGGCTACCTGGGCGTTGACCGCCGGCGAGGTGATGTAGTCCATCCACTTGTACATGCAGTTCGGGTGGGCGGCCTTCGAGGCGATCATCCAGGTGTCCGACCATCCGGTGGAACCCTCCTTGGGCAGCACCGCGGCGATCTTCACCTTGTCGTCGCCCTTGATCATGTTGGCGATCACCTGCCAGCTGGTGCCGATCACCGAGGTTCCGGACTCGAAGGCCTGCACCGCCTTGGTGTAGTCCGACCAGTACTCGCCGATATTGGCGTGCTGAGCCTTGAGCAGATCGACCGCCGCGTTCAGTTGGGCCTCGGTCAGCGCGTAGGGATTCTTGATGCCCAGTTCCGGTTTGGTCTTGGACAGGTACAGCGCGGCATCGGCGATATAGATGGGGGAGTCGTACGCGGTGACCTTGCCCTTGTACTCCGGCGCGCCCGGGAACACCGCGCCCCACGAGTCGGGTGCGCCCTTGACCACGTCGGTGTTGTACATCAGCAGGTTGGCGCCCCATCCGTGTGGGATTCCGTACATCTGACCGCCGACGGAGTTCCACGCCCGGTCCTTGAGGAACGGCGCGATGGTGGCGTAGCTGGGCACCAGGCTGGTGTTCACCGGAGCCACGTCGCCGGCGTAGATGAGCCGCAGGGTTGCGTCGCCGGAGGCCGACAGGCCGTCGTACTGGCCGGTGCGCATCAACTGCACCATCTCGTCGGAGGTGTTGCCGATCTTGATGTTGACCTTGCAGCCGCTGTCCTTCTCGAACGGGTGCACCCAGTCGACCTTCGGATCATTGGAGCCGTCTTCGGCGTAACCGGGCCAGGCGACCAGGTTCAGCTGACCCTCGCCTGCGCCGATCGCCGATGCCGGTTCGATCTTCGGCGGCGCGCTGGATCCCGCTCCGCCGGTCGACGTCTTACTCGAGCACGCAGGCGCCAACAACGCTGCGGCACAGGCGATCACGGCTCCGATTTTGCGGGCGTTCATGGCTTCTCCTTGGTTGCGGTGAGAGTGCGGACTGCGTTGTCGGGCCACGCCAGCACGATGGGTGCGTCGTGGACGATTTCGGTGCGGGTGTGCGCGCTGACCAGGGTCGCGGTCAGCCGCTGTCCGTCGGCGGTGTCGGCGGCGACGCGGGTGACCGGGCCGGCGTAGACGACCTCGGCGACCCGTGCGTCGACAGTGCGCATTCCGGCGGGCACCGGATCGTTCCGCTCGAGCAGCAGCATCCGCTCGGGCCGGATCGCGTAGCTGCCGGTTCGGCCGATCAGGGCCTCCGCCGCCGCGCCGTCGAACACGTTGGAGGTCCCGACGAAGTCCGCGACGAACCGGTTCACCGGATTCTCGTAGACCTCACGGGCGGGTCCGACCTGTTCGATGCGGCCGTTGTTGAACACCGCCAGCCGATCGCACAGGGTCAGCGCCTCGTCCTGATCGTGGGTGACGATCAGGAAGGTGATCCCCAGTTCGCGTTGGATGGCTTTCAGTTCGACCTGCATCTGTTCCCGGAGTTTGAGATCCAGGGCGCCGAGCGGCCCGTCGAGCACCAGCACCCGTGGCCGGCCCACCAGCGCCCGCGCGAGTGCCACCCGCTGTTGCTGGCCGCCGGAGAGTTGGGCGGGCTTGCGGCCGGCCTGATCGGCCAGCCGGACCATCTCCAGCGCCTCACCGGCGCGCTGCCGACGCTCTGCTTTCCCGACCCCCTTGACCAGCAGCCCGTATTCGACGTTCTGGGTGACGGTCATATGCGGGAACAACGCGTAGTCCTGGAAGACTGTGTTGGTATCGCGTTTGGCGGCGGGCAGCGCGGTGACGTCCGTTCCGCCGAGGTGGACGGTTCCTGAGGTTGGCTGTTCGAAGCCGGCGATCATCCGCAGCACGGTCGTCTTGCCTGAGCCGGAGGGGCCGAGGATCGCGAACAGTTCCCCGGTGCCGACGTCGAGGCTGACGCCGTCCACGGCCACGACCGGATGGCGGGCGTCGCCGAAGACCTTGCGCACCTCGCGCAACTCGACCTGCGGCTGAACGGTCCCGGATGGCACGGTTGGATAGTACGGTCATCCCGCACGCGGTTCCCGGAATCCGGCACCGCTGGGAGGAAGGCAGGTCGGGACCGTGATCAAGTTCGTGCGGCGGTTGTCCGCACTCGTCCTGGCGTTGCTGTTCATGATCCCGATGACCCCGCCGGTTCAGGCCCACGCCGCCGGCGGTCCGGAAACGGTGACCGTCGGCGCGTTCATCTACGACATCCAGGATGTCGATCTGGCGAACGACAGTTTCACCGCGGACTTCTATCTGTGGTTCCGATGGAAGAGTCCCAAGATCGATCCGACCGACTCGATCGAGCCGATGAACTCGGATGCCTACCAGAACACCACGGTGTCATCCACCGGCGGTGTGACGGGCAAGGCGCTGTACCCGGCACCCCTGGATATGCCCGACGGGTCGAAGTATCAAGCGTTCCGCTACTCGGGTGTCTTCGCCAGGAAGATGAATCTGGAGAAGTACCCGTTCGACATCCAGAACCTCGTCATCGTCTTTGAGGACCAGAACCAGGACACCCGCGATCTGATCTTCGTGCCCGACAGCACGCCCGTCGCGATCAGCCCCGCCGTGACCATTCCGGGTTACGAATTGCAAGCGCCGAAACTCGTCGTGACTGAGCATCAGTACCCGACGAATTTCGGCGACATCTCGGCGCCGACGAACCTGAAGTACTCCCGGATCATCATCGAACTGCCCCTGCAGCGCGATCCATTGCCGTATATGGTCAAGATCATCCTGCCGATCCTGATCATCATCCTGATCACGTCGCTGATCTACATCCTTCCGCCGCGGCTTGAGGATTCCCGTACGAGTATCGGGGTGACCGCGATGCTCACCATCGTGGCATTGCAGTGGACCACCGACAGCGATCTGCCGTCCGTCGACTATCTGACGCTGCTGGACTTGATCTACATCATCTCGCTGGTCTACATCCTGGTGGCGATGGGCTACACGGTGCTCGCCAGTAGGCGCAATAGACATGAGGTCGCCGAGGCGCTTTCGACATCGCTGGATCGCCGGATGGGCATCGCCTCATTGGTGGCCTATGTCATCGTGATCACGCTGACGATCGTGCTGTACCTCAACCACCACCACGCCGAACCGCTGTTGTAGATCTCACGCCCCGACGGTTACAACCTCGCCGTTGGGGCGTTGCCTCGCTCCGGTGAGCCGGTTGACCGGCATGGGAACCGGGTCCAGAGGGTGACGCCGGACCTGCACCGCCTGATAGGCCATCAGTGCCACCAGTCCGGTCATCAGGATCGCGGAAGCGGCGGCGTCGCCAAGACCAAGTCCCCCGCGCGCGGGACTCTTGCTCAGAAGGTTGCCCACCACCGCGCCCCAGGGCCGGGTGAGGACGAAGGCGATCCAGAACAGCAGCACACCGTTGATCTGTGTGAAGTAATGCGCGGCCAGAAGTGCCAGCATCGCTGCGGTCAGCACCAGTGCGGCCGGGCGCGTGCCCAGACCGAGGCCGCCGGCCAGATAGTCGCCGGTCGAGGTGCCCAGGCTGTTGGAGAAGACGACGGCGATCCAGAAGAGCGTCTCGCCGGTCATCGTGGCGACGTTCTCCACATCGAGGGTCTGGCCACTGCGCCACCAGACCAGCATCACGATCAGCAGTCCGGCGCCGAGGATGAGGCAGCCCGCGAGCTGTCCCAATTTGGATGTGTAGTTGATGAAGTCCGAGATGGTGGTACCGGCCGTGCTGGTGAGCACCACCACGGTCCAGAACAGCACCGGATGAAACCGTTTGGCACGCAGCTGAATTGTCACCGTGACCAGAAAGAGGGAGAGCAACAGAATTGCGGCGTGGAGCGTGCCGAGCCCAAGATCCTGGGAGAACCAGTCTCCCAGTGTCTCGCCCAGCGTGGTGGCCAGGATCTTGATCGCCCAGAACAGTGCCGTGATGTGCGGCAGTTTGCGCATTACGTACTGGCCGGGGGTCAGCTGCATAGCCGCACCCTTGCATGGGTGAATCTTCCGGGTCTGTGGACACGGTGGGCTGGCAGCCGATTCACAGCTATCGGCTCAGCATTTCGCATCCGGCGGCGGCAGCGTGAGGTCCACCAGATAGTTCGTCGCGATCGTGTCGACGCATTCGTTGCCGTCGAACACCACGGTGTGCTGAGTTCCGTTGAACGTCAGCAGTGCGCCGCCGAGCTGCTTGGCGAGGTCGACCCCGGCCTGATAGGGCGTGGCCGGGTCGTCGGTGGTGGAGACCACCAGGACCGGAGGAAGGCCCGGCGCGTTGATGATGTGCGGACCACTCGTCGGCGGCACCGGCCAGAACGCGCAGGTGTCCAACGGTGCGTTGCCGGTGAATTCGCCATAGCTCATGAACGGTGCGACCTCGCGCAATTTGCGGTCCTCGTCTATCGCCTTGGCGCGGTCGGTGTTCGGAGTCGTGTCGACGCAGTTGATGGCGATCAGCGCGTCGTTGGCGTTGGTGTAACGGCCGTGCTCATCCCGATCCCAATAGCTGTCGGCCAGGGTGAGAAGGGTGTCGCCGTGGCCCTTCTGTAGTTCGCGAAGGCCGGTGGTGAGGTGCTTCCACAGCGAGGGGGCGTACATCGCGGTGATGGTTCCGGTGACTGCGTCGCTGTACCCGAGGCCGCGCGGGTCCGCTGTCTTGGCGGGTTTGGCCACCAGTGGGTCGATCAGATCGTGATAGACGGCAACGGCTTTGGCCGGGTCGGTGCCCAGCGGACAGTCCTTTTCTTTGGCGCAGTCGGCGGCATAGTCGTCGAACGCCTTCTGGAAGGCGGCCGACTGATCGATATCGGACTGAATCGGGTCGGCGTTCGGGTCGACCGCCCCGTCGAGGATCATCGCCCGGACTTTGTCGGGATAGGCCTCGGCGTATGCCGACCCGATGAAAGTCCCGTACGAGTAGCCCAGGTAGGTCAGCTTCTCGTCGCCGAGCGCTTCCCGCAACCGGTCGAGGTCGCGGGCCACATTGACGGTGCCGACATTGGCGAGGAAGTTCGCGCCGACCTTGTCCACACAGCGCTGGGCGAACTGCTTCTCGATCGACTCGATGTGCTCCACCCCAGCGGGGCTGTAGTCGACCTGGGGGTCGGCTCGGAACGCGTCGTCGTCGGCGTCGGTGTTGCAGGAGATCGCCGGCGTCGACGATCCCACTCCGCGCGGGTCGAAGCCGACGATATCGAACCGCTTCCGGATCTCCTGTGGCATCGACTCGAGAATCGAGGCGGCCGCATCGACCCCGGATTCCCCGGGGCCGCCGGGATTGATCACCAGCGAGCCGATCTTCTTGCCGGTCGCCGGGAACCGGATGACCGCCAGGGTCGCGACGTCCCCGTCGGGCTGGGCGTAATCCACCGGGACGGCGAGTTCACCGCACTGCGCGCCGCGGGGCAGGTCACCCGAGGCCACCTCGCACGGGCCCCACTGCAGGACGGCCGCCTGCGTCGATCCTCCGGCGGCCACCGGGTGACCGGCGATCGTAGTGCTGCAGCCGGCCAGCAGGGTGGAGGTGAACAGCAGCGCGGTCGCGGCGCGGCGGGGGGAATTCATTCGCCCATGGTGCCCGATAGAGTCGGGTGCTATGTCTAATCTGCTGTCCCGCAGGGACCTCGATTTCCTGCTGTTCGAATGGCTCGACGTCGAAGCGCTGACGAAACGGGAGCGCTTCGAGGAGCACTCGACGGACACTTTCAGCGCGCTTCTGGATCTCTGCGAGGAACTTGCGACCAAGTATTTCGCGCCGCATAACAAGAAGAATGATGCCAACGAGCCGAGTTTCGACGGTGAGAAGGTCACCCTCAATCCCGAGGTGAAGGAGGCCATCGACGCCTTCGCCCAGGCCGACTTGCTCGCCGCGGGGATGGACCAGTCGATCGGTGGCTGGCAACTTCCGAGCGTGGTCTCGGGTGCCGGCATGGCGTGGTTCCACGCCGCCAACGTAGGCAGTGCCGCCTACATGCTGCTGAGCCTGGGCAATGCGAACCTGCTGGCCCACTACGGGACTCCAGAACAGATAGAGACCTTCGTCAAGCCCACGCTGGCCGGTCGGTTCACCGGCACCATGTGCCTGTCGGAACCGCAGGCCGGTTCCTCGCTGGCCGATATCACCACCCGTGCCGAACCTCAGCCCGACGGCACCTACCGGCTGTTCGGTTCGAAGATGTGGATCTCCGGCGGCGACCACGAACTAACCGAGAACATCGTGCATCTGGTGCTGGCCAAGATCGTCGGCGCACCGGCCGGGACCAAGGGCATCTCACTGTTCATCGTGCCGAAATATCTCGTCGAGGACGACGGATCCATCGGCGAGCGCAATGACGTCGTGCTGGCCGGTCTCAACCACAAAATGGGCTACCGGGGAACCGTCAACACGGCACTGAACTTCGGAGAGGGAAAGCATCAGCCGCTGGGCGCGCCCGGCGCGGTCGGCTATCTGGTCGGCGAACCGCATCGCGGCCTGAACTACATGTTCCACATGATGAACGAGGCGCGTCTCGGCGTCGGCCTGGGTGCGGTAGCGCTGGGTTACACCGGATATCTGAAATCCCTGCAGTACGCCAAGGAGCGGCCGCAGGGCAGGCTGGTCTCGGCGAAGGATCCGGCCTCGCCGCAGATTCCGATCATCGAGCACGCCGATGTCCGGCGGATGTTGTTGGCGCAGAAGGCGTATGTGGAAGGCGCGCTCGCGTTGCTGCTGTACTGCGCCCGCCTCGCCGATATCCAGAGCAGCCCGGAGTCTCCCGAGGAGGGTCAGGCGGCCGGCCTGTTGCTGGACACGCTGACGCCGATCGCCAAGAGCTGGCCGTCGCAGTGGTGCCTGGAGGCGAACAATCTGGCGATCCAGGTTCACGGCGGCTATGGCTACACCCGCGAATACGACGTCGAGCAGCACTACCGGGACAACCGGCTGAATCCCATTCATGAGGGCACCCATGGGATCCAGAGTCTGGACCTGTTGGGCCGAAAGGTGGTTGCCAACGGCGGCGCCGGCCTGGCCGCCCTGATCGGTGCCGTCGGCGAAACGGTGGCCAAGGCCACCGCCTGTGGCGGGGAGCTGGCCGAGATGGCAGCCCAGCTGCAGAGCCGGTGGCAGCGACTGGCGGGAGTCACCGCCTCGATGTTCGCCGCGGGAGACGTCGACGCCGCACTGGCCAACAGCGCGGTGTACCTGGAAGCCTTCGGCCACCTCGTCGTCGCTTGGATCTGGCTTGAGCAGATGGTCGCCGCGCACGGTAGTGATGGCGACTTCTATGACGGTAAGCGGCAGGCCGGACGGTACTTCTTCCGCTTCGAGCTTCCCCGGACCGGTCCGCAGTTGGACCTGCTGGAGAGCCTCGACCGGACCACCCTGGAGATGCAGCCGGCTTGGTTCTGACCGGCGGACATACGAGGACGGCCATCGCGGATGGGGGGAAGCCGCGATGGCCGTCGGCCGCCGCTAGCGGGGTTACTGAGCAACGACCACGCCATTGTGCGAACTCGCATGCGGCGCTTGATAAGCCAATGGCTCAAACGTCCAGCGGATTCACAGGAATACGTCACGCCGATCGGTGAGCGGTCTGCGATTCGATCACCGTCGGGGACGGGGCGTTTCGCTCCCACAGAACCGCTCCGACGCAGGCGGTGACCACCCATCCGGTGCCGATGACGCCACACCACGTCAGCAGAGCCATCGCGACCCCGATGGGCCCGAAGCCCTGCCAGCCGTCGAGCAGAGAGGGGAAGAACACCCGACCCGACAGCGGGATGGCGATGCCGTCGATCGCCACCCCGGCCAAGCCGGCCAGCGTCAGATAGGTGAAGCCCCGTCCGCCGTCGCGCACCAGCACCACGGGTGTCAGGGACCAGAAGATCCAGACCGGGATCATCGCAACCAGGAACAGTGCCACCCGGGTCGGACCGGTGTGGTCGCCGCCGAACGTGATTCGTTCCCGGGCGACGACCATGCCGAGATACAGGACGAACCACAGACTGCCGCGCAGCACCCGGCCGACCAGTCCCAACGGTGCGCGCCGGTAGGCGCGGGCGAAAATCCCCGCCACCGTGATGGACATCGGCACCCCCCAGATCAGGAAGCCGGCGACTCCGATCAGTGTCCAGTTGTCCTTGACACCGGAGGAATCGCCGAAGGCGATCCGCACCCGGTCGCTGGTGGGGTGAACAAGTCCGAGTTCGCGGATCCAGATGGTGCCGGGGCTGATGTTCTCGGCGAAGCCGTCGGCATAACAGAAGCCCAGGATCATCAGCGGGATGACGGTGGTGAACAGCAGCACCGAGACCATCACGCCGAGGGTGGAACCGTCGATCTCCCGGAATCGCTGCAGAACCGCCACCGCTGGCCGCAGACGCCTGTCTTCGGCCAGCCTCCGGTACCGCTCCTCGATGCGATGGCGTGCGTCAGGGGCGACCACACCGTGAATTTAGCGCGGCATCAGCCGAAAACGTCGGAAAGCGTGACCGTTTGCAGGCCCCGGCTGGCGATGATGTCCAGCAACTGAGCATAGGTGTGGGTGACGGCCGGCAGGTTCGCGTGGCCCAGCACGATCTGTTGCGGCTGGAAGTTCTTCGTCGCGAAGCCGACCAACTGGGTTGCATTCTCGGGTCTGGAATCGCCGATCGTCGTGCTCCACAGTGCGACGGTGGTGTAGCCCTGGTCGGCGGCCACCCGGTCGACGTCGGCATTGTGCAGGCCGTAAGGCGGGCGGTAATAGGGCGCGCCGTCGGTCCCGTAGGTGTTACGCAGGAAATCGGCGTTGCGCTGTAGTTGGTCCGCCACCTGCGGAAGGGGGATCCGGGTGAGTTTGGGATGGCTCCAGGTGTGGTTGCCCAATTGGATCTGCCCGGAGTCGACCATCGGCCGCAGCAGTGCTGCGTTGACGGACCAGGACGGGTTGACCCCGTTGGGGAAGAATGTCAGCCGCACGCCGCTGTCCCGGCAGAACTGCGCGAAGGCCGCCACAACCGCCGTGCTGGTGCCGTCATCGATGGTCAGGGCGATCTGGTTGCCGTCTCCGGGCAGCCGGGTTAGCACACCTGGCGGGGGTGGGATCCGGTCGGTCCGATGCAGCTGTGGACTCGGGTCTGCCTGTGTCACAGCAGGTTTGGTGGCCGCTGCGAGAACGGTGATCGCCGCCGCCCGCAGCAGTGAACGGCGATCCATCATTGACACGACCGTCAGCCTATTGGCATCGGCTGGCAACCTGCTGAGGGGTTGGTGGAAATCGCCTTACGCCGGTGGCAATGTCGGCCGTACCCGGGCAGCCTTGGCCAGGTGGTTAGTCAGCGCAGTGTGCAGCGGACGGGCAGATGTTTGAGTCCGCCGACGAAGGTCGTCGCCATGTGGTCCGGTGTGCCGGCGAGTTGTATGGATTCGATTCGGGGGAGCAGTTC
>CAYFMA010000092.1:0-4707 GCA_964344085.1 uncultured Mycobacterium sp.
CGCGAGCGCATGGGCCACATCGAGCTCGCCGCTCCCGTCGTGCACATCTGGTACCTGCGCGGAACCCGTTCATGGCTGGCATACCTCCTCGGTGGTCTCGAGCCGCGCGATGAGATCAAGGCCAAGCAGCTGGAGAAGGTCATCTACTTCGCCGCCTGGCTGGTGTCGAGCGTGGACGAGGACAAGCGCCACGACGACATGCCGGTGCTCGAGCAGGAAAAGCTCGAGGATCGCGAGCTGTTGATTCGTCAGCGCGAGAAGGATCTGAAGCAGCGTCAGAAGGACGCCGAGGCGGAGCTCAAGGAACTCGAGAAGTCGGGCGCCAAGGAGTCCGACATCAAGGCTCGTCAGAAGCTGATCGACAAGGACCTCACCCTCATCAACGAGCGCTACACGAAGGACATCGAACTCCTCGATCGTGCCTTCGACACGTTCTTGAAGATGCACTCGCGCATGATCGTCGAGGACGAGGAATTGTGGCGCGAAATCAAGGATCGTTACTCCGACTACTTCGTCGGTGGCACCGGTGCTGAAGCAATCAAGTCGCTCATCGACACCATCGACTTCGTCGCCGAGGAAGAGATCCTCCGCGAGGCGATCGCCAATGGCGTGAACGGCAAGGCACTCAGCACCCAGCGCAAGCAGAAGGCGATCAAGCGCCTGAAGATCATCGCGTCGTTCAACCGTCGCGACGAATCGGGCCGTTTGGTGAACAACCCGAAGGCCATGGTGCTGGATGTCATCCCGGTCATCCCGCCGGACCTGCGCCCGATGGTGCAGCTCGATGGTGGACGCTTTGCGACCTCCGACTTGAACGACCTCTACCGCCGCGTGATCAACCGCAACAACCGACTCCGTCGCTTGTTGGATCTCGGCGCGCCGGAGATCATCGTCAACAACGAAAAGCGCATGTTGCAGGAAGCAAGCGATGCGTTGTTCGACAACGGCCGTCGCGGCCGGCCGGTCACCGGTCCGGGCAACCGTCCGCTGAAGTCGCTGAGCGATCTGCTCAAGGGCAAGCAGGGCAGGTTCCGTCAGAACCTGCTCGGCAAGCGTGTGGACTACTCCGGCCGTTCGGTCATCGTGGTCGGCCCGCAGCTCAAGCTGCACCAGTGTGGTCTGCCCAAGCTGATGGCACTGGAGCTGTTCAAGCCGTTCGTGATGAAGCGTCTGGTGGATCTCAACCACGCGCAGAACATCAAGAGCGCCAAGCGGATGGTGGAGCGTCAGCGTCCGCAGGTGTGGGATGTGCTCGAAGAGGTCATTTCCGAGCATCCCGTGCTGCTGAACCGCGCCCCCACGCTGCACCGACTCGGCATCCAGGCCTTCGAGCCGCAGTTGGTGGAGGGCAAGGCCATTCAGCTGCACCCGCTGGTGTGTGAGGCCTTCAACGCCGACTTCGACGGTGACCAGATGGCCGTGCACCTTCCGCTGAGTGCGGAGGCGCAGGCCGAGGCCCGCATCCTGATGCTGTCCTCGAACAACATCCTGTCGCCTGCGTCGGGCAAGCCGCTGGCCATGCCGCGTCTGGACATGGTGACCGGTCTGTACTACCTGACCACCCTCGTCGAGGGTGCCGAGGGTCAGTACACCCCGGCCGGCAAGGACTCGCCGGAGACCGGTGTGTACTCAAGCCCGGCCGAGGCCATCATGGCGATGGACCGTGGTGCGCTGAGCGTTCGCGCTCAGATCAAGATCCGGCTCACCCAGCTGCGTCCGCCGCATGAGGTGGAGACCGAACTGTTCGGCGAGAACGGCTGGCGGCCGGGCATGGCCTGGATCTGCGAGACCACTCTGGGTCGCGTGCTCTTCAATGAGCTTCTGCCGCAGGGATATCCCTACGTCAACAAGAAGATGCACAAGAAGGAGCAGGCCAAGATCATCAACGATCTGGCCGAGCGTTACCCGATGATCGTGGTGGCCCAGACCGTCGACAAGCTCAAGGACACCGGTTTCTACTGGGCGACCCGTTCGGGTGTCACGGTCTCGATGGCAGACGTTCTGGTGCCGCCGGAGAAGCAGGAGATCCTCGAGCGCTACGAGAAGGAAGCCGACGGGATCGAGAAGAAGTACCAGCGCGGTGCACTCAATCACCAGGAGCGCAATGACGCTCTGGTCGAGCTCTGGAAGAAGGCCACCGAAGAGGTGGGCGAGGCGCTGCGTGCGCACTACCCGGCCGACAACCCGATCATCACGATCGTGGAGTCGGGCGCCACGGGTAACTTCACCCAGACCCGCACCCTGGCCGGCATGAAGGGCCTGGTGACCAACCCGAAGGGTGAGTTCATCCCGCGCCCGATCAAGTCCTCGTTCCGTGAGGGCCTGACCGTGCTGGAGTACTTCATCAACACCCACGGCGCCCGAAAGGGCCTGGCGGACACCGCGCTTCGCACCGCCGACTCGGGTTACCTGACCCGTCGCCTGGTGGACGTCTCCCAGGACGTCATCGTCCGCGAGCACGACTGCGGAACCGAGCGGGGCATCCTGGTCGATCTCGCCGAGCGCGGGTCCGACGGCAGCCTGATCCGCGATCCGTTCGTCGAGACCTCGGCTTACGCCCGCACGCTGGCCGCCGACGCGGTCGACGAGAAGGGCAACGTGATCGTCGAGCGCGGTCATGACCTGGGCGACCCGGCGATCGACGCACTGCTGGAGGCCGGCATCAGCCAGGTGAAGGTCCGTTCGGTGCTCACCTGCGGCAGCGCCGCCGGTGTGTGTGCGATGTGCTACGGCCGATCGATGGCGACGGGCAAGCTGGTCGACATCGGTGAGGCCGTCGGCATCGTGGCCGCGCAGTCCATCGGTGAGCCCGGTACTCAGCTGACCATGCGCACCTTCCACCAGGGCGGCGTCGGTGAGGACATCACCGGCGGTCTGCCCCGCGTGCAGGAACTGTTCGAGGCTCGTATCCCGCGAGGTAAGGCCCCGATCGCCGAGGTCACCGGCCGGGTTCGGTTGGAGGACAACGACAAGTTCTACAAGATCACCATCGTTCCCGACGACGGGAGCGAGGAACTGGTGATCGACAAGCTGTCCAAGCGTCAGCGTCTGCGGGTGTTCAAGCATGAGGACGGAACCGAGCGTCTGCTTGCCGACGGTGATCACGTCGAGGTCGGCCAGCAGCTCATGGAGGGCTCGGCCGATCCGCACGAGGTGCTGCGAATCCTCGGACCGCGTGAGGTTCAGGTCCATCTGGTCAAGGAGGTCCAGGAGGTCTACCGGGCGCAAGGTGTGTCGATCCACGACAAGCACATCGAGGTCATCGTCCGGCAGATGCTGCGTCGCGTCACGATCATCGACTCGGGCAGCACGGAGTTCCTGCCCGGCTCGCTGACCGAGCGTGCCGAGTTCGAGGCGGAGAACCGTCGCGTCGTCGCCGAGGGCGGCGAGCCGGCGGCCGGCCGCCCGGTGCTGATGGGCATCACCAAGGCATCGCTGGCCACCGACTCGTGGCTGTCGGCGGCCTCCTTCCAGGAGACCACCCGGGTGTTGACCGATGCGGCGATCAACTGCCGCAGCGACAAGCTCAACGGTCTCAAGGAGAACGTCATCATCGGCAAGCTCATCCCGGCCGGCACCGGCATCAACCGGTACCGCAACATCCAGGTGCAGCCCACCGAGGAGGCTCGGGCCGCGGCGTACACGATCCCGTCCTACGAGGATCAGTACTACAGCCCGGATTTCGGCCAGGCGACCGGCGCGGCCGTTCCGCTCGACGATTACGGGTACAGCGACTACCGCTAGTCGCTCACAACGGAGAAGCCCCCGCTTCGGCGGGGGCTTCTGCGTTTCTTCGACGCCAGTTCGACTCCAGGGTTGTGCTTTCGCCGGTGTCAACAGCCGTGACGTCGATCTCGGCGGCCATGGGCGATGGGGTAGAAATGGAACGTGCTGATCGGTTCACATGTCCGCTCGGATAACCCGTTGCAGGGTGCGCTGGATGACGAGGCCGATGCGGTGCAGTTCTTCCTCGGAGATCCGCAGAGCTGGAAGAAACCGCCGCCGCGTCCGGACGCCGATCTGCTGCGCCGCTCGCCGATCCCGGTGTACGTGCACGCTCCCTATCTCATCAATGTGGCCTCGGCCAACAACCGCATCCGCATCCCGTCCCGAAAGATTCTTCAGGACACCTGCGATGCCGCCGCCGAGATCAACGCGACCGCGGTGATCGTGCACGGCGGACATGCCGATGACAACGATGACGAGGCCGGCTTCGACCGCTGGGTGAAGGCTCTCAACGCTCTCAATACCGATGTGCCGGTGTATCTGGAGAACACTGCCGGCGGCACCCACGCGATGGCACGGCATTTCGACACCATCGCCCGGTTATGGGACCGCATCGGTGACATGGGCATTGGCTTCTGCCTGGATACCTGCCATGCCTGGGCGGCTGGCGAAGAACTGATCAATGCCGCTGAGCGCATCATCGCGATCACCGGCCGGATCGATCTGGTGCACTGCAACGATTCCCGTGATGAGGCGGGCTCCGGCGCGGATCGGCATGCGAATTTCGGCAAGGGCACCATCGACCCGCAGTTGCTGGTAGCCGTGGTCAAGGCAGCCGATGCGCCGGTGATCTGCGAGACGGCCGACGAAGGACGCCGGGACGATATCGCCTTCCTGCGGGCGAACGTTTAGCCGAGTCGACGATGCCGCCGCGTGGAACGTGGGGGAGGAGGAGCGAGGCAGTCGGGTTAGCCGAGTCGA
>CAYFMA010000092.1:4807-13081 GCA_964344085.1 uncultured Mycobacterium sp.
CCGCCGCGTGGAACGTGGGGGAGGAGGAGCGAGGCAGTCGGGTTAGCCGAGTCGAGGATGCCGCCGCGTGGAACGTGGGGGAGGAGGAGCGAGGCAGTCGAGCCGGCTCAGTACACGGTTAGATCAGATAGACCTTCCGCAGCGTCTCAGTGACCGTCCACACGGTCTCGGCGCCCTCGGCCAGACGGACCACGTCTCCGGGTCCGAGGTGCAGAGCCGCAGTGCCGTCGGCGAATTCGACGGTTGCCGATCCGGATAGCACGACGAAGAACTCCTCGGCCTCGACGTCGCGCATCACCCCGGGCGTCATCTCCCAGACACCGACCTCGAGATCGCCGAGCATGCCGAGCCGGCCCGACCCGGTGCGGGGCTGGCCCGCAGCGATCTGATCGGCGGTGACGGACTTGTGTTCGATGAACAACTCCGCGGCGTGAACCACGCTATTGGGTTTCATGGAATCAGCTTTCTCGTCACCCGACGTAGACGCACAACACCTCGTCGAGGGTTGCGGTACGCAGACCGGCCGCAATCGCCCGCGCGGTCAGGTCGCCGTGAACATCCGCGGCGCCGGAGTCGACTCCGCCGATCTTGCCGAGTCGTTCCATGTCGATCATCACCGGCCCGCGGGGCATCATGTCTGTCAGAACATAGCGACCGGTTCCGGCGCCACGGCGGACGATGGCCTCCTCGGCGTTACGTCCCGTGAGCTCACTGGCGTCCTCGAAGTTGACCCCGGCCGCCAGCACCTCCCGTTCCGATTCGAGCACTCGGGCCAGCCGGCTGAGCAGACGCTCCGGTGCGAAAAAACGCCAATCGGCGGGGATGTGCAACCAGTAACGGGTCTGAATGCCCTCACTGATACGCCGGAGCCGCGCGGCAGCCGGTTCGCGGAACGGCGCATCGAGTGATTGCGCCAGCGGATACCGATGCCGAAGCGCGGTACGGTCGGCTTCGGACAGTTCGGCGTCATCCACCACGAGCCTGCTGATCCGGCTGCGATCGGTGCAGGAGTTCAGCACCGAGTTCAGCGTTGCTTCCGCGTTGTGCGGATTCGGTCCACATGACACCGTCACCGTCACGTCGGCATCCGAGCGTGGGCGAGTCGTGTGGATGCCCACCGCCGGATAGGCAGTGGCGATCTCCAGTTTGGTCGGCACCGAGAAATCGCGGTTGATCGCGACCCGGACCCGGTCTTCCGGTGAGAGTTTGTCGCCGGCGAGCAGATTGCGGAAGATCGAGAACGCCTCGGAGTGCTGGCCCAGGTTCGAGGCGCACACCGCCTGCTCGTCGAGCGCTGCCCAGGAGTGTGCGGCTGCGAACACGAACAGAATGTCGTCCGGCGGCACCGGGATTGACGCAGCCTTTTGGGCGAAGACGTGGCCCAACTGGTATCTGCCCTGCTGGCGGTAATAGCAGGCGATCGCGTGCAACGCTTCGGCGCGACTAGGACGGTATTCCCAGGCCCGTAGGTAGGCGTCCTGCACAGTCGGCCAGGGTTCCTCGAGTCGCAGCATCGACTCACTCACCCGCAGCATCGAGTAGTAGACCTCTTCCTCCCAGCCGCCCATCTCCGCCCTGCGCTGATACCAGCGCCGAGCGTTGGCGAAGTCGCCGAGATCGAAATAGCTCTGCGCGAGGTAGAACACCGAGCGCGAGTCCTCCGGATCGCGCTCGACTTCAACGAGCAGCAGGTCGCGGTCACGGGCGTATTTCTCAGGATCGAGGTTGCGTCCGCCGAGCCGACGGGACTCCAAGTGATAATCGCCAAGAAGTCGCTGAATCTGGAAAGGCTGGTCGCACTGGATGAATTCGTGCACGACACCGCCGTAGCGCCAGGGGAGCCCGTCGCGGAAGACCTGTTGGCGCCAATAGGTGAACCCGTCGGGCGGGCCGTACCGAAGTTCGCAGGAGTCTGCACTGAGCTGACTGAAATCCGGTGTGCCGATCACGAGGTCGTCGGCATCGACGATCCAGATGTAGTCCGCCCGGCCGGCGGCCAGTTGCAGAGCCTCGGTCCGGTTGTGGCCGAAGTTCTTCCACGGCCGCTCGAACAGTTCGCCCGGTATACCCAGACCAGCCATGTGCGCACGGATGATCTCCTGAGTGCCGTCCTCGGAGCCGGTGTCGACGATGCACCAGGTGGAGATGTAGGGGGCTACGCAGTCCAGCACCTCATGAACGATGTGCGCCTCGTTGCGCACGATCATGTTGAGGCAGATCCTCGGTTGACCCACTGCGATTTCCCCCGTGCTCTTCATATGTCCGAAACGAACGACGACCGAATCTACCCCGGGACCGTCGTGTTACGTATCTTGTGCAACTGTCTTGAAAATGTAACAGTGGAATCATGCCGGACACCCACGTCGTCTCCAACCAGGTCCCGCCGCTGACCGACTACAACCCCGCCACCTCGCCGGTGCTGATGGAGGCCCTCATCCGTGAGGGCGGCCACTGGGGGGTCGACGAGGTCACCGAACTGGGCGCGATCTCGGGCAGTGCCACCGCCCAGCGGTGGGGCGATCTCGCCGACCGCAACCGCCCGGTGCTGCACACCCACGACCGCTACGGCCACCGTGTGGACGAGATCGAATACGACCCGGCGTATCACGAGTTGATGCGGGTCGCGATCGGTCACGGACTGCATGGCGCACCGTGGGCCGACGACAGGCCGGGTGCACACGTGGTACGGGCCGCCAAGATGGGCGTCTGGACACCCGAGCCGGGTCACGTCTGCCCGATCTCGATGACGTACGCGGTCGTCCCGGCGCTGCGGCACAATCCGGAACTCGCTGCTGTCTACGAACCGCTGCTCACCAGCAGCGTCTACGACCCCGAACTGAAGGTGGCGACCACCAAGGCCGGTATAACCGCCGGAATGTCCATGACCGAGAAACAGGGCGGTTCCGATGTGCGGGCCGGCACCACCCAGGCGGTGTCGTGCGGCGACGGAATCTACCGACTCACCGGGCACAAATGGTTTACCTCGGCGGCGATGAGCGACATCTTCCTGGTTCTCGCCCAGGCACCCGGCGGCCTGAGCTGTTTCCTGCTGCCAAGGGTGCTTCCCGACGGCAGCCGCAACCGGATGCTGATCCAGCGGCTGAAGAACAAACTGGGCAACCATGCCAACGCTTCAAGCGAGATCGAGTACGACGGCGCCACCGCCTGGCTGGTCGGAGAGGAGGGCCGCGGAGTCTCGACCATTATCGAGATGGTCAACCTCACCCGACTGGACTGCACGCTCGGCAGCGCCACCAGCATGCGCCAGGGCCTCACCATGGCGATCCACCACGCTCAGAATCGCAAGGCTTTCGGCGAATATCTGATCGATCAACCCTTGATGCGCAACGTGATCGCCGACCTCGCCGTCGAGGCGGAGGCGGCCACCATCATCGCGATGCGGATGGCCGGCGCGACCGACGCAGCCACTCGTGGGGACGAACGTGAGACCATGCTGCGCCGAATCGGCCTGGCCGCCTCGAAGTACTGGGTGTGCAAGCGGGCCACTCCGCACGCCGGGGAGGCGATGGAATGCCTGGGCGGCAACGGTTATGCCGAGGACTCCGGTGCCCCGCGGCTGTATCGGGAGGCTCCGCTGATGGGGATCTGGGAGGGCTCCGGCAATGTCAGCGCACTGGACACGTTGCGTGCGATGGCAACCCGTCCGCAATGTGTCGAGGTGCTCTTCGACGAACTGGGCACCACCACCGGTCACGACGCCCGACTGGACGTCCATGTCGCCAGTCTGCGCGAGAGCCTGAGCGACGTCACGACCATCGAGTACCGCGCTCGCAAGGTCGCCGAGGACATCAGCCTCGCGTTGCAGGGTTCGCTGTTGGTGCGCCACGGGCACCCGGCCGTCGCCGAGGCCTTCCTCGCGACTCGGATGGCAGGCGAGTGGGGCGGCGCCTTCGGCACCCTTCCGGCCGGGCTGGATCTGGCGCCCATCATCGAGCGCGCATTGGTCAAAGGGTGACCGTCATCGACGAGTTGACGACGATGACCTATGAGGTGACCGGCCGGGTCGCCCGGATCACCTTCAACCGGCCCGAGAAGGGCAACGCCATCATCGCCGCCACCCCGGTGGAACTGGCGGCGTGTGTGGAGAGGGCAGACCTCGATCCGGCAGTCCACGTCATCCTGGTTTCCGGCCGCGGCGACGGTTTCTGCGCCGGCTTCGATCTGAGCGCCTACGCCGACGGCTCATCATCAGCAGGCGGATCCGACCTCGCGGGAACGGTTCTCGACGGGCACCTGCAGGCGGTCAACCACCTTCCTCATCAGCCCTGGGACCCGATGATCGATTACCAGATGATGAGCCGCTTCATGCGCGGCTTCGCCAGTCTCATGCACGCCGACAAGCCGACGGTGGTCAAGATTCACGGTTATTGCGTGGCCGGCGGCACCGATATCGCACTGCACGCCGACCAGGTGATCGCCGCCGGCGATGCCAAGATCGGCTACCCACCAACAAGGGTCTGGGGGGTTCCGGCCGCGGGGCTGTGGGCGCACCGCCTCGGCGACCAGCGTGCGAAACGTCTTCTGCTGACCGGGGATTGCATCACCGGCGCTCAGGCCGCCGAATGGGGACTGGCCGTCGAGGCGCCCGATCCGGCCGATCTCGATGAGCGCACCGAGCGTCTTGTCGAGCGCATCGCCGCGATGCCGGTCAATCAGCTCATCATGGTGAAACTCGCGATGAACTCCGCGCTGTACCAGCAGGGCGTGGCCACCAGCCGGATGGTGAGCACCGTGTTCGACGGCATCGCCCGGCACACTCCGGAAGGGCACGCCTTCGTCGCCGACGCCCGTGAACACGGCTTCCGCGAAGCGGTGCGACATCGTGACGAGCCGTTCGGAGACCATGGCCGAAAGACCTCCGGTGTCGGCGATGGCAGGAAATCTTCAGGGGCGTGAATGGGTGATATCCGGATGACCGCCCGGTCGGTGGTGCTCTCGGTACTCCTCGGTGCCCATCCGGCATGGGCCACGGCCGCCGAATTGCTGCGACTCACAGCGGATTTCGGCATCAAGGAGGCGACCTTGCGGGTCGCCCTGACCCGGATGGTCGCCGCCGGCGATCTGGTGCGCTCAGAGGACGGCTACCGCCTCTCCGACCGGCTGCTCGGACGTCAGCGCCGCCAGGATGATGCGCTCGATCCGCCCACCAGGGATTGGGACGGTAGCTGGATGATGGCAGTCGTTACGGCGGTGGGGCAAGATGCGCGCACCCGGGCGGCGATGCGAACGAACCTGTCCCGCAATCGGTTCGGCGAACTACGCGAGGGCGTGTGGCTGCGGCCGGACAACCTGGACGTCCGCGTGCCTGATGAGATCAGCGATCTGGTCCGGATCCTCAGCGTTCACGACCACGACGATGCCGGACTGGCCGCCCGGCTGTGGAACCTCGGGGATTGGGCGGCTGTCGGATGGCGGCTGCTGAATGAGATGAGCGCTGCCACGGACATCCCCGCCCGGTTCACGATCGCCGCTGCGATGGTCCGCCACCTGCTCACCGATCCCGTACTGCCCGCCGCGCTGTTGCCCGCGGATTGGCCGGGTCAGCAGTTGAGGAACGGGTATGCCGAATTCGCCGCACTGTTGTCGGAACGGCGCGGCACGACTCTCCTGGAGGTCTGATGACAATCAGAGTGGAACGACAGGGCGCCGTCACCACGGTGATCCTGGATCGCCCGCACGCCCGCAACGCCGTCAACGGACCCACCGCGCTGGCGCTCTATGAGGCTTTCGACGCCTTCGATCGCGATGAGTCGGCCTCGGTTGCGGTGCTGTGGGGCGACCACGGAACGTTCTGTGCCGGAGCCGACCTGAAAGCCGTCGGCACCACTGACTCCAACCCGTTGCACCGTGTCGGTCCCGGCCCGATGGGTCCGACGCGGATGACGCTGTCCAAGCCGGTGATCGCCGCGGTCAGCGGTTACGCGGTGGCCGGCGGTTTGGAACTCGCGCTGTGGTGCGACCTTCGGGTCGTCGAGGAGGACGCCGTGTTCGGAGTGTTCTGCCGTCGCTGGGGTGTTCCGCTGATCGACGGCGGGACTGTACGACTGCCGCGGCTGATCGGGCACAGCCGGGCGATGGACATGATTCTCACCGGGCGGGCGGTGGATGCGACCGAGGCGCTGTCGATGGGCTTGGCAAATCGCGTGGTCGCCAAAGGATCTTCTCGGCAGGCCGCCGAGGAGCTGGCCGCCGAACTGGCCCGGCTGCCGCAAGGCTGCCTTCGCGCCGACCGGCTCTCGGCGCTGCACCAGTGGGGCCACACCGAGGCCGAGGCGATGGATGTCGAGTTCGGAAGTATGTCCAAGGTGGCGGCCGAGTCGATCGACGGCGCGCAACGATTCGCCGGTGGGGCCGGACGGCACGGCACTCCGGCCTAGCCGCGACCCCTCGGCGGTGGCCTAGAGTTGCGATCCATGGCAACCCGGCCGGCCCGATCGCCGAAGCTCAGCCGGGAGATCATCGTCAATGCGGCGCTGACCTTCCTGGACCGCGAAGGCTGGGATGCACTGACCATCAATGCGCTGGCCACCCAACTGGGGACCAAGGGTCCATCGCTCTACAACCACGTCGACAGCCTCGAGGATCTGCGGCGCACGGTCCGGATGCACGTGATCGACGACATCCTGCAGATGCTGAGCACGGTCGCCGCGGGCCGTACCCGGGATGACGCCGTGATGGCCATGGCCAGCGCGTACCGCAGTTACGCCCATCACCACCCGGGCCGGTACTCCGCCTTCACCCGCGTTCCGCTGGGCGGCGACGATCCGGAGTTCACCACCGCCTCACATGCCGCCGCGGCGCCGGTGATCTCGGTGCTCGCCTCCTACGGTCTCGACGGAGAGGACGCTTTCTTCGCCGCGCTGGAGTTCTGGGCGGCCCTGCACGGTTTCGTCCTGCTTGAAATGACCGGTGTGATGGGCCCCGGTCTGGCGGGCGGCTTGGGATCGGTGCCGACCGGCAACCTCGACGCGGATGCGGTGTTCGCCGACATGGTGCTGCGGCTGGCCGCTGGCATGGCTCATCGCAGCGACTCTGACCTGCGGTAAGAGTCCCGCTGTCGGGTCGCGGGTGCGCCGGCCGCCGGTTTGGAGGCCGCTGGCCGAACTGGTATTGTGAAGCATCGTGCCTGGCCGACAGGTGCGCTAACGCGCGCTCGCCGGGCAAATTCGCATGTTTGCTGCGCACCGTCCGAAGGCGGGACTCGGCATATGCGACACGCCCGGCCGCGGGGTAAGCGGAAGGGCTGAAAACGCAGTACAGAGACTTGAAGACAGCCGAGACGACGAGATTGAGAGAAAGTCGGTAGATGCCAACCATTCAGCAGCTGGTCCGTAAGGGTCGCCGCGACAAGATCGCCAAGGTTAAGACCGCGGCCCTCAAGGGCAGCCCGCAGCGCCGTGGCGTGTGCACCCGCGTGTACACCACCACCCCGAAGAAGCCCAACTCGGCTCTTCGCAAGGTCGCGCGCGTCAAGCTGACCAGCCAGGTCGAGGTCACCGCCTACATCCCGGGCGAGGGCCACAACCTGCAGGAGCACTCGATGGTCCTGGTCCGGGGCGGTCGCGTGAAGGACCTCCCCGGCGTTCGCTACAAGATCATCCGTGGCTCGCTGGACACCCAGGGTGTCAAGAACCGCAAGCAGGCCCGCAGCCGCTACGGCGCGAAGAAGGAGAAGAGCTGATGCCGCGCAAGGGACCCGCTCCTAAGCGTCCTCTGGTCAACGATCCGGTCTACGGGTCGCAGCTGGTCACCCAGCTGGTCAACAAGGTTCTGCTGGACGGCAAGAAGTCGCTGGCCGAGCGCATCGTCTACGGCGCGCTCGAGCAGGCCCGGGAGAAGACCGGCACCGACCCGGTCGTCACCCTCAAGCGGGCGATGGACAACGTCAAGCCCACCCTCGAGGTGCGCAGCCGTCGCGTCGGTGGCGCGACCTACCAGGTGCCGGTCGAGGTCCGTCCGGACCGCTCGACCACGTTGGCGCTGCGCTGGCTGGTCAGCTTCTCCAAGGCCCGCCGGGAGAAGACCATGATCGAGCGTCTCGCCAATGAGATCCTCGACGCCAGCAATGGCCTCGGTGCCGCGGTCAAGCGCCGCGAGGACACCCACAAGATGGCCGAGGCCAACCGCGCCTTCGCGCACTACCGCTGGTGATCGCCAGCCGGGCGACCGGCTCCTGAGTACTTAACCGACACGAATCGAAAGCGAATACTGCTGTGGCACAGGACGTGCTGACCGACCTGAACAAGGTCCGCA
>CAYFMA010000093.1:0-12907 GCA_964344085.1 uncultured Mycobacterium sp.
GCTTGAACGGCGGCGAGACCTTGTTCTTGACGACCTTGACGCGGGTGCGGTTGCCCACGGCGTCGGTGCCGTCCTTGAGTGTCTCGATCCGGCGGACGTCGAGGCGCACCGAGGCGTAGAACTTCAGCGCCTTGCCGCCGGTGGTGGTCTCGGGCGAGCCGAACATCACGCCGATCTTCTCGCGCAACTGGTTGATGAAGATGGCGGTGGTGCCCGAGTTGTTCAGGGCGCCGGTCATCTTGCGCAGGGCCTGGCTCATCAGGCGGGCCTGCAGACCGACGTGACTGTCACCCATCTCACCCTCGATCTCGGCACGCGGCACCAGCGCCGCCACCGAGTCGATGACGAGGATGTCGATGGCTCCGGATCGGACCAGCATGTCGGCGATCTCGAGCGCCTGCTCACCGGTGTCGGGCTGGCTCACCAGCAGCGAGTCGGTATCCACACCGAGGCTCTTGGCGTATTCGGGATCAAGCGCGTGCTCAGCGTCGATGAACGCCGCCAGACCGCCGGCCGCCTGGGCGTTGGCCACCGCATGCAGGGCGACGGTGGTCTTACCCGAGGACTCCGGGCCGTAGATCTCCACGACGCGACCGCGGGGCAGGCCGCCGATGCCGAGTGCGACGTCCAGTGCGATGGAGCCGGTCGGAATGACCGAGATGGGCTGACGGACCTCGTCGCCGAGGCGCATCACCGCGCCCTTGCCGTGGTTCTTCTCGATCTGCGCGATCGCCAGCTCGAGAGCCTTCTCGCGGTCGGGGGCTTGCTGCGCCATGATGTCTCCGTTTCTGTGTTCGGGTGACCGTGGTTCGGTCGGTTGGCTGTGACGTTAGGGGCGGCCACCGACAAAAATCTGGGTCGAACAATCACCACAGTAACGAACATGTGTTCGATGGCAAGGAAGGCGCGCCCCGCGTGTCCAGGGCGTGTCGGACCGGCCGGATCTACCCGGTCGTCACCACTGATCGCGCGGGACGTCGAAGTCCGCGCACAGCGCCCACCAGACGTCGCGGGGTTCCACACCGGCCTCGATGGCCTGCTCAGCGGTCCGTCCGCCGAGTTTGGTCAGGACGTGGTCGACGATCAGCGACGCCCCCCGCACCGAGCCGAACTGGGCCTCGACGAGTTCGTGGAATTCGGTCAACCGCACGTCATCAACCTACCCAGCGGCCTCACGGCACACCCGTACCGGATCGGCGACGCCTGCGACACTCCGGCCGACCGTCCGTGCCGCCCCGCGATAGGACGGCTCCGACAGCACCTCGTTGACCGCGACCACCAGGGTATCGGCGGCCAACGGCCGGACCAGACGCGCACTGCCTTGTCGCACAACACGATTCGCCAATTCCCACTGATCCCCACCGCCGGGCACCACCACCATCGGAACACCGGCCAGCAGTGTCTTGGACAGCATCCCGTGGCCGCCGCCGCAGATCACCAGATCGGCCTGTGCCAGCAGTTCGTCCTGACGTCCCAGCCCGACCACGGCCCACGGGGGGACGTCGACGTCGTGACCACCCAGTCGGGAGACCACCACCCGGGACCCCGTCGGCAGGGTCTTGCCCGGGATCAGATGCTGCAGCGCCAATTCGGCCAGTCCGGCCACCCCGGTCGAAGCGGTGGAGGGCGCCACCACGATCAACGGCCCGTTACCCGGAGGCACCGTCAGCGTGGTCCGGGTGGGTTCGAAGTGCAACGGCCCGACCACGACGGCTTCCGCCGGCCAGTCCGGCCGGGGCACCTCGAGGGCGGGCAGGGTCGCGATCAGCCGGCGCCGGGGTCCCGGGTCGACGGCCGGCAGCCCGATATCCCGGCGCGCCATCTCCCGCTGCCGGTCCCCCGTCCGGATCGACCGGGCGGTCAGTGCACGCATGACGGTGTCACGCAGCCGGCCACGGATCCCGGCACCCGGCGCCAGGCCGCTGCCGATCGGCGGCAACCCCTTGGACGGCAGGTAGAGCGGGTGCGGGCTGAGTTCGGCCCACGGCACGCCGAGCAGTTCGGCGGCCATCCCGCCGCAGACGGTGATGACATCGGAGACCACCAGATCGGGATCGAGGCCGGCGATCAGCGGCCGGTTGAGGGTCGCCATCCGGGCCGCGCGCTGGTGGATCTTGGCGCCGGCGTCGTCGTCGTCATCGCCCTCGCCGGGATCGAGACCGGCCAGCTCCACCGCCTCGACGCCGGCGGCGCGCACGGTGTCGAGTCGCTCGGAGCCGGTCAGGACGACGGGTGAGTCCCCGGCCGCCTGCAGGCGAAGGCTCAGCGCGATGGCCGGAAAGACGTGACCGGCCTCGGGCCCGGCGACCAGAGCCACCCGCATCGCCCTACCCTGCCACAGCACCGGTGCCTAGGCTGGCGAGCATGACCGAGCAGACGAACGTGAGCACCGACGTCGACAACGCACACACCGTCGAGGTGTTCCTCTCGGCACTGCAGAACCAGGATATCGACGGCGCGGGCGCGGTCCTCGACGAGAGCCTGGTCTACGAGAACGTCGGCTTCCCCACCATCCGGGGCCGGACCCGCGCGCTGAAACTGTTCCGCTCGATGGAGGGCCGAGCCCGCTTCGAGGTCAAGACCCACCGCATCGCGGTCAACGGGTCCTCGGTCCTCACCGAGCGCACCGACGTGCTGACGATCGGCCCGGTTCGTCTGCAGTTCTGGGTGTGCGGGGTGTTCGAGGTGCGAGACGGCCGGATCACCCTGTGGCGGGATTACTTCGACATGTTCGACTTCACCAAGGCCATCGTGCGTGGCGTGGTGGGCGCCTTCGTCCCAGCGCTACGTCCGACGCTGTAACGAGCCCGACTGGCGGGTCTGGTCGAGTTCCTCGAAGGCGTACGCCCAGCCCAGGAGTCGGTCGGTGGCGTCGGACAGCTCACTGCGGTGACGCTGGTCGGTCGCAACCGGCGATCCGGCATTCACACTCGACACCAATTGTGCTGCCGCGGTAACCATCTCGTTGTACTGACGGACACCGCTATTGAGTTGCGCGACGAACGCGTTGATGGTCGGTGCCAGATAGTCGCGCGACTCCGGCGAATTGGCGGCCGCGCGCTCCATCGACACCACTTCGGCGGCGGTGGCCGACATGGTCGCCGCCGACCGGCCCGCCGCTGCGGTGAGTTCGCGGATCTCCGATGAGGGCAACATCCGGCCGCGCTCGAGAACACCGAGCAGCGAGTGCAGTCCGCGCTCGGACGCCGCCAGCGCCGACATCACCGGACGGGCCACCGACCCGGGCGGCGGCAGCCGTCGCCCGCTGACCTCACGCGCCGGCGGCAACGGTTCGCCGCGCAGCCATCGGTAGCGCAGCAGGAACAGAGTGGCCGGCACTGCGGCGCCGGCGGCGATGACGCCGGTGATGATCAGACCCCACACCGGGGTGCTCCACGAGGCCAGCAGACCGGTCAGAGCCACCCAGAAGACCGTCGCGCCGGCGAAGAGCACACCCAACCGCAATGCCCAGCGCCGCTTGCGCAGCAGTCGGGCGCGCGGTTCGGAGAGACTGCTCAGCTTCGCGGCAGCGGCATCGGCGTACTCGCTGACGGTGTCGATGCCGCGCTGCAGCATCGAGCGGGACTGCCCGGTTCTCACCGCCATCGAGTCACCTCACTATTGCCCGAGCGGCTTCTCGGGCTCGGGGGCACTGGCGGTCGCCGGCGAGGCCGGGGCGGCCGCGCCGCCCGACGGCAGAGCGTCGCCACGCATCGAGGCGCGGATCTGCTCCAGCCGCGAGTGGCCGGCCATCTGAACGCTGGCCTGCTGGATCTCCATCATCCGGCCCTGCACGGAGTTCTGCGCCAGCTCGGCCGACCCCATGGCGTCGGCGTAGCGGCGCTCGATCTTGTCGCGCACCTCGTCGAGGCTCGGAGTGTTGCCCGGGGCGGCGATCTCACTCATCGACCGCAGCGATGCGCTGACCTGCTCCTGCATCTTGGCCTGCTCCAGCTGGCTGAGCAGCTTGGTGCGCTCGGCGATCTTCTGCTGCAGCACCATGGCGTTCTGCTCGACGGCCTTCTTGGCCTGCATCGCGGCCTGCAGGGCCTGGTCGTGCAGACCCTTGAGGTCCTCGACGCTCTGCTCGGCGGTGACCAGCTGGGCGGCGAAGGCCTCGGCGGCGTTGTTGTACTCGGTGGCCTTTGCGGCGTCGCCGGCCGCAGTGGCCTGGTCGGCCAGGGTCAACGCCTGACGGACGTTGGCCTGCAGCTTCTCGATGTCGGCGAGCTGGCGGTTGAGCCGCATCTCCAGCTGCCGCTGGTTACCGATCACCTGCGCGGCCTGCTGGGTCAGCGCCTGGTGCTGACGCTGTGCATCCTCGATCGCCTGCTGGATCTGGACCTTGGGGTCGGCGTATTCGTCCACCTTGGAGCTGAACAGCGCCATCAGGTACTTCCACGCCTTGACGAACGGATTGGCCATGAGGTGCCCGCCTTCGATTCGAGTGCCGCATTAGGAGTCGTGCCCAATTTATCGGGTCAAGACACCCAACCACAGCCGGGTTGGGAACTCCGATGCGTCAGATCTGGCAAATCCGGCTAGGCGACGGCCCTGGCGGCGGGGTGCGGGATGACGCTGGCCAGTTGCTCCTGGCAGAGCATCTCAGTGGCGGAGTCGGCGAGCACCTGGGACAGCGGGACGTCCAGCGCGGTGCAGATGGCACTGAGCAACTCGCTCGAGGCCTCCTTGCGGCCGCGTTCGACCTCGGAGAGATAGCCCAGGCTGACCCGGGCGGAGTGGGAGACCTCACGCAACGTACGCCCCTGCGACGTGCGCGCACGGCGCAGAACGTCACCGATCACTTCACGCAGCATTACGGCCATCGCTGTCCTCCTTGAGTAGTTGCAGCACCTATGCAACGACCGGGCGCCCCGGTTGGTTCCCGGACGGCGAAAATTTCTTCGGATCAGCCGAAAATCTCTTCGGATCAGCTCTGCGGGCTGCGTCCGCGGATGGCCGACAGCAGGTAGTCCAGGCCTGTGACCACGGTCAATACCAGCGCAGCGGCCATCACCACCCAGGCGGCGGTGTGCCAGGCCGGCGGCCAGTTCCGCAGCGGAAGGATGAAAAGTCCGATGGCGACGGCCTGCAGCAGGGTCTTCATCTTGCCGCCGCGGCTGGCCGGGATCACCCCGCGGTGCAGCACGGCGAAGCGCAGCGCTGTGACGCCCAGCTCGCGGACCAGGATCACCAAGGTCACCCACCAGGGCAGATCGCCGAGCATGGACAGCCCTATCAGCGCGGCGCCGATCAGCATCTTGTCGGCGATCGGGTCGGCCAGCTTCCCGAACTCGGTGACCATGTCGTAGGTGCGGGCCAGCCATCCGTCCAGTCGGTCGGTGATCACCGCGACGGCGAACACCGCAAACGCGGTGATCCGGCTGGCGGTCTGATGGCCGTCACCGGCGAACAGGAAAAGCAGGAAGACCGGGACCAGAACCAGTCGCAACGCGGTCAGCAAGTTGGCGAGATTGGTCACCGGGACGCGGCGGGCCTCCGACTGTGTTTCAGGTTGGCCCGGCACGGCCAACAGAATATCGGTAGAAACCGCACTTCCCCGGCAGCGATAGGGTGCAGCGGTGTCCAACGTCCCCGTGATCGTCCGCCGCGCGCGGACTTCCGACGTTCCCGGCATCAAGCGACTGGTGGACATCTACGCCGGCAAGATCCTGCTGGAGAAGAATCTGGTCACGCTCTACGAGGGCGTGCAGGAGTTCTGGGTCGCCGAACTCGACGGTGCGGTGGTCGGCTGCGGCGCCTTGCATGTGTTGTGGGCCGACCTCGGCGAGGTGCGCACGGTGGCCGTGGATCCGAAGGTCAAAGGACTCGGTGTGGGCCACGCCGTCGTCGACCGTCTGCTCGGCGTCGCTCGCGATCTTGAACTCGAGCGGCTGTTCGTGCTCACCTTCGAGACCGAGTTCTTCGGCCGGCACGGGTTCACCGAGATCGAGGGCACCCCGGTGACCGCCGAGGTCTACGAGGAGATGTGCCGATCCTATGACGTCGGCGTCGCGGAGTTCCTCGATCTGAGCTACGTCAAACCCAACATCCTGGGCAATACCCGGATGCTTTTGGTTCTGTAGCCCATCAGAAGTCCTCGGGAACGCCGGCTTCGTCGATGTCGTCTTCGTCGCCGCCGACGTCGCCGCCGCGGATCATCGCCAGCGTCTCGGCGAGTTCGTCGGGTTTGACCAGGACCTCGCGGGCCTTGGAGCCCTCGGACGGCCCGACGATTCCGCGGTTCTCCATCAGGTCCATCAGCCGGCCCGCCTTGGCGAAGCCGACCCGCAGCTTGCGCTGCAGCATCGAGGTCGAGCCGAATTGGCTCGACACCACGAGTTCGACTGCCTGCAGGAAGACGTCCATATCGTCGCCGATGTCCGGATCGACGTCGGCCTTCTCCCCCGATGTCTTGGCCGTCGTCACACCCTCGGTGTACTCCGGCTCGGCCTGGTCCTTACAGGCCTGCACGACATCGTGGATCTCGTCGTCGCTGATATAGGCGCCCTGTAGGCGGACGGGCTTGCTGGCACCCATCGGCAGGAACAACCCGTCACCCATGCCGATAAGTTTCTCCGCGCCCGGTTGATCCAGGATGACGCGGCTGTCGGTCAGCGACGAGGTCGCGAACGCAAGCCGCGAGGGCACGTTGGTCTTGATCAGACCGGTCACGACGTCGACGGACGGCCGCTGAGTCGCGAGCACCAGGTGGATGCCGGCGGCGCGGGCCTTCTGGGTGATCCGCACGATGGCGTCCTCGACGTCACGCGGCGCGGTCATCATCAGATCAGCCAGCTCGTCGACGATCGCGACGATGTAGGGATACGGCCGGTACTCGCGCTTACTGCCCAGCGGTGTGGTGATCGCACCGGAACGGACCTTGGCGTTGAAGTCGTCGATGTGGCGAACCCGCGAGGCCTGCATGTCCTGGTAGCGCTGCTCCATCTCCTCGACCAGCCAGGCCAGTGCGGCCGCGGCTTTCTTCGGCTGGGTGATGATCGGGGTGATCAGATGCGGAATGCCTTCGTAGGGAGTCAGTTCCACCATCTTGGGGTCGATGAGGATCATCCGCACTTCTTCCGGAGTGGCCCGGGCGAGCAGTGAGACCAGCATCGAGTTGACGAAGCTGGACTTGCCCGAACCGGTGGAGCCGGCCACAAGAAGGTGCGGCATCTTGGCCAGGTTCGCCGAGATGAAGTCGCCCTCGATGTCCTTGCCGAGACCGATCACCAGTGGATGGTGGTCGCGGCGGGTCGAGGGGGCGGTGAGAACGTCCGCGAGACGGACCATTTCGCGATCGGTGTTGGGCACCTCGATACCCACCGCGGACTTGCCCGGGATGGGCGCCAGCAGGCGCACGCTCTCGGTGGCCACCGCGTAAGCGATGTTGCGCTGCAGTGCGGTGATCTTCTCGACCTTGACGCCGGGCCCGAGTTCGACCTCGTATCGGGTGACCGTCGGACCACGGGTGCAGCCGGTGACCGTCGCGTCGACCTTGAACTGCTGCAGCACCGAGGTGATGGCATCGATCATCTGATCATTGGACGAACTGCGGGTCTTCGGCGGATCGCCCGGGATCAACAGTTCCAGCGAGGGCAGGGTGTAGGGACCTTCCACCACACGGTCGATCGGTTTCGAGTCCTGTTTGGGCGCAGCCGGTTTCGGTGCCGCGGGCTTCTTGCGGCGGGGCTTGATCGGGGCGGTGGCACCTGCACCGCCGTCGACCGGGTAGTTGTCCAGCGGCGTGCCGACCGGGCCGGGTGTCCCCGGCCAGCTCTGCACCTCATCTTCGTAGGCGCGCGGATCGTCGTAATAGCCATCGGAGAAATCGTCGGCCGGTTCGTCGAACTTCGTGTCCGTGAAGCCCTCATAGTCGTCGCCGTAGTCCGCACCGTCATGGTCGTAGTACTCGGCATATCTGCGCCCGTAACGGGTGCCGAACATCGAATAGAGCGCCTCGGGCAGTTCACGGATGGTGGTGCCGGTGATGAGCAGCAAGCCGAACACTACGGCGAAGATCAGCAGTGGAGTGGCCAGCCAGGCGCTCAGGCCATCGGCCAGCGGTCCGCCGATCACGAACCCCACGAATCCGCCCGCCCGCTGGCGGGCGGCGGGGCCGGCCGGTGAGCCGGACCACAGGTGCCAGAGACCCAGCACCGGCAGGCAGATCATCGCGGCGCCGAGCACCAGTCTCGGTCGGGCCTCCGGGTTGGGCTCGGTGCGCATCAGCAGCACTGCCAGCGCACCCAACAGCAGTGGCAGGAAGATGACCGAACCGCCCACGACGCCACGCAGCATCGAATCGATCCAGGCCCCGACCGGCCGGGCAGCGTCGAACCAGGAGGCGGCGGCGATGACGACGGCCAGCGCCAGCAGGCCCAGCGCGATGCCGTCCCGGCGGTGACCGGGTTCGATATCGCGGGCCCGGCCGACCGAACGGGCGGTCGTTCCGGCTCCCCGGGCCGCCATCAGCCAGGTGGCGCGGGCGGCACGCCCGCCAGCGGAGGCGGCAAGCGCCACTGCGGACGGCGACGTGCGAGCGGCCGGCTTGGCGGGGGCCTTCGGCGCGGATTTGGACGCCGATTTCGCGGACGCCTTAGACGCGGACTTGGCGGCCGACTTGGCGGCGGGCTTACGGCGCTGCACAGCGGGCTGGGCTGACTTCGCAGCCGGTCTAGTCGAGCCCTTTGAGCTGGTCGTTCGCGCGCTTGAGCGAGCGGCCGTCGTGTTCGCCATGGCGGCTAGATTAACCGCACCAGCCTCACTGGCACCACCCGTAACACGGGTCTCAGGGCACGTCGTTGCCAGAACGCAATCAATCGGCGAACGCCGACCTCAGCGCTGTCCGACGGGCCCCGGCGGCGGCGAACCACCGGCGTTCGGTCTCGGTGCCGGGCTCCAACGGCGGCACGGGCACCGGATTGCCCTCCTCATCGACCGCGACCATGGTGAAGTAGCAGCTGTTCGTGTGTTTGCGGGTGCCGGTGCGGATGTTCTCGGTCTCCACCCGGATCCCGACCTCCATCGAGGTGCGCCCGGTGAAGTTGACCGAGGCCGAGAACGACACCAGTTCCCCCACTTCGATGGCGTCGCGGAACAGCACCCGGTCCACCGAGAGCGTCACCACATAGGTGCCGGCGTAGCGACTGGCACAGGAGTAGGCCACCTGGTCGAGCAGCCTCAAGAGCGCTCCGCCGTGCACATGACCGGAGAAGTTGGCCATGTCCGGTGTCATCAGCACCGTCATGTGCAGCGACTTGCGGTGATCGGAATGATCCATTCCCGGCCTTTCGTCAGTGGCTGACAATCTACGGTGGAGACCGCAGACACCTGACCGATAAGGAACGGCTTCATCCGACTATGGGCACCCTCGATGGAAAAGTCGCCTTCATCACCGGCGCCGCGCGAGGCCAGGGACGCGCGCACGCGGTCAAACTCGCCTCCGAGGGCGCCGACATCATCGCCGTCGATCTCTGCGATCAGATCGCCAGCGTTCCGTATCCGATGGCGACGCCCGATGATCTGGCCGCGACGGTCAAACTCGTCGAGGACGCCGGGGCCCGGATCGTGGCCCGCGAAGCCGACGTCCGGGACCGAACGACATTGAAAACCGCGTTGTCCGAAGGAGTCACCGAACTCGGCCGGCTCGACGTCGTCATCGCCAACGCCGGTATCGCCCCGATGATGGGCGAGGACGCCTGGCAGGACGTGCTGGACGTCAACCTCACCGGGGTCTACCACACCATCGACGTCGCGATGCGGCCGCTGATCAGACAGGGCGACGGCGGTTCGATCGTGCTGACGAGTTCGGTCGTCGGTTTGGTGGGTATCGGCGCGCCGGTCGCCGGATCGATCGGCTACACCGCAGCCAAGCACGGCGTGGTCGGTCTGATGCGGGCTTACGCCAATTTCCTTGCGCAGTACAACATCAGGGTCAATTCGATTCACCCCGCCGGAGTGGATACCCCGATGATCGACAACGACTTCACCCGGTCGTGGCTGGAGGGCGTGGCGCAACAGCAGGTGGCGGGACCAGACCTGACCAATGCCCTGCCGGTGGAGACCCTCGATGTCGACGACATCGCCAACGCGGTGCTCTGGCTGGTGTCGGATGCGGCGCGCTATGTCACCGGTGTGGCGCTGCCGGTCGATGCCGGCTTCGTCAACAAACGCTAGATCCGACCGGTCAGATCTCGATGACCGTCGGCACGATCATCGGCTGGCGCCGGTAGACCTCGCCGACCCACTTGCCGACGGTGCGCCGCACCGCCTGCGCGATCCGCACCGGATCGGTGATGCGCTCGGCGGCAAGGGATTCCAATTCCTTCTCCACCTTGCGTGCCGCCGGTTCCAGCGCCTTGGGGTCTTCGGAGAATCCGCGGGAATGCAGATGCGGCGGGGCGGCGACCTTGCCGGTTCCGCGGTGTACGACGACCGTAACCGCGACGAAACCCGAACTGAGGATCAGCCGCTCGCCTAGTGTGGCGTCGCCGACGTCACCGGTGACCAGACCGTCGACGAACATCTTGCCGACCGGAACCGCACCGGAGATGAAGGCCTTTCCGTCCATCAGGTCGACGCTGACTCCGTTGCCGGTGAGCAGAATCCGATCCTCGGGCACGCCGGTTCGCGCCGCGAGTTTGGCATTGGCCCTCAGATGCCGCCAGGTGCCGTGCACCGGCATGACATTGCGCGGGCGCACCGCGTTGTAGAGGAACAGCAACTCCCCGCTGTAGGCGTGTCCCGAGACATGCACCCGCACTTGTTGATTCGTCACCACCCGGGCACCGATCTTGGCCAGCGCATCGATGATCCCGTACACGGCCTCTTCATTGCCGGGGATCAGCGAGGAGGACAGGATTATCAGATCGTCGGCGGTGATGCTGATGCTGCGGTGCTCTCCGCGCGACATCCGGGCCAGCGCCGACAGCGGCTCGCCTTGGGTACCCGTCGTGATGAGCACGATCCGGTCCGCCGGCAGAAGCTCGGCGGCCGAGATGTCGACCACGTTGCGGTCATCGACGGTGAGGATGCCCAATTCCCGGGCGATCGCCATATTGCGGACCATGGATCGTCCGACGAAGGAGACCTTCCGGCCCAATGAGACCGCGGCGTCCACGATCTGCTGGACCCGGTCGACGTTGGATGCGAAGCAGGCCACAATCACCCGCTGGCCGTCCGCCCCACGGATCAGCCGGTGCAGCGTGGGGCCGACCTCACTCTCCGAAGGTCCGACTCCGGGGATCTCGGAGTTCGTCGAATCACACAGCAGCAGGTCGACTCCCATGTCGCCGAGCCGCGACATCCCCGGCAGATCGGTCGGGCGGCCGTCCAGGGGCAACTGGTCGAACTTGATGTCGCCGGTGTGTAGCACCGTTCCGGCACCGGTGTGGATTGCGATGGCCAAGGCTTCGGGAATGGAATGGTTCACGGCGAAGAACTGGCACTCGAAGACCCCGTGGGTGGTGCGCTGACCCTCGGAGACCTCGAACAGGGTCGGAGTGAGGCGGTGCTCGCGGCACTTGGCCGCCACGAGCGCGAGCGTGAAACGCGATCCGACGATCGGGATGTCGGGCCGGATCTTGAGCAGGAACGGGATCGCGCCGATGTGGTCCTCGTGCGCGTGAGTCAGGACGAGTGCCTCGACGTCGTCGAGCCGGTCTTGGACGTGCCGGATATCAGGCAGGATCAGATCGACGCCGGGTTCGTCGTGTCCGGGGAACAGCACCCCGCAGTCGATGATGAGAAGCCGGCCGAGATGCTCGAAAACCGTCATATTGCGGCCGATTTCGGTGACACCGCCCAATGGGGTGACACGCAGCGCGCCCGGGGCTAGCGGCCCTGGTGGAGTCAGGTCGTCGATCGTCACCGCAGCACAGAAGCCGCGCGCATATCGGCGGCCAGGTCGTCGATTTGTTCTTCAGTGGCGGGCATCTGCGGCAACCGGGGGGTGCCGGCGTCGAAGCCCAGCAGTCGCAGGCCTTCCTTGGACATCGTCACGCCGCCCAACCGGGTCTGCGCGTCGTCGAGACGGGCCAGCGTGACGGCGATCTTGCGCGCGGTGGCCAGGTCGCCGGAGTTGAAGGCGCTCAACATGTCTCGCAATTGCCCAGCCGCGACGTGGCCCCACACGCTGACGAATCCGACCGCGCCCATGGCCAGCCATGGCAGGTTCAGTGCGTCATCGCCGGAATAGTAGGCCAGCCCGGTCTCGGCCATGATCTGTGCCGCTCCGGGCAGATCGCCCTTGGCGTCCTTGACCGCGACGATGTTCGGGTGCCGGGCGACCTTGCGCATGGTGTCCCATTCGATGGGGACCACCGAACGCGGAGGAATGTCGTAGAGAATCACCGGCAGATCGGTGGCGTCGGCAACGGCGCCGAAATGGGCGACCAGGCCGGACTGCGGCGGACGTGAGTAATACGGGGTCACAACCAGCAGACCGTGTGCACCCTCGGCGGCCGCAGCCTTGGCCAGATGAATGCTGTGCGCGGTGTCGTAGGTGCCGACGCCGGCGACGATGCGGGCCCGGTCCCCGACCGCCTCGACCACGGTGCGCAGCAGCAGGCTCTTCTCGGCGTCGGTGGTCGTCGGCGACTCACCGGTGGTGCCGGAGACCACCAGTCCGTCGCAACCCGAATCGACGAGACGGGTGGCCAGCCTGGCGGCGGTGTCGGTGTCCAGCGAGCCGTCGGCCCTGAACGGCGTCACCATCGCGGTCAGGACGGTGCCCAACCGGGCCGTGACGTCGAATCCGCTGGTGCTCACGGGAGGTTAGGTTACCCGTTGTCCGTCGGACCTCATGCGCCCGACTCCTCATCGGGACTTACGCCCCGAATCGTCGTCGGCTCCGCCCCAACTCGCCCGACTCCTCATCGGGACTTACGCCCCGAATCGTCGTCGG
>CAYFMA010000094.1:0-12381 GCA_964344085.1 uncultured Mycobacterium sp.
GTGCCGGAGGAAGTGGCGGTGGGGGTGGGGCCAGAACCGGAATGGTGATCGGCGGGAGCCCGGGAATCTCGATGACGTTGGCCTCCAGCGGCGGTGGCGCACCGTCGCCCGGCATTGGAGGTGGCGCATCGTTGTACGCCTCGTCCCCGGTGCTGGGTACCCGGTTCACCGGCGGCGGGGCCGGCGCGATCCCGGTACTGGTGTTGATCGTGATGATCGACCCGGGCTGTGCTGAGCCTGTCGGAGTGGTGCCGATGATGGAGCCCGCGACTGCCGTGCTGTTGATCGGGGTGGGTTGGTCGGCCACCTGGAATCCGGCCGCGCGGATCCGCTGCTTGGCGGTCTCGAGGTTCATGCCGACGACATTGGGTACGCCGACGCCCGGGGCTCCGTTGACGTAACGCGGATCCGTGGGTGGCAGGGAGACCGGGCCGAATGAGGTCGCCAGCGGGCTCATCGCCTGGAACCAGGTCTGTGCGGGTGAGGTTCCGCCGTAGAGGTTGCCGTTTCCGCCGCACTTACGTAGCGGGAACGCGCACAGCGCAGCCGGCTTGGGGGAGTCGTCGAAAACGTAGCTGGCGGCCGCCAGTTGGTTGGTGTAGCCGAGGAAGCCGGACGAGCGGTGCGATTCGGTGGTGCCGGTCTTACCTGCCATCGGCAGGGTCCAGCCGACGGAACCGGCTGCCGCCGCCGCGGTGCCCATCGTGGTGTCCTTGGCCAGTGCGTTGGACAGGGTGTCGGCCAGGCCCCGGGGTACGACCTGTTCGCACTTGGCCGTCGGCAGAGCGATCTCCTTGCCGTGCCGGTCGAAGATCTTCTCGATCGGCGCCGGGGGACACCACATTCCACCGGAGGCGAGTGTGGCCGCGACATTCGACAACTCCAGCGGGTTCACCTCGAACGGACCCAGGGTGAATGATCCGATGTTCTCGCGCTTGATGTAATCGGCGAGACTCTCGTCGCTCTTCGGTTCATAGGCCCGTGCCGTGCCTGGCTCGCCATAGGACCGCAGACCAAGGCGGACCGCCATGTCGACAGTGCGTCCCACACCGACCTGCTGGATGAGTTTGGCGAACGCGGTGTTCGGAGACAGCGCCAGAGCGTCGGTCATGCTCAGTGGACTGCGGTAACCGCCGGCGTTCTTCACGCACCAGGTCTTGGGCGGGCAGCCCGGAGTACTGCTGTCTCCCAAGCCCCTTCCCTGGAATGTCGGCGGGACATCAAGCATGGCGTTGATACCCATACCCATGTCGAGTGCGGCCGCACTGGTGAAGATCTTGAAGATCGACCCGGCGCCGTCGCCGACGAGTGTGAAGGGCTGCGGTTGCACGGTCTGGCCGGCCTCGAGCTTGAGACCGTACGAACGGTTGTCGCCCATCGCCACCACGCGGTGGGCGTCTCTGCCCGGACGGATCACGCTCATCACGCTGGCGACGCTGTCCAGCGTCGGGCTTGCGACGTTGTTGATCGCCTGTTTGAGGGAAGCCTGAACCTTGGGGTCCAGCGTCGTCTTGATCAAGTAGCCGTTGCGGGCCACGTCCTGCTTGCTGATGCCCGCTTTGGCCAGGAAGTCGAGCGCGTAGTCGCAGAAGAAGGCACGATCGCCCGCCGCGATACAGCCCTGGGAGATCGAATTGGGTTGGGGTAGAACACCCAGCGGAGTTCCGCGCACCGCTCGCAGCTCATCGGCGTATTCGGGCAGATTCTCGATCATGGTGTCCAGCACAAGGTTCCGCCGATCCAACGCCCCTTGCGGATTGGTATACGGGTTCAGCGCGCTCGTGGACTGGACGAGTCCGGCAAGCAGCGCCGCCTGTTGCCAGTTCAGCGCTATGGCGTCGACACCGAAATATGTGCGGGCGGCGTCCTGAATCCCATACGAGCCGTTGCCGAACGGCACCAGGTTCAGATAGCGCGTGAGGATCTCGGACTTGGAGAGCACGGTGTCAAGGACAAGAGCGGTGCGAATCTCACGCAGTTTGCGGGTCGGAGTGGTCTCCACCGCCGCCTGACGTTCGGCGTCGGTTTCGGCGTTGACCAGTAGGTTGAAGTTCTTGACGTACTGCTGCTCGATGGTCGACCCGCCGCGGGCGTCGCCGGCGCCTTTGAGGAAGCCGGCAAGACCGGTGAGCGTGCCCTGAAGATCCACCCCGTTGTGCGCTGCGAAGCGCTTGTCCTCGATGGAGACGATGGCCAGTTTCATGGTGTCGGCTATCCGGTCCGACGGCACCTCGAAGCGGCGCTGGGTGTAGAGCCAGGCGATCGGCGCGCCGGTGGTGTCGACCATCGTGGAGACCGCCGGGACATCGCCGTCGACGATGCTGGCCGATCCCTGGGTGACCGATTCCGAAGCGCGGTTGCTCGCTGCGCCGAGACCACCGACGATCGGGAACAACAGCCCGGCGACCAGCACGCCGGCCAGCACGCAGAACAACGCCATCCGTGACACCGCCCGCTTCAGGTGGTCCGGGGCCTTCAGATAGCGGTCGAACACCTCGCAAAGACTAGGCGCAACGAAGGTTGGGGTCCAACGCCCCTGGCTCGATGGCTACCGCGGCGATGTTCGCTGGCGGGGTTGTCACCCGGCGCCGGTGACCACGATGCCGTCATCGTCACTGAAGGCCAAGTCGCCGGGAACGAAATCAATCCCCCCGACACTGATCACGACATCACGTTCGCCGGCACCTGTCTTGGCACTCTTACGCGGGTTGGTGCCCAGGGCCTTGATGCCGATGTCCAGCGTGCGCAGTGTGGAGGCGTCCCGGACTGCCCCATGAATGATCAAGCCGGACCATCCGTTGGAGCGGCCGAGTTCGGCGATGATGTCGCCGACCAGGGCGGTGTGCACCGATCCGCTGCCGTCGACCACCAGGACCCGTCCGTCGCCGGGCTCAGAGAGCACCGACTTCAGCAGGGCGTTGTCCTGGAAGCAACGAACCGTGGTGATCGGGCCCGCGAACTCGGCCCGGCCGCCGAACTGGCGGAACTGGGTATCACAGCTGCGGACGCCATCGCCGATCTCATCGACGAGGTCGGCGGTGGGACGGAATGCGACGCTCATCGGGCTCAGCCCCGCCGCAGCCGGCGCAGGAGCAAAGCGATGAAACTCAGCGCCGCCAGGCCGATGGTCAGCGGTTTGCGCAGACTCGATTCCACGCTCGGCGCAGGGGCCGATGCGCCGCCGCCGGCCTGCCGCACCGACTCCTTGGCGTTGGCGGCGGCCTGTTGGGCGGCAGTGGGTCCCGCCGTCAGCGCGGCATGCGGCGGCGCCGGCTCCAGTGCGGGAACCTCGGCGGGAGCTTCCAGGGCGGCCTGCGGCGGTGCCGGCTCGATCGGGGGTTTCTTGGACGGCGCCTTTTTCGCCGGGGCCTTCTTGGCCGGTGCCTTGCCGGCTGGAGGCTTCTTTGCCGCCTTTTTCGCCGGGGCCTTCTTCGCGGGTCGTTGCTCGGACCCGCCTTGCTCGTCTGCCATCAGAGGCGCTCCTTTGTTCCGGTCTTGTCGGACGCTTGCGGCTGTGGATGTCTCAATCATGCCAGTGGAGATTCCGGCTCCCTTTTCAGGATCTGCTGCGGAGAGTCCAGGCGGCCGCAGCCGCGACCAGACCTGCGGCCCCAATCGCGAACGGCCACAACGGAATCCGCCGCTCAACCGGCTGCGCACTGGTGGCTGCCGGACCGGGAGCGCCGGTCCCGGCCACGGACATGGTGAAAGACCACGCGCCGGACACCACATGTCCGTCGGCGGAGGTCACCCGGTAGTTCACGGTGTATCTGCCCGACGGGCCTAGCGGGCGCACCGCGACCGCTGCCACCGTCCCGTGAATATCCGCATCGCCCGACGACCACAGGTTTCCATCCGGGCCCACCACCGTCATCGCGGCGAAGTTCGGCTGCAGGTCCTCGTTGAACGTTGCGCTCACCTTCGCGGGTGCCACCGTCAGAATCGCATCGGCTGCGGGGTCTGAGGCGACCAGCACGGTGTGCGCGTTCGCCACCGCACTGCTCGTCGCGGTCATCAGGGCCATCAGCAGTGTGGCGGCGAGGATGCGAAGGGCGGCGGGCACCGTCAGACGCCGAGTCTGGCCATCAGGTCGGCCTCGATGCCGTCCAACTGCTGGCTGATCGACGTGTGGGCGGCCCGCCGGCGCGGGCCGGGCATCGACTCCGAGGCTGTGACCCCGGCCGAGAGGGCAGTCAGGCGGTCGGTCATGGCGGCGACGAACTGCTTGGTCTCGGTGTCCTTGGGCTTTGCCGCCGCGATCTGGCGCAGCGACTGGTCCGCGCCGGCGATCCGGGCCGACAACCGTCCGCCCGATCCTGAGAACTGACCGAGTTCGGTCAACGGCACGCCGAGCCGGTCGGCCCGCAGTTCGTCGAATGCGCCCCGGGCCGAGGTCGCGGCCCGATAGACGACCGGAACCAGTACCGGCGCCAGAATCCGCGACACCGCCAAGGTGCGTCGCACTCTCGACGGGGAGAGCACCCTGCCCTCGCGCGCGGTGCGCAACTCGGTCTGGGCCACCTTCACCGCGGTGCGGTCTGCCTCACGCTGGGTCTTCACCTGGGCCTTGATCGCCTTGCTCTCCGACCGTTCGGCGGCCTTGATCCGCTTGGCTTCGTTCTTGGCGGCGAGTTTGGCGTCGAGCTTGGCGCGGGCCTTCAGGGCGCGAGCTTCGGCACGCCGGGTGGCTCGACTCTTCCGCTTGGGGAACAGGCCCATCGCTGCTGCCTTTCGGGGGGATGTGCTGTCAACAGGAACCCTAGCGGCACCCTATCGACACCGTGCCGGACGAACCCAAGCGCCAAATCGGCGACCTGCGGATATGCCACAATTAAGCCGTATCCGCAAACTCGGCGCCACACAAGTGCCGACCTGTCGAGGGATAGTGGTGAACCGGTCGCAGCGACGCGCCGCGGTGATCAAGAGGTCGATCGCCGCGGGTCTGCTGTGTGCCGGCATCGGCGTGGTCCTCGTCGTGCCCGCCGCTGCAGATGCCGGCGACGGCACCGGCGGAGCGGTTGCGAGCAACAACGATGGTGCCGTGCGCGGCCATCCGGCCGGCACCGATGGGTCCACCGGCGCAGTCGCCGCACGACCACGGCGTGGGCCGCGCAACGTGCCGCCGTCGTCTGAAGACCAATGGCACCCGCGTCCGTTCTGGTGCGAGTTCGTCTGGCCTGACTGGCCGATCTTCCCACCGCTGCCGTACACCAGAAATCGCAACGTCTTCATCGTGCCCTTCGCTCCCGTCGGTACGCCGGTGTCGGTGGTCGCCGGTGTCGCGGACACCGGAGTACACGCGAGTACCGCTCTGGGCGATGTGCCACTGGAGGCTGCATCGTCCGTGTCTCCCGCTGCTGCCGAGCCGGTGGCCGGTCCGTCGGGTGCGGTTCAGATCGCGGAATTCCCCGCTGCCGCGCCGCCGCCTCCGACCGCTCCACCACCGGTTCCCGCGCCGGAAAACGTTGCGCCAGCACCGAATCGGGCACCGGTGAAACTCCCCGACCTTCCGTCGCCAAATCTGGGGCAGATCGCCGTGGTAGCGCTGCCCGGTTTGGCCGGTATCGCCGCACTCACCGCACTCGGCGGTTTCCTGGGATACCGTCAGGCCAAGGCCGGCTACGTCCTGCGCGCCGCCGGAACGGCACGGTTCCTTCAATGACCGGCCTCGACCTGATCGGGAGGGCGTGAGATGTCCGCTGCGCCCCATGTGACCAAGGGGGTCAACTACGTTCTGGCGCTTGCGCCTGCGCGTGGAGAGGTCTCGCTGGCCCGACTGGTGGACGCAGTGGGAACGGATCGAGGCAGGCCCATCGAAGTCATCGCCGCGGATCTGCCGCCCGGTGTATCAGGCCAGTGGCGCCAGTACGCCGACCGCGATGAGTTCCTCATTCAGCACGGTCTGCCGACCACTGAACGGACGCTCGCTCACGAACTCGGCCATCTGGTGCTGGGCCATGCGGGCATGCCGGTCACCGAAGTCGCGCGCGAGACCGCCGAACTCGCCAGCGACGATCTGATCAGCTACATGCTCAACCAGCGCACCGGCTGCATGGGACCAGGTGGGGAGGACGTCGAGCAGGAGGCTGAGGATTTCGCGGCGTTACTGCTGTACCGACTCGGCCGGCTCCGCAGCGACCGGGCCTCGATCGTCCAGGTGCGTCTCGGAGAGGCGTTTGGTTGATCATCTGGGTGATCGCCGGACTTCTCGGTCTGGCCACCGGACTGCGGGTCGGATGGGCGCTGGTCAACCATCAGTCGGTGGTCAGTGGTGCGATGATCGTCGCCCTCGGCAGCCTCGCCGTGGTCGCTGCGCTCAATTGGCCGCCGCTGACGCTCCTGGTCGACTCGGCGCTGCGCTGGCCGAACATCTCCATCGGCCTCAGTGAAGTTGCGCTCGTCGGTTCCGCAGCGGGCAGTTGCGTGATGATCACCTCGGTGGCATCGCAGCGACCGGCGAAGTCCACCCGCAGCCTCGCCTTCGTGCAATACGCGGTCGCGTTCGTCATCGCCGGGGTCACCTTGGTGCTGTTCCTGCTCGAGCCACGTCAGCCCGAGATGTCGCCCCGCGAGTACCTCGCCAGCAATCTGGGCGCCCACACCGCCCTACCCTGGCTGGTTCCACTGCTCTACGTCCTGCTGGTGCTGACCCTGGTGTCGTGGGTCGGTATGCGGCTGTCCAACCCGACCCGGCGGGGCAGGGCGCTGTTCGTCTTCACTGCCGGTCTGGCGCTGCTACTCGCCGCCATCGCGTTCTTCCTCATCCATGCGGTGGGTAGTCCGGAGTTGCTCAGCGTCGGCACGGCCGCCGCACTTCTGGTCTGCGCCATGGCCGTGGTCGCGGCCGGTTCGCTGCTGCCGTCCGTGGAGGACTGGATTGGAGCACGGCGGGAACTGCGGCTCATCGAACCGCTGCGACGCGAGATGCTACGCCGGCATCCCGATATCGGGATCGGGGTCCGGCCCCGCGGTCCGCTGGTGTTCCGGGTTGCGGAGAGGCTGTCGCTGATATCGGATTCGCTCTATCTCGAGGCGACGATCGCCCAACAGGCCGCCGGGACTCAGGGTGAAACAGACCCGCCGGACGGAATCAATGGTGTGGATCAGGCGATTGCGGTGGCCCGTTGGGTGGACGGGGGACGCGACGAGACCGGCACGAAGTTCCCCGGCCGGGGATGGCTGAGCCAGCCGGACGATTACTCCGACCGCGAGTGGATCCTGGAGATCGCGAGACAGTACCGTGGCCTGAAGAAAGCCGGGACGGGCAGCGCTGAGCGCGCCGAGCTGAAACCGGACCGCCAGGCGGGCTAAACCTCGAGGTTCTCGGCGCGGCGCAGCTCGTTGACCTTCTCCACGACGCTCTGCTGGGCTTCGGGGGAAAGGCCGACCGTACGGGCGGCGATCCGGCGGATGCCCTCGTCACGCATGTGGGCCAGCCAGGTGAGCTCGCGGTCCATCTTCTCGTAGTACTCGTCGTCGGTGAAGTACTCGGGCTTGATCCGGAAGAAGTTGGCAAGCGCCGTCATCGTCTGCGAGGACGGATTGGTGCGGTTGCCGGAGCGCAACTGGGAGAGATACGGCGCCGACATGGTGATGCCCTCGGACTTGAGCGCAGCGATGACTTCGGCAGACGTGTGAGGACCACGGCCGGGCGGATACACCGTCTCGAACAGGCGGTTCAAACGCGCGGCGAACGTTGTGCTCATCGTCAATTCCCTCCAGATGTCTTCAAGAGCCCCGTAACCCTCAACTTATTTGCTGCCTACTGTAGCGGTCTTTGTCCGAACAACCAAGTGCAAACTATCTGAACACGCCGGAATCCATCCCGGAATCGACCGGATCGGAGGGTTCGGACACCATCCGATTGCAGCCCCTTCAGGCTGCGAGCCTGTGCATTTGCAAGATCAATCAGGCCAAACGTCCGCTCCCAGCAACTGCTCCCGACGATGACAGCGAGCCGTCGCCGGCGAAGCCAAAGGGCCGCCTGGCAACCATGAACTTGCGCCGGATTTCCATCCGATCAATTTGCTGAGAGGAAGCTGAGATTCCCAGGTAAGGGCAAGGTTGATCGCTCTGAGCGCAATGCGATCGGCGTCGGGGCCTAGGCCGCCAGCAGCATCGCGAGGATCGCGGTGTCGGGGTGGCTGATCGGATCGACGCCCACCCGGCTCACCATCCCGGTCACGGTGCCGTCGGCCTCGGCCTCGACCCAGGCGGCCCGGTGCTCCAGACCGAGATGGGGAATTCCGGGCAGCAGCAGACAACCGGACGCGGCCCCGGAGCACTCCGGCAGCGATGGGGTGGTCTCCGAAGGCGGGTGCAACATCATCAACGCGGGCGGTTGCCTGTCGGCGAAGTGCCCGGGCGGCACAGCCGATTCGCCCACGACGGTCCCTTCAGCGAGGACCAGACCGACCGTGCCGGGCTGCGGTCGCTCCGGAAGCTCTTCGCGGACGCCGAAAATGGTGGTGGTGGATAACAGTCCTGGTAGCGAGGCCACCCGGACGGCGACCTTCAGAAGCTGCGCCCATTCCTTGGTGGAATTCGGCCAGCGGCCGGACACGACGAAGCCCTTCAGATAGCCGCCGGAATGAAACGGCGCCACCTCTACCGCTCGCCCTGAGCTCTCCATCTCGCCTCCGCGACACTCGTACTTCCAGTGCGACACGACTGCGGGTCGGTGCGGACAGAATGAGGCACGCCCTGGTTGGCACGCAAGAGGACACGACTGCCAGCATCTGACGGGCCCAGAAATCAGTTTCGCCCGGCAGCGAGAAAGCGACCCTAGATCAGGATGACGAGGGCGAGAACACCGAGCAGGACCACGGCGATCACCGAGGCGCGCATCGCGGCCAGCTGGTGCGAGCGATTGAACGTCGGCGAGGACCCGCTGAACGGCCGAGCTCCATTCGTGCCATTCCGATCGAAGGTCTGCGATGCCATCAAAACGTCCCGACCTGCATGTTCAACTGCTGCCCCCGGTGGAATCAAGTCGTCGATCCGAATGCGGGGGGATCATAACCCCTGCTCGGCGCCGGTCTCAAAGCCTTTCTCGACGGCTGGCAGACCGGGCCGGCGACGGCTTGACGGCGTGTCGCACGGCGAGTCGGAGCCGCCGGCATATCGGTTAGTACGGCAACCGATTTCGCTCGGCGCGGGTTGATCCGACGACGGAGGGGTCGGTGGATGCCCGGGTTATCCACAGCCCATTGCCCGTCGGTGCAGGATCAATCCGCACGATGCCGCTGTCCGCGAGGACACGCTGTGGATAAGGCTGTGGAAATTGTGGATAGTCCCGCCATTGCTGAGAGTGTCGCCAGAGTCACTCGGCACTCCGTGCCGAATTGGCTGGCGCGCGGTGGACCGCGCGGTGACCGGAGCGCTCGTTAGGCTGGTCCGATGATTCAGGTGTGTTCCCGCTGCGGGACACGGTGGAATGTGCGCGATCGGCAGCGCGGGTGGTGCCCGCGGTGTCACGGTGCCCTACTCGCGCCCACCCCGGAGCCGGCCGGTCCGCCCGGAGGAGCCGCGCTCACCGGGCCACCGCCGACAGCACCTTCCGGGGCGCCGGACAGCCCGGCGGCCCGGATCCGACAGGCGCGGCCGGCCGGATTCCGCTGGATTGCGGTACGTCCGGGGCCACCTCCGCCCCCTCGCCGAAGGCGGCGCCCGCTGGGGCCGACCCCTCGGTACCAGACGATCCCCCGATGGGGACTGACCGATCGGACCGGTCCGGCGCAGACCGAACACGCGACCCGCCACGCGGACCGCAGCGCATCGGCTTCCGCGGTCCGCGTCACCATCCAGGTCGCGGCCGCGGTGCTCGCGGTGGCGGCCCTTGCCCACGCACTGCGCTATCTCCTGCTGCTGATCAACCGCACCACGCTGCTGCACCCACTGGTGGCCAACGGCTCATTGCTGATGGGCATTCTGGTCAGCCTCGGCGCCATCGCCGCGGTGGGCGCGACCGCCGCCGCTGCGACGTCATGGCTCATCGCTCGGCGTGCCGAGGTGTACAGGCGGCACGGCCAGCCGGACCCGAGGCCTGAATGGGCGCTATGGGTGGGATGCCTGGTGCCGGTCGTCAACCTGGTGTGGGCGCCGGTGTTCATTATTGAACTGGCCCATGCCGAAGGGTCCTATCAGCGGCTGCGCGGTCCGATCACCGTGTTCTGGATCGGTTGGATCTTCACCACGCTCATCTGCGGGTGGGCGATCTGGACCAGTGGGGCCACCGAGCCCCAGGCCGTTGCGGACAACACCGAGACCATGCTCGTCGCCTATCTTTCAGGGGCGGCTGTCCTTATCCTGTTGCTGCGGGTCTTCGACGGGTTCGTCAGCCGGCCCATGCAGCAGCACCGGCCGGCGCATCGCTGGGTGGTCGTTGCGGCGGCTCCCGGCGACACGGACTTCGAAGCCGATGTCGCGGAGGATATTGAGTCCAGGGACTCCGAACCGGCAGCATAGGGCTATGTCGGTGGCCGACCCCACACACGGCGAGCGCCCATTCGTGGTGGCTCACCGTGGCGCGTCAGCGGATCGTCCCGAACACACGCTGGCCGCCTATGAGTTGGCACTGCAGGAGGGCGCTGACGGTGTCGAGTGCGACGTGCGCCTCACCCGCGACGGACACCTCGTCTGTGTACACGATCGCAGGATCGACCGCACATCGACCGGCACCGGTCTCGTCAGCGAGATGACGCTTGCCGAATTGCGGCAATTCGACTGGGGCACATGGCATAACGGCCGGCGCACTGACGATGATGACGGCGAAACCCCGGTGCTGACATTGGACGAACTGGTCCGGCTGGTCCTGGACTGGAACCGGCCGGTGAAGGTGTTCATCGAGACCAAGCATCCGGTTCGCTACGGGGCCCTGGTGGAAAGCAAGGTGCTGGCACTGCTGCAGCGGTACGGAATCGCCGCACCGCCTTCGGCGGATTTGTCACGCGCCGTCGTGATGTCCTTCTCGGCGGCGGCGGTCTGGCGGATCCGCCGCGCGGCGCCGTTGCTGCCCACGGTTCTGCTCGGTGAGACATCGCGCTATCTGGGTGGGGGAGCAGCTACCACGGTCGGCGCTACCGCGGTCGGTCCGTCCATCGCCACCCTTCGCGAACATCCGGAGTTGGTGGACCGCGCGGCGGCGCAGGGCCGGGCGATGTACTGCTGGACCGTCGACCACTATGAGGACGTGGAGTTCTGCCGGGAACTCGGAGTCGCCTGGGTGGCCACCAATCACCCGGGCCGCACCAAGGACTGGCTGCAGAACGGGCTGACCGGCGCTGGGCGGGACATCCCGGACTAGTTCACGGCTGGGCGTCGAGCACCTGTTGCGGAATCGCGCCGTCAGTGCGAAGCGCCTCGAACAGCGCCGCGGCCGACTCGGAGTCCCAGATCACCACCGATCCGGCTTCGTTTCCGGTGAACTCCCCGATCGGAACGGTCAGAGTCGTGATGCCGCCGTGCAGCGCCCAGCCGAGGCGGGCCAGATCCCAGATATGGGTGTCCTGGTCGACCGTCAGCGCGCCGACGACGGCATGAGGCACCGCATACCAGCGCCAAGGGTTCAGCCAGACCGAGGGGTTGGCCGCCCGTCGCAGAAGTGCCGACATGAACTCGCGCTGGTGGTTCATCCGGTCAAGATCGGCCCGCGGTGTGGCGCGGCTCCGGACATAGCCCAGCGCGCTGGGACCATCGACGGTCTGACAGCCCGCCGCCAGATTGATGCCGGCCAACGGATCGTCGATCGGATCGTTCGGGCAGATCCGCACTCCCCCGAGTCCGTCGACAACAGCCCCGAAACCGGCGAAACCGATTTCGGCGTAGTGATCGAGTCGCAAGCCGGTGGCCGACTCGACGGTCTGGGCCAGCAGCGCGCCGCCGCCCTCGGCGAATGCGGCGTTGATCTTGTCCATCCCGTAGCCCGGGATTTCGACATAGGAATCCCGGGGTATCGAGACCATCGTGGTCGGCTCGCCGGAGCCCAGGCCCGGGATGTGCACGACCAGGATCGTGTCGGTGCGGCCGTTGCCGGCGTCCCCCCCGGTGGAGAGTTCCGCCTGCTGCTCCGGTGAGAGATCGGCCCGGCTGTCCGAGCCGACGAGTAACCAGTTGGTTCCGCTGCCGGGTGCGGGCCGGCCGTCGTAATCGGCGAAGACAGCAGTGCGTCGCAGCGCTGACTCGGCCCAGATCGCCGTGGTGAGGCCGGCGGTCATGGCGAGCATCAAGGCCAGCAGGCAGAGCGCCAGAATCCGCTTGGGCCAGTTGGGTTTCCGTGCCGGTGGAATCCGTCGGCTGCGGGGCGGCGGGGCGCTACGCCGGACCGAAGTGGCCTGCTGAGGCGTGGACGCGGTCCGGCGGCCCCGAGGCCCAGGTTGCGAT
>CAYFMA010000095.1:0-11897 GCA_964344085.1 uncultured Mycobacterium sp.
CGCGACCCCACGCTGTGGCCGCAGCGCGAGGCGCTCAAGGCAGCGCTGCAGTATCCGGCTGTGGCCGGACCGGTGTTCGATTCGCTGACCGTGGAGAGCTTCACCCACCCCGGCTACGCCGCGGTTCGGGCCGCGCTGGAGGCCGCCGGCGGCACGGCCGCCGGAATGACCGGAGCCGGCTGGATCGACGCGGTCCGCGAGCAGGCCGGATCCCCGGCGGCCGAGGGGTTGATCACCGAACTGGGCGTGGAGTCCATCAACGTCGCCGATGACGAGGACAAACTGCGCCGCTACATCGGCGGGGTCCTGGCACGCCTCCAGGAGGTCTGGGTCGGCCGGCAGGTCGCCGAGGTCAAGTCCAAGCTGCAGCGGATGTCGCCTGTGGAGCAGGGCGACGAGTATCACGCCCTGTTCGGCGACCTGGTGGCCCTGGAGGCCTACCGGCGCAGCCTGTTGGAACAGGCCAGCGGGGACGACCTGACCGCCTGAGCAAACCCGGCTATGGTTAACGAATCAGCTGTTTTCGGCGAAAGGCCAGATGTGAACACTCGGATGCGGATTCTCGCGGCCGGCGTGCTGGCCGGTGCTGCGCTGGCGGTCCCTGTGCTGACCGGTCCGGCCACCTCGACGACCACCGCCACCGGGCAGTGCCTGGCCTGGTTCGGCTCGCGTGACGACGGCCAGTGCATCGGCTACTCCAACGGCGCCCCGACCTATATCGGCACCCCCAACATGGGCGTCTACGGTCCAAACGGGGGCTTCTACACCGGACCGCTGGTGCCGGGCACGACCTTCAACCAGGGCCTCAACCCCTAGTCAGCCGCGGGCTTCGCGGTTCTCCGGCCGGATCACGGTCGTCTGCACGTCGATCTCCACCTCGGTCAGTTCCACCATCTGCGGATCGGGTGAAACCCGCTCGGCGATCTTGCGGCGTCCGGCGTCGATCATCGACTTGGTGGCCGGATTGCCGGCGACCGCGCGGTAGGTGTTGACGATCTGCTCGTAGCGCTGCCGGCCGGCCTTCGTGCCCAGCACGTATCCGGTGGCCATCACCGCCAGGTACCCGATCACGCTGCTCCCTTTCGTCACATCTGCCGAGCTGCACCACCATCCTGCCCGACCGGCTCCGCTGCTGCCCAGCGGGCGGCTTTGGCATCAGCACCCCTGGGTAGGCTAGAGTCACGTTCCGGTTCGCCACCTGAGTGTGTGCGGCCGGCAGTCCCCTGTAGCTCAATTGGCAGAGCTTCCGACTGTTAATCGGACGGTTGATGGTTCGAGTCCATCCGGGGGAGCAGAGACGTTTCGGGATCGGTCATGCGAGACAATGAGCGCCATGTCGAAGGCTGACAGCCACGGTCACCACCATCTGCCGGTGATGCCGCACGATCACTACGCGCACGCCGACGTCAGCGGCGGCTGGCTGCGGGCCGCCACCTTCGGCGCGATGGACGGTCTGGTCAGTAACACCGCTCTGATCGCCGGTGTGGCGGCCGCCGCGGATTCTCACGCCGTTGTGCTCAGCGGCGTGGCCGGTCTGCTGGCCGGATCCTTCTCGATGGCGCTGGGGGAGTACACCTCGGTCACCACGGCAAACGAGCAGATCGACTCCGAGGTCGACGCCGAACGCCAGGCCTTCCAGGAATTCCCCTACGGGGAGCAGATGGAACTCGTCGGCATGTTCAAGGACATGGGCATGACCGAGCAGACCGCGCGGATCGCGGCCGCCGAGGTGCACCGCGATGAGGAGCGGGCCCTGCACTTTCACATCTCGCAGGAACTCGGTGTCGATCCGCAGGCGAAACCGTCCGCGATGGTGGCGGCGATGGCGTCGTTCATGCTCTTCGCCCTCGGTGCGCTGATTCCGTTGCTGCCGTACCTCTTCGGGGTCCAAGCGCTGTGGCCGGGGTTGGTCTGCGGTGCTGTCGGACTGATGATCGCCGGTGCGGTCGCGGCGCGCTTCACCGCGGCATCGATGTGGCTCGGCGCCGGCCGTCAATTGATCTTCGGGGTCATCGCGATCGCGGTCACGTATCTGGTGGGCCGGCTGATCGGCGGGGTGATCGGATGATCCGCAGTGTCGGCCGGCTCGGTCCGCTCAAGGTCGCCGGTCTGGTGATGTGGCAGCTGCGCTACAACATGCTGGCCATCTTGGTGGTGGTGGGGTTGTTGCTGCCGTTCCCCGACGCCACCCAGAGCCAGTACGCCGCGGCGGTGCTGTCGGTGCTCGGTATCGCCGCATCGGTGTTCATCGGTTTCCGCAACACCACCGCCTACAACCGGTGGTGGGAAGCCCGCACGCTGTGGGGCTCGATCATCATCAACTCCCGAACCCTGCACAACGGGCTCACCTCGGTGGACACCGGCGCGCCGGGGATGGCGCCGATCCTGGATCGGATGCGACGCCGGCAGGTCCGGTACTGCTGGCAGCTGGCGGCCGAGATGCGTGGCGTCGAACCCGTGCCCGGAGCGATCGAACTGACTCCGGAGGATCCGGCAGACCTCAGCGCCACCGACCTGATGAACTGTCAGGCCGCAGACGTCGCCGCGCTGATCGAGGGCGGCTATATCGACGATCAGGCGCGGCTGGTGCTGATGAACTCGAACACCGGCGCCGCCACGGCGCAGAGCGGCCTGGAGCGGATCCGCAACGAGCCGATCCCGCCGCACTACGACCTGTTCATCCGCATGCTGGCCTGGTTCTTCGGATTGGTCGCCTTCAACCGCCTGGATGCGTCGACTGAGAACCACATCGGCAGCCTGGTGGTCGGTATCCTGCTGCTGACCACCTTCGTCTTCGCCGAACGGGTCGGTGGGCTCATCGAGGCGCCGATGAGCAACACCCCCTTCGACATCCCGATGTACCGGATCTGCGGGACCATCACCGGCAATCTTCTCGGCGCCGGCCACCCGCTGGCCCAGCCGCATGAGGGCGAGAAGTCGATCGTCTGGATGTGAGCGTCAGTCTTTCGACGATGACATGTCTTCGATCAGCCGATGCAGGGCGCCGACGGCGTCGGTGAGGGTGGCGCGATCGGCGTCGGACAGACTCCTGATCCGCGGTTCGATCACCGCGGCGCGGTCGGCCCGGACGCGGGCCAGTGTCTGAGAACCCTTGGCGGTGATCCGGATCAGCACCGCCCGCGCATCCTCCGGATCGGCGGCGCGGGTCACCAGACCGGCTTCCTCGAGACGGCGCACCTGGGTCGTCATCGTCGGCTGCGAACAGTGATCCAACTCGGCCAGTTCGGAGATCCGGGTGCCCTCGCGGCGATCCTCGATGGTGCCGAGCAGGCGGGCCTGAGCCCACGGCAGAGGCAGCCGGATGCGGGAGGTGGCCAATCGGTTGAGCCGGGCTACGAGGGTGAGTAATTCCGACCCCAACGCCGCGTCGGTCGGGTCCGCCGTCCTACGCCCGCTCATGCCCACATGGTACATAGACAACCTATGCGCTGTGCCGGTGTCGCAAACGGGTGAAACGGATTTCACTGGCAGAATCGGGCAATGACTTCGACGCGACCGGATGCTCCCGGTCGCGTGCCCGGATCCTCGTCCGGCCGCCGGACCGGGCGATCACTGACGCCGGTCGAGATGGCCCAAGCCGCAGTCATGGGAGCGCTCAGCGCCGCACTGGCGATCGTGTCGGTGGTGGTTCCCTTCGCCGGCGGGTTGTCGTTGTTGGTCACCGTGCCGATGGGCCTGCTCGGCTTCCGCTACCGGTTGCGGGTGCTGCTGGCCGCCGCCTTCGCCGCCAGTACCATCGCGTTCCTGATCGCCGGCATCAGCGGCTTCATGGTGGTGCTGAACTGTGCCTACGTCGGCGGTATGACCGGCATCATCAAACGCCGGCGCTGGGGCACCGTCGCCGTCGTCGGAGCCTCGATCGCCGCCGGGATCGTCTCCGGCTTCTTCATCATCCTGGCGCTGACCATCCTGGTTCGCCTTCGCACCGTGACCTTCGAGGCGATGACCGCCAACGTCGACGGTGTGGTCGCGGTGATGTCGCAGTTCGAACCGTTCCGTCAGTCCGCCGCCGACACCCGCGCCATGTTCGGTGTCGCACTGGAGTACTGGCCGGTGCTGCTGATGGTCTACTCGATCTTCACGATGATGATCGTGTCGCTGGTCGGATGGTGGGCGCTGTCCCGGGTGCTGGAACGGCTGCGCGGCATCCCCGATGTGCACAAGCTGGACACCCCGCAGGAGACCGGACCGGTCGCCCCGCTGCCGGTTCGCCTGCGGGAGGCGCGCTTTCGCTATCGGGGCGCCGACCACGACGCGCTGCGGCCGTTGAGTCTGACCATCGAGGCCGGCGAGCACATCGCTGTCACCGGCGCCAACGGATCCGGCAAGACCACCCTGATGCTGCTGTTGTGCGGACGCCCACCGACGTCGGGAGTCATCGAGCGGCCCGGCGCGGTGGGACTGGGTCGGATCGGCGGTACCGCGGTGGTGATGCAGCACCCGGAGAGTCAGGTGCTCGGTTCGCGGGTAGCCGACGACGTGGTGTGGGGTCTGCCGCCCGGAACGCAGACCGATGTGTCCGGCCTGCTCGGCGAGGTCGGTCTGGCCGGGATGGAGGAGCGTGACACCGGCGGTCTGTCCGGCGGCGAACTGCAACGCCTCGCGGTGGCCGCCGCGCTGGCCCGCCAGCCCTCGATGCTCATCGCCGACGAGGTCACCACGATGGTCGATCAGCGTGGCCGCGAGGCCCTGCTCGGCGTGCTCTCCGAACTCACTCACCGGCACGGGGTGGGTCTGGTGCACATCACCCACTACGGCAACGAGGCCGAGATCGCCGACAAGACGGTCAATCTCAGCGAATCACTGGACAACATGGTGATGGTCACCAATGCCGCACCGCCGGCCCCCACCATCAGCACCACCCCGCACCGCGGCGACACCGTGCTGCAACTCGACCGGGTCGGCCACGAGTACGCCGCCGGAACTCCGTGGGCCAAGACCGCGCTTCGTGATGTGAGCTTCACCGTCAGCGAGGGTGACGGCGTGCTGATCCACGGCGGCAACGGATCCGGCAAGTCGACGCTTGCGTGGATCATGGCAGGGCTGACCACGCCGACCACCGGGACCTGCCTGGTGCGCGGCCGGCCCGCGCACGAACAGGTCGGCGATGTGGCGATTGCGTTCCAGGCGGCGCGACTGCAGTTGCTGCGCAGCCGCGTCGATCTCGAAGTCGCCTCTGCCGCAGGCTTTTCCCCGTATGACACCGGCCGGGTGGTAGCCGCACTTGCCACCGTCGGTTTGGACGGTTCACTGGGCGGCCGCCGCATCGACCAACTCAGCGGCGGCCAGATGCGCCGGGTGGTGATCGCCGGACTGCTGGCCCGCTGGCCCAAGGCGCTCATCCTCGACGAGCCGCTGGCCGGACTCGACGCGGACAGCCAGCGCGGGCTGATCCGCCTTCTGATCGATCTGCGCCGCAACACCGGCCTGACCGTCGTGGTCATCTCCCACGACTTCGCCGGGATGGAGGAGTTGTGCCCGCGCACCCTCCATCTGGACAAGGGGGTGCTGACATGAGCAAGCAGGCGCGGCCGGTCGTACTGCTACGCCCGGTGCCCGGCGACTCGGTCATCCACCGGTTGTGGGCCGGCACCAAAATCCTTGCGGTGTTCGGGTTTTCGCTGTTGCTGTCGTTCTACCCGGGCTGGTGGGTGATCGGCCTGATCGGACTGCTGGTGATCGTGGCGGCGTGGCTGGCCCATATCCCGCGCGGTGCGCTGCCGTCGATGCCCCGCTGGCTGTGGTTCCTGCTGCTGTTCGGTGCGGTCACCGCCGCGCTGGGCCGCGGCGAGCCGGTGATCCAGTTGTGGTCGGTCGACTTCGAGGTCGGCGGATTGCTGAAGTTCCTGCGATTCACCGCGTTGTCGGTGGTGCTACTCGCTCTGGGCGCGATGGTGTCCTGGACCACCAACGTCGCCGATGTGGCCCCGGCCATCTCAACCCTCGGGCGTCCGCTGAAGGTCTTGCGTATCCCGGTCGACGACTGGGCGGTCGCGCTCGCGTTGTCGCTGCGGGCCTTCCCGATGCTGCTCGACGAGTTCCGGTTGCTGTACGCCGCCCGCCGGTTGCGGCCGCGCGCGGTGCTTCCCGACGGCCGGACCCGGCGCCGGCGGTGGGCCATCGAGATGGTCGACCTTCTGGCCGCCGGTGTGACGGTCGCACTGCGGCGAGCCGACGAGATGGGGGATGCCATCACCGCCCGCGGCGGTACCGGGCAGATCTCGGCGGCCCCTTCCCGGCCGAGGGGGGCCGACTGGGTCGCCTTGGGGATCTGCGTCGCTTTGGCGGTGCTGGCCGTCTGGCTGGAAATGCGGTCCCCGGGCGGATAGCTGGCAAACCGCGCCCGTTGTGGCGGAGGGTCCCGATCGGCGGGTTACCATCGTCGGATGAACAGATCGTTGGCGTCACTGGCTGCGGCGGCGGCCGCGCTGGTCGCCCCGATCGCGGTGCCGACGGCACCAGCCGGGGCGGATAATCCGGTCTGCTCGGCAAAGAAGTGCTCGTTCGTCTCGCCCAACCACACCGTCTGCACCGTCGCCGCGGACAATGCGGCGTGCGGGTGGAGTGACGGCGAGAAGTGGTTCGCGGTGAAACTCTTCCCCAACGGCGGGCTCGACCCCTGCCTGCATTTGCTGGACGTCCCCGGCCGTAAATGCGATACCTACTCCACGGCGGGAGTCCCGACGCTCGGTTACGGACAGACCGCCGAGCTCGGTCCCTACACCTGCCTCGTCGACGCGCAGTCGGTCACCTGCACCGTCAAACCCTCGGGACGCGGATTCACCATCAACAGCGCCGGCATCGTCCCGGCCGCGGCACCGCCGCCGCCGGCTGCACCGGCGCCTTCGGAATCCGCTTCTCCCGCGCCGGCACCATCGCCGGTGCCATCACCCGCGCCGGATGTGACGGCCCTCGCGCCGCCGCCCGCGCCACCTGAGACCCCTTTGCCGCCGGAGGGCCCTCCGCCGGTACCACCACTACCGCTTGACGAGGGCCCCAATGTCACTCCGCCATAGAACGACGATTCACCACAAGACCGCCGCACTCGCAGGCGTCGCTGCCGTCGCGGCATCGGCACTACTGATTCAGGCCCCTGCGGCATCGGCGGCCACCGTGCTCACCCTCGAGGGCGGCATCGTCGGACTCCAGCCGTGGTTCCACTTCACTCCGCTGCAACTCAAGGGCAGCCTGTGCCAGGCTCCCAATACCTGCCAGCCGGTGAACTACTTCGCCATGCCGTTGGGGCAGTGGTTCAACGACCGGGGCGCCGTCACGTTGAACCAGGCCATCGACGCCCTACCGAATGACAGCACCCCGGTCGTCCTCTACGGCCACAGTCAAGGCGGTCAGGTCATCTACTCGGCGCTGCGGGGCTGGGCGGCCGATCCGGCCACCGCCCCCGATCCGGCGCGGGTGTCGTGGGTGTCCATCGGCAACCCGGAGAACACCTTCGGCGGCAAGTCCCCGGATCCGATCCCGGCCGACTCGCCGTATCAGGGCACCGAGGTGATCCGCCAGTACGACGGCTGGGCCGACTGGCCCACCCACTTCAACCCGATCGCCTTCGCCAATGCCGTCGTCGGGATGCAGCTCGTTCACCCCAGCTACTGGAAAGTCGACATCAACGACCCGAACAACATTCACTATGTCGAGGGCAACGTCACCTACGTCTTCGTGCCTAATCCGATGCTGCCGCTGGTCCAGATGACAGGACCTCTGGCACCGCTGCTCAACCCGATTCTGGACCCGATTCTGCGCCCGATCGTCGAATCGGCCTACGACCGGCCGATCGGACCCGTCAGCCCGAACTCGAATTCGTCTGCGGCCGTTGCAGTTCCAGCGGTGCACACCGGCATCGTGCGGGCGGCGGCGATCCCCACCCGGACACCGGCCGCACCCAAGGCGGCTCGTGCCGAACACGCCCAGCCCGCGGCGGCGGCGAAGCGCCGGAGTCCCTTACGCTGAGCCGGTGACAGAACGGGCTATCGACGGGGATTTCCTCGCGTTGCCGTTGCACCGGCTGGCCGACGCCGCGTTGTCGGCAGCCCGGGCCGCGGGAGCCAGCTATGCCGATCTGCGGGTGCACGCCATCACCACCGAGATCGTCCAACTGCGCGACGGTGAACTCGAGTCCTCGGTGCTCGACCGCGACATCGGACTGGCCGTGCGCGTCATCGTCGACGGCACCTGGGGGTTCGCCTCGCACGCCGGCCTCACACCGGAGATCGCCGCCGACTCCGCCCGCCATGCGGTCGGCGTCGCCGTCACGTTGGCAGCACTGAACGCCGAGCGCATCGAACTGGCCGATGAACCGGTCTACCGCGACGCCACCTGGGTGTCGGACTACCGCATCGACCCCTTCACAGTTCCCACCTCGGAGAAGATCGACCTACTCGGCGAGTACTCGGGCCGCCTGCTGGCTGCCGACGGCGTCGACCACGTGTCGGCGATGGTGACAGGCGTCAAGGAGCAGATGTTCTACGTCGACACTTTCGGCTCTTCGATCACCCAGCAGCGAGTGCGCACCATGCCGGCATTGGAGGCCGTCGCCGTCGACGCGTCGGCCGGCAGCTTCGAATCGATGCGCACCCTGGCCCCGCCCACCGGACGCGGCTGGGAGACCGTCAACGGTGACAGCGTGTGGAACTGGAGCGCCGAACTGGCGGAACTGCCGACCCTGCTGGCGGAGAAGTCCAAGTCGCCGAGTGTGATCGCCGGTCCCACCGATCTGGTCATCGACCCCAGCAACCTGTGGCTCACCATCCACGAATCCATCGGGCACGCCACCGAGTACGACCGTGCCATCGGATACGAAGCCGCCTACGCCGGAACGTCGTTCGCCACCCCGGACAAGCTCAACGTGATGCGCTACGGATCGCCGGTGATGAACGTGACCGCCGACCGCACCGTCGAACACGGCCTGGCCACCATCGGTTATGACACCGAGGGCGTTGCCGCCCAGAGCTGGGATCTGGTTCGCGACGGCATCTTCGTCGGCTATCAACTCGACCGGGTCTTCGCCAGACGGCTCGGCCATGCGCGTTCCAACGGCTGCTCCTACGCCGACTCCGCTCACCATGTGCCGATCCAGCGGATGCCCAATGTCTCGCTACAACCCGGCGCCGACGACCTGAGCACTGCAGATCTGATCAGCCGGGTGGACGAAGGTATCTACATCGTCGGCGATAAGAGCTGGTCGATCGACATGCAGCGATACAACTTTCAGTTCACCGGGCAGCGGTTCTACCGGATCCGCGACGGCCGGCTCGACGGTCAGGTCCGCGATGTGGCGTACCAGGCCGTCACCACCGACTTCTGGAACTCCATGGAGGCTGTCGGCGGTCCGTCGACCTGGGTTCTCGGCGGGGCGTTCAACTGCGGCAAGGCCCAGCCCGGTCAGGTGGCGGCGGTCAGCCACGGGTGTCCGTCGGCCCTGTTCCGCGGCGTGAACGTGCTCAACACCGTGGAGGAGTCCGGCCGATGATGCCCGCACAGGACACCGTCGAACTCGCTCTGGCCACCGCCGCCAAATCCGGCCGGTGCGATGAGACCATCGTGATCGTCACCGACCGTTCCGACGCCTCGCTGCGCTGGGCGGGCAACTCGATGACCACCAACGGGGTGGCGACCAGCCGCACGACTGCAGTGATTTCCATTGTGCGGCAAGGAGATACCGCGCACGTGGGTGCAATGCGGTCCAGCGCGGTCGACCCGGACGCGATCACCACGCTGGTGGCGGCGGCCGAGAACGCCGCCCATGCCGCACCGGAGGCCGGCGATGCCGCGCCACTGCTCACCGGAAGCGGACAACCCTCGGACTGGGGCGATCCGATCCCGGCGACCGGCGCCGGCGCGTTCGCTGAAGTCGCCCGCGCGCTCTCGGCGGGGTTCGGCCGTTCAGACACCCTCTACGGTTTCGCCCACCACGTCGTCGAGACGACGTTCCTGGCCACTTCGACCGGACTGCGACGCCGCTTCGTCCAACCCACCGGATCGGTGGAGATCAACGCCAAACGTGATGGCGCCAGCGCCTGGGCCGGCATCAGCACACCGTGGTTCGCCGACGTCCCGATCGACGCCATGCTCGCTGAACTGTCACTACGACTGGGCTGGGCGCGCCGTACCGTCGAACTGCCGGCCGGCCGCTACGAGACACTCATGCCACCGTCGACGGTGGCCGACATGATGATCTACCTCGGCTGGTCGATGGACGGCCGGGGAGCGCAAGAGGGCCGGACCGCGCTGTCGGCTCCGGGCGGCGGCACCAGGATGGGGGAAAGGCTCAGCGACCTGCCGCTGACCATCTACTCCGATCCGCACGCCCCCGGCCTGGAGTGCTCGCCGTTCGTGCACACCGCGTCGGGCTCGGAACGAATCTCGTTGTTCGACAACGGGATGGACATCGACCGGGTCGACTGGATCCGCGACGGCGTGATCAATGCCCTGGTCTATCCGCGGGCGGCCGCCGCCGAATTCGGCGCCACCCCCACCGTGCCGGCCGACAACCTGCTGATGACCGGCGGCAGCAAGGGCCTGGCCGACATGATCGCCGGCACCGAACGCGGTCTGCTGCTCACCACGCTGTGGTACATCCGCACCGTCGACCCGGCCACGTTGCTGCTGACCGGCCTCACCCGCGACGGCGTCTACCTCGTCGAGGACGGTGAGGTCACCGCGGCGGTCAACAACTTCCGGTTCAACGAAAGTCCACTGGATCTGCTGCGCCGTGCCACCGAAGCCGGCATCGCCGAGACCACGCTGCCGCGGGAGTGGAGCGACTGGGCCACCCGCGCGGTGATGCCGACGCTGCGGATCCCGGACTTCCACATGTCCTCGGTCAGCCAGGCGCAATAATCTTGCTGTGGCCGCCGACGAGATCGACACGATCCTCGGCAGGCTGGCATTCGCGCCGGTGCCGGGCCCGCAACCCGATGCGGTCACCGACTTCGCCGAGCAGTTCGCCGTCGACGTGTCGGAGATCACCGGCGAGCAGCGCGCCGCACTGGTCGGCGCGCTCGGCAAGGCGACGTTTCCCGTCGTGGTCCGGATCTACCTCGCCGACTTCCTGCCACGGGTGCGCGCCGGACTGATGGCACTGGGTCTGCCGGCGGACTGGACCGCCGACGACTCCGCGGCCGATCCCTCCGACGTCCTGTTCAACGGTTTCCTCCCCGCCGTAGCGAGGCTGCGGGGGCTGGATCCGGTGACCACCGAGGTGGTGCGGTTGCGCGGAGCCCGGGCGCACCACTGCAGGATGTGCACGTCGCTGCGCGACGGCACAGCACTGGACGCCGGCGGATCGGAGTCGCTCTATGACGACGTCGACCGCTACGAATCCTCGGAACTGCTGACCGCCGCCCACAAGGCGGCGTTGCGCTTCACCGACGCATTGATCTGGACCCCCTCCCAGATCGACCCCGGGGTCGCCGCGGACGTGCTGCGGCACTTCGCCCCGGAGCAGGCCCGCGAGCTCACCCTCGACGTGATGCGTAACGCGAGCAACAAGATCGCGGTGGCGCTCAACGCCGACGCGCCCCACGTCGAACGGGGGACCGAACGCTATCTCATCGGCGCTGACGGACAGCCGGTGTACCCCGAGCGTTGACCCGCCCTTCCGATTCCGGCCCGCGGGCCCGGTTTCGCAAATACCGTGTCGGCATGCTCGAGGTGTCGGAGGTCGGCAACAAGGTCGGCAAAGATGAATACAAGGCGGCCATCCCGGACCTGCGGGTCGGGTTGATCAACGCCCAGTACGACCTGCGCAACGCGGACTTCCCGGTGGTCATCTGGATCGCCGGTGACGACCGCCTGGCGGCCAATGCCTTGGTCAACCGGCTCAACGAGTGGATGGATTCCCGCTTCATCGAGACCCGGGT
>CAYFMA010000096.1:0-4227 GCA_964344085.1 uncultured Mycobacterium sp.
CTCAACTGATGTCACGCCAACGGCCTACCCGGGAAGTAAACCTCGCAAACGGAAACGGCATTCCGGATCGTTTCGGCGCGATCAGTAGATGAACCACTTGCGGCTCTTGAGATGCCGCGAGTCGCTATGGGCGGTGTTTACGGTCGTGAACAGCCGGGTAAAGGCCCCAACAGCGATGCTGGCGCTGATCCGATCCTGAAGTGCACCGATGAGGAGCCAAACCATGCCGGACAGAGGAATTCAGGAACTTGACGACTACGCCGTCGAACTTGCCCACACCACGCCCGGTGGACATGGAGACGCCCCGATCGGCCTCAGCGAACCCATGTCGCGGCGTGCTGAGCGTGGCGAATAACCACTCCGGAATCGCAACGAAAATGGACTTTGACAGAACCTCTTGCCGGGGGCTCCATCGGCAAATGGAAGAACACCAAGCCGGGGTGCTGAACATCAACAAGACGTGGAATGGTGCGGTGGCAATCCTCGCCGTGGCGGGTGTTATCGATATGTTCACCGTGCCTCAGTTCAAAGCGGCCCTGTCGGCTGCCATCGCCGGTAAGCCGACGTCACTGATCGTCGATCTCAGCGACATCGAATTTCTCAGCTCAGCCGGAATGAGTGCACTCGTCTGGATTCACAACCAAGCAGACGAAGCCGGGATCGGCTTCGGGGTAGCGGCTGATAGCCCGTCTACGAGCAGAGTGATTCGACTGGTAGGGCTTGCACACGCCCTCAACCTTCATCCCACCGTCGAAGAGACGGCAGCGTCACTGAATGGGACCGCCGAATAACAACGCCGAGCCTCAGGATCTCTACCGCGCCGATACAGCGGTAATTGTGACGAGTCCGAGTGGGTCGCGAACAATCCCTAAGTCGCAGGTTCGATTCCTGACGGGGGCGAAACAAGCAGCGGATGGTCCGGACGCGCCTCGCGAAGTGCCGCCTCCAACTGCGCGATCCGCGAGGCGTGGGACGGCCGGGGCAGAGTTTCGCACGGTAACGTCGCCTGCAGATGGTCGGGGTTGACGCACGCCGACACTCCACAGGTGTGCCGTACATGCCGCTCGCCCAACGGCGCGCCAAGTTTCGCCTCGAGCACCTGTCGGTGCAAACCGCCGGCGGTGCCGCCGGGAATCCGCACCGTCTTGGGATATGAAGAGTTGTTCAGGTCTCGCCACAGCCAACAACCGTCGCCGGTGACCGTCACCGTGGCGTTGGCACGCAGGGCGTCGATCAGGCCCTGGTAGTCGCCGGCGAGTAGTGCGGTGCGAAGTTCACCGGTCGCGTCCTTGTTCACCTCCACCCCTGCCTTCATCGATTCAGCGGAATGGGTGCAATCTAGGCAGAAGGTCTCAAATCGAAGGCGCTAATGCGCGAGGCGTACAGCAACCTCACAGCAAACGGGATCGACCCGCACGGAGGGCGCAACGGTCACAGGTCAACCGCAGCCTCCAAGCCAGGACTAGATCTCCGATTAGCTCAGGCACCCGGTTCGGCGCTCGCGCCGTCCCGGCCGTCGGACCGCTGCCCCTCGAATTGCCGCCGGTAGGCCGCCGGTTCGGTCCAGTGCTCAGGCCAGGCGTCGGCGGCGTCGGCCGGCACCGCCGCCAGCCTGCGCTGCAGGGCGGAAAACCGACGGCCGATTTCATCGAGCAACTGGTCGGTGGACACCGCAGACAGCGAGGTCTCCAGTTCGATCACCCCGCCGACCTCGTTGCGGTCCAGGTAACCGGCCACGATCAGCGCCTCAACGGGATTTCGGTCATACGAACGCGCGAAGGCGACCACGAGCTCCGCCCGCGGAGTGTTGCGGCCCTGCCGCCACCGCGAGATCGACGACTGTTCGATCCCCGTACGTGCGGCGATTTCCGCTTGCGTGGCACCCGCGGTGATTCGTCGCGTGTAGTCCGCCCATGTCTCGGCCATTGTCATCCCATCGTATGACACACCCACCCGATCAGTTTGCTGCAATCGGTCACGAACCGATATGCATGTGTGTATTACCATCCATGTACGTATATAAACCTGGTTGCGGCGACGAGGGGGGCCGGCTGCCGGCATGGATGTAGCGCTGATCGATGAGCATGACGTGGTTCGCAGCGGGCTGGAGGCATGGCTGGCGACCGAGTTGCCCGGCGTCCGGGTGAGGGGCAGTTTCGCCGGTCCGGAGAGTTTCCTCGGCTGGCTGTCCGGCACCCACGGGGTAGATGCGGTGGTCACCGAGATTCAGGAAGACGGCCGGGCGCCGGATATGGGGCTCCTGCGCAAGCTGTGCGAGTCGGGGCCGCCGGTCGTCATCTACTCCCATCTGAGCTCAGACGAGGTGATACTGGCCGCCGTCGAGGCCGGCGCCACCTCCTATGTGTCCAAAGCCGAGGGCAAGGACCATCTCATCAAGGCAGTCGGCAGCCTCGCTGGCGACGGATCGCCGTTCATCGCTCCGCGGATGGCCGAGGCGCTGCGGCGGGGCAAGTCCGGCCGGCGCATCTGCCTGTCCGAGCGGGAGAAGCAGGTGCTGGTCGCCTGGTTTCAGACCGAGAGCAAGGACGAGGTCGGGCGGCTGTTGCACATCGCGCCGGCGACGGTCCGAACCCATCTTCAGCGAATCCGCGCCAAGTACGCCCACGTCGCACGGCCCGCTTCGACCAAATCGACTTTGCTGGCGCGCGCCATCGAGGACGGAATCATCGGCCTGAGCGATCTTCGCGGCAACGGCCACTCCGGCATGCGTGTCGCCGAGATGGCGTCGGGGTGAATGTCATGCGACGCAACGCAATTGGAAACGTCGGAACAAAAACCATTGGCATCGAAGCGATGTCAGCGCGTAAGGGGGTCGTCGATGCACTCTGAATCACAGTGGCGTTACCGCGCCTACCGGAAGGGTTTGCGGCTGGTGAAGTACAAGCAGGCATCGCCTGCATACTCCAAGTACGGTCCGTATGCCCTGGTAGACCAGTCCACCAACACGATCACGGCGACGAACCTGGACGCCGCAGCCGTGGAGCGGGAACTGTTCGCCGGCGCGGAGGCGCCCGTCGCGTAGTCGTGTCCGCCGATCGGCGGACACGGGGCCGTTTCGATGTCGCTAAACCCAATTCCATGCGAAAATTCATTCGGAATCTGCGAAAGACATTCGCGGACGTCGCAGACCTGGGGGGGTTATTTTGGCGGGAACAGCCGAACAAAAATTCGCGGGACTGGTGAACGGCTTCTTGGCCGCGACCGGAGACGCCGACCAACGCCACGCGTCGATCAATGACTACCTGTTGCGGGTGTTCTCCGGCATCGCCCCCGCCGACCTCAGCGGTAGCGAGGCGTCCGCCCTCGTCGAGGCCCTCGATCCGGCGTTTCGGCGCGTGACCGGAACAACAGTCAGCCAAGGCGCGCCCCGTGTTCCGCGCGCCTCCCAACTCCGCGAGATCCTCACCCGAGTGAAGCCGGCCGATTTGTCCGCCACCGAGGCCATCCTCGTCCTGACGATTCTGATGCCCGTCCACTCGCGGGCGATCATCGCCCGATCCACCGGCACCGCCGGCCAACCGGTGCAGCGCCTACTGCTCGCACCCATGGAGTGATGTCCCGCTAGCCTGACCTGTCGTGAGCGATCTGGTTCTCTACGACGTCCGCGACCGCGTCGCGCTGATCACGGTCAACGATCCCGACCGGCGCAACGCCGTCAACGATGCGATGTCGGCCCAGTTGCGTGACGCGGTGCGGACCGCCGAGGCCGATACCGGCGTGCACGCGGTCGTCGTCACCGGCGCGGGCAAGGCCTTCTGTGCCGGTGCGGACCTATCCGCCCTCGGGGTGGCCGCCCGCGAGGGGCTGGAGCGGATCTACGCCGGATTCATGGCGGTCGGCCGGTGCGCGCTACCCACCATCGCCGCGGTCAACGGCGCTGCGGTGGGCGCGGGGATGAATCTCGCGCTGGCGGCCGACGTCCGCATCGCGGGGCCGCAGGCGATGTTCGACCCCCGGTTCCAGAAGCTCGGCATCCATCCGGGGGGAGGCGCCACCTGGATGCTGCAACGGGCGGTGGGCCCGCAGGTCGCGCGCGCCGCGTTGCTGTTCGGCATGAGCTTCGACGCCGCCGCGGCCGTGGAGCACGGACTGGCGCTGAACGTCTCCGACGACCCGGTCGCCGCCGCGATGCAACTGGCGGCCGGCCCGGCCGCCGCCCCGCGCGAGGTGGTGCTGGCCACCAAGGCCTCGATGCGCGCCACTGCG
>CAYFMA010000096.1:4237-11810 GCA_964344085.1 uncultured Mycobacterium sp.
CTCCACCGAGGCGGCCAAAGACATCGAGTTGGGACCCCAGGCCGCCTCGGTGGAGTCCCCGGATTTCAAAGCGCGCCTGGCCGCCGCCAAGCGCCGCTGATCTGATTCCGGTTTCGGCGGTGGGCCGGGGTCCGACAAATTACTGTGCGGGCATGGCCTGCAGTGTCGGCAGGATCGGCGCGCTGGCGTTCCTCCTGGGCGCCGGGATGATGATCGGCGGGGGTTGCGCCGTCGCGGCCGCCGATACGAGCAGCGCTGACGGTCCCGTCAAACGCCCCGCGCACACCGTCACCAAGACCGCGAGGGCGCAGACCCGCAGCACGGTTTTCGCCGGACTGCCACGGCTCGCCTACAACGCGGCGCACAACGTCCAGAGTCAGACCGGAATCATCAACGGCGCGCTGAATCCCTATCAGGCCAACGGCTACGGCCTCGCCACGACGGTCACGGCCACACCTCAGAAGGGATCCGCGACAGTCGATCCGGACGGCTCGTTCACCTACACCCCCACAGCCGATTTCGCGGCAATCGGCGGTACGGACACCTTCACCGTCACCGCTGACGACCAGCCGGACAACCCGCCGCACTGGCACGGACTTGCCGGGTTCGTCGCACCGAATCGCGGTCACACCGCGACCGGGACGGTGACCGTGCTGGAGAATCCGGGCCCGGCCCTGCCGACCAGCGTGCTGGGAACCACCGACCAACTCAACGCCGAGCAACTGGCGGCCGATCTCGCCGGCTCCCCCATCGTCGAGCTGGCGAAGCTGTTTCTCAAAGCCGGCTGGTTGCTCGCCGCGCATAACAACTACTCAGCGGTGGGCGGCCCGGACGCGTCCAATCTGGCGCGGCTTGATCAGGCCGTCACCGAATACGCCACTCAGGCCGCCCTTGAGGTGCAACTGCTGAACTCACCCGACCCGAAAGTGATCCAGCAGGTCGCGCCGCCGCATAGTTGGTATCTGCAGGATTTCCCCGGCTCCCGAATCTGGTACGACAATCCCGACACGATTTACCGCTTCATCGGGGTCAACAACGCCTCGTCATACGTGATCACGGGACGATTCGACGGCTCACTGCCGGCCGACACCAACTTCTCGGTGCTGACCGGCCTGGGCGGCACCACCGCCGACAACCTCAACGGCCGCGACCTGACGCTGAACCCCGACGGATCCTTCACGATCACCGCGAGCGCGGCTCCGTCCGCCCCCGGCGAGACCAATCATCTACAACTGGTCCCCGGGACGACGCTGATCACCACCCGGAACACGTTGTCGGACTGGAACTCTCAGGAGCCGATGAGCCTTTCGGTGCTCAAGGTCAGCGGGCCGCCGCCCAGCCTTTTCAGCCAGATCGGCGGGTTCGCCTTTCCGGGTATCGGCCCCCTGGTCACCGGCAGCCCGCTGCTGACATCGCTGTTATCGGTCATCCCTCCATTGCCTGCACCGCGACTGCTGCAGTCCATCGAGACGGCGGCGATCATGCTGCTCTTGGGCATCAGCGGTGAGAACAAGTACATGGGTGTCGCGACCACCGACCCCGCGACCGGACAACGGCGTGCGCCCAACACACTCTCCAATCCGGATCGCAACGCAGAGTTCCTGTCAACCCAGTTGCAGAGTGCCGGCTACTTCCAGCTGACCGATGATCAGGCGCTGGTCGTCACCGTCTCCCCCGGCAATGCGCGGTACGTGAACGTGCCGATCACCGATGACTGGACGATCACCGATAACTACTGGGATCAGCAGACCAGCCTGAACCTGAGCCAGGCCATCGCCAACCCCGACGGCACATATACCTTTGTCATCGCCAAAACCGATCCCGGCGTGGCGAACTGGATCTCGACGGGCGGCCTGAACCAGGGCACCATCTCCATCCGGTTCCAGGATTTCGACAGCACCTCTCAACTCGAGCCCGGGGTGTCGTCAGAGGTGGTCTCCCTCGATCAGCTCGGAACGACGCTTCCGGCGTCCACTGTCTACGTCACACCGCAGGGACGCGCAATCCAGATCGCTGAGCGCCAACTCGGTTACACCCGGCGTTGGTGGCCCTACCCGCAGGCTTAGACGCCGATCTCCCGGGCGATGAGCATGAGTTGCACTTCGGTTGTGCCCTCACCGATTTCGAGGATCTTGCTGTCACGGTAATGCCGCGCGACGGGGTACTCGTTCATGAATCCGTATCCACCGTGGATCTGGGTGGCGTCGCGGGCGTTGTCCATCGCGGCCTCACTGGCCACGAGTTTGGCGATCGCGGCCTGCTTCTTGAACGGCTTTCCGGCCAGCATCAGCGCCGCCGCGTCGTAGTAGGCGGTTCGAGCGGCATGCGACCGGGCCTCCATCCTGGCGATCTTGAATTCGATCGCCTGGTAACGGCCGATCGGCTGCCCGAACGCAGCACGCTCATGGGCGTACTTCACGCTCTCGTCGACACAACCCTGCGCCACGCCAGTGGCCAGCGCCGCAATCGCGATGCGGCCCTCGTCGAGGATGCGTAGGAAGTTGGCGTAGCCACGGCCGCGCTCACCGAGCAGGTTCTCCTCCGGAACGCGCACATCGTCGAACGTCAGCGGATGGGTGTCCGAGGCGTTCCAGCCGACCTTGTCGTAGGCCGGTTCGGCGGTGAACCCCGGCGTCGGGACCGGAACCAGAATCGAGGAGATCTCGCGCCGGTCGCCGACTGTCCCGGTGACCGCCGTGACGGTCACCAGTCTGGTGATGTCGGTGCCGGAATTGGTGATGAACTGCTTGGAACCGTTTATCACCCAGTGCCCGTCGTCGAGGCGGGCGGTCGTCTTGGTGGCACCGGCATCGGTGCCACCGCCGGCCTCGGTGAGACCGAAGGCACCCAGCGCCTGACCACTGGTCAGCATCGGCAGCCATTCCTGCTTCTGCGCTTCGGTGCCGAACCGGTAGACGGGCATGGCACCGAGCGAGACCCCGGCTTCCAGGGTGATGGCGACGCTCTGATCGATCTTGCCGAGTTCCTCCAGAGCGAGGCAGAGCGCGAAATAGTCGCCGCCCATGCCGCCGAACTCCTCGGGGAACGGCAGACCGAAAAGGCCCATATCGGCCATGCCGGTGACTACCTCGTAGGGGAAGGTGTGCTCGGCATCGTGTTTGGCCGCTACCGGGGCGACGACACCGCGAGCGAAGTCCCGCACGGTCTTGACGAGTTGCTCGTACTCGTCGGGAAGCGTTCCGGTGGAGAGAAACTCGCTCATTCTGATTCGCCTTCTGTGTTGATGATTCGCGCAAGGACCTGACCGCGGGTTACCTGATCGCCCACGGCGGCCAACAGTTCCACCCGGCCGGCGACCGGCGAGCGCAGGGAATGCTCCATTTTCATCGCCTCGACGGCTACCACCAGAGCACCCGCACCGACCGCCTCGCCGTCGACCACCCCGACGGCCACCACCGATCCGGGCATGGGGCTGGTCAGTTCGGCGTCACCGCTGTGTTCGTCGCCGCCCCGCACCGGAGCCTCCCGCACCTCCTCGGCGAGCATGGTCCTGCCGTCACCGTAGAGCCAGATCTGATGGTCGTTGTCGGCGACGGTGAAGTCGCGCCGCACACCGTCGGTGGTCACCGCCATCCCGTGATCGGTGAGTTGCGCCGCCAGGGGGGCTTTTCCGCCGTCCTCGATCCAGACCTGCGCCTGTCCCGGAACTCCGGTGATGTGAACGTGCTCGACCCGGTCCCGGCATCGCAACCGGATGGTGGTCGGCGCCCACTGCCCGATCCGCCAGCCTGAGGGCGAGTCCCAGAGGTCGCCGGCGCAGCCAGGCCACCGCTGTAACCACCGATAGGCCGCAGAGGCGATCAGGACCTCGTCGGTGTCGTCGGCGCCGGCGAATCGCAGCCGTTCCAGCAGACCGGTGTCGAGACGGCCGGCGACCACGTCCTGATCGGCGAGTACGAAGCGGAGGAACTCGACATTGGTCTGCAGACCCAGCACCGCGGTCTGTGCCAGCGCAGCGTCGAGACGGCGCAGGGCCTCCGCACGATCGGCACCGTGCGCGATGATCTTGGCAAGCATGGGGTCGTAGTCGCTGCCGACCGTCATCCCGGAAGACAATCCGGAGTCGGTGCGAATACCCGCGCCGAACGGTTCCCTGACGGCGAGCACCGGCCCACCGGTCGGCAGAAAGCCTTCCGCCGGGTCTTCGGCGTAGACGCGGGCCTCGACCGCGTGTCCGCGCATCACGATCTCGTCCTGGCTGGCCGTCAGTTTCTCCCCGGCCGCGATGCGGACCTGCCACTCCACGAGGTCCCATCCGGTGACCATCTCGGTGACCGGATGTTCCACCTGCAGACGGGTGTTCATCTCCATGAAGAAGAACTCGTCGGGCCGGTCGGCGGAGACGATGAACTCCACGGTGCCCGCCCCGACGTAGTCGACGCTGCGAGCGGTGTCGCAGGCAGCCGCGCCGATCCGGGCGCGGGTCGCGGCGTCGAGCAGCGGTGAAGGCGCCTCCTCGATGACCTTCTGGTGGCGACGCTGCAGGCTGCATTCTCGTTCGCCCAGGTGCAGCACCGTGCCGTGGGAGTCAGCGAGCACCTGAACCTCGACATGACGGGGTGCCGGCACGAATCGCTCCAGGAACAGGGTGTCGTCGCCGAAGGCCGCACCCGCTTCCCGACGGGACGTGGCCAGCGCCGCCGGCAGATCGGCTGGGTCGTCGACGCGGCGCATGCCCTTGCCGCCACCACCCGCGGAGGGTTTCACCAGAACCGGATAACCGATATGGGCGGCGGCGTCGATCAGGTCGGCATCGGACAGATCCGGTTCGGCGATGCCAGGTACCACGGGTACTCCGAATGCCGAGACTGCGGCTTTGGCCGCGATCTTGTCCCCCATGGTGCGGATGGCCCCGGCGGGCGGACCGATGAAGACGATGCCGGCGGCATGCAGTGCGGCGGCGAAATCGGAGTTCTCCGAGAGGAAACCGTAGCCGGGATGAACGGCCTGCGCGCCGGCGCGCACGGCAGCCTCGACAACGGCATCGATATCGAGATAACTCTGCCGGGCCGGCGGCGGTCCGATCCGGACGGCGAGGTCCGCTTCGGCGACGTGCCGGGCGCCTGCGTCGGCGTCGCTGTAGACCGCGACGGACTCGATACCCATGGAGCGCAGGGTGCGGATGACCCGTACGGCGATTTCGCCGCGGTTGGCGATGAGGATTCGGCTGAACATGATCACATCCGGAAGACGCCGTAGGAGATCGGTTCGACGGGCGCGTTTGCCGTCGCCGAAAGAGCGAGACCCAGAACGGTTCTGGTGTCGGCGGGGTCGATCACGCCGTCGTCCCAGAGCCTGGCCGTTGAGTAGTAGGGGTTGCCCTGGTCCTCGTATTGCGCCCGGATAGGGGCCTTGAAGGCTTCTTCCTCCTCGGGGGTCATATCGCCGCGAACGGTAGCCAGAACCGAGGCCGCCTGTTCGCCGCCCATCACCGAGATGCGCGCGTTGGGCCACATCCAAAGGAAGCGGGGCGAGTAGGCGCGACCGCACATCGAGTAATTGCCCGCGCCGTAGGAGCCGCCGATGACGACGGTCAGTTTGGGAACCCGCGCGCAGGCGACAGCCGTCACCATTTTGGCGCCATGTTTGGCGATGCCGCCGGCTTCGTAGTCACGGCCGACCATGAAGCCGGTGATGTTCTGCAGGAAGACCAGCGGGATGATGCGCTTGTCGCACAGCTGGATGAAATGCGCTCCCTTGACGGCGGATTCGCCGAACAGCACCCCATTGTTGGCGATGATGCCGACCGGGTGGCCGTGGATATGGGCGAAGCCGGTGACGAGTGTGGTGCCGTAGTCCGCCTTGAACTCGGCGAACTTCCCGCCATCGACGATGCGGGTGATCACCTCGTGCACGTCGTAGGGCGTCCGCAGATCGACGGGAACGACGTCGTACAGCTCGTGCTGATCGGCTATCGGATCGACCGAGGGGGCCATCTGCCACGGAACCGCGGTGCGGGGCCCGAGCGTGGCGATGATGTCCCGAACGATCCGCAGCGCATCGCGGTCGTCGCGGGCGAGGTGGTCGACGACTCCCGAGGTCTTGGCATGCAGATCCCCGCCGCCGAGTTCCTCCGCGGTGACCACCTCCCCCGTGGCGGCCTTCACCAAAGGCGGGCCGCCCAGGAAAATCGTGCCCTGGTTACGCACGATGATCGTCTCGTCGCTCATCGCCGGCACGTAAGCCCCACCGGCGGTGCAGGATCCGAGCACGGCGGCGATTTGCGGTATGCCCGCCGCGCTCAGCGTGGCTTGGTTGTAGAAGATGCGGCCGAAGTGATCCCGGTCCGGGAACACCTCGTCCTGGCGGGGCAGGAACGCGCCACCGGAGTCGACCAGATAAATGCACGGCAACCGGTTCTGGGCCGCGATCTCCTGTGCGCGCAGATGCTTCTTGACCGTGACCGGGTAGTAGGTGCCGCCCTTCACGGTGGCGTCGTTGGCGACGATCATGCACTCCCGGCCGGAGACCCGGCCGATTCCCGTGATGATGCCGGCAGCCGGGCACTCGTCGTCATACATTCCGTCGGCGGCCAGTGGCGCGACCTCGAGGAAAGGGCTTCCCGGGTCGAGTAGACCGTCGACCCGGTCCCGCGGCAGCAGCTTGCCGCGGGCGACATGGCGGTCCCGCGCCCGTTCCGGCCCGCCGAGCGCGGCTGCGGAAAGCTTGCGGCACAACACTTCGACCAGCTGCAGATGGGCCTCACGGTTACTCATCGTGGCTGCGACTTTCGGTTAATTGCGGTTAACTCATGTTAGGTTAGTGGAGATTAACCGAAAGGTCCAGATGATGACCAGTGCTCGCAGCATGGCCAAGTCGGACCGCCGTTCCCAGCTGCTGGCGGCGGCCGCACAGCAGATGGCCGACCGCGGCTACCTCGCGGTGCGACTCGAGGACATCGGCGCGGCCGCCGGGGTCAGCGGACCTGCCATCTACCGGCACTTCTCCGGCAAGGAGGCGCTGCTGGTCGAACTGCTGGTGGGGATCAGCACCCGGTTGCTCGCCGGTGCGCAGTCGGTCCTCGCCGACTCGCCCGACGCACGAGCGGCCCTCGACGGGCTGATCGAGTTCCATCTGGATTTCGCTCTCGGCGAGCCGGATCTGATCCGGATCCAGGACCGGGACCTGGGGAACCTGCCCGCAGCTGCGCAACGGCAGGTCCGCCGCGCCCAGCGCCGCTATGTCGAGATCTGGGTCTCGGTACTGCGCCGACTGGACCCTGGACTGGCCGAAGCCGATGCCCGGGTGATGGCGCACGCCGCTTTCGGCCTGCTCAACTCCACCCCGCACAGCACCAAGGCGGGCGAATTGGGGCGCTCGCGCGAGGTGTTGCGGGGGATGACCGCCGCAGCCTTGGGACCGGACCCGGACCGGCGCAGGTAGCCTGCATGGCGTGAGGTGGGCATGAGCGATCCCAACAAGGCTGACTGGTCGGACCCGACCCAGGCCGGCTATCCCCCCAATGCCGACCCCGCGTATGCGGGGCAGTACTGGGGCCCTCAGAACTCGGGCTACTACGGAGCGCCGACCGGCACGCCGATGACCGGACCGA
>CAYFMA010000097.1:0-11757 GCA_964344085.1 uncultured Mycobacterium sp.
CCTCCGCCCACACCACGCAGCCGAAACCCGCCGGCCCGGGGTTCCCGCGGGAACCGCCGTCGGCTTCGATCAGAACCTTCACAGGAGCCGAACCCTCACGGGCGAACCAGGATGGCGCGGCACTCCGGGCAGTGCAGCACCTCATCCTCGGACGCTGCCGTGATGCGGCCGATCTCGCCGCGATCCAATTCGATACGACAGGCGCCGCAACGGCCGGCCTCCAGCCGGCCGGCCCCCACACCTGATGAGGCGCGCCGGTTCTCGTACAGCGCGACGAGTTCGGCGTCCAGCGCGGCGGCCAGCTCCTGACGATGGGCGCTGCGCTCGGTGCGGCTCTCCTCCACGCCGGCCAGCGCCCCGTCACGGGCCTGACGCGCCGCGGAGACCTCGGCGTCGCATGCTTCCAGGCGGGCCTGTGCCTCTGCCTGCTCGGCGGCCAGTTGTTCGCGGCGCTCCATCACCTCCAGCAGGGCGTCCTCCAGGGCGCTCTGCCGGCGCTCGAGAGTGCCCAACTCATGCTGCAGCTCCTCGAGTTGCTTGGCGTTGACCGACCCGCCGTCGAGCAGTCCCCGATCGCGGTCCTCGCGCTTGCGAACTCCGTCGACCTCGGCCTCCAGCTTGGCGATCTCGGCGTCGACGTCCTCGGCTGCGACACCGAGAACACTCACCCGGTCGGCGGCTTCGCGTTGTTCAGCCATCGCCTGGTCATACCGCTGCTGCTCGGGCAGATGCGCAGAGCGGTGTGCCAGCCGACCCAGTTCCGCGTCGACCTCGGCCAGAATCAGCAGTGAACGTTGCTGCGCTACTTCACTTTTCATGTCCGGCTTTCATTCCTCGATATTTCAGCATGTCTCGATGTTCCAGGGATCGGTCCGCAACGGGCACACACTGACGGCAAGTGCCTCGTCGAAACTACGCCGCAGCAGTCCGGCGGCCTGCTCACACCAGGGGAATTCACTGGCCCAGTGCGCAACGTCGACCAGTGCGACATCACTGCGACGACGGTGCTCGTCGGCCGGATGGTGGCGCAGATCCGAGGTGACAAAGGCCTGCACACCGGCCGCGGCCACGGCACCGAGCAGCGAGTCACCCGCGCCCCCGCTGACCGCGACACGCGAGATCGGTGCGTCGGGATCACCGGCGCCACGCACGCCCCAGGTGGTGCTCGGCAGCGCCGCCCCCACCCGAGTGACGAAGTCCGCGAATCGTTCCGGCCGGGGCAGCGTGCCGATCCGGCCGATGCCGACACCGGCCGGCAGTGGCGCCCGGGTGAACACGTCGAAGGCCGGTTCCTCGAAGGGGTGGGCGGCGCGCAGTGCCGCCAGCACGGCGCCTCGGCGGGACACTGGGGCGACCACCTCGACCCGTTCCTCCGCTGCGTGCTCGACGACTCCGACCGCACCCAGCGTGGGGTTGGCGCCCGGTTGCGGCAGGAACTGACCGTCGCCCACGACGCTCCAACTGCAGTGTGAGTAGTCCCCGATCACGCCGGCGCCCGCGTCGAACAGTGCGGCGCGCAGGGCCTCGGCAGCCGCGGGAGGGACGAAGATCACCCACTTGTCCGTCGCGGCGCCGACAGCCGGATCGAGCACCGATTCAACCGTCAGACCCAATCGCTCGGCCAACGCGTCGGAAACCCCTGGACTGGCCGCGTCGGCGTTGGTGTGGGCGGTGAACAGCGCCGCTCCCTTGCGGATCAACTGGTGGATCAGCGCGCCCTTCGGGGTGCTGGCCGCCACGGTGTCCACACCTCGCAGCAGCAGCGGATGGTGGGCCAGCAGCAGACCGCGGCGGGCGACGGTGTCGATGACCTCGGCGGTGGGGTCGACCGCGATGGTGACCGAGTCGACGACCTCGTCGGGGTCTCCGCAGACCAGACCCACCGAGTCCCAGTCGTGCGCGAGAGCGGGCGGGTAGGCGGCGTCAAGGACGGCGATGATCTCAGCCAGTCGCACACCCGTCACCCGAGCAAGACTAGTGCGAGACAATGAGCCGGTGACGTCCGATGTATCTCAGGGGACCATCGACACCAGCCCGCGGTTGGTGATCTTCGACCTCGACGGCACGCTGACCGATTCCGCCGAGGGTGTGGTGGCGAGCTTCCGGCACGCGCTGGCAGCCGTCGGCGCCGAAGCCCCGGCCGGCGATCTGGCCGCGCAGGTGGTGGGCCCCCCCATCCAGGACACCCTGGCCGGCCTCGGCCTCGGCGAGCGCGTCACCGAGGCGCTGACGATCTACCGGGCCGACTACACGAGCCGGGGCTGGGCGATGAACAGTCTGTACGACGGGATCGCCGACCTGCTCGCCGATCTGCACGCCGCCGGGGTGCGACTGGCGGTGGCCACCTCCAAGGTGGAGCAGACCGCCCGGCTGATTCTCGAGCACTTCGGGATCGCCGGCCATTTCGAGGTGATCGCCGGCGCCAGCCCCGACGGACGGCGGGCGGCCAAAGCCGATGTGCTGGCCCACGCCCTCGATCAACTGCGGCCGCTGCCGCAGGGAGTGGTGATGGTCGGAGACCGCGAACACGACGTCATCGGGGCGGCACGGCACGGGATCGACACCGTCGTCGTGCGGTGGGGTTACGGCGCGGCCGACTTCACCGGCGACAGCGTCATCGCGCCGGCGGCCTCGGTCGACACGATCGGGGAATTGCGTGCCGCGCTGGGACTGCCGGCCGAGCGGGTGCCTGATGCATGAGCCATTGCACGTCACGTTCGTCTGTTCGGGCAACATCTGCCGTTCTCCGATGGCTGAGAAGATGTTCGCCCACCAGATCACCGAGCGCGGTCTCGACGGGGTTGTGCGGGTCAGCAGCGGTGGCACCGGCAACTGGCACGTCGGATCGGGAGCCGACGAGCGCGCGGTGCGCGTGCTGCGCGATCGCGGTTACCCCACCGAACACCGGGCTGCACAGGTCGGAGATGATCATCTGTCCGCCGATCTGGTGATCGCATTGGGCCGCAACCACTTCCGGATTCTGACCGACTGGGGTGTGGACGCCGGCCGGCTTCGGATGATGCGCTCCTTCGATCCCCGATCGGGCGCCCACGCTCCCGACGTCGAGGACCCGTACTACGGGGATCACACCGACTTCGAGGAGACGTTCACCGTCATCGAAGCCGCACTGCCGGGTCTGCATGCCTGGGTTGATGAGCAGCTGGCCGGCGAAGGGCGGGTGAGATGATGCGACGCTGGGCGGGTTGGCTTGCGCTGACACTGGTGGTGGTGGCCTTTGCCTATCTGTGCTTCACGGTGCTGGCGCCTTGGCAGCTGGGCAAGAACACCCGCACATCGCGGGAGAACAGTCAGATCCAGGCGTCACTGTCCGCCGATCCGGTGCCGGTGACAGCGTTTCTGCCCCAGCAGGATTCGGCTGCGCCCGATGCGCAATGGCGCCGGGTCATCGCGACGGGTCACTATCTGCCGTCGGCCACGGTGCTGGCCCGGTTGCGGGTGATCGACGGCGCACCGGCCTTCGAGGTGCTGACCCCGTTCGCCGTGCAGGGCGGACCGACGGTGTTGGTGAACCGGGGCTACGTACGCCCCGTTCAGGTGTCAGGCGTGCCGTCCATCCCCGATCCGCCGGCCGGCGACCTGACGATCACCGGTCGGGTCCGAGACACCGAAACCGCGCCCAGTGGCGACAAGCAACCCTTTCGCGAGGGCGGTTTCGAGCAGGTCTACGCCATCGACACCAAGCAGATCTCGCAGGTGATCCGGATGCCGTTGACCGGTTCGTATCTCCAACTGGTCGATGACCAACCGGGCGGACTCGGCGTGCTGGCCCTGCCGCAACTCGACGCCGGACCGTTCCTGTCCTACGGCATCCAGTGGATCGCCTTCGGCATCCTGGCCCCGATCGGCCTGGGTTATTTCGTCTTCTCCGAGATCCGGACCCGTCGCCGCGAGGCCGCCGCCCAACAGGGTTCCACCGAGCAGGCAGGGACTGAGGTCGCCTCCACCCCACTCACGACCGAGGAGAAACTCGCCGAACGCTACGGCCGACGGCCATGATCGCCACCGTGGCCGCCAAGGTGGCGGCCTGAACCAGCCTCGACAACCGCACCGCACGGCGCAGGTCCGCCGCCTCGGGCGGCGGGCCGTCACCGAGGGTCGGCCGGATCTCCAGTTCGTGGCGGTACTGGGTGGGCCCGCCGAGTCGTACCCCCAGGGCGCCGGCGAACGCGGCCTCCGCAACGCCTGCGTTCGGGCTGGGATGCCGTCCGGCATCGCGTCGCCAGGCCCGCACCGCGCCCACCGGGGATCCACCCACCAGCGGTGCGCACAATGCGGTCAGCACCGCACAGACACGGGCCGCCGGATAGTTGGCGATATCGTCCAATCGTGCTGCGGCCCAACCGAATCGGGCGTAGCGAGGCGATCGGTGGCCGATCATCGCATCGAGGGTGTTGATCGCACGGTAGCCCAGCACACCGGGCAGCCCGGCCATAGCAGCCCACAGCAGCGGAGCGACGCTCGCATCCGAGGTGTTCTCGGCCACCGACTCACACGCCGCCCGCGCCAGTCCCCCGCCATCGAGCGAGTCCGGGTCCCGGCCGCACAGCGACGGCAACAGCGCCCGGGCGCCGGGGATGTCACCGGCCACCAGCAGGCCGGCCATCTCACTACCGGTGCGGGCCAGCGTCGTACCGCCCAGCGACACCCAGGCGCCGGCCGCGATCACCGCGATACGCACCGCGCCACGACCGGCCGCGCGCTGCACCAGTGCCCCGGCCAGCACCGTCGCGCCGGCCAGCAGGCCGGTGTGTGCGAGGCCGGCGGCACGGCTGTCCCGATAGGTGATGTCCTCGACCCGCGAAGCAAACCACCCGAATCCGGCCACCGGGTGTCCGGCCCGGGGATCGGCGAACAGCAGATCCGCCAGGTAGCCGACCGCCAGACCGGCCGCCCGCGACCCACTGCGGCTCATCACCACCGCAGCGTCTCACGACTTGCGACCAACTCTTGTCGGACCCCGGGCCTATCCTTCTCGGCGGGGAGGGGAAATAGATGGAACATGTGATCGAGGCCGTGTCCAATGAAGCGCGGCCCAATGAAGCGCGGCCCAACGAGACATGGCCGGAGTATCTCCGTCGCATCGCCGGCGCACAGACCCAGTCGCAGATCGCCGATCGGATCGGCATCGGACGGCTGTCGGTGTGCAACTGGTTGCACGGTAAGACCCGGCCGAAGGCCGAGACGGTGATCCTGGTGGCGCGGGTCTACCGGCGTTCACCGATCGAGGCGCTGCTGGCCGCGGCCTATCTCACCGTCGATGAGGTGGACCGGCCGATCGAGGTCCGGATATCGCCGAGCGAGATGCCGGCCGCAGACCTCGCCGCCGAGGTGAGCCGACGGTTGGCTGCCCACGAAATGGGCGTCTAAAAGACGACGGTCTGGTTGTCGAACCGGATCACCCGGTCCTCGCAGTGCCACTGCACCGCGCGGGAGAGCACCGCGCGTTCGACGTCGGCGCCGAGCCGGACCAGGTCCTCGATACTGTGCCGGTGGTCGACGCGGACCACGTCCTGCTCGATGATCGGGCCCTCATCGAGGTCCTGGGTGACGTAATGCGCTGTGGCGCCGACAAGTTTGACGCCGCGCTCCTTGGCCCGGCGGTATGGCGATGCGCCGATGAAGGCCGGCAGGAATGAATGGTGGATGTTGATCACCGGGCAGCCGACTTGGTCGAGGAACCTCGGGGTGAGGATCTGCATGTAGCGGGCCAGCACCACCAGGTCGACGTTGCCGCGCAGCAGATCCAGCTGACGCTGCTCGGCCTCGTCGCGGATGTCCTTGGTGGCCGGGATGTGGATGAACGGCACGCCGAACGGCCGGACCTGATCGGCCAGGTCGGGGTGGTTGCCGATCACCATCGCGATCGACATCTCGAGTTCGCCACGGCGCGCGCGCCACAGCAGGTCCAGCAGGCAGTGGTCCTCCTTGGAGGCCATGATGGCGACCCGCTTGGGCTTGTCGGCCTCGGTCAGCCGGAAATCCATCTCGAACGGACCGGCGATCTGCTCGGCGAACGCCTTCTCCAGATCGTCGCGGGCGGCGGTCAGGCCGGGCAGGTGGAAGATGGTGCGCTGCATGAAGACGCCGCCGGTCTCCTCGGTGGAGTGCTGGTCCAGCGAGATGATGTTGGCGCCGGCCTCGGCTAGGAACGACGTGATGGCGGCGACGAGTCCGGGGCGGTCGGCACAACGCAGCAGCAAACGTCCGATATCCCCGGCCGGCAGCGCGGCGTGGCCACGCGGAAACTCGCCCCCAACAGGCCCGGCCATAATCACGTCCCTCATCCGTCCGAATCGCGTCTTGCCACGCTGGCAAATCTAGCGGGGCCCTCCGACACGATACCGGACCGGCTAAACTCACCCCTCGTGCGCCGTCAGGTGAAGGTCGTCCACAGCGAATCCAGCCCGAATTGGCACCCCGCGGACGCGCCGCTGATCCAGATCTCCTCGCCCGATCCGGGCGCACTGCGGGTGACGACCGATCCCCCGTCCTGGGAGTTGACAATCGACGTCAGCCACGGCGACCGGGACCTGGAGATGGTCCATTGTGAGGTGTTCGGCTTACCCGGAGCGATGCTGCTGAAGGTCTGCGCCGAGCACTACCGGGGCGCATCCCTGCACAATCACGCGGTGTGGGCGGTGTCCCCGGACGGCCGGATCCTGTGGAGCAGGCCCTGGGAGTGCTCGGACAGCTTCGCCTGCGACGAGGACTCCGTCTGGCTGATCAAGCATGTCGGCAACCAGAACAACCCGCCGGGCGTCTTTCCCCTCGAACTCCATCGGCTGGACATCCAGACCGGCGAGCCGACCGGGCCGAAGCGGCGACTGCGGCTACCCCCTGAGCTTCTGGGCAGGTACAAACAGGCCTGGGAGGTCAACGCGAACTTCACGAAGACGAACGGCGACGTCGTCGTCGTCCATGACGAGTTCCGAATCGAGTCCCCGAGGGCCAGGATCTCCCACGTGCTTGCGACGGTCGAGGCCGATCACTCCCCGAGTTAACGGTCGGTCACTCACCGCGTGCCGAAGCCGCATCACGGGCTCCACCGGAAATCCCCGGCGGCAGATCGAACTTTCAGCCCATTCTCCTGACTGGGTGATGCGAGGATGCGCAGGTGAGGACCAGTCGCGTCGCGTCATCGGCTACGGTCAGATTCGGCGGAACATTGCTGCGACTCCTGGGGGCCGGCGTCGTGACGACGGGCGTTTTGGCCGCATGCGGCGCTCCCGAGGGCGGCGACCGGGCACACGGAGGTGGGTCGATGAGCGCGCCGGCAGAAACCCCCGATACCCGCACAACGGACGCCCAAGCCGAAGAGCAGTGGGCTTATTCGGTCGGCATCCAGAATTACGTCTTCGGGCTGCCGCTGACGATCCTCGAGCGTGAGCGCGCGTTGCGATTGGACCCCGCGGCGTTGGAGAAGGCCAAGAAGTTCGCACCGGCCGCGCCGATCAATCAGGTGGGGCACATGAAGAACCTCGCCACCGCCGACGACGTGATGCCCTACACGCCCAACAACGACACCGTCTACAGCGGTGCGCTGTTGGAACTGCGCGATGAACCGATGATCCTGACCGTGCCGGACATCCCTGATCGGTATTGGTCGGTGGAGGTCGCTGACGCCTACACGAACAACCTGTTCTACCTCGGTACCCGAGCCACCGGAGGCAAGGGCGGCAACCACGCCTTCGTCGGCCCGAATTGGAACGGCGCATTGCCGGAGGGTGTCATCGAGCACAGAGTTCCCACCAACACCGTGATGTTGGCCGTGCGGATCGGTGTTATCCCCGGTGACCCGGCCGATCTCGCCAAAGTCAACGCCGAACAGGAACGGTTCGAGATCACCTCGCTGTCGAACTGGGCCGACCCGGCTCGCCATGGCCAGGCGGCCATGCCCCCTCCGGGACCGCTACCGCACTACGAGGGTGAGCTCGCCTGGTTCCAGACTCTGGCTGACCTGTTGATCGACAACCCACCCCCGCCGGGCAACGAAGCAGCCGTGGAACTGTTACGGCGCGGCGGGATCATCGTGGGTGCGCCCATGGACATCGGTGCGTTGAGTGAGCCGACGCGGCGGGGCCTGGCCCGGGCGGCGGTCGACGGCCCGGCGATCATGAAGTGGAAGGTGAAGTACCGCGGCACCCCGTATCCCACCCGGTGGAACAATCTGCGCCCAGGTGACTACGGGGTGGACTACTTCGACCGTGCCGCCGGTGCGTTGGAAGGCCTGTTCGTTCACGACCGCGACGAGGCCGAGTACTTCAGCACCTATGAGGACGGCGACGGCCAACTGCTTGACGGCTCGCATACCTACCGGCTGCACTTCAACGCCGATCAAATCCCGCCGACGCTCCCCGGCGGATTCTGGTCGATCACGATGTACGGCACCGATTTTCAGCTCGTCAAGAACCCGGTCAATCGATTCTCGATCGGGGACCGCACCCCGGGACTGGCCATGAATCCGGATGGCTCACTGGACATCTACATCCAGAATCAAGAACCCACCGAGCACGCATCCAACTGGCTGCCATCCCCGGCCAGTGGCCTATTCCGGCTGAACTACCGCATTTACCTGCCCGAAGGTGACGCCAAAGACCCCGCCGCCCTTGGTAAGTACCTGCCACCCATCACCAAGACGAATTGAGATCGGCGGCAGAACCCCGTCCCGGGACGGGCTGGGCCTGGATACAGTTGGCGTCGCGGATACCAGAACGGACAGATGCGACCGGGTGGGCACGGGGCGACTGCAGGGCCATGCTGTGACCAAGCAGGCTTTGCTCGTGGTCTACGGGTTGGCGATGGCGGCGGTCGTCGTCGGTGTGGATGCCCTCTTGTTCCGCCACCATTTCTGGCCGCGCCTGATGGTCAACGCCGGGATCGTCTTGGTCTTCGGTGCGTTCTATCTGAGATTCATGAATCGGTAGTGACGAGTGCGCGCAGCGGACTGCGGGCCACCGCACCGACGACCCCATTCAATACCGGTCGCGCCACGGCATACCCGCCAAGGCTCACGACTGCGCCGAGCGCGAATCCGGCGAGTACGTCCTGGGGATAGTGCGCCGCGACATAGACCCGTGCGAAACCCATCACCAATGCCGCCACTGCCGCCAGCACGCCGAGGCGCCGGCTGACCAGCCACAGTCCGGCGGTGGCGGCACCGGCCATCACGGCGTGGTCGCTGGGTAAACCCGCGTCGGTGTTGCAGTGCAAGACCACGATGTCGTGCAGTGCATTGCACGGCCGTACCGCTCCCACCGCGTCGGCGATCGGCTGGTTGATAGCGAGCGCAGCTAAGACGCCGAGTGGAACCCACACCGCCGCCACCATTGCGCTCGCATCCGCCCGGGAACGGGCCATCCACCATCCGATGAGCATCAATCCTGCAAACAACACCGTTCCATACGTGGCGTAGTCCAAGACGGCGGAGTGCAGCCAAGGGGTATTCCGTGCGAAATCATTGACCGCATAGAACACACGGGTGTCCAGATCCATAGCCGACTCGCCTTCGTTTCTGCCGTTCCACGCACCTTGCGCCACACATCTGGTTCAGGGCCAGGAACTACATACTTGCTGACAGCCCTCTCGATGTGGACTATCGCAGCTCCGACGCCCCGGCTGAGGGATGATTCCCAGCCGCTTCACAGTGCAATATCGGCAAGGGCGACGACCCTGAAGGCATGGAAAAATCCTTCCCGCGAAAAACCGCAGCACTAGCGCTGGGAGCGATAACAGTCGCTACCGCGTTCTGGGCCACCGTGCCGCACGGTGCTGGTACACCACTGGCAAAGAAGCATCACGGGATCACTCACCCCATCGACAACGACCGCAACGGTGCAGAGGATGGGGAATCACTGCGTCGCGATTTCAGGTAAACGCGGTTCACACACTCACGGAAGTAGCAGTGGCCGACCGTCGTGGGGTTCTCCGCTCATTTAAGCGCGGCGAGGCACCCCTCGTACGCATCCTGGTTCAGCACCGGCGCCAACGCCGTCATCCCGATACCGATCCGTACCACCTTCCCGGTGTCGGTGCCGAATGCCGAAACAGCAGGTAATACGACTCTCTGCAGTGCTATTGTCCGACCGCCACGTTCCCGATACCGCAGGAGTTGCCATGACCGCTGTCGCCCGTTCCGCTGTTGCGTTGACCGTCAGTGGGGTCGTTGCCGTGAGTGCGGCCTTCGTCGCCGCGCCGGCAAGTGTGGCCGCAGAGCGAGCCGGCCTGCCGGTGCTCAGCGTGAACGCCGAGGCCATTGCGTTGACCGCATTCAACCCGATTGCCGATCAGTTCGACATCCTCTACACCTACGGCGCGCAGGCTGTTGACGTGACGGCCACCTTCGTCAGCAACCTCGTGACCCCGATCATCCAGGGACAGTTCTGGCCGGTGTCGGGGTATCCGGGCAACTACATCGCCAACGCATTCAACTCGGCCGCGAACTGGGTCTCCGGAATGGCCGATACCGCCACCGGGTTCATCCAGGCCGAAATCAATTATTTCGGTGGCTTCGTACCCAACGTGATCAACTGGGCCGCCAACGTCGTCCAGAACGTCATCAACTGGATCACCGGATGGCTTCCCTGGCCTTTCGCCGCCGTCAAGGCGCCGTCAACCCGGCCAGCATCGAGTGTGCGCCGGGCAGCCGCAGCTGCAGCCGCGCCGACGGCAGACACGGCAGCAACCCAGCAGGGTGCACCCGCCGTTAGTCAAGCCGGGGTTGCAGCATCCTCGGGGACGCGGCACGCAGCACATTCCGCGCCGACCGCACGCTCCGCAGCGTCAGCCAAGAACTCCGTGCACGCAACCAAAGCTGCAGCGGCCACGGGTCGTAACCGATAACACTCACACGACGGTGAGTCGGGTGTACATCCCGGCCCCGTAGTGACCGGCCTTGGTGGTGTAGCTGACGGGCAAAATGTGGGCAGAAGACCCCGGAAACAGCCGCTGATCTGGTGGGCGCGGAGGGTTTCGAACCCCCGACCGCTGGTGTGTAAAACCAGAGCTCTACCACTGAGCTACACGCCCGTGCCACGGGCAGAGCTACACGCCCGTGCCAGCGCAGGTTACCGGGAGAGCCCACCGGTAGTGAAATCCCGCTGGAAGTCTAGGCCGCGGCTTTCTTACGCAGCATCGAGACAGCCGAGACCTCGGTGGCGGGCTCCGATGGCACATCCGGTCGCCGGTCCGCTATCGCGAGGATTGCCGCGGCCGCCGGCGCTCTGTCGTCATTGGCGATCGTCACGGTGGCCGTCTTCGCCGTTGCGAGGGTGGCCCCAGTGGGTGCCGACAACGTCACCGTGAACGTCTCATCGGATTCCACGGCGCTATCACCGAGGACGGTGATGGCGATCTGCTTGGTGGTCTGGCCGGCGGCGAACGTCACCGTCCCCGACGCCGCCGTGTAATCCTGACCGGCCGTCGCCGAACCGTTCGCCGTCGCATATTTCACCGATACGGCCGAGTTGTAGGCCTGCGACAGACCGACCGTAAGCGTCACGGTCTTGCTCCCCGCATTGCCCTCGGCCACCGACACACTCACCGGGCTGATCGACACCACCGGGGGAGCGAGATCGTCATTGGTGATCGTCACCGTCGACGTCGCCGTCCCGAGGGTAGCGCCCGACGGCGCCGACAACGCCACGGTGAAGGTCTCATCGGACTCCAGCGCCGCATCTCCCGTCACCGTGACGGTGATCTGCTTGGTGGTCTGGCCGGCGGCGAACGTCACCGTCCCCG
>CAYFMA010000098.1:0-11290 GCA_964344085.1 uncultured Mycobacterium sp.
GCGCCCCACTTCTTCTCGAGAACCACATTGCGGCCCTTGGGGCCGAGGGTGACCTTGACCGCGTCGGCGAGGCTGTTCAGGCCCCGCTCCAGGCCGCGGCGAGCCTCTTCGTCGTACGCAATAATCTTGGACATTGCGAAGTGATTCCTCCGGTTGGGGGTTACACGTCTTCGGCCGGACGCAGTGCCCGCGACGGACGACGTCAGCTGTGTTGGGCTTCGGTCTCACCGTCCCGACCTAGCACTCACCGATCGTGAGTGCCAACGTCTTTTTTAGCACTCTCCCACCCCGAGTGCAAGATCGGGGCGGGGCGTTCACCAGGCGCGAAAATCCCCCGGGTGATAACCGTCACGCAGGGCGGAACCGATTTGGAGGCCGGCACCGGCCCGCCATAACTTAAGCATCGGCGAATATACGAAGTTGCGAATGGAGAACCCGCATGTCCATCCTGAACACCGAGATCAAGCCGTTCTCTGCCACGGCGTTCCACAACGGCAAGTACGTCGACGTGTCGTCTGACGACGTGCGCGGCAAGTGGTCGATCTTCTTCTTCTACCCGGCGGACTTCACCTTCGTGTGCCCGACCGAACTGGGCGATATGGCCGATCTCTACGACGAGTTCTCCAAGCTGGGCGTCGAGATCTACGCGGTCTCCACCGACACCCACCATGTGCACGCCGCGTGGCACAAGGCCTCGGACACCATCGGCAAGATCCGCTACTTCATGGTCGGCGACCCGTCGGGCACCATCACCACGAACTTCGACAACATGCGCGAGGGCCAGGGCCTGGCCGACCGCGGCACCTTCCTGGTCGACCCGGACGGCATCATCCAGTACCTGGAGATCACTCCCGAGGGCGTCGGCCGCAACGCCGCCGAACTGCTCCGCAAGGTGAAGGCCGCCCAATACGTGCGCAGCCACCCGGGCGAGGTCTGCCCGGCCAAGTGGGAAGAGGGCGAGGAGACCCTCGCCCCGTCGATCGATCTCGTCGGCAAGATCTAAGTGCTCGACGCCGCCACCACCGCACAACTCACGACGCTCCTGGAGAAGGTCACCAAGCCGATCGAGCTGGTGGCCTCGCTGGACGACAGCCCGAAATCGGCAGAGCTGGCGACCTTCCTCAGCGAGACCGCGGCGCTGTCGGACAAGGTGTCCTACCGCCGTGCCGACGACGATCCCCGTCGTCCGTCGTTCCGTATCGAGCGCACCGGTACCGACGTCAGGGTTCAGTTCGCCGCCATCCCGATGGGCCACGAACTGAGCTCCTATGTGTTGGCCCTGCTGCAGGTCGGTGGACATCCGGTGAAGGTGTCCGATGAGGTGGTGGCGGCGATCGCCGCACTGGACGGCGACTACCGGTTCGAGACCTACATGTCGCTGTCCTGCCAGAACTGCCCGGACGTCGTCCAGGCGATCAACACGATGAGCGTGATCAACCCCCGGATCGTCGCGACGGCGATCGACGGCGCGCTGTACCAGGACGAGATCTCCGACCGGAAGATCCTCGCGGTGCCGACGGTCTATCTCAACGGCGAGGTGTTCGACTCCGGCCGGATGGGTATCGAGCAGATCCTTGCCAAGCTGGACACCGGTGCGGCTGCGCGCGAGGCAGACAGGATGGCGGCCAAGCAACCGTTCGACGTGCTGGTGGTCGGCGCCGGGCCGGCCGGGGCGACCGCCGCGATCTACGCCGCACGCAAGGGCATCCGCACCGGTCTGGCCGCGGGCCGTTTCGGCGGGCAACTGCTCGACACCATGGCCATCGAGAACTTCATCTCGGTCCCCCACACCGAGGGCCCGAAGCTGGCCGCCGCATTGGAAGCGCATGTGCGCGAGTACGAGGTCGACATCATGGCGGCATCCGAGGCCGTCGAACTTCTGCCCGCCGAGCAGCCGGGCAGACTGACCGGAATCCGCTTCGCCAACGGGGCCCTCGTGCAGGCGCGCACCGTGGTGCTGTCCACCGGGGCCCGCTGGCGGCTGATGAATGTTCCCGGTGAACAGGAATACCGGAACAAGGGAGTGACCTTCTGCCCGCATTGCGACGGCCCGCTGTTCAAGGGCAAGCGGGTGGCCGTCATCGGCGGCGGCAACTCCGGCGTGGAGGCGGCCATCGACCTGGCCGGCGTCGTCGGACATGTGACGCTGCTCGAGTTCGACGACCGGTTGCGTGCCGACGATGTGCTGCAACGTGCGCTGTACAAGCTGTCCAACGTCGACGTCATCCTCGGCGCGGCCACCACCGAGGTGGCCGGCGACGGGGACCGTGTCACCGCCCTGCGCTACGACGACCGGGAGACCGGCGCGTCGCACGAAGTGGAACTCGAGGGCGTCTTCGTCCAGATAGGACTGCTGCCCAACACCGACTGGCTCAAGGGAGCGGTCGAACTGAGCGAGCGCGGTGAGATCGTCATCGACGCCGCAGGACGGACGTCGGCCCCCGGGGTCTTCGCCGCCGGCGACTGCACGACCACCCCGTTCAAGCAGATCGTCATCGCCCTCGGCGCCGGCGCGACCGCCTCGTTGAGCGCGTTCGACCACCTCATCCGGCACACCGGAATCACCGCGAGTGTCTAGCGCGGCCACGCGTATCCGGTTGGGCTAGAGTCCGTTCCGATCAGGAGGGAGTCCCCAGGGTGCGGGCAGTCGAGGCGCCCAGCACCCGGGCTTTGCGGGGCTGGCAGCGGCGGGCGTTGGTCCGCTACCTGAGCGCCCGGCCACGCGATTTTCTGCTGGTGGCCACCCCCGGAGCAGGCAAGACCACCTTCGCTCTGAAGATCGCCGGTGAACTCCTCGCCGACGGGACCGTCGAGAAGGTCGCCGTGGTGGTGCCCACCGAGCACCTCAAGATCCAGTGGGCGGCCGCCGCCGACGCGGCCGGCATCGCATTGGATCCGAAGTTCTCCAACTCCCGCGCCCAGATCTCCGACGACTTCCACGGCGTCGTCGTGACCTATGCCCAGGTGGCCAGCCACCCGACCCGGCACCGGGTACGCACCGAGAACCGGCGGACTCTGGTCATCTTCGACGAGATCCATCACGGCGGTGACGCCAAGAGTTGGGGCGACGGAATCAAGGAGGCGTTCGGCGACGCCACCCGCCGCCTCGCGCTGACCGGCACACCGTTCCGCAGCGATGACGCGGCCATCCCGTTCATCACTTACACCCCCGACGGTCAGGGCCTCATGCGCTCGGAGGCCGACCACACCTACGGCTACTCCGACGCCCTGGCCGACGGCGTTGTGCGCCCGGTGGTCTTCATGGCCTATTCCGGGGAGGCGCGCTGGCGGGACAGCGCCGGCGAGGAGCACGCCGCCCGGTTGGGCGAGCCGCTGACCGTCGAGCAGACCGCCCGCGCCTGGCGGACCGCGCTGGACCCGGACGGAGAGTGGATGCCGGCCGTGGTCCGGGCCGCCGACCGCCGGCTGAGCCAGTTGCGCGAGGGCGGTATCCCTGACGCCGGGGGCATGGTGATCGCCTCCGATCAGACCGCCGCCCGCGCCTACGCCAAACTGCTGCACGCCATCACCGGCGAGAAGCCGACGCTGGTGCTCTCCGACGACCCGGGATCCTCCGACCGGATCAGCGCATTCGCCACGGGCCAGAGCCGATGGCTGGTGGCGGTCCGGATGGTGTCCGAAGGCGTCGACGTCCCGCGCCTGGCAGTCGGCGTCTACGCCACCAGTGCCTCCACTCCGCTGTTCTTCGCCCAGGCGGTCGGGCGCTTCGTCCGGTCCCGGCGCCCCGGCGAGACCGCCAGCATCTTCCTGCCGTCGGTCCCTCAACTGCTGCAACTGGCCAGCGAACTGGAGGAGCAGCGCAACCACGTCCTTGGCCGCCCGCACCGGGAATCACTCGGCGATGACATGCCCCTCGAGCGCCGCCAGAGCGAACCGGGCGAGATGGAGAACGGGTTCGAGTCCCTCGGCGCCGATGCCGAACTCGACCAGGTCATCTTCGACGGGGCCTCGTTCGGCACCGCCACCCCGGCGGGCAGCGCCGAGGAGGAGGACTACCTCGGCATCCCCGGCCTGTTGCACCCCGATCAGATGCGCGATCTGCTGCGACGCCGTCAGGACGAGCAGCTGGCATTGCGGTCAGCCGCCGGCGACACGGCCCCTCCCCGCACCACGCACGCACAGCGCAGCGAACTGCGTCGCGAACTCAACACCCTGGTGTCGGCGATGCACCACCGCACCGGTAAACCGCACGGCTGGATTCACAACGAACTGCGTCGCATCTGCGGCGGTCCCCCGGTGGCCGCGGCCAACAGCGAGCAGTTGCAGGAGCGCATCGACAACCTGCGAACCTGGCGCAATCCCTAGGTACGTATGTTCTAGGCATGGCATGGACTGAGAAAGACGTTCCGGATCAGAGCGGCCGGCTGGCGATCGTCACCGGCTCCAACACCGGACTGGGATACGACACCGCCCGGGTGCTGGCCGCCCGCGGCGCCCGGGTCGTGATGGCGGTGCGCGACACCGCCAAGGGTGAGAGCGCGGCGGCCCGCATCCGCCAGCTCACCCCCGGCGCGGAGATCACCGTTCAGAAGCTCGACCTCGGCTCGCTGGCGTCGGTGCGCGAGGCTGCGGCCGAACTCGTCGCCGCGCATCCGCGGATCGATCTGCTGATCAACAATGCCGGCGTGATGTACCCGCCGAAGTCGACCACCTCCGACGGGTTCGAGCTGCAGTTCGGGACCAACCATCTCGGCCACTTCGCACTGACCGGGCTGCTGCTGAAAAACCTTCTACCGGTGGATAATTCACGGGTCGTGGTGGTCGCGAGCATCGCCCACAACATCAGGGCCAAGATCGACTTCGACGATCTGCAGTGGGAAAAACGCAACTATGACCGGGTGGCCTCCTACGGCCAGTCCAAGCTGGCGAACCTGATGTTCGCCTACGACCTGCAGCGCCGCCTTGCGGCAGCGGGAGCCAAGACCATCGCGGTCGCCGCACATCCCGGCGTGGCAGCCACCGAACTGAGCCGGCACATCCCCGGCTACGAACTGCCAGGCGTCAAGTGGCTGTTCGGAAAACTGCTCAACACCGCCGAACTGGGCGCGCTGCCCACACTGCGGGCCGCCACCGATCCGACGGTCAAAGGCGGTCAGTACTGGGGTCCCGACGGATTCCGCGAGATGCGCGGCTACCCGGTCCTGGCCACCTCCAGCCAGCAGTCCCGCGATGTGGCGATTCAGGAGCGGCTCTGGACGGTGTCCGAGGAGTTGACCGGCGTCACCTTCCCCGTCTGATGCGCACAGTCGAGGAGCACCAGCGCGTCGTCGCTGATCTGATCCGGATACGCGGATCCGTCGTCACCGGACTCGCCGACGCGCTGGGACTGGCTCTGGCCGTCGATGTCCTGGCCCCGTTGCCGCTTCCGGTCTTCGACAACTCGGCGATGGACGGCTATGCGGTACGCGCCGCCGACGTTGCGGCCGCGAGCGCCGACGAACCGGTGGAACTTCCTGTCCCCGAGGACATTCCGGCCGGCCGAACCGATCCACTGGTTCTGGCACCGGGTAGCGCACACCGGATCATGACCGGTGCGCCGGTACCGGCCGGAGCGGATGCGATCGTTCCCGTGGAGCAGACCGACGCCGGCAAACCCGGCGGCACGGTGCAGATCCGGACAGCGGCCCAGGCCGGCCAGCACATCCGCAAGGCCGGTGAGGACGTGGCCACCGGAGCGACCGTCCTGCGCGCCGGGCAGGTGGTCACCCCGGCCGTTCTGGGACTGGCAGCCGCACTCGGACTCGCGGAACTGACCGTGGTGCCGCGCCAACGGGTCCTTGTGATCTCGACCGGTTCGGAATTAGTGGCCGCGGGATCCCCGCTGCAGCCCGGCCAGATCTACGAGTCCAACGCCGTCATGGTGGCCGCCGCAGTCCGCGAGGCCGGCGGCGAAGTGGTGGGCACCGCTACGGCGGCCGATGACGTCACCGCGTTTCGCCGCGTGCTCGCCGACCGGGCCGGCCAGGCCGACCTCATCCTGACGTCCGGCGGAGTCAGCGCCGGGGCTTATGAAGTCGTCAAAGACGCCTTCGGCGCGGACGGGGACAATGGCGGCGGGGTCGAATTCACCAAAGTCGCCATGCAGCCGGGCATGCCGCAGGGCGCCGGCGTCGTCGGGGGCGTCCCCATCATCACCCTGCCCGGCAACCCGGTCAGCGCCCTGGTGTCCTTCGAGGTCTTCGTTCGTCCAGCGTTGCGCGCGGCGATGGGACTGCCGGAGAAGAACCGGGCCCGACGTATCGCCGAGCTCACCGAGGACCTCACCTCTCCCCGCGGCAAGCGGCAGTTCCGTCGGGGCGTCTTCGACCCCGCGGCGGGCACCGTCAGCAGCTACGGGCCGCCGGCCTCCCATCACCTGCGGTTCCTGGCTTCGGCGAACTGCCTACTGGAGGTTCCTGAGGAAGTCACCGAACTGGCCGCCGGCGACCGGGTCGCCGTGTGGGACTTGTCCTAGAATCGCGCGGGTGGCCAGACGCCCCGACCTCCCCACGCAGTCCGGCCCGCAACGGCTGGCAGCCCTGGTGCGATCCTCGATTCCGCCCGTTCACCCTGCCGGACTCCCCTTCATCTCGGCAGGGCTGGCCGTGGCCGGGCTCGGCCGACGGCGCCGATGGTTGCGCCGAGCCGGACTGCTGGCCGCCGCTGCCAATGCCGGATTCTTCCGGCATCCGCCGCGCACCCCACCCACCAGGGCCGGAGTTGTGGTGGCCCCGGCCGACGGTCAGGTCTGCCTGATCGAGACGGCGCCACCACCGGCCGAACTGGGTCTGGGCTCCGATCCGGTGCCACGGATCAGCATCTTCCTGTCACTGCTCGACGCCCATGTCCAGCGCACGCCGGTCGGCGGGCAGGTCGTCACGGTCATCCATCGGCCGGGCAGTTTCCATTCCGCCGACCTTGCGGCCGCCAGTGAGGACAATGAGCGCAACAGTGTGCTGATCCGCACACCGGAAGGGCTGGACGTGGTGGTGGTACAGATCGCCGGACTCCTCGCGCGCCGCATCGTCTGCGATGTGCAGGCGGGTGACACGGTGAGCATCGGTGACACCTACGGGTTGATCCGGTTCGGCTCACGGTTGGACACTTACCTGCCGGCCGGTTCGGAGATCCTCATCGAACTCGGTCAGCGGACGCTGGCCGGCGAGACCGTGATGGCCCGGTTGCCGTGACCCGTCCGAACCTGAAATCCCGTCGTGGACTTCGTATTCTGCCCAGTGCCACCACAGTTCTGGCGATCTGTGCCGGCCTCACCTCGATCAAATTCGCCCTTGACGGCCGACCGCATATCGCACTCGCGCTCATCGGTGCCGCGGCCGTACTCGACGGGATCGACGGCGGAATCGCGCGTGCCCTCGACGCCCAGTCCCGTATGGGCGCCGAGATCGACTCCCTCGCCGACGCGGTGAACTTCGGTGTGGCACCGGCCCTGGTGGTCTATGTGACCTTGTTGCAGACCTCGCCGATCGGCTGGATTTTCGTCCTCCTCTACGCCGTGTGCATCGTGCTGCGCCTGGCCCGGTTCAACGCCCTGCTCGACGATGACACCAAGCCCGCCTACACCCGCCAGTACTTCACCGGCATGCCCGCGCCATGCGGCGCGGTCGGCGCTCTCGCACCCATGGCGGCGATGCTTCAGTTCGGCCAGGGATGGTGGACCTCACCTTGGTTCCTCTGCGCCTGGCTGGCGGCGAACGCCGCACTGCTGGTGAGCCGAGTGCCCACCCTGGCCTTGAAGGGGATCTCGGTGCCGCCCAACGCCGCACCACTGCTGCTGATCCTGGTCGCGGCGGCCGCCGCCGGCCTGCTGCTCTTCCCCTACATCCTTTACCTGCTGATCGTCGTCGGCTATCTGCTCATCATCCCGTTCACGGTCTACAGCCAGCGCTGGGTCGCTGCGCGTCCGGAGATGTGGAACGACAAGCCGAGACAACGGCGTGCGGCGCGCCGGGCGATCCGGCGCGCTCAACACCCACGCCGGTCGACTGCCCGGCTGGGCCTTCGTAAACCGGGGGCTAGCCAGGAGACCGACGTATGACCGATCTGATGTCCGGCCCACCGGGACCGGCCTCGAGCCTCACGCTGACCGCGCGGCTCAACACAGCCGCACTGGATTCCCGCCGCGGTGTGATCCGACTGCATCCGGAGGCGATCGCTGCGCTCGGCATCCGGGAGTGGGACGCGGTGTCACTCATGGGCTCTCGCAGCACCGCCGCTGTCGTCGGAGTGGCCCCGGCCGGCACGCCAACCGGGACTGCGCTTCTCGACGACGTCACGCTGTCCAATGCGGGGCTGCGGGAGGACTCGACCGTGATCGTGGCACCGGTGACCGTCTACGGCGCCCGATCGGTGACGTTGAGCGGCTCGGCGCTGGCCACCAAGTCGGTGACGTCGGGAACATTGCGTCAAGCGCTGTTGGGCAAGGTCCTCACCGTCGGGGACACCGTGTCACTACTGCCGCGTGATCTGGGTCCGGGCACCTCCACGTCCGAGGCCACCTCGGCGCTGGCGGCTTCGGTGGGAATCACCTGGACTTCTGAACTGCTGACCGTCACCGGCACCGATCCGGCCGGACCGGTTTCGGTGCAACCGAATTCATCCGTCACCTGGGGTGACGGCGCCGGAACCGGCGCGATGCCGCAGACCGGATCGACGCCGGCGGTCAGCCCGCCCACCAAATGGCCCGAGGAACCCCCGGTCAGCATCGACGATCTCAAGGGCCAGCATGTGCAAGCCGGCCGACTGACCGAGTGGCTCAAGCTCGCCCTCGACGAACCGCAACTGCTGGAGAAGCTCGGCGCCAAACCGAATCTCGGCGTGTTGATCACCGGGCCGGCCGGCGTCGGCAAGGCCCGACTGGTGCGCGCGGTGTGCGCCGGACGCCGGCTCGTCGAACTCGACGGGCCCGACACCGGTGCGCTGGCCGCCGGTGACCGCCAGCAGGCGGTCACCCGGGCGGTGGCCGATGTGATGAATGGCGGCGGAGTGCTACTGGTCACGGACATCGACGCGCTGCTGCCGACCCCCGCCGAGCCGGTGTCCACGATGGTGCTCGGTGAGCTGAAGAAGGCGGTTGGCGCTCCGGGTGTCGCTCTGATCGCGACCTCACAGGCGCCGGATGCGGTCGATCCGCGGCTGCGGGCACCCGATGTCTGCGACCGCGAACTCGGGCTGAGCCTGCCCGACGGCGCAACTCGCAAGGCATTGCTGGAGGTCTTGCTGCGGAACGTGCCGGCCAAGGATCTGAATCTCGGCGAGATCGCCGACCGCACACCGGGATTCGTACGCGCCGATCTTGCCGCACTGGTCCGCGAGGCCGCTCTTCGCGCTGCGGCACGGGCCAGCGAGGACGGCATGCCGCCGGAGATCAGTCAGGAGGATTTCAAAGGGGCGCTGACTGTCATCCGCCCGCTGTCGCGATCCAACACCGAGGAGGTAGCGGTCGGTTCGGTGACTCTCGATGACGTCGGCGACATGGTGGAGACCAAACAGGCGCTCACCGAGGCCGTGCTCTGGCCGCTGCAACACCCGGACACCTTCGCCCGCCTCGGTGTCGATCCGCCGCGCGGGGTGCTGCTGTACGGGCCGCCCGGTTGCGGCAAGACCTTCGTAGTGCGGGCCCTGGCCAGTTCCGGTCGCCTCAGCGTGCACGCCGTCAAGGGCGCCGAACTCATGGACAAGTGGGTGGGAGCCTCAGAGAAGGCGGTCCGAGAGTTGTTCCGCCGGGCAAGGGATTCCGCGCCGTCGATGGTCTTCCTCGACGAGGTCGATGCGCTGGCGCCGCGGCGCGGTCAGAGCACCGACTCCGGAGTGACCGACCGGGTGGTGGCCGCTTTGCTCACCGAACTGGACGGGATCGAACCACTGCGCGATGTCGTGGTGCTGGGCGCCACCAATCGGCCTGATCTGATCGATCCCGCCCTGCTGCGCCCGGGCCGGCTGGAACGGCTGGTGTTCGTCGAACCGCCGGATGCCGACGCCCGCTTCGAGATCCTCAAGACAGCCGCCAAGTCGGTGCCACTCTCCAAGGAGGTCGATCTCAAGGCATTGGCCGCTGACCTGGACGGCTACAGCGCCGCCGACTGCGTGGCCCTGCTGCGGGAGGCCGCCCTGACCGCCATGCGGCGCTCGATCGACGCCGCCGACGTGACCGCCGCCGATGTGGATAAGGCCCGCGAGACGGTACGGCCATCGCTGGATCCGGCTCAGGTGGCCTCGCTGCGAGCGTTCGCCGACGGGCGCTGATGCGATCCGATGACGACAGCTGGGATATCACCGAGGGCGTCGGCGCGACGGCACTGAGTGTCGCCAGGGCCCGGGCCGCTGAATCCGGGCAGCAACGTCCGCTGTTCACCGATCCCTACGCGGGCTATTTCGTCACCGCTGCCATCGCAGCCGGGTGGCAGTCCTCGTTCGCGGGCGAGGCTCTGGCCGATAACGGGTTCATGCGGAGGATGGCGGCCTACATCGCCGCCAGAACGAAATATTTCGATGACTTCTTCAACGCCGCCGGGGTCAATGGTCTGGATCAGGTGGTGATCCTGGCGGCAGGCCTGGACACCCGGGCCTGGCGACTGCCGTGGATCGGCGACACCGTGGTCTACGAAATCGATCTGCCGAAGGTGCTGGAATTCAAGGAAGAGGTGCTCCGCGAGCACCGAGCCCAACCCGCAGCCCGCTACGTCGCGGTTCCGGTCGACCTGCGCCGCGACTGGCCACAGGTGTTGCGCGACAGGGGTTTCGATCCATCCCGGCCCACCGTCTGGCTGGCCGAAGGCCTTCTGCCCTATCTGAGCTCCGCCGACCAGGACCTGCTGTTCGAGCGGATCGATGACCTCAGCGTGCCCGGCAGTCGGGTCGCCGTGGAGGCCTTCTCCCCGGAATTCTTCGACCCGCAACGACTTACCAGACGCCGGGAGAGCCTGCGCGAGGCAGCCGACACGGCGACCGCAACCGGACGCAACGTGCCCGAGACCGAGAGGCTCTGGTATCTCGAACCGCGTTCGGATGTCGCGCAGTGGTTACAACAGCACGGCTGGGATGTCAGGGCGATGAGTTCACCGGAACTCATGGAGCGCTATGACCGGTCGATCCCGGAGGACGATGACGACCCGGTGCCCGGAAGCCTGTTCGTTGAAGGCTGTTTGTCGGCGAAGTAGCGTCGGCTACTTCATGTCCGCCAAGTAGCCTCGGCTACTTCATGTCCGCCAAGTAGCGTCGGCTACTTCATGTCCCAGGGTTCGCCGTAGGTGGTGACGCTGTCACCGGCCTT
>CAYFMA010000099.1:0-8695 GCA_964344085.1 uncultured Mycobacterium sp.
ATCGCGAGGTGTTGTCGGCGAACGGAGTCAGCAGATTGAGCGCCGGCGCGGTGGATGCGACCCCCACGATGAAACCGTCCGAGCCTTGATAGTCAGCACCCGGGGTGTAGACGTAGAGGCCGTTGGCGTCGACTTCCACGGTCCCGAACTTCGGCTGGGCGATGACACTGTAGGTCAGCGCGTCGCCCTCGAGATCAATCGCTCCGATCCGTCCTTTGACGAGTCCATCGGCAGAGGTATAGGACGACGCCTGGGTGACTTGCGGAGCCTGATTGAAGAACTTCTGCCGCACCATGAGCAGCGCTCCCTGCAGGAAGGCGCTGACATCGCCTGCCGGCAGATTGACAAGATTGTTCTGAAGAGTGTTGAAGAGGGTCGTCTCGAAATTGTTGACGGTGTCGCGGAAGGCCGTGAGCACCAACGTAGACGGCGTGACGACCGCCGGCCTCACGATGGACGCGACGGCCACACCTGATGGATCGGCCACCGCTGCCGCACGCAGTAGGGAAGAACGGACGGGAAGCTGAGTCTGTGGCGTGGGGACAGCAGTTGCCGCGGCACCGGGAGTCGCCGCGACGGCTGCGGCCCGAAGGTCTGACGCTAAGGACGGAATCACGGTGGCGGAAGGGACCTTCGCCGGCCGCACCGCGGCCGCACCGCGCGATTGTCGTCCGACGGCCCGCCGGGCGGGCTGACCCGAACGGGACTGCCGACCGGTGCTGCCCGTCGGTGTCGCATCTGGCTGGGCTTCGGCCGTCGCCGTCGACGCGCCTGCGTCACCGGCGTCGCCCGCATCAGCCGCAGCCACTCCGAGGGCCTGCGGACCCGCCAGCGACAACCCCAGGGCGAACACCGCTGCCCCCACCCGCACGGCGTTGCTGTTGAGACTGGCCATCGCAACCTTCTCTCAGAACAATTCGGTCAGTTCGCAGACGGCGATTCGATGATGATCCCGGCGATCGCGTTGAACCACGCCAGCGCATTCGCCATCGCCTGCAGGTAGGTCCCGCGGTGGGTGGCCGCGCCGACGACGTTGAACTGGATGTCCTGATTGCCGAAGTCCACCTGCAGGTCGTAAATCCGCCGGCCCTGCCAGACCGGCATCACCTCGTCCTGGGCGCCATAGTTGAACATGGTCGGGCTTGTAAAGAGGACGTCGCCGGTTGTGTTGACGCGCATCAGTTGTGCGTAGGGACTCGCGTAGTAGGCCAATTCGCTCGACGAGTACTTCGGGACGATGAGTTCCCTCAGGTCGTAGGGCATGAATTCGGTTTGCGTGTTGCCGTCGACGTCGAGGTAAGACACCGTTATACCGAACGATGAATCAATACCCGGAATTTCCTTACCGAAATCGACTGCGACGTATTGCTGGGTATAGATGCGTCGCGCTACGTCGTAGTACTTGCCAAGGAGGTCGAGTGCGTTGCCCGGCTGCCCCATGAAGCCGCCCTGGGAGAAGGCCGTGAAACCCAATGCGGCATTGAGCCAGACGGCGTCTCCGGTGTGCTCCACAGTCCAGGTACGCGGATGGAAAATGCCGTTCTGCACGGTCAGGGCGAGGTCCAACGGCGCGGAAGCCATCATCGCTCCGGATACCGTCTGCCCCTGGCTCTGAAGACTCTGCAGGTAAGCCGCGGTCTCGTTGCCGCCCGCCGACCAGCCGGCGAGGAATAGGTCGCTCTGCTGGAGATCCCGCGCGGCCAGGAGTGCCTGACCTGCGGTGAGCATGTCGGTGCTCCACTGTGCGGCGCTATCGACGAGTTGGTAGGCGTAATGGTTGGGGGAATTGCCCAGTCCGAACGGATCCGCCATGAACACCGCGTAGCCCTGTCCACTGAACTGAGCGATGTCGAACCGCGGGAAGTCGTTCTCCGCCTGCTGATCGAGGCACGACGGCGGAGTCTCTCCGCACGAGAATGCCTGGGAGGGAGCCGAATACAACAGGTTGAACACTGTCGGCTGCTGCCACTCGATGACGTTGATGGGGCCGGTGACCGGAGTGTAGTTACCTTGTCCATCATCGGTGACCGGAAGCGCCGCGATGCCGTACGCCGTGGTGTAGCGGCCTTCCTCGGGAATCGAGCTGCGGTATGCCACCCGGAAGAGGTCAACGGCGTCGACAGCGTCCGTGGGTGCGGGGAATACGTAGTCGGCGTTGAAAGGCCATTGCGCCGGTGTCGCGCTACTGGGGGGAAAATACAGGGGCGGGCCGTAGGTGCCGCCGGCCACGCCGGCGTAAAACTCTTCCTCTCCGGCAAGGATAGCGTTGAGTTGGCTCGCGCTGACCGTGCCCAGGCTTTCGAAATGCTGGCCGATGACCACGACGTGGTTGCCGTTCTCGATCAGCGGTGTGTTGATATTGCCCTCGAGGGTGTAGATCTGACTGCCGGTCCGATCGCTGATGCCGGCGGTCGAAGACAGGTAGATCACGTCTCCGACGTAGTCGCCGAAGTCCGCCGAACTGATCGAGGAACCCGAGGGGTTGTTGAAGCGGAAGGTGAGGGTGTTGGTGCGGTTACCGCTCACGTAATTGAGTTCGGTGTCCGCGCCATTGACGACGACCGGCACGGTCGGGGTTCCGGTCACGATCACGGGGCGGTCGAAGGTCACGGTCAGGGTCACGTTGCTACCGCTGACCTGAAGGTCGCTGCGGCCGGTGATCTGCGGTCCCATCGAGTCGACCGCAACCCGACTGGTGTTGACCGTCGGGATGGCACTGCTGGCCACTGCCTGATTCGATTTGGCGACGATGCGGTTGCCGAAGTCGAACACCCGGATCCCGGTCTCCGTGCTCACCGTTCCCAGGTCGATGCCGCTGGGGGCCAGTTCGTCGGCGGGGACGCTCAGGCTGAACAGCAAGCTGCCTGTCCCCGAGCCGCTGACGTACGTCGCGTTGGACAGGACGTAGTTGATCTCGACGGGCAGGGCCACATCGGCATCGGCGACGACGACGGGCTGATCGAAGTTGACAACGAAATTCATCTCGGCGCCGGTTCCGTAGGTGCCGGCGTTGGGCAGCCACACCGACGTGGCCACCGGGGCACTCGAGGGGACCGGCTCGATCAGCGAGAGCGCACGCCGCGTCAGCAGCAAAGCCCCGGAGAGGAAATCGTTGATCGGGCCGGCCGGGAAGTTGGACAGCAGGTTGGCCAGCGAGTCGAACACGCCGTTGATCGCGTTCGTCAGAGCGGTCAGCACCGGCATGCTCGAGGCGGCTGCCGTCGAACTGGCTGTCGGTACCTGAAGCGCGGGAAGTGTCACTCCCGCAGCCCAGTCCGGAACATTCAGAGTCGACGGGGCGGCAGACCCGGCCGCAGGCGACGGCACCGCCACGCTTGCCGAGGCGGCACCTTGCTCGGGAGTCGACGGCGATGCCGCGAAAGGCGCGGCCACGCGACCGACGCCGGCAGAGGAGCCACGACGCGCGGGCGCCGCCACCGTCGCCGCAGCGCGAGGCGAGTTACCGGCTGCGGCGGCGCGCGGACCACGCACCGATCGGGCCGTGGTACCGCCAGGCGTGGCGGCCGATCGGCCTCCCCCGCGGCTCGCGGGTCCCGGCTGCGCCGCGGGGTTCGAGTCGACCGCGGCCGACGCCGAGGCCGTATCCTCACCGGTGTCGGCGGTGGCCACCCCCGCGGCCTGCGGACCAGCAAGAATCAGACCCAAGGCCAGCACAGCCCCGCCGGTTCGCGCGATTTTCTGGTCGGACATAAACACCCCTTGTGGCAGCTTCTTCGCCGTTCGCTTTGCACCGACGGCCCAACGTTCTCGTCCCCATGCAGATATGCCAAGGAACCTGAGGGTTCAATTTGGGTTCAGTACCTCGCACCCAACCGCCGCACCGGCCGGCCGGTCGGTTTAAAGTCTGGCCATCACTGCATCATCGGGCTTTGGGCATCGGGTGGTCGTCGTCGACGACGGGCGGCCCCAACGCGAGTGTCTTGCCGCCCAACTCAAGGCACACGGCATCGAATCCGACGAAGCGTGGGATCTGTCGTCGCTATTGGCGGTCGCTGACAGTGACCGGCCCACCGTCGTCATGATCAAGAGCGGCCTGCGGGAAGCATCCTCTCTGATCAAGGTGAGCCGTCGTCTCGCACGATCATCCGCAGTGGTGGTGTTCGACCTGTCGCTTGAGCGCGAGGCGGAGGTCGTCTCGACCGCAGAAGCCGGCGTCGCGGGACTGCTGCTCAACACGGAGTCCTTCGACACGATGCTGGAAACGCTCCGGACCGTGGCACTCGGCCGGACGATGTGTTCCAAAGAGGTTTCAGCCGTACTGCTGCGGCGCGTGTATTCCTTTTCTCAGAACATCAATCCCGATGCCACCATCGATCGGCTCACGTCCCGGGAACTGGAGATCTTGGATCTGCTCACGAAGGGCATGACCAATCAGCAGATCGCATCACGGCTCTCGCTGACACTGCAGACCGTCAAAAATCACGTGCATCGCCTCCTGAGCAAGATGGAGGTCGGCTCGCGGGCCGAGGCTGTCAGCGTCTACTTGGCGCGGCAGCACGCGAAAATGCCTCTGGGCCGCTGAGCATGGCCGTCTCTCCGGTAAACGACAGCAGGACCAGTGAACAGTCATCGGCGTAGTGGCCGTCAGCTGCAGTCGGCAGCATCGGCACAAGGGACTCCAGCCAATCCCCCGATTGCGTGGCCAACATGGCGCAGCGTGCCGCGAAGTCAGCCAGCCGCGGAGGCTCACCCATCACGCCGTCGCTGTAGAGCAGGATCTGGGATCCCCGAGTGATGGGGTGGCTGTCCGTTACGAACTCACTGTCGGCGAGCATTCCCACCGGCATTCCTCTTCCCTGCGGAAGAACGTCAGCGGTGATGTGCCCATCGCCCGTCAGGATCAACGGTGGCGGGTGACCGGCGTTCGCGTACCGCAATATCCCCGTTGACCTCGCGTACACGCCGTACCACATGGTGAAGTAATGCCCGTCCTGCTTCTTCATGCTGAAGCGTCTGTTCAGTTCGGCGAACAACCGATCCGGCGCCAGGAGCATTTCCACCGGCAGACTCCCGGATCTCAGCAGATTGTGAATCGAGACCGACAGCAGAGCGGGCTTCACTCCGTGGCCCGAGACATCAATCACGTAGACGGTGAAATGGTCGTCATCAATCCATGCGTAGCCGAAGGAATCGCCGCCTACGGATCGGGCGGGCAGATAGAGCGACGTCGCCGAAACCGGTCCATGCAGTTGGTCGGGAAGGATCGACGCGACGTAGTGAGCGGCGTTGTCGAGCTCGTCGTTCAGCCGCTCGGCCAGAATGCGATTTCCGCGTTCACGACTCACGAGATCGTCGCCTTGGATGAGTTGGCGAGCCAGACTGGCACCGATCAGGAGCAAACCTCCGGTCACGACAGCCGGTTCGGCAAGTGCCTTGTCGCCGTCGACGGCGACGAACGCCGCCGCAACAGCGACGGGCAGCAACGGCAGCCAAAGGGAAAGCCGGGACGGCGACTCGTCCTGCCCAGAAGCGCCAAAGTCGTGGACTCGACGACCTGTGATCAATGCCAGAACGGCAAGAACGATGTTCGCGAAGTAGAAGACGTCATCCAACCCCCCGACCCGGTACGCCTCAGGCTCGTTGAAGTAGGACCACACCCCGTTGCCCAGTGCGGAGAAGGCGAGGGCCGCGACCAACAGGCCCAGGGTGAGACGCAACTCGGCAGGCGCCCGCACCAGGACCATGATGCCCAGCGCCAGAAGCAGCACGTCGCCGGCTGGATAAGCCAGCGACAGCGCGAACTCCAAACGATTGCCGGATCCCCCCTGCCAGATGGGACCCATGACAGTGAGCCACGAGATCAGGAAGAGCGAAGTCGTCACGATGATGCCGTCGATGACCACGCGGCTTCGGTACCGCCAGGTGGCGGTACTGGGGAACAGCAGCAGAGCTACCGCGACAGCAGGGACGTACAGCATATAGAACAGATCAGCCCACGACGGGTACGGCACCGCACCGTCGATGTGTTCGTAGTAGGTCCACAACCACTCCGCCACCCCCCAGAAGGCGAAGCCGGTCGTCAACGCCAGCCATGCGGCGCGCAAACGGCCCCGAGCCGACACCACGTTCAGCGCCGCCAGTGGGACGTAGATCAAACTCGCCACCGGAAATGTGATGTCAGTCAAAGTGCCGACGAACGCGGCATTCGGCCACCGGTTCAGGACGAGCATTGCGTAGAGAAAAACGAGGACCGCGCCGACTATCGCCGCACGCCGAATCGAGGGCCCGGAGAACTCCGGGACCTCGCCCCGAAAAGCTCGATAAGCCACCGCGAACCCCCGCATTGCTCCAGTCGAGGCTTACCGTACCGACGGGAAGTACGGATCGCAGGGGGATGTCGTACAGCGAAACAGACGATGCGTCGGAATTATGGTGACACGCTGTCCTACAAGACATACGCGGTTACGCTTGCCACGCTGACCACCCGAGACCAGCAAAGGGGACCGTCAATGAAGGGCAAAGCACGAGCAGTCGATCAGTCCCCGATTCGGACCGCTGGCAACGGAGTCGTCGTCGTGACCCCTCGTGGCCGCGTCGATTTATCCGTAGCGCCTGTTTTGCGCACGCAACTGATCGGCCTGGCCGAAGCAGGACACACCCGCGTGGTGGTCGACCTGTCTGCCGTCGAATTGATCGACTCGTCCGGGCTGGGTGCCCTCGTCGCCGGTTACGAGGCAGCCCGCGACAACGACGGTGACCTCAAGATCATGTCGCCGGGTGAGCAGGCGAAGCTGGTCCTCGCACTGACGAACGTCGACCGCGTGCTCCGCACCGTGGAATCGGCGGAGACGTTCGACGACCACATCTGATGCAGCCCCTGAATGACTGAACACCGAATGCTCGACACGGTCACCGGACCGGAACTGCTCGATGAAGTCCACGGGGCGCTTCAGCACTTTTGGACTGAGCACCAGAACGTGCCCGCCTCCATCCGGATGACCGTGGCGACGGGCGTCGCCGAAATCGCCGCCAACATCCTTCAGCACGCCGGCGCCAGACGGTCGGTTCCTGTGCGAATGAATGTCGAGGCTTTTCCGCATCGCGTCAGGGTGGTGTTCACCGATGAAGGCGAACCAGCCGCTGTCGACCTCGCGGCGGTGGGCACGACCGACCCGCTTGCCCAGAGCGGTCGCGGATTGGCGTTGGCCTCGGCAGTCCTGGACGGGCTCTACTACGACCGTCACGGCGACCGCAACACGTGGACACTCGTGAGTCAGCGCTTCGATTAGGGCGCGCGGGTACTGCATCCAAGTTGAACCCCGAGGTAACTATCAGTTCGGGTGTTGAGCCACGACCATGGAGGCCGGTCTCATCATGTTGCACTGTCAAAGTTTCAGGGAGAAAACGTATGCCGGCTTCATCCGGGTCGCGGCTACTGAGCGGAACATTTGCGATGACCGCCGCGAGCGCGGTCACTGCGAGTGTGGTGACCATGTCCGCCCCGAGCCTGCCGGCGATCAAGGCTTCGGCGATACCCGATATCGCACTGGCCGCGTATCCCTACGATTTCGACCCGCTCGGTGAAGTGATGAACACCCTGCAGAAAGCCAACCTCTACCTCTTCTCGATTACCGAAGTGCCGGTGCCCGTGCCGGCGCCGGTGCCGGCGCCGGCGGTCGACTATTACGGGATCTTCCCTCATTTCCTGGCGACCGGATTCCCCATCACCACCCAGTACGCTCTCAACGCCCCGGACTACCTCAACCAGGTCGGCAATTACCTGCTGGCCGACTACGACCCAGTAGCCGGTGTGCTCCCCGGAGCAGTACGCGCGTTGAACTGGGCGGCTCTCGCACTGCCGCAGAACATCGGCGTCTTCGCCAGCCAACTGTTGACCGGGAACATCTACGGCGCGCTGACGACCGCACAGTTCGCCGTTCTCAACCCCATCCAGTACGCCGCCTACCAGGTTCTCAACCTCGGCCTCTACGAGTTAGGCGGTGTGGCCGCCCGAGCGGCGGCAGTGGTCACCGCGGTCGCCGAATGGGTGCCCAAGGCGATCAGGGCACTCGCCGACGACGTCACCGTCATCACCAATGCGGTGTTCGACAACATCGCGAGAACCTTCAGCACGGCCCAACAGTTCGGCCCTCTTGCCGGGTTGAACTACTTGACTCATTCACTGTTGGGAACCTGGGGCAATGACCGATTCGCCAGGGAGAACCCAACCATTCCCGACGCCCTGATCAATCAGACAATCGGCGAAGGCGGGTTCATCCAGAAATCGGTTCAGCAGTTTCAGCAATACGTCGAAGCGCCCAGTATCCGGCAGAACCTGACCGACTTGCGGGACGCGGTCGCCGAGGCGCTAGCCACCGGCGTCCCGGCACCGGAGCCGCCGCCCTTCACCATTCAGGGCAACTACTTCAATCCACTACAGTCCTCGATACCCACTCCGTGGAAGCCGACACCCTACGTGCCCCCGACTCCTGCGCGCGCTTTGCGGGTCGCAACTCCTGCTACGCCGAGCGCCGAAGCGGATCGCAATAGGCCGACTGCGCCGGCTGCGACCGCTGCAAAGCCCGTTCGCCGCGCAGCGGCCTCGCGGTAATGCCCTTAGTGGGCGGTGGCGCTGCCGGGAGTCAAACCAACGAAGTGGCCGCGCGTCAGGACACCGCGTCATCGCTGAGGTAGCGGTGGGCGGCAGCCCTGGAGACAACGTGATGCTTTTCGC
>CAYFMA010000099.1:8795-10493 GCA_964344085.1 uncultured Mycobacterium sp.
CGCAGTGCTACTGCCACCGCCCCGCGCAGTGCTGAGCTTCGGAAACAAAACAGGCCAGACCTCTCGGCCTGACCTGTCTGTCGGTGCAGCTGCCGGGAATCGAACCCGCTCTAAAAACCGCCCTGAACTGGGAAAATGCTGGTCATAATGACGTGGGAGTACCTCAGAGCACGCGAAAACACCTGGGAGAACATCGGGGTTGTTGACGGCGTCAACACGAACTCTTACGTGCGCCGGGTATGTCCGCGTTGCGAGCTCGAGTCCACTATTGCGGCGCTTCCGGGGTGAAACTGGCGTAGAAGCGGTTCCCGCGCGGATCGACGTAGAGATTGATCTGCTTCCCGGTCACGATGTCTTCGATCGCCAGTCCCACGAGCGTGCCGATCGGTTGCCCGGTGATCGGGTCGGTTTGGACAGGCTGGTCGACCTGGACGTAGGTGGCGACCTGGGTGCCACTGAGATCGTTGGTGATCGCGACGCTGCCGTCGGTGCTGGGCACCGTGAACGGACCGGGCGCAGCACCGGGTGCGTTCGGATCGTTGCCGGGCCCGCCGGGGTTGTACACCGGCGAGTAGCTGCCGGAGGACGGCCAGCTCACGGTGCTCAGACGCGCGATCGCCGCCCGGTCACCGGAGAGGATCACGTCGTAGTAGTTGTCGTGGTCCTCCACATAGGCGGCGTTCTCAGTCGTACCCGCCGTGGTCAGGTCAGCCAGGCCGACGACGGTGACGGTCCCGAAATTGCCGATCCGATAAGGGATCCCGGTCTCGGTGATGTCGACCGTCGAACCGTCACCAGCCGTGCCCTGCAGGGTGAAATAGCGCGAGAACTCACTGGGCAGCAGGCTGGCGATGCCGTCCGGGGAGAACCCGGCACTGGTGTAGAGCCGCAGCCGGTACTGCGCCTGGCTTCCGTAGAGATCTGAGCCGCTGTTGTCCTCGGAGGAGAAGCCGACGCCGATCGGACCGCCCTCACCAAGTCCACTGAAGAAATTCAGCTTGGCTGCCACCAGTCTGGGTCCGCTACCCGACACGTAAGGGTTGGAACTGGACTGGGTCAATCCCACCGCGGAGACGAGTCCGGTGTTGGTCAGCATCTGCATCGGAGTGCTGTCGGCGACGACCGTCACCGATACCGGATACAGGGCTCCGGGCTGGCCCGGCTGAATCCGATTACCGAATTCCCCATCCAGCACAACGCACTGACGTTCGTTGAATTCCAGGTTCGGCAGGAACGAAGCCGCTTGAGGTGTGACGGTCGATCCATCGCTGAGCGTCACCCGGAAATCGGAGGGGCCCATGGTGTTGGGCAGGATCGGGTTGGTGAACACCAGTGGGATGGTGTCCGCCAGATAGAGGTTGACGCCGTAGATCGACGCAGCATTGGTGGTTGAGACCGCGGAGTAGTACGCCCGTGGCGAAGCATCCAATGCCGGGTCGATCTCGTCCCAGGCGATGTTGAACTGCGCGGCGAGCGCCCGGTACTGGGCAGTCGTCCCGTCGAGTCCCGGAACGCCGATGTATCCCTCGAACCCGTAGTTGGCCGTGATCAGTGCGGGTGTCGCGGCGAAGATGTCAGCGTTGTAGTTGATCGGTGTCAACAGGGTCGTCGCGGAAAAATCGGCGTTGAGCCGACTGGTGTTGACGTATTGAATCAGGGCATCGGCCAACGGAGTGAACCGATCAATCGACCCGGCGC
>CAYFMA010000100.1:0-2121 GCA_964344085.1 uncultured Mycobacterium sp.
ATGTTCCTCAACTCTCGGCTCTGATGGGCGTGCGTCACCCAGCGGTGATCGGTTTGAGGCTATTGAGACTGTGACCGCCGCCACATCGACAAATAGGGTCAAGTTTCTGCGCCAGAGGGGGGAGACCCGCCGCGCGACCTGGGGTTATTGGGAGAGGTTCGCGCCCTGCCGGAATCGGGCGACGGCGTCGGTCCTGTTGGTGGCTCCGAGTTTCTCCATGATGTGCCGCAGGTGGGACTTGACCGTTCCCTCGGAGATGAAGAGGCGCCCGGCGATCTGGGCATTGGTCTTGCCGGCGGCCAGCAGATTGAGAACTTGAAGTTCCCGGCGAGTCAGCGGGTCGGCCTTGTCGTCCTTGACGAGTTGGACTGGCGGTGGCGCATTCTCCGTGTCGGAGAACTGGGCCCCGACGAAATCGGATAACGACTCGATGAGCTTGCGGTGCTCATCGGCGCCGGTACGCATCGCCTGTATTCGCTCGAGCACGATATTGCGTTCCATGATCGCCCCGAGACCCTCGGCGAACACCCCCAGGACATCGCGATCCTCGGCGCCGACGTCCCCGGCCTCACCGTCCGGAGCGTCGGCATGAAGCAGAGCAACCGGCGTCTGCCACACGTACACCGGCGCGGCGACGTACACGTTGGGCTTGACGACGGCGACCAGCGGGCTGTTCACCCGCGGATCGGTCTGCGGACGTTCGACGAGAATGGGCGACTTGGTCCGGACCATCGCACTTTCGGGCAGGGGCCGGCACAACCGGCGGGGATTCGCCCGTCCGGCTTCCAGCAGGGCTGCCATCAGAGCCTCGTCGCCTGTTGTGTGGGCAGAACGGACCATCCAGGTGTTCTGCTGGATGAGTGAGAACAGGACGCGGCCGAAACCGGCCTGGCACAGCTCGACCGGGATGCGGTCGGCTAGTTCGTTGTTGGTGGAGATGCCCCGGAGGCGGGCCAACGCTTCCTTCGTCGCGCTGGTCCGGGAGACGGGTGCCACAGTGGGGGAGTCGGCTCCAGCCGTCTCCGCCATGCTGTGCGGTGCCACCACGGCCGGTCGTCTACAGATCGACGATGGTGATCGACGCGGTGGGACAGCTCGCCGCTGCCTCTTCCACTTCGAGACGGTGTTCGGCGTCCACAGTCAGAGTGAGCGGCGTCATCCGGCCGTCGCCGTCGTCGGCGATCTCGAAATAGTCCGGGGCGCGCATCTCGCATAACCCGATGCCGGCACATGTCGTACGGTTGAAGACAATCCTGCCCGCGACTGCCATCGTCGCCTCCTCGCTGTACAGCATTCGGATTCCCCGATCCGTCGCTTTTAACTACATCACCGCCCAGGGCCTCCCGGCAGTCCCCAAAGGGAGGACTTTCGCACCGAAAGAGGTAGCAGATGACGGGAGGTCAGCCGCGGAACAGACCCGGGGGTCCGGGTAGGTAGGCGGCGTCCCACTTCCGCCAGCCGTCGGGATGGCGGACGCTGCGGCCGATCCGGATCCGCCGGACGAATTCGCCGGCCTCTGCTGCCACATAGACGATGTGCTCATGGATCATCGCCCGGACTTCTTCCCGCGACAGCCCATCGCGCAGAAAGAGTTCGACCGACTTCCACATGGACATGACGCTATGGAAATGGTCCGCCGTCTGCCATCGCCGTAGGGGCTAAATCCATACCCCGAACGGGGACTGCATCGCTCACAACTACATTGCCCCCATGAACGAGAACCCATTCACCCCGTCGCTCTGGCAGCCGGTGGCCGGCTTTGAGGACCTGACCGACATCACCTATCACCGGCACGTGATCGATGGAGTGGGGCAGCCGACCGTACGGGTTGCGTTCGACCGGCCGGAGGTCCGCAACGCGTTCCGTCCGCATTCGGTCGACGAGCTCTATCGTGCCCTGGACCACGCGCGGATGTGGCCGGAGATCGGAGTGGTACTGCTCACCGGTAACGGACCCTCACCCAAGGACGGGGGATGGGCGTTCTGCTCGGGTGGCGATCAGCGCATCCGGGGCCGCAGCGGCTATCAGTACGCCGGGGGCGAGACCGCCGACACCGTCGACACCGCCCGGGCCGGCCGGCTGCACATCATGGAGGTGCAGCGGCTCATCCGATTCATGCCC
>CAYFMA010000100.1:2131-4106 GCA_964344085.1 uncultured Mycobacterium sp.
CTGCCTGGTCAACGGCTGGGCGGCCGGCGGCGGCCACAGCCTGCACGTGACCTGCGACCTAACCCTCGCCAGTCGGGAACACGCCCGCTTCAAACAGACCGACGCCGACGTCGGCAGCTTCGACGGCGGCTACGGCAGCGCCTACCTGGCCAAGCAGGTGGGCCAGAAGTTCGCCCGGGAGATCTTCTTTCTCGGCGATCCCTACACCGCCGAGCAGATGCACGAGATGGGCGCGGTGAACCGTGTCGTGGACCATGCCGATCTTGAGACGGTGGGTCTGGAATGGGCACAGAAGATCAACGGCAAGTCGCCTCAGGCCCAGCGGATGCTGAAGTTCGCGTTCAACCTTCTCGACGACGGTCTGGTCGGTCAGCAGATCTTCGCCAGCGAGGCCACCCGGCTGGCTTACATGACCGATGAGGCCGTCGAGGGCCGGGATGCCTTCCTGGAGAAGCGCGATCCGGACTGGAGCCGCTTCCCGCGCTACTTCTAAACGAGCTCGGCCTGTCAAAGGAGTGGGAGGGAGTAGGCCGCAGTTCGGCTATTTCACCCTTCTGGAAGATGCGCCATCATTAGCGTCGGGGTCAGGATTTACCGAACAGTCTGAGTGAAAGGTGCACCTGTGAAGACCAAAGCTGCGGTCCTGTGGGAACTCGGCGGAAAGTGGGACGTCTGCGAGGTCGAGCTGGATCCGCCCAAAGAGGGTGAGGTGCTGCTCAAGCTGACCGCCAGCGGCATGTGCCACTCCGACTATCACCTGGTCACCGGTGACATTCCGGTTCCGCTGCCCTATGTCGGCGGTCATGAGGGTGCCGGCGTGATCGCCGAAGTAGGCCCCGGCGTCACCGATGTCGCGGTCGGCGACTCGGTCGTGCTGAGCTTCCTCCCGGCCTGCGGTAAGTGTTCGCACTGCGCGCGCGGTATGACCAACTTGTGCGATCTCGGTGCCCAGATCATCCAGGGGCCCCAACTCGACGGCACCTACCGCTTCCACGCCAAGGGCAAGGACCTCGGTCAGATGTGCCTGCTCGGCACGTTCTCGGAGTACACCGTCGTGCCGATGGCCTCAGTGGTCAAGGTCGATCCCGACACGCCACTGGAGAAGGCTGCAGTGATCGGCTGCAGCGTGCCCACCGGCGTGGGCAGCATGACCAAGACTGCGGGTGTCCGTCCCGGTGATGCTGTCGTCATCATGGGTGTCGGCGGCATCGGCGCCAATGCAGTGCAGGGCGCCAAGATCGCCGGCGCACGTCATATCGTGGCCATCGACCCGGTCGAGTACAAGCGCGATCAGGCCAAGATCTTCGGCGCCACCCACACCGCGCCCGATGTTCCCACCGCGCAGGCGATGATCACCGACCTCACCCGCGGCGTGATGGCGGATGCATGTGTCATCACCACTGATGTCGCCGAAAGTGGTTACGTCGCCGAGGCTTTGAGCCTCGTCGGCCGGCGCGGCAAAGTGATCGTGACTGCCATCGGGCATCCCACCGACACGACTATCGGTGGTTCGCTGTTCGAGATGACGCTGTACGAGAAGTCCGTCCACGGCTCCCTGTTCGGCTCGTCCAACCCGCGCCATGACATCCCGCGCTACCTGGAGATGTATCGGCTTGGCGAGCTCGACGAACTGATCACCCGGGAGTACACCCTCGACGAGATCAACAAGGGTTACGACGACATGCTTCAGGGCCGCAACATCCGCGGCGTCATCCGCTACTAGCGATCCGAAATCAAAGAAGGCCGACCATCACTGGTCGGCCTTCTTTGATTTGTGCCCGCGTCAGCTTGCGTTCGCGCCGGACGAAGAACTCATCCGGTGGTAGCGCGCTACCGCTTCGGTGCGGTTGGTGGCGCCGAGCTTGCGCAGGATGTGCTTCACGTGGGACTTGACGGTCCCCTCGGTGACGAAGAGCCCGGTCGCGATCTGGGCGTTGGTCTTGCCGGACGCCAGGTTTCGCAGCACGTCCCATTC
>CAYFMA010000100.1:4116-4564 GCA_964344085.1 uncultured Mycobacterium sp.
GTCGGCGATCGCGTGGACTCCGGCGAGGTAGTCGCTCGTCGCGCGACGCACCGCCTGCAGCCGTTCCATGAGCTGGGCCCGCTCGATCGCCAATCCCAGGCCTTCGGCGTACATGCCGAGCGCACAGCGGTCGAATTCGTCGACCGCATACTCGTTATCGCGGTCGGCATGGATCATCGCTATCGCTTCGCCCCAGGCGAGGATCGGAGCCGCGACATAGCTCTTCGTGCCGGTGAAGCGGATGAATTCGGTATGCACGCGTGGATTGGATTGCGCATCGCGGATCACCATCGGTGCGCCGCGGCGAACCATCTCGCTTTCGAGGAGCGGACCGTTGAGGAGTTTCGGGTTGGCCCGGCCGACCTCGACGAGCGCTCCGCCCCAGTCGGGGTCGTCAACGGCGAACCCTGAACGCGCCAGCCACGTGCCGTGTTCGATCTTGGAGAAC
>CAYFMA010000100.1:4574-8568 GCA_964344085.1 uncultured Mycobacterium sp.
GATGCGAGCCGGCGCACGCATCGCCGTCGGTTGCCGGGTCGACCGCCTCGAGCGCAGCGCAGCGTCGTCGTCGACGTTCGACCGGGCCCGTGTCACGCTCGACGACGGCCGACGCGGCGAGATCTCGTTCCGGTGGGTGTTCGTGTGCGGTGGTGCCATCCAGTCCCCCGCGCTGCTGCTGCGATCCGGCATCCGCGGCCACATCGGCGCGACGCTCGAGCATCGCGTCCTTGACGCTAGCCTGAGCCGCGACCGAGTCCAGCATCAGAGCGGCAGCACGAGCGGCCGGCAGATCGGGCTCCCCGGACTCCAGACGCTCGGCGAGGGCGGAACGGACCGCCGCCAGAGCGGCATCGCTCGCCTCCAGATCCGGCAGGGGGAACTGATTGTGCGTGTCCAGCAATCGCGCTGTGGCGCTCACGATTTCGCGTGCGCGCTCAACGCACTCGTCGGGGCGTTCGGTCATCTCTGACATCCTCTCCACTACGCCGGCGGCAGGTAGATGGTCTTGAAGACCTGGAAGGCGTCGAGTCCCTCCGGGCCCAGTTCCCGTCCGATGCCGCTGTCCTTGATCCCCCCGAACGGGGCGACCGGATCGTTGACGTAGTGGTTGACGCCGACGGTTCCGGACCGGACCTTACGCGCCACATTGGTGGCTCGTTCGATATCGGAAGACCACACCGTTCCGCCGAGGCCGTAATTGCTGTCGTTGGCCATTGCGATGGCGTCGGCTTCGCTGTCATAGGGGATCACCGAGAGGACCGGGCCGAAGATCTCCTCGCAGGACAACTTGGCATCGTTGGTCATATCCGCGAACACCGTCGGTTCGACGAACCAGCCGTGGTCCAGGTCCTTGGGGCGGCCGCCGCCCGTGGTCAGCCGGCCCTCGCTCTTGCCTCGAGCGATGTAACCCTCGACGCGCTCGCGCTGCTTGCTGGAGACCAGCGGACCGATCTTGGTCTCCGGATCGAGCGGATCGCCGATCGTGAGACTGCCGGCCAGGCCGGTGATGGTGTCGACCACGTCGTTGTAACGCGAGCGCGGCGCGAGCACCCGGGTGTTCAGCCAGCAGATCTGCCCGTTGTTGAGCAGGGTGACGCCGAAGAAGGACTCGATTCCGGCGTTGAGGTCGGCGTCATCGAGCACGATGGCCGCGGACTTGCCGCCCAACTCCAGTGTCACCGGCCGCAGCAGCCGGCCGCAGGTCTCGGCGATGGAACGGCCGGCGGCGGTCGATCCGGTGAACGACACCTTGTCGATGCCGGGGTGGCCGACCAGGTAGGCGCCGACCTCGCGGCCGGCGGGCACGACATTCAGAACGCCGGGGGGCAATCCAGCGGCCACTGCGGCCTCAGCCATCAGGAACGCATCGAGCACGGTCTCCTCGGCAGGCTTGAGCACCATGGTGCAGCCGGCGGCCAGTGCCGGGGCGATCTTGAGGAAGCTGATGCCCTGCGGAACGTTCCAGGGAGTGATCGCGGCGACGACTCCCACCGGCTCACGCGAGACCAGCGAGGTGCCGCCCAGCATGCCGGGCCGGGCCTCCTCGACGGGCCGGCTGTTCATGATTCCGCTGTAGTAGCGCAGCAGCAATGGGGGGAAGCCGGCCTCGAACTGCTGGGCGAGCCAGATCGGCATACCGTTCTGCATGGACACCCGGCGGGCGGTCTCCTCGCCGCGGGCCTCCAGCTCGGCGGCGAATTTCTCCAAGGCCTCGCCGCGCTGGGCGGGGCTCCAGGTGGACCAGCCGTTCGGGTCGTCGAACGCGGCCCGGGCCGCGGCGACAGCAGCGTCGATATCGGCCTCGCTACCGCGTGGCACCGAACCGATCTGCGCCTCGGTGGTGGGGGAGAAAACACCGAGGATGTCGCTGCTCTTCGGGTCGACCCACTGGCCTCCGATGTACAGCTGGCGGTAGTCGATCAACGTCATCCGATTCCTCTCCCGGTTCGAGGGCGTTCTGCCTGTTCGGTGCACTTGTGATGATGGTCACCCATAGCGTGACGCGATGGCGCGAAAATATCAATTGTTAATATGGTCAGGCCAATTAATACCCCCTACGGAGTACTACCTAAGGGGGAGAATCCTCATGCGGGCGCGCCTAGCGAGCGGTTGTGACCCGGCGCCGTTTGGCTGAGCCCGCCTCATTCGCGAGCATGACCCCCACGATCCGACGGGCGTGCAATGCGGCCACGTCGGCCTGGAACTCAGTCCCGGTCTGCCACCGGTCGTACCCGGAGTGCGCCGAGGCCATTTCCAGCACAGCGATGTCGCGGCGGGCGACCCCGTCCAAAAACGACCGGAGCCGATCGGTGGCCGCGGCATCGCCGAGTGCGTAGTTCCGGGAACCCGCCATGAAGACATGCGTGGAACTCTCGGTTTCCGGAGTGATGGCATGCAAGCGGGTGGTGGTGAGCACTTCCTGGTGTGGGGTCCGCAGGTCCCACTGGTGCAGGTGCAGAGCCGGTGAGGCGAACGTGCCCATTTCGCGGCGCCGGTAGGCGATGGTGCGGTCGAGTCCGCCGGCCTCGGCCTCCCAATCGGTCGGGAGGGCGTCGGGCAGGACGCGGGTGTAGGACACCGTCATCTCGGACACCTCGACCTCGCTGAACGCCGGCATGCTCCGGATCGACTCGGGGATGTCGGCGGCGTGCAGGATCGGTGCGTAGCTGAAGTCGAGATAGTGCTCATGAACCATCATGTAGTTGGCGGCGACGTTCCACGCGGTGTGAAACGTCTCCCAACCCGGCTCCCGGATCCACGGCACTCTCGGCGGCTGGGTGACCGCTGCGGCGCCGGGAGATCCCATCCAGATCCAGATGAAAGGTGAGTCCTCCTGGACCGGGAACACCCGCACGCCCATCCCGGTCGGGACGTGTTGCTGGGACGGGATGTGTACGCAATTGCCATCGGCATCATAGGTGCAGCCGTGATAGCCGCAGACCAGCTGATCGCCGTCGATGACGCTGTGCGACAGCGGAAATGCCCGATGAGCGCAGCGGTTCTCGAAGGCCGCGAGCCGTCCGCTCATGCCACGCCACAACACCACGTCGGTGCCGAGGAGTCGCCGTGCGAGTGGGGTCGGTCCCACTTCGTCGCTGGTTGCCGCGACATACCAGCAGTTTCTCGGGTAATTGGGACTCACAGGTCGAGCACCAGCCTTGGGGTACAGGACCGCGATACACACAGGATCATGTCGCCGGCCTCCTTCTCGGGGGCTTTCAGCACCGAATCGCGATGATCGGGAACACCTTCCAGCACTGTCGCCCGGCAACTACCGCAGATTCCCTCGTAGCAACTGGTCGTGATCGGAACGCCGGCCGCCTCCACCAACTCCAGTACCGAATCGTCGGGCCCGACGTCGACAGTGATACCGGATCGTTGGCAGACCACTTGGAATTCGTCGAGCGCCGCGGCTTCCTGCTCGGCGGTCACCGCTTTGGCGGCGAAGCGTTCGATATGCAGGCTGTCGGCGGGCCACGCTACGCAACGCTCTTCGACGGCGGCCAGGAGTGGCTCAGGGCCGCAGCAGTACACCACGGTGTCGTCCTCAGGCCTGCCGAGCAGAGTGTCGAGATCGAGAAGGCCCTTGTCGTCCTGCGGCCATACGGTGACCCGGTCGGGGTGGCGTCGGGCGAGTTCGTCGGCGAACGCCATGGAATTTCTGGTTCGGCCGCCGTAGAGCAGGGTCCATTCGGCCCCGGCCTGTTCGGCGGCCTCGACCATTGTCATGATCGGGGTGATCCCGATACCGCCGGCGATGAAGCGGTATCGAATCGAGTCCACGAACGGGAAATGGTTCCGCGGTCCACGGACCCGCACCGTCGCCCCTTCGTGGAGGTTGTCGTGGACATAACGGGAACCGCCGCGACTGGCGGGGTCCAGCAACACCCCGACCCGCCACGTCGAGCTGTCGAGTGGATCGCCGCACAGGGAGTACTGCCGGATCAGGTCATCGCCGAGGATCAGGTCGATATGGGCGCCGGGCTGCCAC
>CAYFMA010000100.1:8691-10403 GCA_964344085.1 uncultured Mycobacterium sp.
ATCCGCGGTGAACTCGTGAACGCTGGCAGTCGACATCGCCAGAACCCCCGGAGACGGCTCGGCCGACTCGATCAGTCCACAGTCACCTTCGCCGGCAGGTGCTTGAGGCCGCCCACGAAGTTGGTATGCGTCACGCTGCCCTTGCCGAGCACCTCGACTGATTCAAGGCGGGGGATCAGCTGTTCGAACATCGTCTTGAGTTCCAATTTGGCGAGATGCTGACCCACGCAGGTGTGCGCGCCGAAGCCGAATGCCATGTGGTTGTTGGGCTTTCGGCTGACATCGAACTTGTCCGGATCGGCGAACAGGTCCTCGTCACGGCACGCCGACTGGAACAGCGGCATGATCCGGTCGCCCTTCTTGATGGTCTGGCCGCCCAACTCGTAGTCCTGCTGGGCGCGGCGCATGAAGTGCTTGACCGGCGCGACGTAGCGCAGGCCCTCGGCGATCAGGTCCGGCACCAGGCTGATGTCGGCCTTGACCTTGGCCAGCTCGGCGGGGTTGAGCGCCAGCTGCTGCAGGGTGCCGGCCAGGGTGGCCGACGTGGTGTCGTGTCCTGCGGTGCAGATCGACATGAACCAGCCGTAGGCATACGGAGTGGGCCAGTACTGGCCGTCGGGTCCCTTGGCCTGTGAGATCAGGGTCGAGATGTCGTCACGGGGGTTGGTGCGACGATCCTCGATCAGCACGTCGAAGTACTTGTAGAAGGTCTGGACGGTCTCGGCGAACTGCTGGGCCATCGCCTCCGGCGTGACCTCGACGTCGACCTCCGCGGTCTGGTGCTCAGGGTCGGCGGTGCCGAAGAACTCCTGAGTCAGCGCCATCATCTGCGGCTCGTCCTCGGCCGGCACTCCGAACAGGGTCATCACGACGTGCAGGGGATAGCCCAGGGCCCAGTCGTCGACGAGGTCGATCTGCTTGCCGCCGTCGGAGACGCTCTTGAGCTTGTCGATGGACTCGTCGGCCAGCCCGCGGATCTTGTCCTCGAGCTTCTTCAGATTGCTGGGCTTGAAGTAATCGAAGGCGATGTTCTTGACGATCGTGTGTTCCGGCGGATCCAGGTAGGGCAGTGCGTCCATAAGGCGCAGGCTGCCTCCGAGGAACTGCTTGGTGAACGCGTCGCCGGCCTGGTTGGCCAGGATCGGGTTGTGGGTGCCGGGTTCGTCGCCGCCGCCGGCGGTGAAGATCTCCGGCTGGCCCTCGACCTCCTGGATGTCCTCATACTTGCTGACCAGCCACAGGTCGTCATAGCCCTCGACCTTGGCCTTGCCCACGGGCATGTTCTGCCGCATCCACTTGTAGGCCTCGTGCAGCGCGTCGAGGTCGGCGTGCCCCTCGGGCAGCACGATCCGGCGGGCGATCTCGTCCGGAAGGATGGCTTCGGTGGTCTCGGTGGTCGTCACTGCTCTCCTCGGTTTCCACTGCAAACACTGGTGAGATCAGTGTCGGCGCGACGACGGTGACATGCGTCACCACTAGGGGAGGCATTGCTCTTGCTTTGGGGGTATGCCCCGGTCAGTCCTCCGGGCAGCCGGCGTCGATCCACTGCTCGATCCGCCGGATGTCGGCTTCGGGAACAGGCGGCGCGTAGGCGGGCATGCGCTGCACGACAGCCCCCTCGGGGGCGGGGTCCAGATCGGAGCCGAACGGCGAGTTTCCGCGCAGCGACTTCACCTCGGCACCGGCGAGCATGATGCCGGCCTCGTAGGAGT
>CAYFMA010000101.1:0-10108 GCA_964344085.1 uncultured Mycobacterium sp.
GGGGACTCCCGGTTCTCGGCGTCGTAGTTCCACTTCCCGCCGACCGGCTGATCTCCATCCATCAGCACGCCGAAGCGGCGCCGCTGTTCGCGGTAGAAGTCCTCCATCCGGAAACGGCTGCGATCCCCGGCCCAGGCTCCGAACTCCGAGCGTGACAATGCGAAGGCCGGTGTCGGCAGGATGCCGGCCACCAGACCGTCGACGCGCAGCCGGTGCACGAACCGTTCGGCGGCCAGGGATGTCGGCTCGTGAACCAGCACCGGACGTCCGTAGGCCCGCAGCCCATCGAGATAGGTGTCGGCCCGAATCAGGGTGGCGCGATCCGCGAGGTCCCGCTCGGCGTGCCGCAGGGCGGAGACGACGAGGTGAAGTTTCTGGCGATGGGAGCGGCGCCGGCGCAGTGCCGAGGAGGCCTCGATGAGCAACACCGGGCGGTGCGCGTGCTCCCCGCCGTACAGTCGCGGTCCCAGCTGATCGGCGAACAGCCACAGCGGGGTGTCCTGCGCTGTCACAGTGCTGATGCTACTGGCCTTGAGGTCCTGCGAGCTGCGCTACGATCCGGCCGTTCAGCAACGAAGATCTGGGGGAGACACCCGTGGCCCGATTCGGCCCGTCGCGCGGTCTGCGCTCATTGGGCTTCCAGTCCAAGCTGCTCATCATGCTGCTGACTGTCAGCGTGCTCTCCGTGCTCATCGCCGGCATGATCGGCTACCTGTCGGGGACCAAGTCGCTGCGCGACGCCGAGTATCAGCGACTGTCCCAACTGCGCGACTCCCGGGCTCGCGAGATCACCGCCTTCTATGACGGCGTCAGCAACGCTGCGACGGTCCTGACACACTCGTCGGCCAGCATCACCGCGATGAAGGATTTCACCGGCGCCTTCGCCGATCTGCAGAAGGCTCCGCTGCCGCCCGGCGCTCCGGAAGCGGTGGACAACTATTACCGGACGGTGTTCGAACCGGCACTGGAGAAAGGCACCGGCGAGAAGGTCGACCCGGCCCTGTTCCGTCCGAAGTCCAATGCACAGACCTATCTGCAGAGTCTCTACACGGTGCCGGCCAAGGGCGACTTCAAGGCCTCGGAGAAGATTCAGAACGCCGGCGACCCGAGTCAGTGGTCCAAACTCAACCAGCAGTACCAGCCATTCTTCAGTGACTTCGCCGATCGCTTCGGATTCGATGACGCCATGCTGATCGACCCGGCGGGCGACGTGGTGTACTCGGCCTTCAAACAGACCGACCTGGGCGCCAATGTGCTGGCGCCGCCGTTCGCGACCACGAAGCTGGCAGACGCCTACCGAAAGGCCATGCGGGCCTCGTCGGTCGACGAGGTCATTGTCAGCGACTTCGAGGACTATGCGCCGGCCAACGGCAAGCCGACACTGTGGATCCTGACCCCCATCGGCGACAGCGGCGGCATCTACGGCGTTCTGGCGCTTCAGGTTTCGGTCGACGGGATCAACGACGTCATGACCGGAAGCCGGGGCTGGGAGAAGGACGGCCTGGGCCGGACCGGAGAAACCTATCTGGCCGGCCCGGACCGGCTGATGCGGTCTGTGTCCCGCGAACTGCTGACCGACCCGCAGAAGTTCGTTACCGATGTGATGGCCAACGGGACACCCGAGGGGATCGCCAAGCGACAGGTCGAGATCGGCGACAGCGTGCTGTTGCAGCCGGTGAGCACCGCCGCGGTCAACATGGCGCTGAGTGGACAGTCCGGCGTCACCACCGCCAAGAGCTACCTGGGTCCGGAATCGCTGGCGGCCTACGCCCCGCTGAAGATTCCCGGCCTCAACTGGGTGGTGATCGCGAAGGTCGACCGCTCGGAGGCCTTCGCACCGGTCAACGCCTTCGCTCGAAACATCGCGCTGTCCACCGGGGCGATCGTGCTGGCGGTCTGCCTGCTGGCCCTGCTGTTCAGCCGGATCCTCACAAGGCCGGTCAAGGAACTCGTCGCCGCCGTACAGCGGGTGAGTGGCGGCGAGCTCGGCATCACCGTTCCGGTGACTTCGCGCGATGAATTCGGCGAACTGGCTTCATCGTTCAACGATATGAGCACCAGTCTTCAGACCAAGCAGCAGCTGATCGACGAGCAGCGCCGGGAGAACGACGAACTGCTGACCAGCCTGATGCCCGAACCGGTGGCCCGGCGCTACCGCGAGGGCGAGGAGAAGATCAGCACCGAACACCGCGACGTCTCGGTGATCTACGCCCAGTTGCTCGGCTTCGACGACATCGCTCGGGGCTTGAGCACCGACGATTCGGTGACACTGCTCAATACGCTGGTCGAAGCCTTCGACGGCGCGGCGGAACGACATGGCGTCGAACGCGTTCGCAGCATGCAGGACAACGGTCTGCTGGCCACCTGCGGGCTGGTGGTGCCCAGGGTCGACCATGCCGGCCGCACCATCGCCTTCGCCAAGGAACTGACCGAGATTCTCGAGCGATTCAACGATCAGCACGGCGCGCAACTGTCGATGCGGGTCGGTATCGACAGCGGTCCGGTCACCAGCGGCCTGGTCGGTGAGCGCTCCACCGTCTACGCGCTCTGGGGCGAGGCCGTCGATCTGGCGCACCGGGTCAGGGAAGCCACCCGGTCCGCCGGAGTCTTCGTCAGCGACCGGGTACACGATGCGGTGGTGGGCATCTATCCCTTCACCGAGGCGGGAACCATCACCGGCACAGCGGGCACCGAAAAGGTGTGGCGCCTCGACATCGGAACACGGCAGCCGGTATGAACGGCCTGACGGACCAGTCGTGGTTCTGGCCCGCGCTGGCTGTGGTCCTCGGGCTGCCGCTGGCGCTTCTGGTGCTCAACGAGGTCCAGAGCGTCCTGACGCGGCGAGGCAGCGCCTATGCGAAACCGGTTGCACTGCTGCGCAACTGGCTGTTACCGGCCGCGGCGGTGTACCTGTTGATCGATCAGGTCAACCACGGCGAGCAGACGGACGGACACGCCACCTGGACCAAGGTTGCCGCCACCGTCGTGGGCTTCCTGATCATGCTGCTGCTGCTGTCGGGCGCCAACGCCGCATTGTTCGGTGAGGCGCGTGCGGGCAGCTGGCGCGATCGCCTGCCCGGCATCTTCGTCGACCTCGGCCGGCTCATCCTCATCATCATCGGCATCGGACTGCTGCTGTCCTGGGTGTGGGGCGCCAACATCGGCGGCCTCATCACCGCCGTCGGCGTGACCTCAATCGTCATCGGTCTGGCCGTGCAGAACGCCGTGGGTCCAGTCATCTCCGGCTTGTTGTTGCTCTTCGAGCAGCCGTTCCGCATGGGCGATTGGCTGGACACGAAATTCGGCAAGGGCCGGGTCGTGGAGGTCAACTGGCGCGCCGTGCACATCGACACCGAGAACGGCGTGCAGATCGTGCCGAACGCCGCTCTCGCCGGTGACGCCTTCGTCAACCTCAGCCGGACGACAGCACCGTATTTCAAGGCCAAGACCGTGCTGAACTTCTCGCCCGACGACCCGCCGGGTCAGGTCAAGGCGGCCCTGCTCGCGGTCGCCGAGGCGCTGCCCAGCAAGCTGTCCGGAGTGCCGGCCGCGGTGACCGCTGTCGGTGCGGGCGCCTACCGGGTGACGGTGCCGATCGCCTCGCCCGGTGATGACGGTGCCACCTCCAACCAGTTGCAGCACCGTGCCTGGTACGCCGCGCAGCGGGCCGGCCTGCACCTCGACTCGGTGAGGTCCCGGCGCAAGGAGAAGCGGGCCTATGTCGCCGAGCAGATGCAGGTGATCGCCACCGGACTGGGGTTGAGCCCGGACGCGACCGCCACCATGCTCTCCGGCGCCCGGTTGCTGCCCTTCGCCGAGGGGGAGGTCATCCAGCCGCCCAACAGCATTCCGAGGGAGATCGGGTTCATCGCCGAGGGCGAGGTCGGTACCTTCGTCACCGCATCGGACGGCCGACGGCTCCCGCTCGGTGAACTCGAGATCGGCGATTACATCGGCGGAACGGCACTGACCCGTCAGCGGATGATCACCGGCGTGGTGGCGCTGACCGACACCACTCTCGTGGCGGTCTCACGTGAAGCGATGAACACTGTTGTGCAACAGGATCATCGGCTCGCCAGGCAGATCGGTGACACGGTCGAGTTGCGCCGCCGGTCTGCCCGGGAGGCGCTGGCAGAGGCCGAACAGGGCGTCCGCTAACCGACCTGTTCGAGCAACCGGTCCAGGAAGACCTGTTGGCCCTGGAGGAGTTTCACGCGGGCATCCGGGACCGCGAGCCAGGCGACCCGGTCCAGTTCGGGAAACTCTCGTAGGCGTCCGGACCCGCGCGGCCACTCGAGGGTGAAGGTGTTGCTGCGGAAGCCGCTCAGATCGAGATCTGCCGCCACCGCGAACGCGGTGAGGATTTTGCCGCTCGGCTGCTTGGCCGTGCCGAGATCCACTCGCGGACCCTCGGGTACCGGGCAGCCGAGTTCCTCGTTGAACTCGCGCTGTGCCGCGAGCCAGGGATCCTCATCGGACGCGTACTCCCCCTTGGGAATCGACCAGGCGCCGTCGTCCTTGCGTGCCCAGAAAGGTCCGCCGGGATGTCCGATCAGGACTTCGATGCCGCTCCGTCCGGCCCGGTGCAGCAGTACGCCGGCGCTCAGAGCCGGCACGGGTCAGTCCGGATGGACGGCGGCCCGCAACGCCTCGGTCAGACGGTCGGCCCGCGGGTCGATGAAGACGTCCTCCAAGGGCAGCGGCCTGCCGTCCGGCGCTGCGAGTGGCACCCGCCAGTTCGGGTACTCGTTGGTGGTTCCCGGCTGATTCTGGGTGCGCTTCTCGCCGACCGCATCGGTGAGAGCCAACGCCAGTAGCCGCGACGGTGACAGCGCCAGATAGCGGTACAGCGCAAGCACCGTCGCTTCCTCGTCGGCGTTGTCGCCGAGCAGTCCGGCACTGCGCACCTCCGCGAGCCAGGCGTCCTGCGCGGCCCGGTCGTCGGCTAGTTCCTCCTCGACCGTGCGGGTCAGCAGGCCCAGTTCGTGGCGTAACCGGACGTGGTCGCCGGCCAGGTAGCCGGCCGTCGGCGGGAGGTCATGGGTGGTGACCGAGGACAGACACAGTTCCCGCCAGCGTTGCGCAGGGAGTGGGCCGCGCGATTCGGGGTCGACCTCGAACCACAGGATGGACGTGCCCAGCAGTCCGCGGTCGCGCAGATAGTGCCGCGCCCACGGTTCCACCGTGCCGAGGTCCTCGCCCACGACCACCGCGCCGGCCCGGTAGGCCTCGAGAGCGACGATCCCGATCATCGCGTCGTGGTTGTAGCGGACATAGGTGCCCTTGGTGGGCGGGGCGCCGTTGGGGATCCACCACAGTCGGAAAAGGCCGATGATGTGGTCGATGCGTACGCCACCGGCATGTCGCAGGACGGTCTCGATCAGTGCCCGGAACGGTTGGTAGCCAAGAGCTTCCAGCTGATCCGGCCGCCACGGCGGCTGTGACCAGTCCTGCCCGAGTTGATTGAACTCGTCCGGGGGAGCGCCGGCCGTCACACCGAGGGCCAGCACCTCTTGTAACGCCCACGCGTCGGCGCCGCTGGGATGCACGCCGACCGCGAGATCATGCATGATCCCGAGAGCCATCCCGTTGCCGGTCGCCCGAGACTGGGCGTCGGCGAGTTGCTCATCGAGTTGCCACTGCAGCCAGCGGTGGAAGTTCACGGCATCGGGACGCCGGTGGACGAATTCGGCGACCTCCATGCTGGCCGGGTGCTGCAGACCGGCCGGCCACCGCCGCCAGTCGCCGCCGTACTTCTCGGCCAGCGCGCACCAGGTGGCGAAGTCGTCGAGTGCCGCACCCTCCCGTTGTCGATAGGCCTGGAAGGCAAGTTCGCGCCCGGCGGAGCGGCGCAGCTTGTAGACCATCTTCAGGGCGGCCCGTTTGGCGGCCCATGCGTTGTCGCGGTCGATGGTCTCGGATTTGCGTTCCGCCGCCCGCACGGCATCACGCAGTTTTCGCACCCGACCCCGTTTGGGCAGGAAGGCGAACTCGGGAATCGCCTCGACACGCAAGTACAGCGGGCTGACGAACCGCCGTGAGGTCGGCAGGTAGGGCGAGGGCTCCATCGGTGCGGTCGGGGCGGCGGCGTGCAACGGGTTCACCAGCACGTAGTCCGCGCCGTGTTGCGAACCGGCCCACACCGCTAGGTCGGTGAGATCGGTCAGATCACCGATTCCCCACGAGTCCTTGGACTGGACGCTGTACAGCTGGGTGGCCAGACCCCATCCGCGCCGGGCACCCATCCGGGCAGGCATGCCGAGGAAGGCCGGAGTGACGATCAGCGGCACGTCGGCGGTGTCATCGCCCGAACGGAGGTGTAGGCGGTGATAACCCAGCGGCAGGTCGACCGGGAGCATGAAGGTCGCCTCGCCCACCAGATCGCCGTCGAGATCGAACGGCGGGGTGAAATTCTCGGCCTGACGGATGTCGCCCCGCTCGGTCCCGTCCTCCAGCCGCACCCAGACATGCGCCGGCGCGCCATGCGGGACATGCGCCCAGAACGAGCATTCGCTGCCGGACCGGGCCACCACGGTCGGCGGCAGCGGCTGTGACCAGTGCCGGCGATCCTGTTCCAAATGTGCTGCAGCGCAGTCATCTTCGGTGTCGGCCTTGATGCCGAGGGCGGCCAGGACCGCGATGATCGTCGCATCGTCGACCGTCACGAAGTTCCCGACCCAGTCGTGGTAGGCGGCTGCGACTCCGACTCGCTCGGCCAGGGTACGCAACGACGGTGCTGTCATGATGGTCATCTTGCCGGACTCAGGCGGCGCCTGAGAGCTCGATGACCAGTACTCCCGCGATGATCAGCGCGATACCGGACATCATCATCGGAGTGAGCCGTTCGCCGAACAGCGCCCTGGCCAGCAGGGCGACCAAGGCCACGCCGCAGGCCGACCAGACCCCGTAGGCGATACCGACCGGCATGCCCAGGTGCAGGGACAGCCAGATCAGCGAGAACGACCCGACGTATCCGATGGCCACCGGCGCGATCCAGCGTTTCTTGCGGAAACCGTCGGATGCCCGCAGTGCGAGGGTGGAGAAGACCTCGACCACGATCCCGGCGAACAGGGCCAGCCAGCTGTTCATGAAGCCTCGGCCCGGTGCGAGCCGAATTCGACCAGCAGCACCCCGGCGATGATCAGGCCGATGCCGGCCACCACCGGCACGGTGAACGGGTCTCCGAAGATCAGGGCGGCCGCCACGGCGGTGATCGCGGTGCCCAGCGCGCCCCAGATGCCGTAGGCGACACCGACCGGAACACCGGCCCGCAGCACCCGGGTGAGGAACACGAATGACGATGTGTACCCGACCACCACGAGCAGCAGCCAAGCCCGGTGGTCCTGCGACGCGCGCAGTGAGAGGGTGCCGGTGACCTCGGTCGCGATGGCGCCCAGCAGGGGCAGCCACCTCTGCAGGGCGGGCGTCTCGGTCATCACCAGCACACTAGACTCAGTTCCGGAGGTGCTAATCCCTGGAGGGAGGCGCAGTGGATCGAATCGCGGACATGTTCTCCGTCCTGCCCCCGCCGATGCGGGATCCGGTGATCTTCGCCGTTCCGTTCTTCGTGCTTCTGCTGGCCATCGAATGGGGCGCGGCGCGCAAGATCAAGGGGGATCTCGACCCCGAACCGGGACGCCCCGCGCGCGGGTCGTACTTCGCTCGCGACGCCCGGGCATCGGTGTCGATGGGGTTGGTGTCGGTGGCGACCATGGGATTCTGGAAGTTCCTCGGCCTACTGGGGTACGCCGCGCTGTACGCCTACGTCGCGCCCTGGCATCTGTCCCCGCGGGAGTGGTACACGTGGGTGATCGCTCTGGTCGGAGTGGACGTGCTGTTCTACTTCTCGCACCGCATCGCCCACCGGGTCCGGATCTTCTGGGCCACCCACCAGGCGCACCATTCCAGCCGGTACTTCAACTTCGCCACCGCACTGCGGCAGAAGTGGAACAACAGCCTTGAACTCCTGATGTGGGCTCCGCTGCCGATGCTCGGCGTTCCACCCTGGATGGTGTTCACGAGTTTCTCGGTGAGCCTGATCTACCAGTTCTGGATCCACACCGAGCGCATCGACCGGTTGCCCGGACCGATCGAGTTCCTCTTCAACACCCCCTCGCACCACCGGGTCCATCACGGGATGGATCAGATCTATCTGGACCGCAACTACGGCGGCATTCTGATCATCTGGGACCGGTTGTTCGGAACCTTCCAGCCGGAGACCTTCCGTCCGCATTACGGGCTGACGAAACCCGTTGACACCTTCAACATCTGGAAGCTGGAGACCTACGAGTACGTGGCGATCGCCCACGACGTCCGCGCCGCCGCGCGATTCCGCGACAAGCTCGGCTATGTCTTCGGACCACCCGGCTGGGAGCCTGTCTAGCGGACGTTTGACGGACGAAACTGCCACGCGCGCGCCTGCGCTCGGAGTTCGACCCTTCGTCCCGGCTGATCATCGTGCGACCATGCAGGGGTGAAGACCGTATTCGACCGCGAGGTCGACCCCCGGCTGATCGAACGATCCCTGGCTCCGGCGGTTTTCGGGTCGATGTGGCTCGACCCGGCCAGCCTCGGGCCTCGGCCCGAGTACCCGCCGCTGCCGGGGCCGGTGGACTGCGACCTGGTGGTCGTCGGCGGGGGATACACCGGACTCTGGACCGCGTTGCACGCCGCCGAACGCAATCCGGGCAGCCGGATCGTGCTGATCGAGGCCGAGCGACTCGGCTGGGCGGCATCCGGGCGCAACGGCGGATTCGTCGACGCCAGCCTCACCCACGGCGCCGAGAACGGAAAGTCCCGATGGCCGACCGAATTCGACGAGCTCGAGCGCCTCGGTGCTATCAACCTGGCCGGCATGGAAGCCGATATCGAGAAGTACGCCATGTCGGTCGACTGGGAACGCACCGGCATGCTGACCGTCGCCGTCGAACCGCATCAGGTTCCGTGGCTGCGGGATGCGGCCCAGGCGGGCGAAGGCCGTTTCCTCGAACAGGCCGCCGTGCGCGCCGAGGTGGATTCGCCGACGTATCTGGCCGGACTGTTCACCTCGGACAGTTGCGCGATCGTCGATCCGGCCCGGCTGGTGGTCGAACTGGGTCGGGTCTGCGCCGAGAACGGCGTGCAGATCCACGAACGCACCGCGGCCCGCTCGATCGACTGGGACTCAGCCGGTGTCAGGGTCGCCACCGATGCCGGAACCGTCACCGCCCGCCGGGCAGTCCTGGCCACCAACGTCTTTCCCAGCCTGCTGCGTCGCAACCGGTTGCACACCATCCCGGTCTACGACCACGTCCTGGCCACCGAGCCGCTCACCGGCGAGCAACTGGCCCGGGTGGGCTGGCGTGACCGGCAGGGGATGACCGACCCGGGCAACCAGTTCCATTACTACCGGCTCTCGAGGGACAACCGGATCCTGTGGGGCGGTTACGACGCGATGTACCACTACGGGCGCCGCGTCGATCCCCGACACGAGGACCGGCCGCAGTCCTTCCGGAAACTGGCGACGCACTTCTTCATCACCTTCCCGCAACTCGAGGACGTCCGGTTCGGCCACCGCTGGGCCGGGGCCATCGACACCAATACCCGGTTCTGCGCGCACTGGGGGACCGCCGCACGCGGCCGGATCGCCTACGTCAACGGATTCACCGGTCTCGGTGTCGGCGCGACCCGGTTCGCCGCCGACGTCTGCCTCGACCTGCTCGACGGCCGGCCGACCGAGCGCACCGAACTGTCGATGGTTCGCTCGAAGCCCCTGCCGTTCCCGCCCGAACCCGTCGCCAGCGCCGGCATCCAGGCCACCCGCTGGTCATTGGATCGCGCTGATCACAACGCCGGAAGGCGCAATGTTCTGCTGCGCGCCCTGGACCGGCTGGGGCTGGGCTTCGACTCCTGAGTAGGTGTTTGCCCCCGCTCAGCTTCCGTGCAGATTTTTCCAGTAGGCTCGCGGACGCCCGCCGAGCAGATGGCGGCCTAGAGGAGGAAACAAGTCGTGGGAGACACACTCACCGCAGGACAGAAGCTGGGGAAGGGCGATTCGCTCACCTCGAAGAACGGGGCCTACACCCTGACCCTGCAGGAGGACGGCAATCTGGTGCTGGCCGCGCGCGGC
>CAYFMA010000102.1:0-9508 GCA_964344085.1 uncultured Mycobacterium sp.
GCCGAGCAGGTCGACCTGCACCCCGAACTGGAGGGCATGGGGACCACCCTGACCGCCATCCTGTTCGCCGGCGATCGGCTCGGGTTGGTGCACATCGGCGACTCGCGCGGCTATCTGATGCGCGACGGGGAACTGGCCCAGATCACCAAGGACGACACCTTCGTGCAGACCCTCGTCGACGAGGGACGGATCACCGCCGAGGAGGCGCACAGCCACCCGCAGCGTTCGTTGATCATGCAGGCACTCACCGGACACGCTGTCGAGCCGGCGCTGACCATGCGTGAGGCACGCATCGGCGACCGGTACCTGCTGTGTTCCGACGGCCTCTCCGACCCGGTCAGCCAGGAGACCATCCTCGAGGCCCTGAAGATCTCCGACGTGAACGAGTGCGCCGACCGGCTCATAGAACTCGCCCTGCGCGGCGGCGGACCGGACAACGTCACCGTCGTCGTAGCCGACGTCGTCGACCATGACTTCGGAGCCCAGACCCAGCCGATCGTGGCCGGAGCCCTCTCCGGTGACGTCGACGACGTCAAGCCCCCGAACACCGCCGCGGGCCGCGCATCGGCGATCGCGCCGCGACCACCGGCGGCGAAAAGAGCTGTGCTGGAACCGCAGGCGCCGCCGCCGAAGTCCCGTCGTCCGATGTTCATCGCCGCGGCGCTCATCGTGCTCGGTCTGCTCGGTGGGATCGGCATCGGCTACAAGACGATTCAGAGCTACTACTACGTCACCGCCTACAACGACTCGGTGGCGATCATGCGTGGCATTCAGGGTTCGTTTCTCGGCGTTGCCCTGCAGAAGCCCTATCTGCTGGGTTGCCTCAGTGACCGTAACGATCTCTCCCAGATCAGCCCGGATCAGGCCGGCTCGCAGAAAGACTGCACGCTCTTCGCGCTGAAGGATCTCCGGCCTTCCGAGCGTGCCCAGGTATCGGCGGGTCTGCCGACGGGAAGCCTCGACAGCGCCATCGATCAACTCAAGGATCTTTCGCGTAACTCACTACTGCCGATCTGCGCGCCGGTGAAGCCCCCCACGACGACCGGTCCGAAGCCGACGATGGTGCCCAAGAGCGGGTCCCCGGCGTCGCCAGGCCCTTCGGCAACGGCTGCCGCTCCAACGACTTCGGCGAATCTGCCTGTGCCGCAACAACAACCGGGTATCGACTGCCGGGCGGCGGCGTGACGATCACCGCACCGCAGTCCCCGGTGAGCATCACACCGGTCATGCCGACCCGGCGTAACTCCGAGCTTGCCCTGGTGTGTTTCGCGACACTGATCACCGGCATCGCACTGCTGATCGTTGAAGCCAATCAGGAACAGGGCGTGTCCTGGGACCTGCTTGGCTACACGTTCGCGTTCCTCGCGTTGTTCGTCTGCGCCCATCTGGCCATCCGCCGTTTCGCGCCGTACGCCGATCCGCTGCTGCTGCCGGTGGTCGCACTGCTCAACGGGTTGGGGTTGGTGCTCATCCACCGCCTCGATCTGGTTCCGGGTATCCCCGCCGACAGTCCCGGCGCCGAGCAACAGATGCTCTGGACACTGGTCGGGGTCGCCGGATTCGCGGCCACCGTGGTCTATCTGAAGGATCACCGGATGCTGGCCCGCTACGACTACATCAGCGGCCTGGCCGGTCTGGTGTTGCTGGCCATTCCGGCGCTGTTGCCCACCAGTCTGTCGGAGACCAACGGTGCGAAGATCTGGATCCGTCTGCCGGGCTTCAGCATTCAGCCGGCTGAGTTCTCCAAGATCCTGCTACTGATCTTCTTCGCCGGGGTTCTGGTCACCAAGCGCAACCTGTTCAACTCCGTCGGCACCCACTTCCTCGGATTGGATATGCCCCGACCACGCGATCTCGCCCCACTGCTGGCGGCCTGGATCATGTCGGTTGCGGTGATGGTGTTCGAGAAGGACCTCGGTACCTCTCTGCTGCTGTACGCGTCGTTCCTGGTGATGGTCTACATCGCCACTGAGCGGGTCAGCTGGGTGGTGATCGGATTCGGACTGTTCGCCGCCGGAAGTGTTGTGGCGTATCACCTTTTCGGGCATGTGCGCGGCCGCGTACAGACCTGGATGGACCCGTTCGCCGATCCCGAGGGTGCCGGCTACCAGATGGTGCAGTCGAAGTTCAGCTTCGCCACCGGCGGCGTGTTCGGCACCGGCCTGGGCAACGGGCAGCCCGGCACCGTCCCGGCCGCGTCCACCGATTTCATCACCGCGGTGGTCGGTGAGGAACTCGGGCTGGTCGGCCTGGCCGGTGTGCTGCTGCTCTACACGATCGTGGTCATCCGCGGCCTGCGCACCGCCATCGCGGTGCGAGACAGCTTCGGCAAGCTGCTCGCCGCCGGCCTGGCCAGCACGCTGGCCATCCAGCTGTTCATCGTCGTGGGCGGCGTCACCGGGCTGATCCCGCTCACCGGACTCACCACGCCGTGGATGTCTTACGGCGGCTCGTCGCTGGTCGCCAACTATCTGCTGCTGGCGATCCTGGTCAGGATCAGCCACTCCGCCCGGCGGCCGATCCACACCAATCAGCGCATGCCGATCGCGGCCGCCCGCACCGAGGTGATGCGGCGGATATGAACAACTCCCTGCGCAAGCTCGCCCTGCTGGTCATGGCCATGGTGGTACTGCTGCTCGCCAACGCCACGGTGACCCAGGTCTTCCGTGCCGATGGTTTGCGGTCCGACCCGCGCAACCAGCGGGTGCTGCTCGACGAGTACTCGCGTCAGCGCGGGCAGATCACCGCCAACGGCCAGCTGATGGCTTACTCGGTGTCCACCAACGGTCGCTACCGGTTCCTGCGCGTCTACCCCGACCCGCTGGCCTACGCACCGGTCACCGGGTTCTACTCACTGCGCTTCTCCAGCAGTGGCCTTGAGCGCGCGGAGGATCCGGTGCTCAACGGTTCCGACGAGCGACTTTTCGGCAGGCGGCTGGCCGACTTCTTCACCGGACGCAACCCGCGGGGCGGCAACGTCGACACCACGATCTCCCCGAGGGTGCAGCAGGCGGCCTGGAAAGCGATGCAGGAGGGCTGCGGCGGACCGTGCAAGGGATCGGTGGTGGCCCTGGAGCCCTCGACCGGGAAGATCCTGGCGATGGTGTCGTCGCCGTCCTTCGACCCCAACCTGCTGTCCACCCACGACACAGATGCGCAGGGAGCGGCCTGGGCGCAGTTGCGTGACGACCCGAACTCCCCGCTGACCAACCGCGCCATCTCCGAGCGCTACCCGCCGGGGTCGACGTTCAAGGTGATCACCACGGCCGCTGCCCTGCAGGCCGGCATCACCGACACCGAACCGTTGACCGCCGCTCCGCGGATCCCGCTGCCGGACAGCACCACGACGCTGGAGAACTACGGAGGTACCCCGTGCGGTGAGGCGCCGACCGCTCCGCTGCGCGAGGCGTTCGCCCGGTCGTGCAACACCGCGTTCGTTCAGCTGGGCATCCGGGTCGGCGGTGACGCGATCCGAAACACCGCCGACGCCTTCGGGTTCGACAATCAGCCCGCCGCCATTCCTCTCCAGGTGGCCGAGTCCACGGTCGGCGCGATGTCGGACGCCGCCGCGGTGGGGATGTCGAGCATGGGGCAGAAGGACGTCGCCGTGACGCCGTTGCAGAACGCGATGGTCGCAGCCGCGATCGCCAACGACGGTGTCGTGATGCAGCCGTATCTGGTGGACCGGCTCGAGGGACCGGACCTGTCCGACATCAGCACGACCGCGCCGACCGAGCAGCGCCGTGCCGTATCGGCGCAAGTCGCAGCTAAACTCACGGATTTGATGGTCGGCGCCGAGAAATTCACCCAGCAGAACGGGGCGATTCCCGGCGTCCAGATCGCCTCCAAGACCGGTACCGCCGAGCACGGCACCGATCCGCGCAACACACCGCCGCACGCCTGGTACATCGCCTTCGCTCCCGCCCAGGACCCGAAGGTGGCTGTGGCGGTGCTGGTGGAGAACGGTGGCGACCGGTTGTCGGCCACAGGCGGCGCGCTGGCCGCACCGATCGGGCGGGCGACGATGGCTGCAGTTCTGCAGGGGGAGCAATGAGTCCCCGCGGGCGAGCGAAGCGAGGCGCGGCATGAGCCCCCGCGGGCGAGCGAAGCGAGGCGCGGCATGAGCCCCCGCGTAGGAGTGATGCTGTCCGGTCGCTACCGGCTGCAACGACTGATCGCCACCGGCGGCATGGGCCAGGTGTGGGAGGCCGTCGACAGCCGGTTGGGCCGGCGCGTGGCGGTGAAAGTTCTCAAGCAGGAGTTCTCCTCCGACCCGGAGTTCCTCGAGCGGTTCCGCGCCGAGGCTCGCACCGTTGCCATGCTCAACCATCCCGGTATCGCCGCCGTGCACGACTACGGCGAGACCGATATGGACGGCGAGGGCCGCACTGCCTATCTGGTGATGGAACTGATCAACGGCGAACCGCTCAACTCGGTGATCAAGCGGACCGGCAGACTGTCCTTGCGGCACGCCCTGGACATGCTTGAGCAGACCGGACGCGCGCTACAGGTGGCCCATGCCGCCGGACTGGTGCACCGTGACGTCAAGCCCGGCAACATCCTGATCACCCCGACAGGCCAGGTGAAACTCACCGACTTCGGCATCGCCAAGGCGGTCGACGCCGCTCCCGTCACCCAGACCGGCATGGTGATGGGCACCGCTCAGTACATCGCCCCCGAGCAGGCGCTCGGCGAGGACGCCACCGCTGCGAGCGACGTGTACTCCCTGGGAGTCGTTGGCTACGAAGCAGTTTCGGGCAGGCGGCCGTTCGTCGGCGACGGCGCGCTGACGGTGGCGATGAAGCACATCAAGGAGACGCCGGCCCCACTTCCGGCCGACCTGCCGCCGAACGTACGCGAGCTTATCGAGATCACGCTGGTCAAAAATCCCGGACTGCGCTACCGCAACGGCGGCCAGTTCGCCGATGCCGTCGCCGCGGTCCGGGCCGGACGCCGGCCGCCGCGACCGAACTCGGCGCCAACCATCAAGGCGAGTCCTGCTGCCATCCCGGGACAGCGGGCGGCGGTCGAAGCGGCCCGCGCGGCCGGCACCACCCGACCCCGTCAGCCGGTCACCCGCAGCGCGCCGGCGCCCGCCCGCCGGACGTTCTCCTCGGGCCAGCGCGCGCTGCTGTGGGCGGCAGGGGTCCTGGGTGCGCTGGCGATCATCAGCGCGATCCTGATCGTGCTGGCCGACCGGGATAAGCGGAACAGCACGCCGATCCAGCACACCGAGACCGAGACCGTCACACCCGGGGCGCCCGCCGGTCCGCCGACCGGTCCCTCGGCATGGACATCCGATCCGGCTTCGCCGGGGAACGCCCGAGTGCAGATCGGACCGTTCCGCTCCGGTTCGGGAGCGGACGCACTGGGGTCCTCCGCCGACGAGATGACCTGATGACGACGCCCCACCAACTTTCCGACCGCTACGAACTCGGGGAGATCCTCGGGTTCGGCGGCATGTCGGAAGTGCACCTGGGCCGAGACCACCGCCTGCACCGTGACGTCGCGATCAAGGTGCTGCGCGCCGAGCTGGCGCGGGACCCGAGCTTCTATCTCCGGTTCCGCCGGGAGGCACAGAACGCCGCCGCGCTGAACCATCCAGCCATCGTCGCCGTCTACGACACCGGGGAAGCCGAGACCCCGGCCGGGCCGCTGCCGTACATCGTCATGGAGTACGTCGACGGCGTGACGCTTCGCGACATCGTCTACACCGATGGTCCCATGCCGCCGCGGCGCGCGCTGGAGGTGATCGCTGACGCCTGCCAGGCGCTGAACTTCAGCCATCAGCACGGCATCATCCATCGCGACGTCAAGCCCGCCAACATCATGATCTCCAAGACCGGCGCGGTGAAGGTGATGGACTTCGGCATCGCCCGCGCCATCGCCGACAGCAGTAACCGCGTCACCCAGACCGCCGCGGTGATCGGTACCGCGCAGTATCTATCTCCGGAACAGGCCCGCGGCGAGCGCGTCGATGCCCGCTCCGACGTGTATTCACTGGGTTGCGTTCTGTACGAAATCCTCACCGGTGACCCACCTTTCGTCGGTGACTCCCCGGTTGCGGTCGCCTACCAGCATGTCCGTGAGGATCCGATACCTCCGTCGGCGAAGCGGCCCGGCATCTCGCCGGATCTCGACGCGGTGGTCCTCAAGGCGATGGCGAAGAACCCCGACAATCGCTATCAGAGTGCGGCGGAGATGCGTGCGGATCTGGTGCGGGTGCACAGCGGCGAGAGGCCGGAGGCGCCCAAGGTGCTGACCCCGGCCGAGCGTTCGATGATGATGGCAGCGCGGTCAGGTCCGCGAACCGATCCCAGTCGTATGATCGCCGGCGCGTACGGTTACGCGCGGTCCGAACGCGGCGGCTCGATCGGCCGCTGGCTGATCGCCGCGGCCATCCTGGCGATCCTGACCGTGGTGGTGACACTCGGGATCAACATGGCCGGCGGGAAGTCGCGCGCGGTCCAGGTTCCCGACGTTCGCGGACAGTTGTCCGCCGATGCGGTGGCGACGCTGCAGAACAAGGGATTCAAGACTCGAACGCAGCAGAAGCCCGACAACACCGTGCCCCCCGATCACGTCATCAGCACCGAACCGAACGCCACCTCCACCATCGCCGCCGGTGACGAGGTGACTGTGAACGTCTCCACCGGACCCGAGCAGCGCGAGGTGCCCGACGTCGCGAATCTGAGCTATGCCGACGCGGTCAAGAAACTCACCGCCGCCGGCTTCGGCAAGTTCAAGCAGTCCGAGGGGCCATCCGCGCCGGAGCAGAAGGGCAAGGTGCTCAGCACCGTGCCGCCGGCGCATCAGACCTCGGCGCTGACCAACGAGATCACCATCGTCGTCGGCAGCGGACCGGCCGCCCGCGAGGTTCCCGACGTCACCGGTCAGACCGTCGACGAGGCGACCAAGAACCTCAACACGGTCGGTTTCCAGACCGTGCTCACCGCCCAGGTGGACAGCCCCCAACCGGCCGGACAAGTGGTTGGCCTCGATCCGGGCGTAGGTTCCTCAGCGCCGGTGGACGCCCCGGTCACCCTACGGGTATCCAAGGGCAATCAGTTCGTGATGCCGAACCTGGTCGGTCAGTTCTGGACCGACGCGGAGCCCAATCTGCGCGCACTCGGCTGGACCGGCGTCCTGGTCAAGGCTCCCGATGTGCCCAACAGCGGACAGCGCAGCAATGCGGTGGTGGTTCAGAATCCGGCCGCCGGGGCCGGATGCAACTTCAACGGTCCGATCACCCTGGCGTTCGCCTCGTAACCGTCCGGTCAGGCCAGGGCTCCGCCCAGTGCGTGGCGCACGGTATCGGCGACCTCCTGCTCAAGTCGGCCAACCAGGGCCTCATCCGGAGCGCCGCCGCAGTAGCCGAGCCAGTTGGCCAGCATCCGGTGTCCGCCCTCGGTGAGGATGGATTCGGGATGGAACTGCACACCGTGGATCGGCAGCTCGACGTGCCGGACCGCCATGATGACCCCGCCCTCGGTCTGGGCGGTGACCTCCAACTCCGTCGGGACCGTCTCGGGCAGAATCGTCAGGGAGTGGTAGCGGGTCGCGGTGAACGGATTCGGGAGTCCTTGCAGCACACCTTTATTCGTGTGGAAGACACTGCTGGTTTTTCCGTGTAGCAACTCCGGGGCACGATCGACGGTGCCACCGAACGCCACCCCGATCGCCTGGTGGCCCAGGCACACGCCGAGCAGTGGGGTACCGGCGGCGGCGCAGGCGCGAACCAGCCCGATCGAGGCGCCGGCCCGTTCCGGGGTTCCCGGCCCCGGGCTCAGCAGCACGCCGTCGAACTCCTCTGCCACCGCGGCGATCGCGCTCTCGCCGGCCAGGCGCGGGTCGTCGTTGCGCCACACCTGGGCGGTCACGCCGAGCTGGCCCAGATACTGGACCAGGTTGAACACGAAGCTGTCGTAGTTGTCGACGACCAAGACCTGCACGGTGTCAGGCTACCGGGGTGCTGCCGGGGCGCATTTCAGTAGCCCAGCGGTCCGACCGGACCGCCACCACGAGCGGTGCGCGGTTGTCGGGTCTGCACGTCACTGGGTTAATCTCATAGTCGATCCGGCACCATCGTCGCCCGGGGAAGGTAGCCATGCCCAAGTCCAAGGTTCGCAAGAAGAACGACTTCACCGTCAACCCGGTCAGCCGTACGCCGGTGAAGGTCAAGGCCGGCCCGTCGAGTGTGTGGTTCGTCGCGTTCTTCATCGGTCTGATGCTCGTCGGCCTGGTCTGGTTGCTGGTCTTCCAGTTGGCCGCCTCGGGTTTCAACACGCCGGACGCCTTGCAGTGGATGAGTGACCTGGGTCCGTGGAACTACGCGATCGCCTTCGGATTCATGATTGCGGGCTTGCTGCTGACCATGCGCTGGCGGTGAACGCAATCACACCCGTGTGATTAATCCCCACTGTGGACAAAGCCTGTGGATAACCATGGATAGCCGCGCCTGGGGGCCCAAGACCGCGGCTGTGATAGCCGTCGGAGCTGCGGGAATCCTGATGGCCGTCGGTGCCGTCCTGCTCGCAGAGGACGCGCCCGGACGCCTGCTCGCCGGTATCGCGGCGGTCGGCCTGTTGGTGTTCGCGGCCGGCTCCTGGCTGGCCCGGCCGCGGCTGGCGGTCACCGGCTCCGGACTGCTCTACCGGGGTTGGTTTCGCGACCGGACACTGGCGCAGGCCGACATCGAGTCGATCCGAATCACCGAGTTCCGTCGGATCGGACGCAAGGTGCGTCTACTGGAGATCGACACCGGCGAACAGCTGATCGTGCTGACCCGGTGGGATCTCGGCACCGACCCGTTGACCGTTCTCGACGGTCTCACAGCCGCCGGCATCGCGGGCCGGCGGCCCGGCTGATCTCCGGTCAGCTGATGGTGATCGACTCGATCACCACGTCCTCGACGGGACGGTCACCGCGATCGGTCGCGGTGGTGGCGATCGCATCGACGACCTTCTGCGACTCGGGGTCGACTACCTCGCCGAAGATGGTGTGCCGGCGGTTCAGGTGCGGGGTTGCCCCGACGGTGATGAAGAACTGGGAGCCGTTGGTGCCCGGACCGGCGTTGGCCATCGCCAGCAGGTACGGCTTGTCGAACTGCAGCTCCGGATGGAACTCGTCGGCGAACTGGTAGCCGGGACCGCCGCGGCCGGTACCGGTCGGGTCGCCGCCCTGGATCATGAATCCGTCGATCACCCGGTGGAAGATCGCGCCGTCGTAGAACGGGCCGGAGCTGCCGCCGGTGGCGTTCTGGGTGGAGTAGTCCTTGGTGCCCTGGGCCAGGCCGACGAAGTTGGCGACGGTCTTCGGCGCGTGGTTGCCGAACAGGGCGATCTTGATGTCACCGCGGTTGGTGTGCATGGTCGCGGTGGCGGTTGCGATGGGGCTCGTGGTCACACGGCACAGTGTGCCATTGGCGATCGGGAAACCCGATCGCAGGGTCCGTTGGCGATCGGGAAACCCGATCGCAGGGTCCGTTGGCGATCGGGAAACCCGATCG
>CAYFMA010000103.1:0-9484 GCA_964344085.1 uncultured Mycobacterium sp.
CAAGGCTTCGGCCGGCATCGACCTGACCAAGGACAAGATGGCCATGCAGCGGCTGCGTGAGGCGGCCGAGAAGGCCAAGATCGAACTGAGCTCGTCGCAGAGCACGTCGATCAACCTGCCCTACATCACCGTCGACGCGGACAAGAACCCGCTGTTCCTCGACGAGCAGCTGACCCGTTCGGAGTTCCAGAAGATCACCCAGGATCTGCTCGATCGGACCCGTGCGCCGTTCCAGCAGGTGATCAAGGATGCCGGCATCTCGGTCTCCGACATCGACCACGTGGTGCTGGTGGGTGGTTCCACTCGTATGCCTGCGGTGACCGATCTGGTCAAGGAACTGACCGGCGGCAAGGAGCCCAATAAGGGCGTCAACCCCGATGAGGTCGTCGCGGTCGGCGCTGCGCTTCAGGCCGGCGTGCTCAAGGGTGAGGTGAAAGACGTTCTGCTGCTTGACGTCACGCCGCTTTCTCTCGGTATCGAGACCAAGGGTGGCGTGATGACCAAGCTGATCGAGCGCAACACCACCATCCCGACCAAGCGGTCGGAGACCTTCACCACGGCTGACGACAACCAGCCGTCGGTGCAGATCCAGGTCTTCCAGGGTGAGCGCGAGATCGCCGCGCACAACAAGCTGCTCGGCAGCTTCGAGCTGACCGGTATCCCGCCGGCTCCGCGCGGCGTGCCCCAGATCGAGGTCACCTTCGACATCGACGCCAACGGCATCGTGCATGTCACGGCCAAGGACAAGGGCACCGGCAAGGAGAACACGATCAAGATCCAGGAGGGCTCCGGCATCTCCAAGGAGGAGATCGACCGGATGATCAAGGACGCCGAGGCGCACGCCGACGAGGACCGCAAGCGTCGCGAGGAGGCGGACGTCCGCAACCAGGCCGAGTCGCTGGTCTACCAGACGGAGAAGTTCGTCAAGGAACAGCGTGAGGCCGAGGGCGGCTCCAAGGTCCCCGAGGAGTCGCTGGCCAAGATCGACGCGGCCATCGCCGAAGCCAAGACCGCGCTGGACGGCACCGATATCGGCGCCATCAAGTCGGCCATGGAGAAGCTCGGTGAGGAGTCCCAGGCTCTGGGTCAGGCGATCTACGAGGCCGCCCAGGCCGAGCAGGCCGCGAGCGGCGGCGGTGCCGGCTCGGGTGCCGACGATGTGGTGGACGCCGAGGTCGTTGAGGACGATCAGGAGAACAAGTGACTCCGTTCGACGGCGCCGGACGTGACGCTGACGAACCGGTGACCTTCACCGATAAGCGGCGCATCGACCCGGAAACCGGTGAGGTTCGTGAAGGCATGTCCTCTGGCGCCGCCCCTTCGGGGGCGGCACCAGAGGCGCCCTCCATCGATGACAAGGTCGCCGAACTCACCGCCGATCTGCAGCGGGTGCAGGCCGACTTCTCCAACTATCGCAAGCGTTCGCTGCGCGACCAGGAGGCCGCCGGCGAACGTGCGAGGGCCGGCGTGGTCAGCCAGTTGCTCCCGGTTCTCGATGATCTGGACCGGGCCCGCAGCCACGGCGATCTGGAGGGCGGGCCGCTGAAGTCGGTGGCCGACAAGCTCGTCTCGGTGCTCACCGGAATGGGTCTGACGGCCTTCGGGGCCGAGGGCGAGGACTTCGACCCGTCACTGCACGAGGCGGTTCAGCACGAGGGCGATGGCTCACGGCCGGTCATCGGAACCGTCATGCGCCAGGGCTACAAGATCGGTGATGTGGTTCTCCGCCCGGCCATGGTCGGTGTGGTTGACACCGTTGACGTGAATGAGAACGCAGAATCAGAACATACGGATCAGTAACCGCAATCGGTGAGGAGGTGACGCGGCATGGTTCAACGTGAATGGGTTGAGAAGGACTTCTACAAGGTGCTCGGCGTCTCCTCCGACGCCAGCGACGACGAGATCAAGCGGGTGGCCAAGAAGCTGCTCGCCGAGAACCATCCGGACCGCAACCCCGACAATCCCAAAGCCGAGGAGCGCTACAAGGAAGTCGGCGAGGCTCGCGATGTGCTGACCGACAAGGCCAAGCGCAAGGAGTACGACGAAACCCGGCGGATGTTCGCCGGCGGGGGCTTCGGACGACGCTTCGGCGGCGGTGGCGGCGGAGGAGGCGGCGGTTACACCGCCTACGACGACGGCAGCGGCGGGTTCAACCTCAACGACCTGTTCGGCCAGGCCGGCCAGGACGGCGGGGCCAATATCGGCGATCTGTTCGGCGGATTGTTCGGCAGGGGAGCCCAACAGCCCCGGCCCAGCCGGCCGCGTCGCGGCAAGGACCTGGAGACCGAGACCGATCTGGACTTCCTGGAAGCCACCAAGGGTGTGGCGATGCCATTGCGGCTGACCAGCCCGGCGCCGTGCACCAACTGCCACGGCAGCGGTGCGCGCCCGGGCACCAGCCCGAAGGTGTGCGCCAGTTGCAACGGTTCGGGCATCATCAACCGCAATCAGGGCGCGTTCGGATTCTCCGAACCGTGCACCGACTGCCGGGGCAGCGGATCGATCATCGAGAATCCCTGCGAAGAATGCCGGGGAACCGGTGTCACCACCCGTACCCGCACCATCAACGTGCGCATCCCTCCCGGTGTGGAGGACGGCCAGCGCATCCGGCTGGCCGGCCAGGGCGAAGCGGGCCTGCGCGGGGCGCCGTCGGGTGACCTCTACGTCACCGTGCACGTGCGCCCGGACAAGGTGTTCGGCCGGGACGGCAACGACCTGACCGTCACCGTGCCGGTCAGCTTCACCGAATTGGCTTTGGGCACAACGCTTTCGGTGCCGACGCTGGACGGCAAGGTCGGTGTCAAGGTACCCAAGGGCACGGCCGACGGCCGGATCCTGCGGGTCCGCGGCCGCGGCGTTCCCAAGCGGGACGGCGGGGCCGGTGATCTGCTGGTCACCGTCAAGGTCGCAGTGCCGCCCAAGCTCGAAGGCGAGGCCTTGGATGCGTTGGAGGCCTACGCCGCCGCGGAGAAGGCCAGCGGATTCGACCCGCGCGCAGGATGGGCAGGAGTCCGGCCGTGACCGCAGCCGACGACTCGCGTGACGCCCGGACCTTCCTGATCTCGGTGGCCGCCGAGCTCGCCGGCATGCACGCGCAGACCCTGCGCACCTACGACCGGCTAGGGCTGGTCAGCCCCCAGCGCAGTGCTGGGGGCGGCCGGCGCTACTCCGAGCGCGATGTCGAACTTCTTCGCGAGATCCAGCGGCTGTCCCAGGACGAGGGCGTGAACCTCGCGGGGATCAAGCGGATCATCGATCTGGTCAACCAGGTCGAGACGCTTCAGTCCCGAGTCCGCGAGATGGCCGACGAGCTCTCCCGCAGCCGGCCCCGTCGCGATCTCGCGCTGGTGCCCAAGAACACCGCGGTCGTGGTGTGGGAACCGCGCCGGTAGATTCCCGCCGCTGCGAGTAAACCGATCAGGGGATTCCACGGTCCACCTCGGCAATGGCCGATCGGTGGACGCCGCCATTTCAGGCGGGCGCCAGTGTTGATGAATGGCCGACTCAGCGAGTGCTTCCAATACCGACCAATCGTCTATGATTCCGGTTGAATGTGACGAGTGTCACACGCCAGCCCTTTGGCGTGGGTGATCGGGGAAATCGGTGGCGGCTGCAAAGAGGCGGCGTGACCGGCGGGAAGCCGGACGCCACCGGTTGTCTGCCGGTGGGCTGCGCATGCTCGTCGACGGTGGCGGCGCTTGGGTTCTTGCCCCGAATCTGACTCGTCCGTCCAGTCATATCGGCCGGGTCGGCGCACTGGCCGTCGCCCTCGGCGTTGGCGGAATGATCGCCCTGCCGGGGATCGCGGCGGCCGATCCGACTGACGCCCCGGATACGAGTGGATCAGCGGCGGGCGGTTCGAGTTCACCGCGGCCGAATCCGGTCTCGCGCAGACCGCATCGATCTGCGCCGCCTTCTGCTTCACCGCGCGGCCCGGTGATGCTGCCGGCAGCGCCTGCGACACGTGGTAACTCCGCGCCGGCGAATCCATCCGTCGTAGCCGGTAAGGACGCGCCGACGTTGCCGGCGGCCTCGCCGTCCCCGCAGTTCGCGTCACCGGCCTCTCTCTCGCCGGTGGTGTCATTGCCGGGGTCCTCGTCGCCGGTGGTCTCGCAGAGCATTGGTGCCCCCGGGGCTCCAGACGGTGCGGTGTCGGCCACGGTCTCGCAAAGCGCGGCCGCGGCAACGGTTGCCGCCCCGGCGCCGGAGATGACGGTGAGTCCGCCCTCCGGTCAGATGGCGGGGGGCGATCCTGATGCGGTGCTCGGTGGGGGTGCGGATCCGACTGCTCCGCTGGCGATTCCATTGGCCTGGGCCGGTGTGGCGGCCAGTCGTCGCAGAACCGCGGGCGCGTTGTCACTGACGGCGATGAGCGCGCCGGCGTCGACGGCCGAGACCGTCACCCAGATCACCCCGGTCGATGCGGCGGTCGCTGCCGTGGCATCGACCGCGACGAGCACATCCACAGTGACGACCCCACGCGCCTTCGCCGTAGCCGGGCCGCCCACCGGTGACATCGTCGGTGTGCTTCTTGGCTTTGAAGGCGTCGGAGCCCTGACTTCGGGGATCGTCAACGCGGTCCTGGCCAGTTTCCCGTCATGGCAACCGGCGGCCGGTGACATCGCCACCGCCGTCAACCGGGCGTTGAGCTCGTCAGATCTCTCCAACATCCTGGACATCGAGATCCGAACCGTCGTCAATGACACGATCGGATCCGCCGCCTTGGCGTCTCTTGACTTCCTTGGTAACTATGACGTCGATAAGTGGCTGAACACGGTCTCGCAGACCATCGGCGCCGACGTCTACAACTACGTGTTACCCGCCGTCATCACTGACGGCTATCTCGATAAATTCCTCAACGCGGCAATCGGCAATTTCCTCGGCAACGCCAACATACGAAGTGTCATCGCCGGCTCGATCACGGCCGGACTGTCGGGTGGCAACTCTCTGCTGAGAGACGCCTTCTCGCCGGCGGTCTCAGCCGCTGTCGATGCGTTGAACAATCCGGTCGTGATCAAGGCACTGCAGGAATTCGTTCCCGTGGTGGATGCCTTCGTGAAACCCCTGTACGGACCGATCAGTCAGCTCGCCAAAAGCTTTGCGCGTGCCGTACTTGCAGAAACGGATAACTCCGGAATTCTCCCGCAATGGCTCTCGGAGTATTCGAGCAGCATTTCCTACGCCGCGAGCCAGGGGTTCACCTCGGCCGGCACGGCGCTCACAAGTGCCCTGACGACTCAGGGATTCCCCGCGGCACTGAGTTCGTTAGTCAAGACGTTCACCGATACCTTGCTGACCACACCGACGGCGCAGGGCGTGCTGCGAAGGTCGATCTATGACGCCGTGACTTCTGCTCTGGGTCCGCAGCTGAGTCCGTGGCTGGGTGCCTTGGTGAGCACTTTGGCTGGGGATGTTCTCAACACACCTGCGTTCACCAGCGGTCTGGGCACGGCCTTGAGCACGACGATCTCCACGTTCCTCAACTATTCCCAGGTACCCCAGGCGTTGAGTGCGGCGATCGTAAGGGCTGGAAATGCGTCGGTGGCCGGGGGTGCGATCGACCCGCTGGCCCTGCTCGGGGGTCTGCTGCAGTCCGATGCGGTGCGGGGTGGGTTGGTATCCGGCATCCTGGCCGGCTTCAATCCGGAGCTCGGAGACATCGTGGGTGCGGTTGTCGGGGCAGTGATTTCAGAGCGACCCCTCATCGCCTTGGTGGTGCCCGACGTGGTCACCGCGGTCTTGGGTCAGCAGGTCGGCGGGGTGCTGGCCGGGCCGATGGGTGCATTCGTCGATAACCTGCTGCAGGTTGCCACCTCCTCGGGCGGTTTGGACGTGGTCTTGGGTAGCACGGTCGATTACTTCCTGGGTAGTCCTGCGGCGGTTGCGCCACTGGAGTCGGCGCTGGCGAGCCTTGGTAGCCAATTAACAAGTGGGGCAATCAATCCCACTGCGATTCTTGGACAACTGATCGGCGATTCCGGGGTTCAGCAGGCGCTGGTATCGGCTCTCAGCACGAGTGTCGGGCTCTGGCTTGGCGACTCGACGGTGGTTTCCGGGTTGTCGGGTGCGTTCGGGCAACTGGTGACCTCGCTGGTAGGGGATTCCGCCGGTCGTGAACTGCTGCGCACGACGATCGTCGATCAGGTGGCCGCGCTGCTGGGTGGTGGTCCTGGCGCCGTCGCGGTGGGTGGGATCCTCGGTGACGCGGTGACGGGTTTCCTCGCCGGCGCCGGCATCGACAGCACTCTGGGCAATACCGTCAGTACCGCAGTGTCCTCGCTTCTTCCCGCGGTCACCGCTTCGGATGTGTTCAGCCCACTGGTCGCCACGGTGGTGCAGTTCGCCTCGGCGGTGCTGAACGGCACGTCGCAGACCGATGCTCTGTCCGCCGCGCTGACCTCGTTGATGGGTCAATCCGGCTTCACCTCTGCTCTCGGCTCGACGGTGACCACTGTGCTCAACACACTGTTCTCCGATCCGGCATTCGCGTCGAACATCGGTTCCACCGCCACCCTGGTGCTCAACGAGTTGGCGGGTAATACGTTGGCGCTGGGTTTCCTCGGCGGCGATCTCACCAGTCTGGTGTCGTCCCAACTCCCCGGTGGGCTCGGCACATCGACGGTGCCGGCGACGCTGACCGCCGCTGTGGTGGGACTGCTCGCCGATGCGAACAACAACGGGCTGTCCGACGCGGTGGGTTCGGCGTTGACGACATTGCTCTCGGCGCCCGGTATGGCGGCGGCGCTCAGTGGTGTGGCGGGACAGTTGGCGTCGGCGGTGTTGGGCGGCACCGATATCGCGACCGCCAGCGCCGCGGCCCTTCAGTCCCTGACCGGCAACACGGATTTCACCGCCGGGGTGGGTGTCACGATCAACGCCCTGCTACTGCCGCTGCTGTCCGGGTCGATCTTCCGCAAGGATGTCGAGGCCGCGCTGACGACGGCGATCCCGCCACTCTTCGGTGACAACGCGGTAAGGACATTGCTCGGCGGCACGGTCGCCGGACTGATTCCGGTCCCCGGTCAGATCGGCGCGGCGTTGGGTCCGGCGGTGGGTGCACTGGTGTCGAACCTGCTGGTCGACCAGCCTCTCGTCAATGCGCTCACGTCGGGCCTCGGCCCCGCACTCGAAGGCTTCCTCGGTGCTGACGGCATGGCTGAGTTGCTGACCACGAGGGTCAATGATGCTGTGGCGCAGGTGTTGTCGGGTGCGTCGATCAACGATGCACTGGCCGGCGCGATCAGCTCGTTGAGTGCGAACCCGACGTTCGCGGGCCGCGCGGCCGATCTGGTGACCGCCGTGCTGGGCTCGGTTCTCAACGGGCCCGGTGTGACGGCGTCGTTGGGGTCGGCGGTCACGGCGTTCGTGTCGCAGGTGGTTGCTGATCCGCGCACGGGGGTCGGGGTGGGTCAGCAGGTTGCTTCGTTGATCGCCGGGCAGTTCGGCGGAGTCATCGGGGCGGTGTTGGGTGGTTCCGCGGGCGAGACGGTGATGGGATTGTTGTACACCCCGGTGATCGACGCCCGGTTGGCTTCTTCGGTCAACGCGGCGGTGGTCACACTGCTCAGCTTCCCGGGATTCGGGGATCTGGTCAGCGAGGTGGCCGGGAGTCTGGTCACTGCGGTACTACGGGGTCAGTCACTGCCGGCGCTGCTGTCCTCGACGCTGGCGACCCTGGGTGCCGAGCCGATGTTCACCGGCGCGGTCAGTGCGGCGGTGACGGCGCTCATCGGCCCGATCCTGGGTGATCGGGGTGTGATCGGTGTGGTGGGGTCGTCGCTGGCATCGCTGGTGATGACGGTGCTCGATGATCCTCGGGTGTCGCCGTGGGTGGGGGATCAGATCGAGTCCGGCATCGCCAATATGGTCGGCGGCGACGTCGGCATGGTGTTGGGTGGGGATGTCAGCGCGACGGTGATGGGTCTGCTGACCAACCCGGTGCTGGGGCCGCGGTTGGTGTCCTCGATCAACGCGGCGGTGGTGTCGCTGCTGAGTTTCCCGGGGTTCGGGGACCTGGTCACCGGCCTGGCTTCGTCGTTGACCACGCAGGTCTTGCAGGGCGAATCCCCTGCGGTACTGGTGCCCGCGACGCTCGCGTACCTCGGTGGGGATGGCACGTTCACCGGTTCGATCAGTAGTGCGTTGAGTGCGTTTCTGAGTCCACTGCTCGGTGATGCCGGTGTGGTGCAGGTGCTGGGTTCCTCGATCGCGTCGTTGGTGATGCAGGTTCTCGGTGATCCGTTGGTGGTGCCGTGGCTGGGTCAGCAACTGAATTCCCTTGTGGGTGCCCAGGTGGGTGGCAGCCTTGGGCCGCTGCTGGGTGCCAGCATCAGCGATATCGTGGTCAATCTCCTCTCCGATCCCGAAGTGACCGCGAGAATCGTTTCCTCCCTTGACAATGCGGTGACGACGCTGTTGGGCGCGCAGGGATTCGGTGGGTTGATCGCCACGGCCGGTGGTGATCTGGCCGGCGGGGTGCTGGAGGGACAGCCGCTGGTCGGGGATCTGTTCGGGGTGATCGCTTCACTCAACGGCAACCCGATGTTCGATATGGCGGTCAACAGTTCGTTGGCGGCGCTGCTGGTGCCGCTGCTCTCGGATCCGAACCTCGGTGCCAACCTCGGGGCTTCGCTGGCGATGGTGGTCCCGTCGCTGCTCGGTGATGCCGGGTTACGGATGATGATCGGCACGGTGGTGGCCGGGTTCATCCCCGGCTGGATCGGTGGTCAGATCGGTACGGCGCTGGCCAATCCGGTGGGTGATCTGGTGGAGAACCTGCTCGCCGATACGGCGTTGATCAATCCGCTGGCCATGGGCCTGGGTCCGGCGGTGGCCGGCTTTCTCGGGATGCCGGGGGTGGCCGAGCTCATCACCGCGACGGTCAATCGGGCGACGGATGCGATTCTGGGCGGCACTCCGATCGCCGAGGCGTTGACCTCGGTACTCAACTCGTTGCGCGCCGATCCGCAATTCGACACCGAGATCGGTGATCTGATCACCGCGGTGGTGGGCCCAGTGCTCGATGATCCGGCGGTCGCGCCGTCGCTGGGACCGGCGATCTCGACGCTGGTGATGCAAATCCTCGACGATCCGATGATCCAGGGTCTGGTCGGCGACGGGATCAAGACGCTGATCGCCGGCCAGCTTCCCGGCGGTGTCGGGGGCGCCCTGGGCACGGCGTTGAGTTCTGCGGTGGTGGGCCTGCTCGCTGATCCTGGGCTGAGCAGCGCTCTGGGGTCGGCGATCGGTCCGGCGTTGAATGCGTTGTTGGGCACCCAGGGTGTGATGCCGCTGATCGCCGGACTCGCCGGGCAGATCGTGTCGGAGGTGCTGCCGAACTACAGCTTCATGAACACCATCGAGGTGGTCGTCAGGCTGCTTCCGGCACTGTTGACCAACCCGACTTTCGATGTCGCACTGGGCAATACGATCGATGCAGCCTTGAGTTCGCTGATCGGTCCGGCGCTGGTACCCGGAGTGGAGA
>CAYFMA010000104.1:0-702 GCA_964344085.1 uncultured Mycobacterium sp.
GACCGCGGCGATAGCGGTGGCAGATCTGAATGGGGTGCGATCAGCGGGAAATCCTCGGCGTAATCGTCGGACTCCGCGGCAAGTGGCACGGTTCCGAGCACTGCGCGATAGTGCGGTTCCATATCCTTCCAACCCATCGGCCACCGCTCAAACGTGGACCGCGAGAACGGCATGATCTGCGCGCCCCACACCGTCGAGAAACCACCGAACGCGCCGGATACCGCGGCATGGTTTCCGCGTTCCGGCATCGCCAGACCACGCTGCTGGCCGAAGTCGGTGAACATGTGGTTTGAACCGTAGGACCGCTTCTCCGGTAGCGCCGACCGGTCGACTCGACCCGGTTGGGCCGAGATGAGTTCCACATCGCCGGTATCCCACTGCGCGGGCGCCAGTGCCCCCACTCGGGCCAGCGCCGCATCGTGCTCGAGCGGCGGACGTTCGCCTATATCGATGACGGTGATGCGTTCATCCGGGTTAGCCGACAGGGCCAGGATCGCCGCGGCGGCCGCCGGGCCCGAGCCGATGACGACGTTATGCATGAACTGAACTGTGCTGCTCCAGGCCGCGGGCGGCCAGGATGTCAGCCGGGCTCAATCCCGTGGTCAGCATCTCCGGATGCTCGCCGCGCCATACTTCAGCCTTGCCGAGGGCGTAACCGATCGCGGCGACCGTCAGGCCGGACATCGCGGCGAGCACCTGGGT
>CAYFMA010000104.1:712-8794 GCA_964344085.1 uncultured Mycobacterium sp.
CACCTGGGTGATCCGCTGCGGTCGACCGGTCAGGCCCGCGACGGCAGCTGGCCCGAGCGACAACAGGATGCCCATCGCGAATCGGAATTCGGCAGCGAGGTTGCCGGCATCCTGCATGTGCTCGACAACGCCGGCCTTGCTGCGGTTGATATTGAAACAACGCCGCCAGAAATACGACCAGGTCAGCCGCTCCGCCGGAACGAAGTGCCTGATCTCCGCCCGGGGCTCATAGAGAACAGCCTGCGCACCGTGCTCGTGGGCGATGCGGTGAGACAGATCCATATCGTCGTGATCATCGGCGTGAAATCCACCCGCGGCCAGGATGGCATCACGTCGGACGCTCATACTGGCCCCGATCAGATGGGGAATCGGAGCAAGGTGGTCGGGGAGCGACGAGTAGTGACAGCCGAAGACCCAGTCGAACTCCGGCGGAAACCAATCGGGTCTGCGGCCGCCGTAGTTCGGCCGGGGTGCCCCGCCGACTGCGACCGCCTCGGGGTGGGTTCGGTAGACCCCGAGCAGCGTCTCCAGCCAGTTCGGCGTGGCCTCGGCATCATCGTCGAGAAAGGCGACGACGTCTGAAGCCGTGTACAACAGCCCGGTGTTGCGCGCTGATCCCAGGCGGCCGGCGAATTCATTTGCCGTCACCGTGCTTTCGATTCCCCTACGCAGATGCGAACTCCCCCATTGCTCCCGGCATTGCTGGAAGAGTGCGTCATTGTGATCGACGACGATGATCAATCTCTTCGGTGCGACGGTCTGGGAAAGAACCGAATCCACGGCTCGAACCAGTAGGTCCCACCTCTTGAAGGAGTAGGTGCAGATGACGACGTCGGCGGTGATGGTTGTCTCGGTCATTCGAGTGATCCCCCGGAGTAGCTGGAATACGTTCAAGCGATCTATTACCCGCGATTCTTCAGAGCTACCCGCAGTGCCCTTTTCATTCGGCGTGCGATGAGCACGAAAGCGCCGGCGAACATGACCAGGGCCGGACGCGGGTCGTCGCGCGCAAACCAGGCCAACTCAGTCGACAGTGGCGCTTCCGGCACCGCGGCAGTACTGGCACCGGTTCGCCGTGTTACCAGAGGAGCGAGGTCGAACACTTCGACACAGAACCGGCGCCCCTCGACCTGGGTTGCGGCTGGGACTTCGCGGCCGGACAGATCCAGATGCAACGCCCGGACCACGTCTATCCCCGCCTCATTCTCGAAGAGCCGGAATTGCGCTCCCACGCGGGGATTGAAGTCCAGCAGATTGAAGCGGCCGTCCCTGCGATCGAAGCGCCAGTCGAGGTCGAGTGCGCCGCGATACTCGATGCTCTTGACGAGTTGGGCCGTCATCTCCTTGAGGGCGGGATTGTTCACCGAGTAGGCGAACGTCGTCACACCGGCCTCAGGCGGATAGGACCGGATCTTCACTCCGGAGAACAGCACCTTGCAGTCCGACGATCCATCAGCGTAGGCGTGAACGAACCAGTCCTCGCTTGAATTCGCGGGCAGGTACTCCTGAACCAGGCCGTTGAATCGCTCTCCCCAGCACCGGGCGGCGTCGAGCAGACCGTCACGGTCCTTGATGAGGGTGGTGCTAGAGACGATCGGGATGCGCAGACGGTCGAAAGGATCTGGATTCTTCACCACCACGGGGAATTTCGCGTCCCGGGCGAATTCCTCGACTTCGCTCAGTCGTTCCGTTGCGGCGGTTCGAGGCGTCGGGATGCCGGATTCGCGACACAGGGTGTACAGATCACGCTTACTCGCGAGCAGCCTGGGCAGCATCGGATCGATCTTCGGGAATAGGAAGTGCTCCGCCAGTTCGGTCGCGTTCTCGGCGATGAGCACGGCAGCTTCGTCGTCGGTCGGTATCAGCACGGTCGGCTTGCCGATCCGTCGCCCGATCTCGCGAAGACCGCAGACGAGTTCGTTCGGATCTTCCAAACCAGACGTCGGCCACACGAAGCTCTGGTGCAGATAGCGCGACACCGCTGCCGGTGTCCAGCGGCTCTCGGTGATCGCATAGGTGGGAACACCGAGACGCCCCAGGCTGCGGATCACCCCAACCCCGCCGTGATGCCAGCGGTAATCGCCGACTTTGACCAGTAACGCAGGGACGGAGGTGTCCAGCTGCGGTATTCGATTTATCCCCCGGTTATTCATGCCCTCGCGAGTGCGGATCGCCGATACCAGATCCTCGCTGAGGAAGTCGATCGCCGAAACATCGGGCCGGAATCCCGTTGCCGCGATGACATGATCTGCCACCATCTCGCTCCTGCCGCCCTCCGAGGAGCGCAGCACAAGGCGGATCCGCCCCTCGTGTTCGTGTGCGTCCTCCACGGTCTGTCCGGTAACGACTGCCACCCCTGCCTCGAACCTCTCCTGCATGGTTTCCGGAGTGGCGGGGCCGAGGACACTCTCGATCAGTTTCAAGCGGGTGGCGCCGGGGAGATAGCGAAACAGTCCCGGCCGCTTCTCGTACATCAGGAACCGCCAGGAATGACTGACGGCGGATCGAGGGTGGGAGATCCGCTGGGATGCACTCTGCTCCTCGGGTGTATCGAGTGGGTAGAACTTCGGCGCGCCCCCGCGGTTGATGAGGGTCACGGTCGCTCCCGCCTCGGAGAGCAGGGTGGCGGTGTCGACCGCTGACGATCCCGCGCCGATGACGACGACCGTTCGACCGGCGAACCGGGTGAGATCGCGATGCGCCGAGCTGTGGCTCACCAGTCTGCGCGGCAGGCCACTGAGGATCGGCGGGATCTTCGCGAAGTAGCTGGTGCCGGTGGCGACGACAACACGGTCCGCCTTGACGGTTTCGCCACTGTCCAACATCAGAGCGAAGCTTTCCGCGTCGCGATCGAGTGACAAGACGTAGCGGTCCTCGAGACCCGGAACGAACCGGCGGGCGAAGTCGAGACCGTATTGGGTGAAGAGCTCCAGACTCACCTGGAAGTACGTCGGGTCATAGGCGATTGCGTTGGCAGCGCAGTAGTTCTCCAGGGTGCCCTCGCCTATCGGATCGCTGAGGCTGGTGGCAAAGGGGAGCGACTTCAGGACCATCCCGGCCGGCATGTGATGCCGCCAGCTCTCCAACGGACTACCGAAGATCCGGAAGGGAATGCCCCGGGCACGCAGATGCGCTGCTACCGATAGTCCGTAAGGTCCCGCTCCGATCACCGCTACTCGTGTCATGTGACGTCACTCCCGTTCTCAGCGTTGGATTCTGAATTCATAGATGTCAGGCTCTGCAGCGAAGGCGCAGATCCTCGCTCGCGCCTGAGTCGTTTCAGCCAGTTCAGAAGCGGCACCACGGAGCGCAGAAGCATCACCGCCGCGGGAATGGGGTCATCTCTGTTCCACCATGCGAACTCTGAAATGGTTACGGGCAACGGCGGCGGCCGGCGGCCGCGCGGTGAAGTCAGCACTGAGGCGGCGTGGAGGTTCTCCACGATCAGTCTCCGTCCGTCGACCTGATCGGTGTGCGTGATAGTCCGGCCGGTGAGATCCAAATGCATGGCCCGCACGGCATCGACGCCGGCCGCGTCCTCAAATGTCCGGAACTGCGCACCTAGTCGCGGGTTGAAGTCGAGCAGGTAGTACCTGCCATCGCGCTGGTCGTAGCGCCAGTCGAGATCGAGCAGTCCCTGGTAGCCCACACCTTTCACAAGCTGGGTAGTGATCTGCTTCAGATCCGGATTGTCTTCGGATTGTTCGCAAGTGGCCATCCCTGCCTGCGGCGGGTAGGACCGCAGCTTCACCCCGGTGAACTGCACCAGCGGATTGGAGTCGCGGTCGTAGTACGAGGCGACACCCCAGTCGACGGTCGTTTCCCGAGGTAGGTATTCCTGAACGATGACGCTGAACTTCGCTTCCCATCGCAGCGCGGCCGAAAGGAGCTCTTCGGCAGTATCGAATCGTGTGGTGAACGGGACGATCTTGGCGCGCAATCGCACGAAGGGTTCGAGATTCTTGACCACGACCGGAAACCTCGCTTGTGAGGCGATCTTGTCGAGCTCGGAGATATTCGTCGGCAACCAGGACCGCGGTGTCGGTATGTCGTGTGTAAGACACAGTTCGTGTAACCCCTGCTTGCTCGCCAGCCGTCGGGGCAGGGACGGTTGGCCATCCTGAACAAGGAATGGGCCTCGGAGATCAGACGCATGCTCGGCGATGAGCACCGCCGCTTCATCGTCGGTGGGAATGAGGACAGCAGGCCGACCGATCTGTCGCCCGATATCGATGAGCCCCTCCACAAGGCGTTCCGGCTTCTCCAGGCCGGTGGTGGCCCAGACGAACCTTCGCTGCAGATGCCGCGATCGAGCAGCAGGGGTCCAGTTATCCTCCGTCACAGCGCACACCGGGACACCAAGGCGGCCGAGGGAGCGAATGGCGCCCAATCCCCCGGCGCTCAGTGGGTACTGACTGAGTTTGACGATCAACGCCGGGACTGAGGTGTCGAGTCGCGGCAATATCTGCGGCGTCATGCCGACAATCCATAGACGCGGACGTAGTCGACCAGCAGACGTTGCGGGAACGGAGCATTATCCGATGGCGCTCCTGGCCATTCACCTCCGACCGCGAGATTGACCAGAAGATAGAAGGGTCGGTCGAACACCCAACTCGAGCCGGCAGCGGCCTTGGTCAGAGTGAGTGCCGGCCGGCCGTCGAGGAGCCACTGGATCGCGTCGGGAGACCATTCGACTCCGTAGACGTGCCAATCAGCGATCGATTGGCCCGCGCCCAGCGGGTATGGCCCACCGAACTTCAGGCCGGGGCCAATCGCATGCTGCTGGACCAGATCGGGGTCCTGACCCAGGGTTTCCATGACGTCGATTTCGCCGCAGGCGGGGTGACCTACTGCGTCGATGTTGTCACCGAGGAGCCAGAACGCCGGCCACAGACCACGCTCGGCTGGCGCCTTCATCCTCGCCTCGAAACGGCCATAGCGCTGGGTGAAGCTCACTTTGGTGGTCAGTTTGCCGCTGGTGTACTGACATGGCCCGTACCAGCAGTTGAGCCCCTGCTCTGCGCGGCGGGCCTCGATCAGGAGATTCCCGTTGCCGTCGAGAGAGGTGTTCTCGCCGTTGGTGTAGAACTGCAACTCCTGGTTGCCCCAGCCCCCGCCGCCGACATCGGGCTGCCAGCGCTTTGGATCCGCCGGCGCGCCTGCCGGCCCGACGAATTCCTCGTCGAATACCAACGGCTGGTCACCCGTCCACTGCGGCGCGGAAGAACACATCGGCCCCGCGCAGTTGCCGAGAAGGAAGAACAGAACCACAAGGACCGCAATCGATTTCACAGCACCTCCAAAGCTATGCCCCGAGGCGAACTACCGATGGCCGCCTGGCGTTCGACATGAGGAATGACTGAATCGATGACTGACACACTGTTGGAGAACATGTTGGCGACGTAGACAGCGCGGCCGTCCTCGCTGATCGTGAGGGCGCTGGGAGCCTGACCTGTTCCGACCACCGCGATCTCGCGCAAGCTGACCGGATCGACGACCGATACCGTTCCAGATTTCCGGTTGGCGACATACAGACGTTGATCGTCCGGGCTGATCATGATGTTCGCCGGATAGGAGCCCACGAACTCCTGTTGTCTGATGACGACACCGGACAGTGTGTCGATGACGCTGATGGTGTCCGAATAGGAACTCGCCACGAAGACCCGGTCGCCCGACCGGTTGACGGCGATACCAGTCGGAAACAGCCCCACTTGGATCGGATCACCGAGAACCGACCACGTCGCGATGTCGATGGTCCGGACGTCGTTCTGGTACTCACTGGTCACGTAGAGCCGCCGCCCATCGGGACTCATCGCGAGACCACCAGGGGCATTGCCGACCTTGATCGGCGGACCGTCCCTGCGACCGCTGTCGACTTCGTAGGCCCGGATGTCGTCGGTTTCCCCGCATGCGACGTAGAGCGTGCGGCCATCCGGACTGGCGACAGCCGCGGTGGGGTACGTCGCCACCGCGATCGGCCGTCCCACAGTCTGCGCAGTCCGGGTGTCGATCACTGTGACAGCGCTATCCGTCGGACTGATCACAAAGGCTCGATTGCCCACGGGACTGAGAACGATGTCCGAGGGAACCTGGCCGACCGGAACCGTCCTGATCAACTCGAGGCTGACGGCATCAAGTACGTCGACGTCGTTGGTTCCAGCATTGACCAGATAGAGATACCCACCGGGTCGCAGACCCACGGCACGTACCGCCTCCGCACCGTTGCTGCACGCCACCGCGAGGGCCATCGTCACGGCGGCGACCAGGCCTCGACGAGCGGTGCCTGACTGCCTAACCACAGGGAACCCGGACCGCAGAGCTATCGGCGGCCAGCACCGTGTCGCGCAACCATCCCACGGTGCGTTTAACGCCCTCTGCGAGTTTCACCGCTGGGGTCCACCCCAAGTCCCGCCTGGCCCGATCGGCATCCAGCGCGATCGCCTGAACCTCGCCGGCCCGCGGCGACCCCATCAGTGGCGCCGCCGAGGACCCAGTCGCCTCTGCGATCAGACTGTGGAGCTCGGCGACGGTGGTCTGTCGGCTCGTGCCGATGTTGTAATAACCGGTGAGCTCACCCGGTGCCTCGGCAGCACGGAGGAACGCGTCCACCACATCGCCGACATAGACGTAGTCGCGGGCCGCCGTCCCATCGCCATAAATGGTGGTGGGAAGTCCGTTCAGCATCGCGTTGGCGAAGATCGACACGACACCCGCTTCGCCGGTCGGATCCTGACGCGGCCCATAGACATTGGCCAGACCGAGAGAGATAGGCCTGATTCCGTACATGGCCGAGTAGGCCTGAAGGTACATCTCCCCGGCGACCTTGGACACGGCATACGGGGACACCGGTGCCAGTGCGCACGTCTCGGAGACCGGCAGTTCGGCCGGCGCCCCGTAGCGCGAACCTCCGGATGCGGCGTAGACGACCCGCTGGACACCGGCCTGCTGACAAGCCTCTGCCACATTGATCGTCCCCAGGACATTGCTTTGCGCGTCATGCCGGGGCGCCTCGACCGAGGCACGCAGGTCGACGTGAGCGGCCAGATGGAAAACGGCGTCCGGATTCACCCCTGCGAAGATCCCAGCCAGCTCGGGATGCTGAATATCTGCCTGTATCAACGTGAACTGGCCCGGCGAGATCTCGCTGCGCACACGCGCAGAAGCGAGATTGGCCTCCCTTCCGTTGCTGAGGTTGTCGATCCCGACGACAAGGTGTCCCTCCGAAAGGAGTCGGTCCACCAGCGTCGAACCGATGAATCCCGCAGCGCCCGTGACAATCGTCCTCATGCTGATGCTCTCCTCACTGATTCAACTGGCTCCCTGTCGTGGGATGGGGGCTCTGCCCCGGGGAAGACGCCGCGGTCCGATCCTGGTCCGTGACATCGGCGGTACCAACGCCAGGCAGAGGTGCGCATTCGATCCGGAATCGGGGCTATCGGGGTCCCCCGTTCGTTCAGCCACTCGCTGAATTGCCGAAGCGGAGTATCGGCTTGAACGGTCAGGCGGGCGAGGGCGTGCAGTTCATCGGAGTCGGAACTGAGAGCGTTCTTCACCGCGCATGCCGACTGATAACCCGCCGACACAACTGCCCGTTTGGTGCGCGCCGAGTGGAAACCGTGCGGGTAGGCGAAGCTGGCAATCGGATGTCCGAGTGCGTCTTCCAGAAGTTCCTTACTCACCCGCGCTTCGTCGTTCACGCCGCGCCGACCGAGCACATCCAACTGGGAGTGGGTATGCGAGTGCGATCCGATCTCAACACCCAAGCCTTCCAATTCGCCGAGCTGGGACCAGGACAGCCACGAGGCGGGCGGGGTCGCGACTTTCGTTCCTCGTGTCTTCATTCCGGACAGAGCACCGGTGGTGACGTAAAGGGTGCTCGGGATCTCCAGCAACGCGAGCCGTTCGGCGACCGCCGGTCCGGGCCTGGCCACGCTGTCGTCGAACCCGCCGCGGATCGCACTCTCGAACGATCCAGGTCGTCGCCGCTGAAAGGCGGCGTCAGGCCGGCGCCGCTGGTTGGGCCCCCCAGGAAGTGGCCCGGCACCCGACAGGTAACGCCCGGTTCACGCCGCGCGCCGCGGG
>CAYFMA010000105.1:0-966 GCA_964344085.1 uncultured Mycobacterium sp.
ATTCTCGATTCCGGACAATTCCGAAGCGGCACAATGCAACTCGCCGAGGAATTGGACCGTGATCTCGGTGACGTCCAGGCCGAGGCGATGGACTATGTGCGCGAGATGGCAGTCTCACACGTCCCGTTGGTCGTTCGGGCCTGGCACGCACTGTCGGCGTGGATGGTCCGCGGCTACCAGATTGTGATCGACGACGATCAGCTCGCCGAATTGCGGAAACTCGACCGTGACCACGCGTTGATCCTGCTGATCTCGCATCGCTCCTATCTGGATCAGTTCTCGTTGCCGCCGCGACTCTTGCAGGGCGGCATCTCGCCGACCTTCGGTCTGGCCGGCGCGAACCTCAATTTCTTCCCGCTGGGCACTCTGGGCCGGCGTAACGGCTTCATCCCGGTCAGGCGGTCGACCGGGGATCTTCCGGTCTACCGATGGGCGCTGCGGGCTGTGGTCGGGAAACTGGTGTCCGACGGCCGCAACCTGATCTGGTCGATCGAGGGTGGCCGCAGCCGGACCGGAAAGCTGCGCCCGCCGCGATACGGACTTCTGCGGTACGTCACCGACGCCGTGGAGACCGATGACTCGCAGTCTCCGCTGGCAGTGCCGGTTTCTATCCTCTTCGACCAACTCCCGTTGCATGAAGTGCAGCTGATGGTCGCGGAGTCGCGGGGTCTGCCCAAGAAGCCGGAGAACCTGCGCTGGCTGATCAGTTATGCGCGCGGCCTGCGGCAACGGCTGGGCCGGATCTATATCGATTTCGGCGCGCCCGTGGCGCTTCATGATCGGATCGCCGCGCTGCGCGCCGACCGTTTGAATGATCGGCAGGTGGTCGAACGGGTAGCCCTGGACATCTGCCACCGACTCAATCGGGTGACGCCGGTCAGCGCGACCGCCGCCGTCTGTGTCGCGATGCTCGGCGAGGACCGCGCCCTCACGCTCGACGAGGTGTCGGCCACTGTCGCGCCACTG
>CAYFMA010000105.1:976-1464 GCA_964344085.1 uncultured Mycobacterium sp.
GGCTGGCCGGTGGCCGGGGGTGCCGATCTGACCGAACGCGCGACGGTTTCCCGGACGTTGCATGATCTGGTCGGTTCCGGGGTGCTCACCCGGTACTCGGGTGGGCCGGCCACGGTGTGGGGGATCGGCCAGGACCAGCACCTGATCGTGGCGGTCTATCGCAACAGCGCGATCCACGTACTGTTCATGCGGGCGATTGCGGAACTTGCGCTGCTGAGGATCGTCGCGAGTCCAGGGATGCCGAAGCGGGTGGGCTGGGAACTGGCGCTGGAACTGCGCGAACCAGACGAGGCCGCGCGGATCCTGAAGCAGAGCGATCTGATCGTCGCGGACCTGGTGCTGCGGCCGTTCGTGGACTCCTACCGGGTGCTGGCCGAGGAACTCGCGGCCCTGGATCCCGGCCGGAAGATCACCGACCGGGAGATCCTCAAACGTTGTCTGCGACTCGGCCGTCAGTGGTCGTTGCAGCACCGCATCACCGAGGAGTC
>CAYFMA010000105.1:1474-3536 GCA_964344085.1 uncultured Mycobacterium sp.
GCCGAACTCGACGAACTGCAGACTGCGATAGCCGAACTCGGTCGGTTACGCCGGGATCGCCTGATCTAGCCACTGGATGAGATCGCCGATCACCTCCGAGCAGTTGGTCTCGTTGAGGATCTCGTGGCGTGCGCCGTCGTAGATCCGGACGGTGACATCGGTCAGACCGGCCTGCCGGTAGCGCTCAGCCAGTGCCTCGAGCAGCACCACATCTGCGTTGACCGGGTCCTTCGATCCGCCGGCGATGTAAATCGGGAGGTGCTTCGGTAGCCGGGCGAGGTGAGTTGATTCCGCTGCTCTGCGGGCGCCTTCGAACATCTGGTTGACCGACTCGGCATCGATGCCGAATCCGCACAGCGGATCGGCGACATAGGCGTCGACCGCAGCAGGATCGCGCGACAGCCAGTCATAGTCGGTTCGCGCGGGTTCGAACGGCGCGTTGAAGGCCGAGAGATCTATACCGGCGGACTGATCGATGGCCGGCTCGAGCAGGTCGAGCGCCGCGGTTCCGGTGAGGGCGACCGCATCGACGCTGTCGGCATGATCGAGCAGGAACTGTTGGGTTGCGAAGGAACCCATGCTGTGTCCCAGGATGGCGACAGGTAGGCCCTTGTTCTCTGATTGCGCCAGGGCCACAACCAGATTCAGATCTTCGACAAGCGCCCACCAGCCCCCGGTCCCGAGCTTTCCGGGCTCACCGCCTGCAGGTATCGACGATCCGTGGCCGCGGTGGTCGTGTCCGTAAACCGCGAAACCGCGATCGCTCAGCGCATTGGCCACATGGTCGTAGCGACGGATGTGCTCGCCCATTCCGTGCGCGAGCACCACGACACCTCGACGGGGCGTTTCGCCGTGCGGTTCCCAGCGGCAGCCCCTGAGTACGGTCCCGTCGGCGGATCGGTAGGCGAAGTTTTGCCGGCCCGTCATGCCGCGGAGATTCCGCCGTTGACGCTGATGGCCTGGCCGGTCAGTTTCCCGGCCTCGGGACTACAGACGAACACCGCGAGAGCGGCGACGTCGTCGGCGTCTGGGACGCCGAGCGCAGCCTGCTTGGCGGCGCCGGCGAACAGCTTGGCGCTGAATCCCTCACCGGTAGTGATGCGTTCGGTCGAGGCGGTGCCGCGGACCAGAGACGGGGTCAGGGCGTTGGCCCGGATGCCATGGCGCTTCTCCTCGATCGCGATGGTTCGGGTGAACATGACGATGGCGGCTTTCGCCGCTCCGATCATCGCCTCGCCCGGGGTGGCCGTCTTGGCGGCGTCGGAGGCGACGTTGACGATCACGCCGCCCTTCCGCGCCCGCATTCCGGGCAACACCGCACTGGCCATGTGCATGGCAGGGGTGGCCATCTCGGTCAGGATGCGACTGATCTCTCTCGCCGGGATGTCTTTGAACAGTTCAGGCGCGATGCCGTCGGCGGCGGTGGTGCACATCATGATGTCGATGGCGCCCAGCAGTCGCTCGGCCTCGGCGGCGATGCGTGCGGCGTCGGCCGGATCCAGCGGGCTGCCCGCCAGGAAGTGTGCGTCGGCGCCGAGTTCACGCAATGCGGCGGCGGCCGCTTCGCCACGTTCGACCGTGCGTCCGACGATCACGATCCTGGGTACTCCGGCGGCGGCCAGCGCGCGAGCGGTCGCCAGGCCGATACCGGCGGTCCCGCCGACGATGAGTGCGCCACACTCGGCCAGTGGCTTGGGCGGGGGAAGCTGGTTGTCGTTGGCCACGGTCGTCTCCGTTCTACAAGGTGGTGTTGCAGACCACGGTGCTGCGGTTCTCGAGTTCGAGTGCGGCGAGGAACGAGTCGATCTCCGCGCTGCGGATCAACGAGTTCTTCGTCGCCCGGATGCCTTCGGCGCCGTTGCCGGCGATCGCCTCGGCCAATTCGATCGCTGCCGAGACGATCTCTTCACCGTCGACCGCGACGATCCGGTTGGCCAGCCCGATCCGCACCGCCTCCTCGGCTTTGACCATGCGGCCGGTGAAGGAGATCTCTGCGGCTCTGGCTGGTCCGATCACCCGAGACAAATGCCATGATGCGCCGAGTTCACCGATGGACAGACCC
>CAYFMA010000105.1:3546-7704 GCA_964344085.1 uncultured Mycobacterium sp.
CCCACTTTGACGAACCCCGCGTTGAAATTCGCAGCGGGCGTTATCAATCGGATGTCGGCCGACAGTGCCAGCGAGAGGCCGCCACCGGCCACCGGCCCACTGATGGCGGCGATGACCGGGCAGGGGAGCGATCTCAGGCCCGAGGTGCCGGCCGATGCGGTGTCGACGAGTTCGTTGAACTCGGGGATGGCCATCTTGGCGATGACCTCGACCTCCTGCAGGTCGAATCCGGTGCAGAACGTAGCACCGCCCGCACCGGTGATGATCAGCGCGCGCAGTGGTGCCTTCCGAAGGACGTTGGCGTACCAGGCGATCTCGCCGAACATCTCGATGGTCTGCGAGTTTCCGCGGTCCGGCCGGTTGACCGACATGACCGCGATACCGGGCCGAGGCTGGGCGATCGTGAGGGTCTTGGCCTGGCCGGGTCGATACCCGGTTCCAGTCCGCCATCATCGACCCGTGAAATTCGGCGCCCGCTTCTCCCGGAAAGCGGCCAGGGCTTCCGGCATGTCAGCACACCGGGTGAGCAGTGCCTGCCCACGGCTCTCCAGTTCCAGCGCGGCGGCGAACGAGCCGATCTCAAGATTGGACTGCAGCGCCCGTTTGGAGAGTTTGATGCCGCCGGGGGAGTTGGCACAGATCTGGGCGGCCATCTTCAGCGCACGATCGATCAGGTCGTCGGCTCCGGTGACGAAGTTCAGCAACCCGAGTCTTTCCGCCTCCTCGGCTTCGACGATGCGTCCGCTGAAACACATCTCGGCGGCCTGCGCAGGTCCGATCAACCGCGGCAGCAGCCAGGACACCCCGAGATCTCCCGCGGAGAGTCCGATCTTGACGAACGCACCGTTGAACTTCGCCTTGGGCGACCCGAGGCGGATGTCGGCCATCAGGCTCAGAGAGAATCCGCCGCCGGCCGCAGCGCCATTCACCGCGGCGATCACCGGGACTTGAATGGCTCGGATCGCGGCCAGCGCGCGGGCGGCACGGTTCTGCTGATCGAACATCCCCAGCGCTGAGAGTTCCGGGAGCTTCTCGGCATCGTCGAGGTCATATCCGGCGCAGAACCCCGCACCGGCACCGGTGAGGATCACCACCCGAACATCCGGATCGTCGGTCGCGCACCGCGCGACGTGCTCGAGTTCGTCGAACATCGTCACCGTCATGGCATTGAGCCGATCCGGCCGGTTCAGGGTGATCAGACAGACTCCCGGCGCGGGCTCGGAAGTGATCAGGGTTTCGTAGTCGCCGCAATCCACTGGTCTCTCCTGCCTAGGCGAAGTTCGGTCGACGTTTCTCGACGAACGCACGCAAGCCCTCAGCGGCCTCGCCCTGTTCGAAGAGTTGCTGGATCTGGTCCACTTCGTAGCGGAGTCCCTCGTCCAGAGGAAGATCGTCCGCCGCGCCCACGGTGCGGACCACCGCCTGCTGAGCCGGTGCCGATGCGGCACAGAGCTCGGCGGCCAGTTCACGCGCGAGGGTCACCGCTGACCCGGCCGGAGCGAGACGGTCGACCAGCCCGATGCGCAGCGCCTCGTCTGCGCCAAGCTGGCGTCCGGTGAGCATGATGTCGAGGGCGGCGCCCCGGCCGACCAGCCGGGGAAGCCGCTGTGTTCCCCCTGCGCCGGGGATGAGGCCGAGTTTGACCTCGGGCAGCCCGAGTTTGGACTCGGCTCCGGCGACGCGCAGCGTGCACGCCATGGCGAGTTCGAGACCGCCACCGAGCGCCAAGCCGTCGATCGCGGCGATGGACAGTGCTCGATGCCCGGCCAGCCGGTCGAGGCCGGAGCGCAGTCCGTCTCCATAGGCCTTGAACGAGGCGGCATCGACGGTCGTCATGTGCTTGATGTCGGCTCCGGCGGCGAAGAAACCGGGCAGCCCCGAGGACACCAGGAGCACTTTCGGCTTTGTCTGATCGGCTATGTCCAGGGCTGCGTGCAGCCCCTCGGTGATAGCCGGACCGAGCGCATTGGCCGGTGGCCGGTTGAGCACGATGTGCAGGACCGGTCCATCGGCGGACCAGGTCACCGCCGTGTTCACCTCGCTCACGACCCCGCTCATGACATGGTCAATCCGCCGCTGACCGACAAGGTCTGGCCGGTGATGTATTCGGCCGCGTCGGAGGCGAAGAATGCGACGGCAACCGCGACATCGGCAGGGGTGCCGAGACGCTTCATCGGCACCGACCGTGCCATGCCGCCGATCACCTTGTCGGCATCCTCGCCGGAGTTGTCGGCGAACTTGCGCAGTGCGGGTGTGTCGGTGGGACCTGGGCAGACGGTGTTGACCGTGACGCCCTTGGTGGCCACCTCGCGTGCCAGCGTCTTGGTGAAGGCGATGATGCCGCCCTTGGCGCCCGAGTACACGGCCTCCAGCGAGGATCCGACCCGGCCCGCGTCGGATCCGATGTTGATCACCCGGCCGAAACCTCGTTCCACCATCCCGGGCACCACGGTGTGGCAGACCCGCAGTGCACCTTTGAAGTTGATGTCGAGGATCTTGTCCCAGAAGTCCTCAGTTGTCTTCAGGAACGGCATGAAGTCGTCCCATCCGGCGTTGTTGACCACGACATCGATGTCGCCGAGTTGTACGGCAGTCGCTTCGACCGCATCACGCACCGACGCGGTGTCGGTGATGTCAACGGCTACGGCGATCGCCTCGCCGCCCGTATCGATGATCCGCTGGGCGGTCTGCTTCGCGGCGTCAAGGTTCAGATCGGCGATGGCGACCCGGAACCCATGTGCACCAAGGACTTCGGAGTGATGTTCAGTGGCATGCGGATGCGTCGGGTCCGGGACTCCACTCCACCGGTCCTGCGACGATGCAATGGCTGGTGAGCTTGCGCCCCAGGGTCGACTGCGCGTCCCGTGCGGCATCGATGACGGCCGGCAGGCTCACTCCGGTCTCAACACCCATCTCGTGGAACATGTTGATCAGGTCCTCGGTGGCGATGTTGCCGGTGGATCCGGCCGGAACCGGGCAGCCGCCGAGTTCACCGAAGCTCGACTCGAAGCTGGTGCAGCCCGCCTGCAGAGCGGCGTAGGCGTTGGCCAGACCCTGACCGCGGGTGTTGTGGAAGTGGGCGGTGATCTCAACACCCGGGAGCCGCTCGATTGCGGCGGAGAAGATGTCGAAGACGTAGGCGGGATGAGCCATTCCGGTGGTGTCGCCGAAGCCGATCTCCCGGCAGCCCGCCGCGGCGAACTGTTCGGCGATTTCCAGGGTGCGTTCCATCGGAACCTTCCCCTCGAACGGGCAGCCGAAAGCGGTGGCGATCACCGCCGTGGGCTTGAGATCCTCGGCGTCGATGCGCTTGACCAGGATGTCGTTGTCAGCCATCGACTCGTCGATGTAACGGTTGACATTGCGTTTGTTGTGGGTCTCCGACGCGCTGACGAAGAGAGCGACCTCATGGAACTTCTCCCGGACCTTCAACGCGTTGTCGAGGCCGCGGCTGTTGGGAACAAGCACGGTCAGCGAGATGTGTTCGGGGACGTCGATGCCGTTGAGGACCTCAACGGCATCGGAGAGCTGGGGGATGACGTCCGGCCGCACGAAGCTGGCGACTTCGATGCGGTCCAATCCGGTCCGGGCCAACCTGTTGATCAGCCGGATCTTGTCAACGGTGCTGATGACCTCGGGCTCGTTCTGGAATCCGTCACGCGGGCCTACCTCGCGGATGCGTGCTGCGGCGGGCAGTGTCATGCTCATCGTTCGGTGATCTCCTTCTCCAGATCTTCGCGGAACTCGGGGGCGGCAATCGCCGCGAGGCGGCGAGCCCGTTCGTCGATGGTGCAGCCGCGCAGATGCGCCACGCCGTGCTCAGTGACGACGACATCGACATCGGAGCGAGCCGTTGTCACCACGCCACCGTCGAGTCGGGTCTTGATACTCGACCGGCCGCCGAATCCTGACCGCAGGGCGATGATCGAGCGTTTACCGGTGAGTGCGGCAGCCCGGGTGAAATCCACCTGACCGCCGACCGCGCCGACATAGGCCGGACCACTCACCTCGGCGCCGACTTGTCCATACAGGTCGACTTCGATGGCGAAGTTGACCGACACCAGGGAGGCCAATTGTGAAAGCACTTTCGGGGCATGGGTATAGCTGGCGGCCATGAACCTGACGGGGAGTTGCGGGATGCGGTGATAGAGACCGGCC
>CAYFMA010000105.1:7722-8776 GCA_964344085.1 uncultured Mycobacterium sp.
GAAGCCGAGATCCCGATGCTCGGAAAGCGCCTCCAGAACGGCCGTGCCGAGTGAGCCGACTCCCAACTGAACGGTGTCACCGTCGTCGACCAGGGTGGCGATGTGCGCGGCGATCCGCCGATCGATGTGGTCCGGGGGACGGACGGGATCCTCCGGCAGCGGACGGTCGGTGCTGATGATCGCGCTGAAGCGGTCCAGCGGAATCGGTTGGGAACCAGTGGTTCGGGGCATCTGCTTGTTGATCTCGGCGATCAGAATCTTGGTGTGCGGGATCGCGTCGGCGACATAGTCGACACCGATGCCGAGCGAACAGTTTCCGTCGGCGTCAGGTGGTGACACCTGGATCAGTCCGACGTCGCACGGCAGCCGGCCCTCGGCGAACATCCGGGGCAGCGCCGAATAGTGACAGGGGATCACCTCGAGGCGATCTGTCCTGCTGAGATGGCGTAACTCACCCAGGCCGCCGTAGGACGCCATCGACATGCCGTCGGGAAGCGCGGTTGCGAGTTGGTCGTTCCAGGACAGTCCGGTGAAGGCCCGGATCGGACCGATCTGTGGACTTTGGGCGATCAGGGCGTCCACCAAGGGGCGGGGTTCAGCCGCGGCCTGGCCCCACCACACCCCGGCGCCGGATGCCAGGAAGTCGGTGAACTCGATCAAGAGGGCACTCGTTGGATCAGGGTGCCGGTGCCCAGTCCGCCGCCGCAGCACATGGTGACGAGGCCGAGGTCGGCCTGTCGTCGTTCGAGTTCGGCCACCATCGTGGCGATGAGCCGCGCACCGGTCGAACCGACGGCGTGGCCGAGTGCGATTGCGCCGCCGTTGACGTTCACCCGGTCGGGATCGGCTTTCAATTCACGTTGCCAGGCGATTACCACCGAAGAGAAGGCCTCGTTGACCTCGAATAGATCGATGTCATCGACCGTTAACCCGTTGCGCTGCAGGAGTTTCCGCGTCGCGGGAATCGGTCCGGTGAGCATGATGATCGGGTCGACACCGACGGTGGTCTGATCGATGATCCGCGCACGGAGAGTCAGGCCGTGCTCATTTGCGG
>CAYFMA010000106.1:0-8631 GCA_964344085.1 uncultured Mycobacterium sp.
TGGCACGGCCGGCCGGTGAATGCCCCGCGCGGACTGTGCGACATAGGACAGCGCCATCACTGAGGCCCTGGCCAACTGATTGCGGGCGGTCTGGTCATCGATGTCCAGTAGTGGGGGATACCCCCAGATCGGAGCCAGCATGGCCAACCCGGCCTGAACGTCGACCCTCACATCGCCGGTGTGAATGGGCAGCGGGAACGGTTCGGCCGGTGCCAGGCCGTCGCCGAAGCGGCCGTCGACCAGCAGTGCCCACACGTCACCGAAGGTGACCCGTTTCGCCACCAGATCCTCGATATCGACCCCGCGGTAGCGCAGTGACCCGCCGTCCTTGTCCGGTTCGGCGATCTCGGTGGTGAAGGCCACCACGCCTTCGAGGCCGGGTACGAAATCGTCCGGGAGGTCCGCCATGACCGGATTCTCCCACCCGGTCTGGTCGGCGTACCGTGAGGCCGTGGTTGATCGGGATACACCTGCGCCGAGTGACCGGCTGGCGGCGATGCGGGTCGAGTACGGGTCGGTGGAGAAGGACGGCAGCGCCGACCTTGATGTCGACTGGCTAGCCGAAGGCTGGCTCTCGTTGCTGCACAAGTGGATCCATGAGGCTGAAGCGGCCGGGGTCGCCGAGCCCAACGCGATGGTGCTGGCCACGGTCACGGACGGACGGCCGGTGACTCGCTCGGTGCTGTGCAAGAGCGTCGAGTCGGACGGTGTGACTTTCTACACCAACTACGAGTCCGCGAAGGGACTCGAATTGGCGATCGCCCCCTACGCGTCGATCACGTTCCCCTGGTACGCACTGGGTCGGCAGGTGCATGTGCGTGGTGAGGTCAGCAAGGTCAGCCCTGAGGAGACCGCCGAATACTGGGCGCGCAGGCCGCGCGGATCGCAGTTGGGCGCATGGGCGTCCGAGCAGTCCCGGCCGATCGGTTCGCGGGCCGAACTGCTGTCCCGGCTCGCCGAGGTGACCGAACGGTTCGCCGGCCACGATCAGGTCCCGGTTCCTCCGCACTGGGGCGGCTACCGGATGGCGCCGGAGGTCGTCGAGTTCTGGCAGGGACGCGAGAACCGGATCCACAACCGGATCCGGGTGCTGCCCGGCCAGAATGACTTCGAGGGCTCGGTCGACCGCGTCGAACGACTCCAGCCCTGACGGCGTCACGGCGGCTCTTCGCCGACACCACACCGTTGCGGACGCCGGACTTCCGCCGTTTGTGGACGGCCGGCATCATCACCGTGATCGGTGCGAATCTGACGATATTCGCCGTGCCCGTGCAGTTGTATGTGCTGACCAGAAGCTCAGCCTATGTGGGACTGGCCGGGCTTTTCTCCCTTGTTCCCCTGGTGGTGTTCGGCCTTCTCGGTGGTGCCTGGGCCGATGCCATGGACCGGCGCACACTGCTGATCATCAGCTCATGCGGGCTGGCCCTCGGTTCGGTTCTGCTGTGGTTGCAGGCAGCGCTCGCGGTCAACAACGTCTGGGTGATCCTGATCCTGCTTGCGGTTCAGCAGAGTTTCTACGCAATCAACTGGCCGACTCGTGGTGCGGCGATACCGCGGATGCTGCCCATCGAGCAACTTCCCGCCGCGAACTCGCTGAACATGACGGTTCAGCAGTTCGGTGCCATCGTCGGGCCGCTGCTGGCCGGCATCCTGCTGCGCTGGATCGACCTGTCGTCGCTCTACCTGATCGACGCGATCACCTGCCTTGCCCCCATCTGGGCGACGATCCGGCTGGCCCCGATACCGCCACTGGATTCGGCTGTGCCACAAGCGAGTTCGCGCTGGGGATTCGGAGCGGTGTTTGAGGGTTTTCGCTATCTGGCAGGCAATCAGGTGGTCCTGATGTCGTTCGTGGTCGACCTGATCGCGATGATCTGCGGCATGCCGCGCGCTTTATTCCCCCAGATGGCACACGAGAGTTTCGGTGGGCCCGTCGACGGCGGAACCACTATGGCGCTGCTGGCCGCGGCGATCTCATTCGGTGCGGTCGCGGGCGGAGTGTTCTCCGGCTGGTTGCCCCGAGTTCGACGGCAGGGACTGGCGGTCGTCGGCGCCATCGCGGTATGGGGACTGGCGATCATCGGATTCGGAATCGCCGGAGGTGCGGCCGGCGGGAGAGCGGGACCGATGTTGTGGGCTGCGCTGGCGTTCCTGGCTGTCGGTGGTGCCGCGGACATGGTGTCCGCGGCATTCCGGTCCACGATCCTTCAGGAGGCCGCCTCCGACGATCTGCGCGGCCGCTTGCAGGGTGTGTTCATCGTCGTGGTCGCCGGTGGTCCGCGATTGGCAGACGCGGTGCACGGGGCCGCCGCCGCAGCGGTCGGTACCACCGTTGCCGCCACTGGCGGTGGAGTGCTCGTCATCACCGGCGTGCTGATGGCGGTGATCGCCGCGCCGGCTTTCCTCCGTTACCGACCGATCGTCGGCTGATTGATCGCTTCTCACCGCCGGTCCCCGGCCCTACGATTGAAAACGTGCCGAACCCCGCGGGGGATCCAGCGCTCGGGCTGCGTGAGCGCAAGAAGCTACAAACGCGGGCGACGCTCGTCGACGTCGCTACCCGGTTGTGCGCTGAACGAGGTTATGAGAACACCACCGTCGATCAGATCTCCGAGGCCGCGGACGTCTCGCCGCGCACCTTCAGCCGCTACTTCCCCAGCAAGGAAGCCGTCATCGGAGCGCTGATCGAGGACGCCGCCGAACATGTTGCCGCGGAACTGGCCCGGCAGCCCTTCGACGTCACCGAGCACGAAGCGCTGGTTCGCGCTCACGTCGCCGTGCTGCGCGCGACCGAGCGCGGCGAGCCCGGGGCGATGTCCTTCGATCGGCTCAGCGGTTTTCTGCGGATCGTCAACGCCTCTCCATTGCTGGGCCTCGCATCGTTCACCTACCGGCCCGACGCCCCGACCCGGGCTGTGATCGAGGCACTCGCCTCCCGGATGGACGTGGCCGCCGATGATCCAGCTGTGCGGATCCTGTTCGACACCTGGGCGGTCCTGATGGCTGCGGCCCTGGGGGTACCGGGTGCCGACGCCGTTCGACCCGGGTTGGTGGCAGACCGGATCGAGGGCACATTTGAGATATTCGCCACGCTGTGGCGCCCTTGGCGGCCCCAGGTTCCGCCCTCCGTGGGCGAAGCGGGAAGATAGCGACTACGTTCTCATAGGACGCGCAGTAGCGTGACCTGACGGCGGCCGCCGGCCGCCAAGCGCAGAAGGGTTTGATGTGGCCGCATCCGACGACACCGCCACCCTCCGTTACCCGGGCGGGGAGCTGGACCTGGAGATCGTCCACGCGACGGAGGGGTCCGACGGCATCTCGTTGGGTCCTCTGTTGGCGAAGACCGGCTACACCACCTATGACCAGGGTTTTGTGAACACCGCGTCCACCAAGAGCGCGATCACCTACATCGACGGCGACGCCGGCATCCTGCGCTACCGGGGCTACCCGATCGAGCAACTGGCCGAGAAGTCGACCTTCATCGAGGTCAGTTACCTGCTGATCTACGGCGAACTACCGACCAACGAGCAACTCGCGGAGTTCACCAACCGGATCCAGCGGCACACCCTGCTCCATGAGGATCTCAAGGGCTTCTTCGATGGTTTCCCCCGAAATGCCCATCCCATGCCGGTCCTGTCCAGTGCGGTCAATGCCCTGAGCGCCTACTACCAGGACTCGCTGGACCCGCTGGACCACAAGCAGGTGGAGCTCTCGACCTTCCGGCTGCTGGCCAAGCTCCCGACGATCGCGGCCTACGCCTACAAGAAGTCCGTCGGTCAGCCCTTCCTCTACCCGGACAACTCGATGTCGCTGGTGGAGAATTTCCTGCGGATGACCTTCGGACTGCCCGCCGAGCCCTATCAGCCGGACCCGGAGATCGTCCGGGCGCTGGACATGCTGCTGATCCTGCACGCCGACCACGAGCAGAACTGCTCCACCTCGGTGGTGCGGCTGGTCGGTTCCTCGCAGGCCAATCTGTTCACCTCCATCTCCGGCGGCATCAACGCCTTGTGGGGTCCACTGCACGGCGGGGCCAACCAGTCGGTTCTGGAGATGCTCGAGCGAATCCGCGCCGACGGGGGCGACGTCAAGGAGTTCGTCCGCAGGGTCAAGAATCGTGAGGACGGTGTCAAGCTGATGGGCTTCGGTCACCGGGTCTACAAGAACTACGATCCGCGCGCCCGCATCGTCAAAGAGCAGGCCGACAAGATCCTCGGCAAGCTCGGCGGTGACGACGAGTTGCTCACCATCGCCAAGGGGCTGGAGGAGGCCGCGCTCACCGACGACTACTTCGTCGAGCGCAAGCTCTATCCGAACGTCGACTTCTACACCGGTCTGATCTACCGCGCGATCGGCTTCCCGACCCGGATGTTCACCGTCATGTTCGCGCTTGGCCGGCTGCCGGGCTGGATCGCGCACTGGCGTGAGATGCACGAGGAGCCCAACAAGATCGGCCGCCCGCGGCAGATCTACACCGGCCACCTCGAGCGTGACTACAAGGCGCTCGACGCCCGCTGAACCCGCTCGGCCATCGCCCTCCCAGAACGGGGAGTCGGGCCTGAGCGCACGACGCAAGAACGTCATTCTGGCGTCCTGCTGCCTGAGCCTTCTGATCGTCTCGATGGACGCGACGATCGTCAACGTCGCGATCCCGGCCGTCCGCGCGGACTTCGGCGCGACGGCCGCGCAGATTCAATGGGTCATCGACGTGTACACCCTGGTGCTGGCCGCGCTTCTGATGCTGGCCGGCGCCGCCGGTGACCGGTTCGGTCGGCGGCGGGTGTTCCAGATCGGACTGACGGTGTTCGCTACCGGATCGCTGTTGTGCAGTCTGGCCCCGGGCATCAACGCGCTCATCGCCGCGCGGCTGATCCAGGGTGTCGGCGGCTCGATGATGAATCCTGTTGCGCTCTCGATCGTTTCACAGATCTTCACTGAACGTGTCGAGCGCGCGCGGGCATTGGGAATCTGGGGTGGGGTGGTCGGGATCTCGATGGCCCTCGGTCCGATCGTCGGGGGATTGCTGATCGACTGGATCGGCTGGCGTTCGGTGTTTTGGATCAATCTGCCGATCTGCGCGGCCGCCATCGTGCTCACCGTATTCGTCGTTCCAGAGAGTCGTTCGGCCACGATGCGCACGATTGATCCGGTCGGTCAGATACTCGCGGTGGCGACGCTGTTCGGCTTGGTCTTCGTGCTCATCGAAGCTCCGGGCGTCGGCTGGTCGGATCCGCGCATCATCGCCGTGGCCGTCATCGCCACACTGTCGTTCGTGGGGTTCCTTCGCTACGAGGCCCGGCACGGGGATCCCTTCGTGGACCTCAGATTCTTCCGCAGCATCCCGTTCGCGTCGGCGACCGTCACCGCGGTGAGCGCCTTCGCCGCCTGGGGTGCCTTCCTCTTCATGATGTCGCTGTATCTGCAGGGGGAGCGTGGTTATTCGGCCGCGCACACCGGACTCATCTACCTGCCTATCGCCATCGGTGCGCTGGTCTTCTCCCCGTTGTCCGGACGGCTGGTCGGCAGGTTCGGCAGCCGGCCGTCGCTGCTCACCGCCGGGCTGTTGATCACCGCCGCCTCGGCGATGCTGACGGGGCTGACCGGCAGCACCCCGGTCTGGCGTCTGATGGTCGTCTTCGCGGTGTTCGGTATCGGTTTCGCGATGGTGAACGCACCGGTGACGAACGCCGCGGTGAGCGGTATGCCGCGGGACCGCGCCGGTGCCGCCTCTGCGGTCACCTCGACCAGCAGGCAGGTCGGCGCGAGCATAGGTGTGGCGCTGTGCGGTTCGATCACCGGCGATGCGCTCGGCGCCGGTTCGGACTTCACGGCGTCGGCACGCCCGCTTTGGTTCGTCAGCATCGGCCTCGGTCTGGTGATCACCGTGCTGGCCGTCACATCGACTTCTGATCGGGCCAGACGGTCCGCGGAACGGCTGGTCCCGCTGATCGCTGAGTAGTCCGCTGAAACATGCGGGCTCAGCGGCGTTCCAGCACCGCCATGGCTGCGTTGTGCCCGCCGATGCCCGAGACCGCCCCGCCGCGGCGTGCTCCGGAGCCGCACAACAGGATCCGATCGTGGGCGGTGGCCACGCCCCACCGTTGGGCCGGGGTTTCGAGTGGATCGCCGTCCTCGGCGAACGGCCAGTCCAGGGCGCCGTGGAAGATGTTGCCTCCGGTCAGCCCGAGGCTGTCTTCGAGGTCGACGGTGGTCTTGGTCTCCACGCAGGGCCGGCCTCGGGCGTCATCGAGCAGGACATCCTGAATCGGTTCGGCCAGAACGGAGTTCAGCGACGACAGTACGGCTTCAGTCAGTATCTGGCGCGTCCCGGACGGATCGGCGATGGCCAGCCGATGCGGCACGTGCAGGCCGAACACGGTGAGCGTGGCGGCACCGGAATCCCGCAACTGCGGCGACAGGATGCTCGGATCGGTCAGCGAGTGACAGTAGATCTCGCACGGCAATGGGTCGGGGATCCCGCCGGCGGCTGCGGCGCCGTACGCCGCCTCCAGTTGCGACCAGTTCTCGTTGATGTGGAAGGTGCCGCCGAAGGCCTGCTCGGGGGTGAGCTGGGAATCGTGAAGCGCGGGAAGCCGGCGCAACATCAGATTCACCTTGACCTGGCTTCCCGGGGCCGACTCGGGCGCTTGTTCGCCGAGCAGCCCGGCAAGGACGCTCGGGGTGACGCCGGCCAGGACGTGACGGGCCTGCAGGCGGTACTCATCATCATCGCACCGGTAATGCACCTCGCCGTCCGGTGTGATCGCGAGAACCTCTGCGCTGGTGACGATTTCGGCTCCATGCGCCTCGGCGGCCGCCGCCAGCGCCCCGGTCACTGCACCCATGCCACCCACTGGGACGTCCCACTCCCCGGACCCGCCGCCGAGGAGGTGGTACAGGAAGCAGATGTTCTGCCGCAGGCTCGGATCATCCAGCTGAGCGAACGTTCCGATCAGCGCATCGGTGGCCACCACGCCGCGCACCAGATCGGAGGACATCGCCCCGGCGATCGCCGCACCGATCGGATCTTCGGTGATCGCCGCCCAAGCTGCCGAGGCGTCGGCGCCGCCCCTGGTCAGCACATGGCTTCTCGTCTGACTGCGGGTGCGCAAGGGTTCTAGCAATGTCGGCCACAGCGGCTCGGTCACGGCGCGGCAGCGGCGGTAGAAGTCTGCGAATCCGGCTTCGTCGGCGGCCGCGCCGACGGCGGCGAAACTCGATCGTTCGCCGACCAGCAGGCCGGTTCGTCCGCCGTCTGCGGGATTGGGTGTGTAGGAGGAATAGCGGCGGCGGGCCAGACGGACCGACACGCCCAGGTCATCCAGGATCCGGGGCGGCAGCAGACTGACCAGATAGGCGTACCGGGACAACCGCGCGTCCACTCCCTCGAAGGCCCGAGCCGAGACCGCCGCGCCGCCGACAACATCGAGGCGCTCCAGCACCTGCACCCGCAGACCTGCCCGGGCCAGGTACGCCGCCGCCACCAGGCCGTTGTGCCCGCCGCCGATCACCGCGACGTCGATGGAACGCATACGGCAGTTTAGATAGGCGACTACGGTGATGTCCGTGACGACTAAACCCGAAATCGAATTCCCCGGCGGCCCGGCGCCCACCGAACTGGTGATCAAGGACATCGTCGTCGGCGACGGCCCCGAGGCCAAGCCGGGCGATGTCGTCGACGTTCATTACGTCGGCGTCGAGTACGACTCGGGTGAGGAGTTCGACAGCTCGTGGAACCGCGGCGAGTCCATCTCCTTTCCGCTGCGCGGACTCATTCAGGGCTGGCAGGACGGCATTCCCGGGATGCGCGTCGGCGGCCGCCGTCAGCTGACCATCCCGCCGGAGCTGGCCTACGGACCGGCCGGTGCCGGCCATCGGCTGTCGGGGCAGACGCTGATCTTCGTCATCGACTTGCTAGGTGTGCAGTAGTCCAGCGTTTCTTACGGTGAATGGCCGAATCCGGCGAACCGTTGGTGTTTGCCGTTGCGTTGTCGTATCGTGCCTCCGGTTCATGTAATTGACACGCCAGATGTGGCGGAGGAGGGAACCGATGACGGGTTCCGGCGAGAAGCGCGTGACGGCCACCGCCACTGAGTGGCGCACCGAGTCGCGGTACTACCGACGTTCACCGGGATTGGGCTGGCTGCTTGGCCTCGCGCTCGTCCCGCTATTGCTCGGCTGGCTCGGTTGGGGGGTGCTCAAACCCAAGGCCGGTGATCTCAATGTTTCCGCGCCGAGCGTGACGGTGTCGGTCCCGAGTGTGTCGGTGCCCTCCGTGGCGGCGCCCGCCGCTACGTGCGCCGAGTTGCAGGCCACCATCAACAAGGATCTTGCGGGCCCGCCGATCAAGTTCGTGACCGACGGTTACGCGCTGGATCCTTCGGACTCCGTTGAGCTCGACCCGATCGCCGCGGCGATCAAGGCCTGCCCGACCGCCAAGGTCACCGTGATCGGCCACACCGACAACACCGGCAACGACGCGATCAACACCCCGCTGAGTGCCAACCGGGCCAAGGCCGTCGCCGACTACCTGGTGTCCCAGGGCGTCGCGGCCGACGCGGTCAGCAGCCGGGGTGCCGGTTCGGCCGAACCGGTGGCGAGCAACGACACCGAAGAGGGTCGTGCCGAGAA
>CAYFMA010000107.1:0-7973 GCA_964344085.1 uncultured Mycobacterium sp.
CACCAGCGGGGTGACGTAGGGCGCGCCGTCGCCGGCCGTATCGAGGCCGGCGACGGCGCGCCCTACGTCACCCCGCTGGTGCGCAAGCTCGCCGCCGAGAAGGGCGTCGACCTGGGCGCGGTGAAGGGCACCGGCGTCGGCGGCCGTATCCGCAAGCAGGACGTCCTGGCGGCCTCCGAGCCGGCCAAGCCCGCCGCGACTCCGGCCGCGGCGGCGCCCGCCGCGGCACCGGCTGCTGCCGCGGCCGCCTCGCCGCTGGCTCACCTGCGCGGCACCACGCAGAAGGCCAATCGGGTTCGCAAGCTCACCGCCAAGAAGACCCGGGAGTCCCTGCAGGCCACCGCCCAGCTCACCCAGACCCATGAGGTCGACATGACCCGCATCGTGGGACTGCGGGCCCGGGCCAAGAAGGACTTCGCCGAGCGGGAGGGCGTCAACCTCACCTACCTGCCGTTCATCGCCCGCGCGACGATCGACGCGCTCAAGGCGCACCCGAACATCAACGCCAGCTACAACGAGGAAGCCGGCGAGATCACCTACTACGACGCCGAGCACATCGGCTTCGCGGTGGACACCGATCAGGGCCTGCTCTCCCCGGTCATCCACAACGCCGGTGATCTGTCGCTGGCCGGGCTGGCCCGCGCGATCAACGACATCGCCGCGCGCGCCCGCTCGGGCGACCTCAAGCCCGACGAGCTGTCCGGCGGCACCTTCACGATCACCAACATCGGCAGCCAGGGTGCATTGTTCGACACCCCGATCCTGGTCCCGCCGCAGGCGGCGATGCTGGGAACCGGTGCGATCGTCAAGCGCCCCCGGGTGATCGCCGACGAACTGGGCAATGAGTCGATCGGCGTCCGGTCGATCTGCTATCTGCCGCTGACCTATGACCACCGGCTGATCGACGGCGCCGACGCAGGCCGTTTCGTCAGCACCATCAGGCGGCGGTTGGAAGAAGGAGCCTTCGAGGCCGAGCTCGGTCTCTGACCACGGGAGTCATGAGGTGGGTGACACCGTCGCCACGGTGGCCATCGCCGGTTCGTCCGGCCTGATCGGCTCGGCCCTGGTCGCCGCGCTGCGCACCGCCGACCATCGCGTTCTGCGCATCGTGCGGCGCGCCCCGGCCGGACGTGACGAACTGCAGTGGGATCCCGACACCGGTGACTTCGATCCGGCCGCGCTGGACGGGGTCGACGCCGTCGTCAATCTCTGCGGTGTCGGTGTCGGCGACAAACGGTGGTCCGGCTCCTTCAAACAGAGCCTGCGCGACAGCCGCATCGACCCCACCGAGGTGATCTCGGCGGCGGTGGCCGACGCCGGGGTGCCGGTTCTGATCAACGCCAGCGCGGTGGGCTACTACGGCGACACCCGCGATCGCATCGTCGACGAATCCGCCCCTGCCGGAAAGGGTTTCCTGGCTCGGCTCTGCGTGGACTGGGAGGCCGCGACCCTGCCGGCCCGGGAGTCCGGGGCCCGGGTGGTGCTGGCCCGCACCGGCCTGGTCCTCTCACCCGGTGGTGGTGTGCTGGGGCGGCTCCGGCCGCTGTTCGCCCTCGGCCTCGGCGGCCGGCTTGGCGGCGGCCGTCAGTACATGCCGTGGATCAGCCTCGAGGACCAGGTGCGGGCGCTGCTGTTCGCGATCAACGACACCCGGCTGTCCGGTCCGGTGAACTTCACCGGGCCCGCCCCGGTGACCAATGCGGAATTCACCGCCGCCCTGGGCCGCGCGCTGGGAAGACCGGCGCCCTGGCTGGTGCCGGGCATCGCGCTCAAGAGCCTGGTCGGAGAGTTCGCCGAGGAGGGTCTGCTGGGCGGCCAGCGCGCTATCCCGGCCGCCCTGGAGCGGGCTGGATTCACCTTCCACCACAACACCATCGGAGAGGCGCTGACCTACGCCATCAGGTCAGCCGCCGACGGCTCGCGCCGGTAGTACCGTCGAGACCGTGCGGCAGTCCATCCGGTCCGGCACCGACCCGGTCGAGATCCGGCACCTCGGCATGCTCGACTACGGGGCGGCATGGCAACTGCAACGCGAACTCGCCGACGCCCGGGTTGCCGGCGGACCGGACACCCTGTTGCTGCTCGAGCATCCGCCGGTCTACACCGCCGGGAAGCGGACGTTGCCCGCTGAACGCCCCGACCCCGCCTTCTCGGGTACCCCCGTCGTCGACGTCGACCGCGGCGGCAAGATCACCTGGCACGGTCCCGGTCAGCTGGTCGGCTACCCGGTCATCGGACTGGCCGAACCGATGGATGTGGTGAATTACGTTCGGCGCCTTGAGGAGTCGATCATCAGCGTCTGCGCCGCGTTGGGCCTGGAGACCGGCCGGGTCGAGGGCCGCTCCGGGGTGTGGCTGCCGGCATCGGGCCGGCGACCGGAGCGCAAAATCGCCGCCATCGGCATCCGGGTGGCCCGCAATGTCGCCCTGCACGGGTTCGCGCTGAACTGCGACTGCGATCTGAGCGCCTACTCCTCGATCGTGCCGTGCGGGATCGCCGACGCCGGGGTGACCTCACTGACGGCCGAATCAGGCCGCCGGGTCGGCGTCGAGGAGGTTCGTGAGCGGGTCGCCGAAGCGGTCTGCGACGCACTCGACGGGCGGCTGCCCGTAACATCGCTGCCATGAGCGTCGAGCCCGGTAACCGCAAGTTACTGCGTCTCGAGGTGCGAAACGCCGAGACGCCCATCGAGCGCAAGCCGCCGTGGATCAAGACCCGGGCCCGGATGGGTCCGGAGTTCACCGAACTGAAGGGTCTGGTGCGCCGCGAGGGTCTGCACACCGTCTGCGAGGAAGCCGGCTGCCCCAACATCTACGAATGCTGGGAGGACCGCGAGGCCACCTTCCTGATCGGTGGCGAGCAGTGCACCCGACGCTGCGACTTCTGCCAGATCGATACCGGCAAGCCCGCCGATTTCGATCGGGACGAACCCCGCCGGGTCGCCGAGAGCGTCGCGGCGATGGGGCTGAAGTACGCCACGGTCACCGGTGTGGCCCGCGACGACCTGCCCGACGGCGGCGCCTGGCTCTACGCCGAAACCGTCCGCGCCATCAAGAAACTCAACCCGTCGACCGGCGTGGAACTGCTCGCCCCGGACTTCAACGGCGAGCCGGGCCTGCTGCGCGAGGTGTTCGAGTCGCGCCCCGAGGTGTTCGCGCACAACCTGGAAACCGTCCCACGGATCTTCAAGCGGATCCGGCCGGCCTTCCGCTACCAGCGCAGCCTCGATGTCATCACGGCCGCCCGCGATTTCGGCCTGGTCACCAAGAGCAACCTGATCCTCGGCATGGGCGAGACCATCGAAGAGGTGCATGCCGCGCTGGCCGACCTGCGCGGCGCGGGCTGCGCCATCGTGACCATCACCCAATACCTGCGGCCCTCGGCCCGGCACCATCCCGTCGAGCGCTGGGTCCACCCCGAGGAATTCACCGCCCTGGCCGGCTTCGCCGAGGGCCTGGGGTTCGCCGGGGTCCTGGCCGGGCCGCTGGTGCGATCCTCGTACCGGGCGGGGCGGCTCTACCAGCAGGCTTCGCTGGGCCGTAAACCGTCCGTATCCTGATCAGCTATGGCCCCTATCCTTGTCAGCTATGGCTAAGTCGCAGACCCCGGCCGAGATCAAGGCCGCCAAGGCCGAGGCCAAGGCCACCCGCAAGGCCCAGTCCACGCAGCGTCGCGCCCAGTTGTGGCAGGCGTTCCAGATGCAGCGCCGGGAGGACAGCCGGCTGCTGCCGTACATGCTCGGCGCCTTCCTGCTGGTGCTGGCCGCATCGGTCGCACTCGGCGTCTACATCGGCGGTTTCACGATGTACCTGATGATCGTGCTCGGGATCGCCCTGGGATTGATGGTGGCGTTCATCGTCTTCGGCCGCCGCACCCAGAAGTCGGTGTACCGCAAGGCCGAGGGCCAGACCGGCGCGGCGGCGTGGGCGCTGGAGAACATGCGGGGCAAGTGGCGGGTCACCCCTGGCGTCGGCGTCAACGGGCATTTCGACTCGGTGCACCGGGTGATCGGACGCCCAGGCGTCATCCTGGTGGCCGAGGGTTCGCCGTCCCGCGTGAAATCGCTTCTGGCACAGGAGAAGAAGCGCACGGCGCGACTTGTCGGCGAAATCCCCATCTACGACATCGTCGTCGGGAACGATGCCGGTGAAGTCCCGCTGGACAAGCTGGAGCGGCACCTGACGAGACTGCCCGCCAATATCAGCGTCAAGCAGATGGACATCCTGGAGTCCAAGCTGACCGCGCTCGGCACCAAGGCCGGCGCAGCCGCCATGCCGAAGGGCCCACTGCCCCCGCAGGCCAAGATGCGCGGGGTCAACCGGACCGTCAAGCGCCGCTGAGAATCAGCGGAAGACGACCGCCGTCGAGGTCAGCCGGTCCTGGAACCCGCGACCGTCGGAGTCGGTGAACAGCGCCGGGATCACCAAGGCGATGAGCAGGCCGCGTGCGACTGCCCGGCCGGTTCCCACATGCAAGCGGTTGTCCACCGAGGCCACCCGCAGTCCGAGCAGGTACTGACCGGGGGTGAACCCGAACAGTCGCACCGCGATGACGCCGAGAACGAACCAGATCGCCAGTACGGCGGTGGCCAGCACCCGCGCGTTGAGCAGACCGAAGGTCAGGCCCAGGCCGGCCAGGCCGTAGGCGATCAGCCAATCGATGGCCAGCGCACCGGCCCGCCGGCCCAGTCGGGCCAGGGACCCGGGCCCGTCCTGGGGCAGACCCAGCCGCTGGCCGGGATACCCGGACGGATTTCCCAGGGATTCCGGCCCGGACAGCCATGATCCGATCTCACCCGCCACGGGATCGAGAATAGGCATCCCCGCCGGGAGGCGGAAAACCGGCGACGCGTAACGTCCGCGAAACATTCGGTTGACGGTTGCGAAATGTCGTATCCCTACCGTCAGCCCCGGTTAGGCGAAATGTAGCGCGTAAAGGAGCACTAAGTGGCGAAGCCCAAGACAGCCGACGACATCTTCAAGCTGATCAAGGACGAGAAGGTCGAGTACGTCGACATCCGGTTCTGCGACCTGCCCGGTGTGGTCCAGCACTTCTCCATCCCGGCCTCGGCCTTCGACGAGAGCGTGTTCGAGGACGGCCTCGCCTTCGACGGCTCCTCGGTGCGTGGTTTCCAGTCGATCCACGAGTCCGACATGATGCTGCTCCCCGATCCCGACACCGCGCAGATCGACCCGTTCCGGGCCGCCAAGACCCTGAACCTCAATTTCTTCGTGCACGATCCGTTCACCCGTGAGGCGTACTCGCGCGACCCGCGCAACGTCGCCCGCAAGGCGGAGAACTACCTGGCCTCGACCGGCATTGCCGACACCGCCTACTTCGGCGCCGAGGCCGAGTTCTACATCTTCGACTCGGTGAGCTTCGACTCCAAGATCAACGGTTCGTTCTACGAGATCGACTCGGAGTCGGGCTGGTGGAACACCGGCGAGCCGTTCGAGGCCGACGGCAGCCCGAACCTGGGTTACAAGGTTCGCCCCAAGGGCGGCTACTTCCCCGTCGCGCCGTATGACCACTACGTGGATCTGCGCGATGAGATGTCGACCAACCTGCAGAACGCCGGGTTCACGCTGGAGCGCGGCCACCACGAGGTGGGCACCGCCGGCCAGGCCGAGATCAACTACAAGTTCAACACCATGCTGGCCGCGGCCGACGATGTGCTGCTGTTCAAGTACATCATCAAGAACACCGCATGGCAGAACGGCAAGTCGGTCACCTTCATGCCGAAGCCGCTGTTCGGTGACAACGGTTCCGGCATGCACGTGCACCAGTCGCTGTGGAAGGACGGCAAGCCGCTGTTCCACGACGAGTCGGGGTACGCCGGCCTGTCCGACATCGCCCGCTGGTACATCGGCGGCCTGCTCCACCACGCCCACGCGGTGATCGCCTTCACCAACCCGACCACCAACTCGTTCAAGCGACTGGTGCCGGGCTACGAGGCGCCGGTCAACCTGGTGTACAGCCAGCGCAACCGCTCGGCCTGCATCCGTATCCCGATCACCGGCAACAACCCCAAGGCCAAGCGCCTGGAGTTCCGCTGCCCGGACAGCTCGGGCAACCCGTACCTGGCCTTCGCGGCCATGCTGATGGCCGGCATCGACGGCATCAAGAAGAAGATCGAGCCGATGGCCCCGGTCGACAAGGATCTCTACGAGCTTCCGCCGGACGAGGCCGCCAACATCCCGCAGGCGCCGACCTCGCTGTCTGCGGTTATCGACCGGCTCGAGCAGGATCACGATTACCTGACCGAGGGTGGCGTGTTCACCCCGGATCTGATCGAGACCTGGATCGCCTACAAGCGCGAGCACGAGATTCTGCCGGTGCAGATCCGTCCTCACCCCTACGAGTTCTCGCTCTACTACGACGTCTAAGCCGGGCTAACACGCTGACCAGCGGGGACATATCCGGAAGTCCTCGCCAGTCCGCAGGCAGTCCGACCGGGGCCACCCGTTCAGTCGATCGCGGAAGCGATCACCGAACGGGTGGCCCCGTCGGCGTTTGGCCACGAGTGCCCGCGGATGAGCAGGGAAACCTCCGGAAGGCCGAAAAGCTGCCCCCTTGGCCCACCGAAAGGCTCGTTCGACGACCCACGGGTCACACCGGTAGCAGGCCCGTTCGCGAAGCAGTCGTAATTCGTTCACTTGCCGATCAGACTCACCTCTGTTTATCGTGAGAATGACGTCTTTAATGGCAAGCATGTGGTTACTCCGTCTTGCACAGTATTCGAGTCGCCAGCTTGCGTGATAGCTCACTTTCGGGGGGAGCTGATGGATGCTTGATGAGGCGTATGCATGGCAGCTTGAGGCCGACGCCCTCTTCCGCCGGGTATTGGAGAGTTCCAATGTCGGCGTGTTCCTGAACAGGCCTGACGGCACGTTCGCCGTGGTCAATGAGGCGTTATGTGATTTTCTCGGCTACGACGCCGAGACGCTGAAGAACAAAACCTGGCAGGAACTGACCGCGGCGAGATTCCTGGAAGCTGACGTCAGGAACGTCAAGGATCTTCGCGCGGGACTGCTGGACAACTACCGGGTCACCAAGCAGTACATCCACGCCGACGGTCACCTGGTCTGGGGAGATCTGTCGGCGAGTTGTCTGCGTGATTCCGCAGGTGAGTTGGAGTACGTCGTCGGCTTCATCGTCGACGTCAATCGCGAGGTCGAGCAATCCAGGCAACTTGCTGAGGCGGAGGAACGCTACCGACTGCTGGCGGACAATGCCGTCGACGTGGTCGCCCATGTCGGTGCGGACGGGATCGTCAAGTGGGTGTCGCCCTCGGTGGAAACCGTTTTCGGTGCGCCGCCATCCCACTGGATCGGCAAGCCAGGGTTGGCAGTTGTCGCACCAGACGATGTGGCCGACGCCACCGATAGTGAGCATCGCATCCTGCGAGGTGAGACCCAAGTGCGGCGGGTACGCAGTCTTGACGCTGACGGCGGTGTGCACTGGGTCGAGTATCACGCCAACCCCTTTATCAACGCCCAAGGCGAACTCGATGGATACCTGACGTCGATTCGACTCATCGATCATCAGGTTGCTCTTGAGCAGCAGGCTGCTGCGGCGCGGGCGCGCGAGGCTGAAGCCAATGCGCAGTTCCGTCTGTTGATGGAGCGCTCCAACGTGGGCATGGTTCTCGGGACCCCGCAGGGCCGTTTTGAAATCGTCAACAGAGCGTTCTGCGAACAGTTGGGCTACGACGAGGAAACGCTGAGGACGCTGAGTTGGCAGCAGATCACTCCGGCTGAGTATCTGGAAACCGACCTGGCAGCGATGGCGGATCTGCTCGCGGGGAAGACCGACACCTACCGTGTGCTCAAGCAGCACATCCGGGCCGACGGAAGCCTGATGTGGGTGGACGTCTCGGCGACGTGTCTGCGTGACACCGCCGGCGCGGTCGAGTGGCTTTTCGGGCAGATCGTCGATGTCACCGCTGAGGTGCAGGCCCGCAACCAACTCGC
>CAYFMA010000108.1:0-7874 GCA_964344085.1 uncultured Mycobacterium sp.
GCCTTCTCGGCGGCCTGCCGGTCGGCTTCACTGGTCATCAATTCGGGGTCCGGCACCGACTCGGACAGCGGCACACCCTGCCCGGGATTGGTCCCCCAGGTGACGAACGGGCTCAGTGAGTCGGCGTCGATGTAGATCTCGGCGTCGAACTCGGCGCCCGGGTCGGTGCGCAATCGATCCCAGGCCGCCACGGCCTCGTCCCATTCCGCACCGGTCGGCGCGTAGGGCCGGCCGCGCAGGAACTCATAGGTGGTCTCATCGGGTGCGACCATGCCGGCGCGGGCGCCGGCCTCGATGCTCATGTTGCAGATCGTCATCCGGCCTTCCATCGACAGCGATTCGATGGCGCTGCCGCGGTATTCGATGACGTAGCCCTGACCACCGCCGGTGCCGATCTTGGCGATGACCGCGAGAATGATGTCCTTGGCGGTCACCCCGCGCGGCAGTCGGCCGTCGACGTTGACCGCCATCGTCCGGAACGGGCGCAGCGGCAGTGTCTGGGTGGCCAGCACATGCTCCACCTCGGAGGTGCCGATGCCCATCGCGATCGCACCGAACGCACCGTGGGTGGAGGTGTGGCTGTCTCCGCAGACGATCGTCATACCGGGTTGGGTCAGACCGAGTTGCGGACCGATGACGTGCACGATGCCCTGCTCGTCGTCGCCCATCGAGTGCAACCGGATGCCGAACTCGGCACAGTTGCGCCGTAGCGTCTCCACCTGAGTGCGCGACACCTCGTCGGCGATCGGCTTGTCGATATCGACCGTCGGGACGTTGTGGTCCTCGGTGGCAATGGTCAGATCCGGCCGGCGAACCGGGCGTCCGGCCAGACGCAGGCCGTCGAACGCCTGCGGGCTGGTGACCTCATGGACGAGGTGCATGTCGATGTAGATCAGATCGGGTTCGCGGGCTGCGCCCTCGCCGGCACCGGCCACCACGACATGGTCGTCCCACACCTTCTCCGGCAGGGTTCTCGGTTTGTCGATCATCGCTCATCTCATATTTTGGGACGATAGTATCCGTATATGAGACAGGATAGCGGCATAGGCGTGCTCGACAAAGCCATGGCCGTGCTGCACGCGGTGGCGGAGTCGCCCTGCGGCCTGGCCGAACTGTGCGCGCGAACCGGCCTGCCGCGCGCCACCGCGCACCGACTGGCGGCCGGCCTGGAGACTCACCGCCTGCTCGCCCGGGACGGATCCGGGCAATGGCTGCTCGGACCCGGAATCTCCGAACTGTCAGCACGGGTGGACGATCCCCTGCTCGCCGCCTGCGAGGCGGTGCTCCCGCAACTGCGCGAGGCCACCGGCGAGAGTGTTCAGATCTACCGTCGCGAAGGCATGCAACGGGTGTGTGTCGCGGCGCTTGAACCCGCCGCCGGATTGCGCGACACCGTTCCGGTTGGCGCGCGCTTGCCCATGACAGCGGGATCCGGCGCCAAAGTGCTGCTGGCATTCAGCGATCCGGCGACCCAGCGCGCGGTACTACCGACCGCGATGTTCAACGAACGGACCCTGGCCGAAGTGCGCCGCCGGGGCTGGGCGCAGAGTGTGGCGGAGCGCGAACCCGGCGTGGCCAGTGTGTCGGCGCCCGTGCGCGACGGTCAGGGTGATGTCATCGCGGCGATCTCGGTGTCCGGACCGATCGACCGTCTCGGACGCAGGCCCGGCACCCGTTGGGCCGCTGATCTGGTGGCCGCCAGCCAAGCCATCACAGAGCGACTCGCGGGCGTGTCACACTGAGGTCCCATGGGAACCAACCAGCGCCAGCAGATCGTCATGACCGACGAGGAGATCGCCGACTTCGTCGCGCGCAGCCGGACCGGGACCATGGCCACCGTCGGCCCCGACGGTCAGCCGCACCTGGTTGCGATGTGGTACGGCGTGATCGACGGTGAGATCTGGGTGGAGACCAAACTCAAGTCGCAGAAGGTCGTCAACATCAAGCGCAATCCCAGGGTCAGTTTCCTGATCGAGGACGGGATGACCTACGACAGCCTGCGCGGCGTGTCCTTCGAGGGCAGCGCTGAGATCCACGACGATCCGGACATCATCTTCAAAGTCGGTGTGAGCGTGTGGGAGCGGTACAACGGCCCCTACTCCGATGACCTCAAGCCAGCCGTCGACATGATGATGAACAAGCGGGTCGCGGTGCGGATCAACGCCAACCGGGTGCGTTCCTGGGATCATCACAAACTTGGACTGCCGCCGATGCCGATGGCGGGATCAACCGCTCCGTGACGGTTGCCGCGATATTTTGGTACCCCCGATGGGATTCGAACCCACGCTACCGCCGTGAGAGGGCGGCGTCCTAGGCCGCTAGACGACGGGGGCTAGAACGTGAGACAGCATAACCGACGCAATAGTGCCGACATAATCGCTGCTGTGGCTGGGGTACCAGGACTCGAACCTAGAATGGCTGAACCAGAATCAGCTGTGTTGCCAATTACACCATACCCCATTGGCGACCTATAACGGCTGGTCAAGACCAGACGTCGACGGCCGCAGAGCAGACTACCAAAGATTCCGGACCGCTCCGTCGCGGGCCTCACGCAGCCGGTGCAGGCTGCGGTCACGGCCGAGCAGTTCCATCGACTCATACAGCGGAGGGCTGACCGTCGAGCCGGTGACCGCCACCCGAATCGGGCCGAAGGCCTTGCGCGGTTTGAGGTCGAGGCCGTCGATGAGCGCACCCTTGAGCGCCCCCTCGATCGCGGCGGCCGTCCAGTCACTCACCGTGTCCAGTGCGCCGAGGGCGGAGTCCAGAACGGTGACCGCCTCGCCCGTGAGTTCCTTGGCGCCGGCCTTCGGGTCGATCGCGTAGTCGTCGTCGTTGAGGAACTTCAGCAGCTCCCAACCGTCGGACAGCACCACCACCCGGGTCTGCACGAGTTCGGCCGCCGCGGCGAAACCCGCCTCGTCCAGACCGGTGTCGTGATCGTGCTCAACGAAGAAAGCCTTGAGCCGGCGGGCGAATTCAGCGGCATCGAGCAGCCGGATGTGTTCGGCGTTGATGGCGTCGGCCTTCTTCTGGTCGAAGCGCGCCGGGTTGGAGTTGACGTCGACGACGTCGAAGGCCTGCACCATCTCGCCGAGCGAGAACACATCGCGGTCCTCGGCGATCCCCCAGCCCAGCAGCGCCAGATAGTTCAGCAGACCCTCGGGCAGGAAGCCGCGGTCGCGATGCAGGAAAAGATTGGACTGCGGGTCGCGCTTGGACAGCTTCTTCGTGCCCTCGCCGAGAACCGTCGGCAGGTGCGCGTACTGCGGCACGACCTCCCCCACGCCGATCCGGATCAGCGCACGGTGGAGTGCGATCTGCCGTGGGGTCGACGGCAGCAGGTCCTCGCCGCGAAGCACGTGGGTGATCTTCATCACCGCGTCGTCGACCGGATTCACCAACGTGTACAGCGGTTCGCCGGTAGCCCGGGTGAGAGCGAAGTCCGGGACGACGCCGGCTGCGAACGTCGTCTCCCCGCGCACCAGGTCGTGCCAGCTGACGTCTTCGTCGGGCATCCGCAGGCGCAGCACCGGCTTGCGCCCCTGCGCCTCGAATTCCGCGCGCTGCCCGGCAGTGAGATCGCGGTCGAAATTGTCATAACCCAGCTTGGGGTTGCGTCCGGCCGCGAGGTGACGGGCCTCAACCTCTTCGGGGGTGGAATAGGCCGGATAGGCCTCACCCGCCGCCAGCAACCGAGCTGCCACATCGCGGTAGATGTCGCCGCGTTGCGACTGACGGTAGGGCACGTACGGGCCGCCGATCTCCGGACCCTCGTCCCAGTCCAGGCCGAGCCAGCGCAGCGCGTCGAGAATCGCCTCGTAGCTCTCTTCGGAATCCCTGGCGGCATCGGTGTCCTCGATGCGGAAAACAAACGTGCCGCCGGTGTGCCGGGCGTAGGCCCAGTTGAACAGCGCGGTGCGGACCAAGCCGACATGCGGGGTTCCGGTCGGTGACGGGCAGAACCGAACGCGCACAGGTTGGTTCACTACTTGCCCTTCCGGATCACGGGGTTGGTCAGCGTGCCGATGCCCTCGATGCTCACACTCACGGTGTCGCCGTGCTCGAGTGGGCCGACGCCGGCCGGCGTGCCGGTGAGGATGAGGTCGCCGGGCAACAGTGTCATCACCGCCGAGATCCATTCGATGATCGCGCCGACGTCGTGGATCATCATCGAGGTCCGGCTGCGCTGACGGACCTCCCCGTTCACCTCGGTGCGGATCTCCAGATCCGACGGGTCGAGGTCGGTGACGATCCACGGGCCGACGGGACAGAACGTGTCGTGGCCCTTGCCCCGCATCCACTGGCCGTCGGCCTTCTGCTGATCGCGAGCAGAGACGTCGTTGGCGATCGTGTAACCCAGGATGTTCTCCGCGGCGCGGGCGGCCGGCACATCCTTGCAGGGCCGGCCGATCACCGCGGCGAGTTCACCCTCGTGGTGCACCGGAAAGGCGTTGGCGGGCAGTTGGATCGGGACGCCCGGGCCGATGATCGCGGTATTCGGCTTGAGGAAGATGATCGGGTCCTCCGACGCCGGGCCGGTCATGTCCTTCATCTCCTCGATGTGCTCGAGGTAGTTCTTGCCCATGCAGACCACCTTGCTGGCCAGGATCGGCGCCAGCAGCCGGACCTCCTTCAGCGGCCAGGACCGTCCGGTGAAGGTCGGCGTGCCGAACGGGTGCTCGGCGATCTCACGGGCGACCTCCTGGCCCGGCTCGCCCTCGATGCTCACGAAGGCGACGGCGTCGGGGCTGGCGATTCGGGCGAGGCGCATTCGTGAGAGTTTAGTGGCGTGAGTATCAGCGAACTCCGACGGTGGTCGATGCTTGGCATCGGGCTGTTCGCGACGCTGTGCGCCAATGTCTTCATCAACGGAATCGCCTTCCTGATCCCCACCCTGCACGATGAGTTCGGACTGAACCTCGCCAGGGCCGGTCTCATCTCGGCGATGCCGAAGTTCGGCATGGTGTTCACCCTGATCCCCTGGGGATACCTGGTCGACCGGGCCGGGGAACGGCTGGTGCTGTGGCTAGGTTCGGCGCTGACGGCCGCGGCCGCGGTCGGTGCGGCGCTGTCGCACTCATTGATCCTCATGTCAGGCCTGCTGCTCCTGGGCGGGATGGCCGCGGCCAGTAGTAACTCGGCGAGTGGCCGGCTGGTGGTGGGCTGGTTCCCGCCGGAGAAACGTGGCCTGGCGATGGGCATCCGGCAGACCGCCCAGCCCCTCGGCGTCGGACTGGGTGCGCTGGTGATCCCCCGACTGGCGCAGAGCCACGGCCTGGGCCCGGCGATCACGTTCCCGGCGGCGGTCTGTGCACTGGCCGCCGTGGTGTGCGCCGTCGGGGTCACCGACCCGCCCCGACCGCCGCGACGCGATGCCCCGGCTGAGGACCTGGCCAACCCCTACCGCGGGTCGTCGACACTGAAGCGGATCCACGCGGTCTCGGTGCTGCTGGTCGTGCCACAGGCGCTGGTGTGGACCTTCACCCTGGTGTGGCTGATCGCCGAGCGCGGATGGTCACCGGCATCGGCCGGAACACTGGTCACCGTCGCGCAATTACTCGGCGCGTTGGGCCGCATCGCCGCCGGGCGGTGGTCCGACCGGGTCGGCTCGCGACTAGGCCCGATCCGCATCATCGCCGCCATCGCGGCGATCTCGATGGCGCTGCTGGCTCTCACCGATGCACTCGGATCGATGTGGAGCATCGCGGTGATGGTCGTCGCCTCGGTGATCACGGTCACCGACAACGGTCTGTCCTTCACCGCGATCGCGGAGATCGCCGGGCCGTTCTGGAGCGGACGCGCACTGGGCGTGCAGAACACCACACAGCTTCTGGCGACCGGTCTGACGCCGCCGGTGTTCGGCGCACTGATCGGTGCCGCCGGCTATCCGGTGGCGTTCGCGGTGTGCGCACTGTTCCCGGTGCTCGCGATACCGCTGGTGCCCCGCGAGGAAAAAGACCCGGCTACAACCGTTCCCTGATCCGCGCGCCCACCTCGGAGGTGGACAGCTTCGCCTCCCCGCGGGTTGCCAGGTGATCGGCGACGGCAGCGTCAACCCGGGCGGCTTCGGCGTCGTGGCCCAGATGCCTCAGCAGCAGGGCCACACTCATCACCGCGGCGGTCGGATCGGCGATGCCCTTGCCGGCGATATCGGGCGCACTGCCGTGCACCGGTTCGAACATCGACGGGTTGGCGCCACTGGCGTCGATATTGCCGCTGGCGGCCAGTCCGATTCCACCCGACACCGCGGCGGCCAGGTCGGTGATGATGTCGCCGAAGAGGTTGTCGGTGACGATCACGTCGAAGCGTCCCGGGTCGGTGACCATGTAGATGGTGGCCGCATCCATGTGCTGATAGGCGGTCTCGACGTCCGGATACTCCTTGCCGATCTCGGCGACCGTCCGCGTCCACAGTCCGCCGGCGAACATCAGCACGTTGTTCTTGTGCACCAGGGTCAGATGCTTGCGCCGCTTGCGCGCCAGTTCGAAGGCGTAGCGCACCACCCGGGTGACTCCGTAGGCGGTGTTGACGCTGACCTCGGTCGCCACCTCGTGCGGGGTGCCGACGCGCAACGCCCCACCATTGCCGGTGTAGGGACCTTCGGTCCCCTCCCGGACGACGACGAAGTCGATCTCCGGATCGCCCTTCAACGGACTGCCGACCCCGGCGTAGCGCTTACTCGGCCGCAGGTTCACGTGGTGGTCGAGTTCGAAGCGGGTCTTGAGCAGCAGGCCACGCTCGAGCACACCGCTGGGCACCGACGGATCACCGATCGCTCCGAGCAGGATCGCGTCATGCTTACGCAGTTCGTCGTGCAGTCCTTCCGGCAGCACCTCGCCGGTGGCGTGGTAGTGCTTGGCGCCGACGTCGTAGTGGGTCTTCTCCACGCCGGGCAGCACGGCGTCGAGCACCTGCAGTGCCTCGCCGATGACCTCCGGACCGATGCCGTCGCCGGCGATCACCGCGAGTTTGGTCACGACAGATCCACCGATTCCACCAAGCTGGCCTCGACAGCGTCGCGGATCGCCGCCTGCACCTCGGCCGGCGCCTCGCGGTCCAGACGAAGCATGACGGTGGCGCCGCCACCCGCGGAGTCCTGACTGAGCTGAGCGGCTTCGATGTTGACGTTAGCGGCGCCGAGCAGGGTGCCGATCTTGCCCAGCGCACCCGGCTTGTCGCCGTAGTGCAGGATCAGGTTCACACCCTCGGCACGCAGATCGAAGCTGCGGCCGTTGATGCCCACGACCTTCTGCACCTCCTGCGGACCTGACAGCGTGCCGGAGACGTTCACCGACGAACCGTCGGGACCGACCACCCGCACCTCCACCAGGCTGCGGTGGTTGGGGCTCTCGCTGGCCGTGGTCAATTCGGCGTTCAGGCCACGCTCGGCGGCCAGGGCGGGCGCGTTGACGAAGGTGACCTGCTGATCGGTCATCGTCGAGAACAGGCCGCGCAGCGCCGAAAGCTTCAGCACGCCAACGTCTTCGGCGGACAGCTCGCCGCAGACATGCACGTTGAGGCTCTCCGGCGGCTCGTTGGCCAGCACACCGACCAGGACGCCGAGCTTGCGAACCAGCTCCAGCCACGGTGCGACGTCCTCGCTGACCGCACCACCGGCGACGTTGACCGCATCCGGCACGAACTCCCCGGCCAGTGCCAGCTTCACGCTCTCGGCGACATCGGTGCCGGCCCGATCCTGGGCCTCCGACGTCGAGGCGCCCAGGTGCGGGGTCACGACAACCTCGGCCAGATCGAACAGCGGGCTGTCGGTGCACGGCTCGGTCGAGAACACGTCCAGACCCGCCGCGCGCACATGACCGCTCTTGATCGCGTCGGCCAGCGCCTGCTCGTCGATCAGACCGCCGCGCGCGGCG
>CAYFMA010000109.1:0-7586 GCA_964344085.1 uncultured Mycobacterium sp.
CGTGCTGGGCCAGGTCATGCTGGTGACCCCCCAGATCCGCGCGGCCGCGGCCGCGGTGCGTCAACCGGTGATGAGCACCGATGCCGGCGACCATTTCGGACGTCTCGCCGCCGTTTGGGACGAACAGGCCGAGGCGATGAACGCTTCGATGGGCCGGCACGGCTCAGCCGCCCGAACGGCACTGGCCGCCCGCCCCGGCGAACGCATCATCGACGTGGGGTGTGGGCCCGGCATCTCGGCGGTGGCGTTGGCCGCCGAGGTCGCTCCCGACGGGTTTGTCGCCGCGGTGGACGTCGTGCCCCAGATGGCAGATGCGGCTAGCCGGAGATTGGCCGAGGCGGGACTGCCGGGAGCCGGGGTGGCGGCTGATGCGGGTACCGCCGATCTGGTCGACGTGGCAGGGTCGGGAAGCGCGTTCGACGCCGTGCACTCCAGGTTCGGGCTGATGTTCTTCCCCGATCCGGCATCCGCGCTGGCCAATATCCACCGTGCGGTGAGACCGGGTGGCCGGCTGGCCGCGTCGGTGTGGCAGCACCTGGACCGCAACCCGTGGATGGTGCTGACGAATGCCGCCGCAGCCCGGGTGCTGGGCATCGACCGTCCTCCGCTGCCGCAACCGGGAGCACCCGGTCCGTTCTCGATGGCCGATCCGGCTGAAACCGAGCAACTCCTACGTGAGGCGGGTTTCACCGACATCCGCTTCGAATCGGTCGAGGCGCCGTTCCTCTTCCCGGGCGACGGAATCGAGGCCGTCGAACGAATCATGGGCGCTGGACCACTCGGTCAGGCGTTCCTCGCGGCAGACGAGTCGCGCCGTGGCGAGGTGGTGGCGGCTGTCATCGACGCACTGCAGGATCACCGCGGCGATGCCGGTTTCGAGGTGCCCGCCGCATCCTGGTGTATCACCGCGGTGCGGCCCTGAACTAGAGCTCCAGTCCGGCGTAGCTGAGCCGGACGAACTTCGGCTGGGTCGACTGCAGCTTGGACTGTGCGGTGTTGCCCGACACCGCTTCGGCCGCGGCGTTCACATCGGCGGTGGAACTCAGATCGGGATAGTTCTGGATCAGGTAGATCAGGATCAGGTCGTTGACCGGATCGGCCTGCCACCAGGTCCCGTAGGCACCCGGCCAACTGAAGGTGCCCACTCCGCCGGGCCCGAACAGCTGAGCCGAACGGGACGCGTCGGTCACCACCGAGAGGTTCAACCCGAAACCGCGGCCGATCCAGAACGGCATCCCGAGGAAGGGGTGACGCTTCTGATCGTCGGTCAGCCGATCGGTGCGCATCTCGGTCACCGACTCCGGCGAGAGCACCCGCGTTCCGTCGACGGTCCCGTTCTCGAGCAGCATCCGGGCGAACTTCAGATAGTCGTCGGCGGTGGACACCAGGCTGGCGCCGCCCTGGCAGAACCGCGGCTCCTTGACCGGGATCGGGCCCATCACGTCGTGCTGCAGGACGCTGTCGCGGTCGAGGCGGTACATGGTGGCGGCCCGGTTGCGCTTGTCCGGACTGATGGAGAACCCGGTGTCGGCCATGCCCAGCGGCTCGAGGATCCGCTCGGAGAGGACCGCCTGCAGCGACTTTCCCTCGAGGCGGGACAGCAGGATGCCCAGCACCTCGGTGCCGTGGCTGTAGGTCATCCACTCACCGGGCTGGTGGACCAACGGCAGGGCGGCCAAGTCGGCCAGCCACTGGTCCTGCTCCTGGCGCAGCGAGACCTGCGAGTAGGCCTTGCTGATCGGACCGCCGACCGAGAATGCGTAAGCCAGTCCGCTGCGGTGGGTCATCAGATCTTCGACGGTGATCGGCCGACGGGCCGGCACGGTGGCCTCCACCGGCCCGGCGGGGTCGATCAGGACCCGCATGCCGGACAGTTCGGGTAGCCATTGAGTGACGGGATCGGACAATGCGAGTTTGCCCTCCTCGACCAGGGCCATCGCCGCCGCGACGGTCACCGGTTTGGTCATCGAGGCGATCCGGAAGATGGTGTCGCGTCGCATGGGGAGCTTGGCCTCGACGTCGCGCTGGCCGATTTCGTTGACCTGCATCACATTCCCGCGGTGCCACACCAGGGTGACGGCGCCGGCGAGCAGTCCGGAGTCCACCGCCTGGATGATCGAGGACCGATTGTCGTCGAGATTCATCGGCAGAAGTCTACGCAGGGTAGGTGCTACGCTGCAGTCCGAAGACATCCTTTAACGATCCGTCCCGAGAGGCGGAGAAGGAGGTCCGGGTAGCTCTTGGGCGCCACCGACCGTGAACTCATGTCCGATGCGGACGTCGGTAGAACCGTTTCCCGCATCGCCCACCAGATCATCGAGAAGACCGCACTCGACTCCGCTGACGCGCCCCGGGTGGTCCTGCTCGGCATTCCCACCCGCGGTGTCACGCTGGCCAAGCGGCTGGCCGAGAAGATCAACGAGTTCTGCGGGGTCAGCGTGGCCCGCGGCGGTCTTGACATCACCCTGTACCGCGACGATCTCGACTTCCAGCCGCCCCGCGCGCTGGAGGAGACCTCGATTCCGGCCGGCGGCATCGACGGTGCCCTGGTGATCCTGGTCGACGACGTGCTCTACACCGGCCGCTCGGTGCGCTCGGCGCTGGACGCACTGCGCGATATCGGCCGGCCGAAGGCGGTGCAACTGGCGGTCCTCGTCGACCGCGGCCACCGCGAGTTGCCGCTGCGGGCCGATTACGTGGGCAAGAACGTGCCCACCTCGCGTAGCGAGAACGTCAAGGTCCGGCTCATCGAGGACGACGAGATCGAGGGGATCTGGATCGCACCGGAGGGAGGACCCCAACGGTGACGATGAGGCATCTGTTGTCCGCGGCGGACCTGTCGCGTGAGGACGCCACCGCGATCTTGGACAACGCCGACCGGTTCCGGTCCGCCCTGCTGGGCCGCGACGTCAAGAAGCTGCCCACCCTGCGCGGCCGGACCATCATCACGATGTTCTACGAGAACTCCACCCGCACCCGGGTGTCGTTCGAGGTGGCCGGCAAGTGGATGAGCGCCGATGTGATCAACGTCAGTGCCTCGGGGTCCTCGGCGGCGAAGGGGGAGTCGCTGCGCGATACCGCGCTCACCCTGCGGGCCGCCGGCGCCGACATGCTGATCATCCGCCATCCGGCATCCGGTGCGGCGCAACAGCTGGCCGAGTGGACCGTGGAGGCCGACGGCTCCGGACCCTCGGTGGTCAATGCCGGTGACGGCACCCACGAGCACCCCACCCAGGCGCTGCTCGACGCGCTGACCATTCGGCAGCGCCTCGGCGACATCGAAGGCCGCCGGGTGGTGATCGTCGGCGACATCCTGCACAGCCGGGTGGCCCGCTCCAACGTCGCGCTGCTCGACACCCTGGGCGCGGAGGTGGTGCTGGTGGCGCCGCCCACGCTGCTGCCGACCGCGGTCGAGGAATGGGGGCACGCCACCGTGTCGCACGACCTGGACGCCGAACTGCCCGCCGCCGACGCGGTGATGATGCTGCGGGTGCAGGCAGAGCGGATGAACGGCGGTTTCTTCCCTTCCGAACGCGAGTACTCGGTGCGCTACGGCCTGTCCGAACGCCGCCAGGCACTGTTGCCCGAGCATGCGGTGGTGCTGCACCCGGGTCCGATGCTGCGCGGCATGGAGATCTCCTTCGCGGTCCCCGATTCATCGCAATCGGCTGTGCTGCAGCAGGTTTCCAACGGTGTGCATGTCCGGATGGCAGTGCTGTTCCATCTTCTGGTCGGCACGGACGAGGCGGTGAGCGTATGACATCCCCGGTTCTGATCAAGGGCGTGCGACTGTACGGCGAGGGTGATCCGGTCGACGTGCTGACCGCCGGCGGTCAGATCGCCGAGATCGGCAACGGTCTCAAGGCGCCGAAGGGCGCGGAGGTGATCGACGCGACCGGCCAGGTGCTGCTACCCGGTTTGGTCGACCTGCACACCCATCTGCGCGAACCAGGCCGCGAATACGCCGAGGACATCGAAACCGGTTCGGCCGCAGCGGCTCTGGGCGGCTACACCGCCGTATTCGCTATGGCCAACACCGATCCGGTAGCCGACAGCGCGGTGGTCACCGACCATGTGTGGCGCCGCGGCCGGCAGGTCGGACTGGTCGACGTTCACCCGGTCGGTGCGGTGACCGTCGGTCTGGAGGGTAAGCAACTCACCGAGATGGGTCTGATGTCCGCCGGTGTGGCCGGGGTGCGGTTGTTCTCCGACGACGGCGTCTGCGTGGCCGATCCGCTGGTCATGCGTCGCGCCCTGGAGTACGCCGCCGGCCTGGGGGTTCTGATCGCTCAGCACGCCGAAGAGCCGCGGCTGACCGTCGGCGCGGTGGCTCATGAGGGCCCCAACGCCGCACGGCTCGGTCTGGCGGGCTGGCCGCGAGCCGCCGAGGAGTCGATCGTGGCCCGCGACGTGCTGCTGGCCCGCGACGCCGGTGCGCGGGTGCATATCTGCCACGCCTCGACCACGGGAACCGTCGAGATCCTGAAATGGGCCAAGCAGCAGGGCATTTCGGTGACCGCCGAGGTGACCCCGCACCATCTGATGCTCGACGACAGCCGGTTGTCCAGTTATGACGGCGTCAACCGGGTGAATCCGCCGTTGCGGGAGGTCTCCGACACCGAGGCGCTGCGCCGCGCGCTGGCCGACGGGGTGATCGACTGCGTTGCCACCGACCACGCGCCGCATGCCGAGCAGGAGAAGTGCTGCGAATTCTCCAGCGCCCGGCCGGGCATGCTCGGACTTCAGACCGCACTCTCGGTGGTGGCCGCCACCATGGTCTCGAACGGACTGCTGGACTGGCGCGGAGTCGCCCGCGTCATGAGCGAGAACCCGGCCCGCATCGTCGGTCTCGACGATCAGGGCCGGCCGCTGGAGCCCGGTGAACCTGCCAACCTGGTGATCGTCGATCCCGACGCCTCCTGGACCGTCGACGGTCCGGAACTCGCCAGCCGGTCGGCCAACACCCCGTACCAGTCCATGACGCTGCCGGCGACGGTCACCGCGACACTGCTGCGTGGCCGGATCACCGCGCGGGACGGCAGGGCAGTCCGCGGATGAACACCCCCACCGCCGTCGCGACGTACATCTTCGGATTCATCGTCGTCATTCTGATCGGCGTGGTCATCCGCCGGATGCTCGGTGGCTGGCGCCATCGTGCGGACCGACAGGCCGAGATCATCGGCGACCTGCCGCCCATGCCCGATCTCCTCGGTCCCGCCGTCATACCGCCGGCCAGCGGACTCTACGTCGGCAGTACCGTGGCGCCGACGTGGCTGGAGCGGATCAACGTCGGGGACCTGGGTTACCGCTGCAAGGCGGTGCTCACCCGCTATCCGGAGGGCGTGCTGCTGGAGCGCTCCGGCGCGGCGGAGATCTTCGTGCCCGAGGCGTCGATCACCGGGGTGCGCGTCGAAACCGCGATGGCCGGGAAAGTGGGCCCCGGCATCCTGGTCATCCGCTGGCGACTGCCGTCGGGCACCGAGATCGACACCGGCTTCCGTGGCGACGACCGCCGCGACTACACCGCTTGGACGCAGAACTCGAAGGGAGAAGCAGCGTGACGCGAAGCAAAGCCGTCCTGGTTTTGGAGGACGGACGCGTCTACACCGGCACCGCGTTCGGTGCGGTCGGCCAGACCCTCGGCGAGGCGGTGTTCTCGACCGGCATGTCCGGATACCAGGAGACCCTCACCGACCCGAGCTATCACCGTCAGATCGTGGTGGCGACCGCCCCGCAGATCGGCAACACCGGATGGAACGGCGAGGACGGAGAGAGTCGCGGTGACGCCATCTGGGTGGCCGGCTACGTCGTGCGCGATCCCTCACCGCGAGCGTCGAACTGGCGGGCCACCGGAACCCTCGAGGACGAACTGGTGCGACAGGGAATCGTCGGGATCGCCGGGGTGGACACCCGCGCGGTGGTGCGCCACCTGCGCAGTGGCGGCTCGATGAAAGCCGGTGTGTTCTCCGGCGACGCACTGGCCGACACCGAGGAACTCGTGCAACGGGTCCGCAACCAGCCACCCATGCTGGGCGCCGATCTGTGCGGGGAGGTGAGCACCTCGGAGAGCTATATCGTGGAAGCCCAAGGGGGGCAACGGTTCACTGTCGCCGCACTGGACCTCGGGATCAAGACCAACACCCCGCGCAACTTTGCGATGCGCGGCATCACCACCCATGTGCTGCCCTCGACGGCGACCTTCGGTCAGATCGCCGATCTCAAACCGGATGGCGTTTTCCTATCCAACGGGCCGGGTGACCCGGCCACCGCCGACCGGGTGGTCAGTCTGACCCGCGAGGTGCTCGGCGCCGGCATTCCGTTGTTCGGGATCTGTTTCGGCAACCAGATTCTGGGCCGGGCGCTGGGCCGGTCCACCTACAAGATGGTTTTCGGTCACCGCGGCATCAACGTGCCGGTGATCGACCACGCCACCGGACGAGTGGCGATCACCGCTCAGAACCACGGTTTCGCCCTGGAGGGCGAGGCCGGTGAGGTTTTCGACACCGACTTCGGGCGGGCGACGGTCAGCCACACCTGCGCCAACGACGGGGTCGTCGAAGGGGTCAAACTGCTGTCCGGCCGCGCCTTCTCGGTCCAGTACCACCCCGAGGCGGCGGCCGGTCCCCACGACGCGGGCTACCTGTTCGACCAGTTCGTCGATCTGATGGAGGGCGGCAAGTAATGCCGAAGAGGACTGACCTCAAGCACGTGCTGGTCATCGGGTCCGGCCCGATCGTCATCGGCCAGGCCTGTGAATTCGACTACTCGGGTACGCAGGCCTGCCGGGTGCTGCGGTCGGAGGGTCTGACCGTCAGCCTGGTGAACTCCAACCCGGCGACGATCATGACCGACCCCGAGTACGCCGACTTCACCTATGTCGAGCCGATCACCGCGGCCTTCGTCGAGAAGGTGATCGCCCAGCAGGCCGCCCGCGGCAACCCGATCGACGCGATCCTGCCGACCCTGGGTGGTCAGACGGCGCTGAACACCGCGGTCGCCCTGCACGAGAACGGTGCGCTCGAGCGCTACGACGTCGAACTGATCGGCGCGGATTTCGATGCCATCCAGCGCGGTGAGGATCGTCAGCAGTTCAAGGACATCGTTGCCAAGGTCGGCGGCGAATCCGCCCGCAGCCGTGTGTGTTTCACCATGACCGAGGTGCGCGAGACCGTCGCCGAACTCGGTCTTCCGGTCGTGGTGCGCCCTTCGTTCACGATGGGTGGTCTGGGCTCGGGGATGGCTTACACCGACGAGGACGTCGAGCGGATGGCGGGGGAAGGGCTGGCCGCGTCCCCTTCGGCGAATGTGCTGATCGAGGAGTCGATCTACGGCTGGAAGGAATTCGAACTCGAGCTGATGCGCGACCTCAACGACAACGTCGTGGTGGTCTGCTCGATCGAGAACTTCGACCCGATGGGCGTTCACACCGGTGACTCGGTGACCGTGGCGCCGGCGATGACGCTGACCGACCGCGAATACCAGAGGATGCGCGATCTCGGCATCGCGATCCTGCGTGAGGTCGGGGTGGACACCGGCGGCTGCAACATCCAGTTCGCGGTCGACCCCAAGGACGGCCGGCTCATCGT
>CAYFMA010000110.1:0-7560 GCA_964344085.1 uncultured Mycobacterium sp.
CCGTCCATCAGCGCCACATAGGGCTTGGGATAGGAGCCGATGCGTGCGTTGAGCCGGTACTCGTCGAAGAAGAACTTCCGCGCCTCGGCACCGTCGGCCTTGGCGGAGTGGTACAGCGCCACAACGTCGCCGCCCGCGCACAGGCCGCGCTCGCCGGCACCGGTGACCATCACGGCGGACACCGCTTCGTCGTGTTGCCAGGCGCGCAGGGCGGTGTCCATCGCGGTCACCATCGCGTGAGTCAGCGAGTTGATGGCCTTGGGGCGGTTGAGGGTGATGAAACCGACCCCGCCGTCGACCCGGGTTTCGATCTCATCGAATTCGGTCACCTGGCCACCCTAGGAATCCATCGCCGGCGCGACATTCCCCGATAGGGGGAGATACGCACGGCGAAGTGGGCAAACCTGGCCCAGGAGTAGTGCCGTGCGACATCCGCGCGGCTAGCCTCCGGCAGGTGGCGTATGTGATCACCCAGAACTGCTGCAAGGACGCGAGTTGCGTTCCGGTGTGCCCAGTCGAGTGCATTCGTCCCATCGGCGGTTCGGGGACGTTGACCGGCACCGAGATGCTCTACATCGAGCCCAACGTGTGCATCGACTGTGGGGCGTGCGAAGAGGAGTGCCCGGTCGGCGCGATCTACTCCGAGGACAGCCTTCCGCCCGATCAGGAGCGGTTCAAGGAGATCAACGCCCGGTATTTCGAGGCGAACCCGCTACGGCCCGATGACACCGATCACCACGACTTCCATGGCACGGTCAAAGCCGGATCACTGCGCGTCGCGATCGTCGGCGCCGGGCCCGCCGGCTGTTACGCCGCCGACGACCTGATCCGCGTCAAGGGCGTCGAGGTCAGCATGTTCGAGCGTCTGCCGATCCCGTACGGCCTGGTGCGATTCGGTGTGGCCCCTGATCATCAGCACACCAAGGACATCACCCGGTTGTTCGCTGAGACCTTGGACAGCAACCGGCTGACGTGCTACTTCAACGTCACGGTCGGCACCGACATCACCCACGAGGAATTGCTGGCCAACCACCACGCCGTCATCTACTCGGTCGGCGCGTCGAAGAGCCGGACGCTGGGAATCCCGGGAGAGTCGCTGCCCGGCTATCACGCCGCCGCCGATTTCGTCGGGTGGTACAACGGCCACCCCGATCACGCCCACCGCGAGTTCGACCTGTCCGGTGAGCGTGCCGTCATCATCGGAAACGGCAACGTTTCCTTGGACATCGCACGAATCCTATTGTCGCCGAACGAGACTCTGGCCGCCACGGATATCGCCGAGCATGCGCTGCAGGCACTTGCGGGCAGTTCGGTCCGCGAGGTGGTGATCATCGCCCGACGCGGGCCGCGGCATGCGGCGTTCTCGATCGGCGAATTCCTGGCTCTGGGCGCGCTTCCAGACGTCGATGTGATCATCGACAGCGATGAGTTCGACCCCGAGCCCGGCGATGACATCGAGACGGTCATCAAGTTGGAGATCGCCCGCGAGTTCGCGCAGCGGCCGGCCACCCTCGGAAACAAGCGGATCGTATTCAGATTCCTGGCCACCCCTGAGGAGGTTGTGGGTGACGATCGTGCGCTGGGCTTGCGAGTCACGGGGGACTCGGAGCCGATCGAGGCGTCTTTGATCCTGTGCTCGACCGGATATCTCGGGTCGGCGATCGCGGACGTGCCCTTCGATGTGGGCGCCGGCACGGTGCCCAACGACGGGGGCCGGGTCGTCGATGACAGCGGCGAGCCGGTACCCGGTGTATACGTCACCGGATGGATCAAACGCGGACCTCGCGGTGTGATCGGTACCAACCGCAGTTGCGCCGAACAGACCGTCAGCCGCCTCTGGGAGGATTTCGACTCCGGCCTGCTCGGGTCTGGGGTGGCCGACGTGGCCGACATCACCGGACTCCTGGCGACACGTGAAGTGCAACCGGTGGACTGGCGCGGATGGACGGCGATCGACGAGGCTGAGCAGGAACGCGGAGCGCAGTCCGGACGCCCTCGTCTGAAGTTCGTCGACGTCGACGACATGCTCGCGGCACTGGGACGCTAGCCACCCGTGATCGTGTCGTCCGCCCCGACTCGCCGGCTTCCCGGCGTGGAGGGCATCTGGGCGCTCATCGGTGCGGACGCGGTGTTCTTCGCGGTGTTGTTCGGCAGCTTCATGGCCGAACGCCGTCACAACCCGGGCCTGTTCGAGGCATCGCGGCAGACCCTCGACATGAACCTCGGCGGGATCGACACTCTGCTACTGCTGACCAGTTCCTGGCTGGTCGCACTGGCGATCCAAGCTCTCAAACGCGATCTGGTCGAATGGGTTCCGCTGTTTCTGGCCGGAGGAGTCTCCACCGGGCTGCTGTTCATGGCTTCGAAGTCGATCGAGTACTTGGGCAAGTTCAGCAGCGGCATCACACCGGCCACCAACTCCTTCTACACGTGGTACTTCGCCCTGACAGGCATCCACCTGCTGCACGTCATTCTCGGGACCGGAGCGTTGATCTTTGTGCTTCTGCGGGCCCGTCGGCACGCATACCGCAGTTCATTTTCGACGATTCCCGAAAGTGTGGCCTCGTTCTGGCACCTGGTGGACCTGCTGTGGATTCTGCTTTTCCCGTTGCTGTATCTGATGAAGGCGGCGTCGTGAAGTCAATCCTGCGTGAACGCGTCACCATGGTGTGGCTCGTCCTGATGCTTCTGACGGTGATCACCACCTGGGGTTTGTCGAAGGATGTCGTCACGCCCGCGGTTGCCGTCGCGGGCGTTTTCCTCATCGCGGCGGTCAAGGCCCGCTTCATCGTGCTCGACTTCATGGAACTTCGCAGTGCACCGGCATCGGTGCGTGTGGCCTTCCAAATCTGGATCGTCGCGGTGACGACTGTGATTCTCGGATTCTGGTATCTGACCCCCGGCATCAGCCGAACCCACTAGGAGAGAGATCAATCGATGACAGTGATTGAGAGAAAGAGTTCGCTGAAGATCGGGCTGTGGTGCAACTGGATCTTCGTCGCGTTGACCGCCATCGGATGGCTGGGCATCGCGCACTTCATCCTCCCGGCCCGAGCCGATCTCGGATTGGACGCCACCAAGGTTTGGTTCACCGAAACCCATCGCTGGGGGGTGATCGTCGGGTGCACCATCTTCTACATCGCGGCCGGGATCCTCACGCCTGGCTCCATCGCCTTCGGCATCATGCTCTCGCGTATCGAAGGGCGGCATCCGCTGTGGTCGTTCACCACCGCGGTATGCGGTGTCTTCATCTCGCTGATCGTGTTCTTCAACTGCTGCGCATGGATCGTCGCCGCCTACCGGCCCGAGTTCGGATCCGATGTCATCCAGTCCTGGTACGACTGGGCCTGGTTCGCCTTCCTGCTGGGTTGGATATATCTGTCCCTCGAGATGGCCGCGACCGGAATCGTCGAACTGATGGACGACCGGCCGCAGCCGATGATTCCGCGCTGGTTCACCTGGCTCACCCTGGCCGGTGCGCTGGGCATCATCACCGCAGCCGGCCCGGCCTTCTTCAAGAGCGGACCGTTCGCCTATCACGGACTGCTTGCCTTCTACATGCCCGTGGTCGTGTGGGGAACCTATATCTCCGGCACCACCTGGTTCATGATGCGGGAGCTCAATCGCACCGCCTGACTCAGTCCGGGAGGGTGTCGAACCCGTACGGGGCGAACCACTTCCGGTCCTTCAGGGACCGCGCGGCCTCATGGCTCAGAATGCTGGTCCACAGCGACTGGCGGGAATCGCGCGTGCCGTCTGCCGACACGGCCGCAACCAGCGCGTCGATCGCGTCGTTGATGCGCAGACGCGCGTTGCGCACATCGCCGTCGTCGGCGGCGGCGGTTGCGGCGAGCGTGTCCAACGCAGTCGTGGTCGCCGCCCCTCCGCAGACGGCCGACATCAGCTCCCGGGCCAACGCACGTGCGTCCTCGAGTTCTTCCCGCTCGAACTGCGGCGCCTGATCGATCTGGGCACGCAGGATCTGGAGGTGGCCGATGCAGAGCTGGACCTGTTCCTGGGCGAGCGAAGCCTCGGCCGGCAGGTGGGGCAACACCACCTCTGACAACGCACGGACCACGCTGGCCAGTCGTTCGTCGACCGTCGGCATCATCGGGTCTCTCCCTCACTCAGCAGGCGCACGAGATCGCCGGCGAACATCGCCGACGTCGACGCCAGGAAGGTCAAGAGAACGTCCTGATGGTTGTGCTGCGACCGCGCCGCGGCCAGTCCGTTGGCTCCGACGATCACGTAACACTTGTAGGAGGACAACACGTCGTAGTAATGCAGGACCGTGCGATCCACCGTTCGGCCGGAACGATTCTCGTAGGTGGTGATCAACTCCTCGCGGCCGAACAGGTCGCTGGCGCGGAACTGGCCATCCTCCCAGATTCCGAAGATCTGCATCAGCACCCAGGCCAGATCCTCGTGGAAATCGCCGATACGGGCGAGTTCCCAGTCGAGGATCGCGGTGATCCGTCCGGTGTCCTCGTGGAACAGATAGTTGCCCGTTCGGTAGTCGCCGTGCATCAGCACGAGATTCTCCGGAGGGCAGTCAGGAACGTTGTCCAGCAGCCACTGCACAGCCAGCGAGACTATCGGTCGCGATTCACCCTGATCGATATGCCATAACTCGCGCCAGTAGTTGAGGCCCCACCGCGCGGCCTGTTTCGGATCGGCGTCGGGGATCTCGAAGGTCGGCAGCGGGTTGGCACGATAGTCATAGGCGTGGATGGTGACGAGGTGGTCGAGGAACTGGTCACGTAGTTTTTCGCGTAGTTCGGGCCCGAGCCAGGTACCCAGTCCGCTGACCTTGATGCCGGCCCCGGCCGGCTTCGTCACACCACTGACCACTTTCATGATGGCCGCGGGTTGGGGGAAGTGGGCCCCGTCGGCGTCGATCCAGGCCGCTTCGGGCACCGGTACGTGTCCCTGCATGGCCTCGAGCAGTGCGAACTCGCGCGCACGGTCGGTCTCGGTGATGGCTGCACGCGGATCCATTCGCAGCAGAAAGGCCTCCTCGCTGCCGTCAGCGCGGTGCACGGCGAAGAAGAACTGTTCTTTCGAAGCGCCTCCGCCGACACGCTTGACACCGCTGACCCGCATCGTCGGGTCGATCTTGCCGAAGAACCCGTCGAGTAGGGCGGTGATCTCATCGGTGAGGGCCGCGCGGTAGGGGGGAAGTCCGCGGGTGGCCTGCCGTCGCGCCAGGATGTCGCGGTTGATCGTCTCCATGTCCATCTTCACAACCATGTCCACGTTGATTCCTCAGTAGGGTCCGTTGGCGCGAATGTGTTCCAGATACGTACTCGGCCAGGCGCATTCCATCCACCCGACGGCGGGCATTCCGTCGATGGTTGCGCGGGCGGCGCTTTCGACGAGGCTTATCGCCGGATCCGGAGCTAGCAGGTAGGTGCCGAATACGTTTCCCTCGATATGTGTCGAACGTCCGGACGTGTCGATCAGATCCGCCTGATAACCGGTCTGGAGGAAGTCGGGGTCGTAATCGACCTCGACCGCGACGTTCTGCACCCGGCTCATCAGGCCGTCCTTGAACACATAGCCCCGGCAGTGCTGCTTGCCGAGCGCGTTGAAACGCCAGAAGTGCACGGCAGCATCAGTGCCCGCCTGACCGACGAACCACTCGTACTGCTGGAATGGGACCCAGTCGCGCGTTCCCCACGAATGGTCGCGATGTCCTGTGGCGTCGAATTCGATCACCCGCTCACCCAGTCGGAGCGTGCCTCGCGTACGACCCGCCTGCTCGATGCGATCCGCGGCGCAGTATTTCGGGCAACCGCGTGGATCGGCACCGTAGGCGTAAGGCGGGTGGAGCGCCTCGAAGCTGAAATCCACTGTGGCTGCAGGCGTTTCCCAGAGGATCTGTGCACGGTCGAACTTCAGGTCTTGAGCCATCCGGAAGGAGTCGATCCGCCAGTCGTCGAAACCCATGTCCGCGGGCACCGGGCGATCGGCTAGGCGTTGCTGAACCGGTGCGTCCCCGACCCCCGGACCGAACACGGCAAGCGCCGCTCCGGCGTCGCTGCCGTGAGTCACCCAGGTGTAGGTGAAGAAGGCGATGCCGTGTTCGGGGAGCACCACGATGTAGGGGATCGACTCCCGGCTGAACGCGTCGTCGGGAAGAACATGCCGTCCGTCGTGGATGGCATCGATCGCCATGCCCGGTTCGGCGAGCACCGAATTGTCGAACATGACGATCCGGCCTCCTAGGGCTTCTTCTTCTCCGGCGTCCAGGTGGCCGGCAGCCGTTTGGTGCCGTTCATGAAGTTCGACAGCAGCAGATCCGGCTCCCCGACCTCCAGATTTGGCATCCGGTGGTAGATCTCGCGCATCTGCGCCTTGAGCACCTCGCGGCCCAGGATGTGGCCGAGGCAGTAATGCGGGCCGCCGGCGCCGAAGGACTGGTGCGGGTTGTGCTTCTCGTCGCGGCTGATATCCATCTTCTGCGGATTCTCGAAGACGTCCTCGTCGCGGTTGCTGGCGATGTACCACATGACGACCTTGTCGCCTTCCTTGAAGGTGACGTCGTCGAGCTGGTAGTCGCGAGTCGCGGTGCGACGGAAGTGCATCAGCGGCGGCTCCATCCGCAGCACCTCGTTGACCGCGTTGTCCACCCTCCCGTCGAAGTCCTCCATCAGGTAGGCGAGCTGGTCGGGGTGGTGCTGGAACAGGTCCAGGGCGCTGGCCATCGCGTGGCGGGTGGTGTCGTTGGCGCCCGCGGCCAGCAGCGCGAAGAACACGCCGACCTCGTCCTGGTTGAGTTTCTTGCCCTCGTACTGCGCCTCGGCGACCCAGCTGAGCAGGTCATCCCCGGGATTCTTCATCCGCTCCGGGACCAGCTCATTGGCCAGCGTGGCCAGCTTCATCGAGGCGTCGGCGAAGACCATCAGCGGAGAGCCGATGTGCGCGTACTCCGGATCGTTCCAGCACGCGAACTGTTCGGCGGCGTCCATCGTGTACTGGATCTGCTCGCGGTCGGTGATGCCGAGCATGGAACAGAAGACCTGACCGGGAACCTCTTTGGTGATCAGTTCGCACAGGTCGCCCTCGCCGCGGTAGGCGACGTTGTCCACGATGCCACTGACGATGCCGGCGATCCGGTCGGTCATTTTGCGGATATTGCGAGGCGTGAACGCGACGGTGACGATGTTGCGTAGTTCGGTGTGTCGCGGCGGGTCGGTCACGATGAACGACAGCATGGTTTCCAGCTGGGGAAAGTCGTCGATGAAGACGCCCTCGGCCGAACTGAACACCTCGAAGTTGCGGGAGATCTCCCGCAGGTGCTTGTGCTTGACGATTGACCAGAAGCCCTTGGCATTCTGAAGGTTCGGGTCGAGGGAGTCCGGCGGTTCGTTCCAGCTGATCGGCTTGTTGTTGCGCAGCCAGGTGAATGCGTCGTGGCGGTAGTCCCGCGGCTTGGCCCAGAACTCCAGGGAGTTCAGTCTGGTGTCCATTTCCTCGGTGGAAGCGGCCACCATGTTGACGTTGTTGGCTGATTGCTCCATGGCTGCGGAAACAGAGTGCATGTTCGCGCTCATTTGT
>CAYFMA010000111.1:0-5218 GCA_964344085.1 uncultured Mycobacterium sp.
GATGAAGTCCTTGGTGAGCTGACGGGCCGACTTCGCCGACAACTCCCGAAGCCGGACGATGGTCGCGGGGCGGGTCTGCGCACGCAGGATCTTGCGGAGTTCCAAGTGCTGCAGGGCGATTCCCCACTCGAACCCGGCCGCCAGCATGAGGTTGAAGAACGGGTTGAGGATGTTGCGCGGGGTCCACTTCTGATCGCGTGTCACCCGCAGCAGCCCGTAACCGACATCGTCATCCATGTCGAGGATGTTGGTGTACTTGTGGTGCATGTAGTTGTGGGTGTGTCGCCAGTGCTTGGCCACCCCGGCCATATCCCATTCCCACGTCGAGGAGTGGATCTCCGGATCGTTCATCCAGTCCCACTGACCGTGGATGACGTTGTGGCCCACCTCCATGTTGTCGATGATCTTGGCCACGGCCAGCGTCAGCACGCCACCCCACCAGGCGCTGCGCTTGTCGCCGAAGACGAGCAGCACCCGGCCGGCCACCTCGAGGCTGCGCTGGGCGGCGATGGTGCGGTGGATGTAGCGCGCGTCGCGCTCCCCCAGCGAGTCCTCGATGTCCTGGCGGATGGCGTCGAGTTCAACCGCGAGACTCTCGATATCGGCCTCGGTGAGGTGTGCGAACGCGTCGACGTCGGTGATCGCCATCAGATGTCCAGAACGCAATCGCCGTCGGCGGCGCAGACGCAGGCCTGCACCCGATCACCGGGTTCGTACTCGGTTCCGGTGCGCAGGTCGCGGACCCGTCCGTCGACGAGTCCGACGACGCAGGTGTGGCATATACCCATCCGGCAGCCGAACGGCAGTTGAACGCCGGCCTGCTCGCCGGCCTCCAGCAACGAGGTCGCCGCATCTGCGGTCCGGGTGCGTCCGGTGCGGGCGAACGTCACGGTGCCACCACGCCCGGACGGCGCGGTGCGCGCGGCCGCGAATCGTTCGAGATGCAGATGCTCCGCCAAATCGTTTGCGGCCCAGACCCGTTCGGCGTCGGCGAGCAGACCCTCCGGTCCACATGCCCAGGTCTGGCGTTCCCGCCAATCGGGAACGAGAAGGTCGATGGCGTTCAGGTCGACACGGCCCTCGGTGCGGGTTGCGCGTACCTGGAGCCGGTAACCCGGATGGGTCCGGGCGAGTTCGGCGAGTTCGGCGCCGAACATCACGTCATCGGCTGTCGGCACCGAATGCAGATGCACGACATCCGATGTCCACCCCGAGTCGTTTCGGCCCTGCCCGACTGCCAATTGCCCACGGCGGCGCAGTGTTCGCAGCATCGACATCACCGGGGTGATACCGGACCCCGCAGTGATGAAGAGCACTGAGGCCGGCGGCGGATCGGGCATGACGAAGTTGCCCGTCGGGGCTGCCAGGCGCAGCACCGTGCCGGGCTGCACACCCTCGACGAGGTGCCCGGAGAGCAGACCCTCCGGCATCGCCTTGACGGTGATGGTGACCGTGCGGGAGTCCGCGCTTCCCCGATCGCGCGGCGCGGAGGTCAGCGAGTAGGACCGCCACCGCCACCGGCCGTCGACCGGAACGCCGATGCCGATGTACTGCCCAGGCCGATAACCGAAGTCGAAGCCCCGGGAGGGCTGAATGACCAGGGTTGCGGAATCCGCCGTCTCCGGACGGACGTCGAGCACCCGGCCGCGCATCTCACGGGGCGGACGGGGAGCGGTGAAGAGCCAGGCCAGCGCGCGCTTGGTCTCGGCGACCGCGGTCTGGGCCTTCACGGCGCATACGGTACCGGAATCGGCGCGGCCAACCGGTCAGAGTAAGTCGAGCAGGAACGGCAATTCCTGGGTGGCGTACCAGGCGAGGTTGTGGTCCTGAGCGTCGCCGACGGTGAGTTCGGCATCCTCGTCGCCGAGGTCCGCGTCGTCGATCACCGAGATGGCCGCCTGAACCGCAGGCTCGGCCGCGGCGTTGTCGACGTAGACCGCAGCCACCTGGTCGAGACCGATCGGCCCGCTCAGCCGGACCACCGCATCGTCCAGATCCGGACGCGGGGACACGGTGTCATCAGGGGCGTCGGCCACCACCACCGCACGGCGCAACGGCAGGTCGCCGGCCGGCTCGGAGGCCAGTAGCCGCAGCGACGCCAGCGCCGCCTCACCGATCGCGACCTCGGCCAGTTCCTCGTCGTCGCCCTCGGCATAAGACTCGCGCAGGGTGGAGGTCACCGCGAACGCGGTCCCGCTCAGCGGCTGCATGGTTCCGTCGGCGACCAATCGCTGCAGCATCGCCAGCGTCGCCGGAATGTAGACCCGCATCGACTAGCTGTTCGCTTCGCGGTCGCCGAGCAGCGAGGCCGCGAAGTCGGGAACATAGGTGGACAGATCGCGCGGCGGACGACGGTAGTTGCCGGTCTGCGGCCGCTTGGGTAGTTCCACCTTCTCCAGCTCGACTTCCTGATACGGGATGGTGGACAGCAGATGGGAGATCATGTTGAGGCGCGCGTGCTTCTTGATGTGCGACTCCACCACGAACCACGGACTGGCCGGGGTGTCGGTGTGCACCATCATGTCGTCCTTGGCGCGGGAGTAGTCCTCCCAGCGGTAGATCGACTCCATGTCCATCGGCGAGAGTTTCCAGCGGCGCAGCGGATCGTTGAGCCGCGACTTGAACCGCTTGAGCTGCTCCTCCTCTGACACCGAGAACCAGTACTTACGGAGCAGGATGCCGTCGTCGATGAGCATCTGTTCGAAGATCGGGCACTGCCGGAGGAAAAGCGCCTCCTCCTGCGGAGTGCAGAACCCCATCACCCGTTCGACGCCGGCCCGGTTGTACCAGGACCGGTCGAACAGCACGATCTCTCCCTTGGTGGGCAGGTGCTCGATATAGCGCTGGAAGTACCACTGCCCCTTCTCCCGGTCGGTGGGAGCCGGCAGCGCGGCTATGCGCGCGGTGCGGGGGCTGAGGTACTCGGTGATCCTCTTGATGGTGCCGCCCTTGCCGGCGGCGTCGCGGCCTTCGAACAGCACGACGATCCGCGCACCGGTGTGACGGGTCCACTCCTGCAGCTTCACCAACTCGGTCTGCAGCCGGAAGAGCTCGGCCTCGTAGACATCGTTAGACACCTTCGCCGATGGCTGGACCTTCTTGCCGGACCCCGACCCGCTCTTTTTACTCACACGAAAAATCCTACTTCGCGGACTCGAGCAATTCCTCGAGAGCCTCAGACAGAAGTTCGGGAAACACGTCGACATCGCTCATGGCGTCGCGGTCGGCGTTGATACCGAAATACAGCATCCCGCAGTAGGACGTCACACCGATTGCCAGGACCTGATCGTGCAGCAGGGGCGGCACGGCGTAGGTCTCCAGCAATTTGGCGCCCGCGACGTACATCTGCGACTGCGGACCGGGAACGTTGGTGATCAGCAGGTTGAACTGGCGAGGCGGGTATTGGGTCGCGACCCGGGTACCCATGGCGTGCAGAGTCGGAGGCGGAAACCCGGACAGTGTGACGATGGTGCGCGCGTCGACCAGGCTCGCGGCCGCGGAATGCGACTCGGTGGCATGGGCGATCTGCGACAGTCGCACCACCGGGTTGCCCTCACCCACCGGGAGATCGACCAGGAACGGGGCCACCTCGCTGATCGCCTGCCCGGGGCCGGTGGCCTCCATATCGGCCTCCGGGTAGACCGAGGTGGGCGCCATCGCCCGGATCTTCAGCGTGGCCGGCACCGGTTCACCCCGGGAGAGCAGCCAGTTGCGCAGCGCCCCGGCGATCACCGAGAGCACCACATCGTTGACGTCGCAGTCGTAGCGGGAATGCACCAGGCGGTAGTCGGCCAGCGGGCCGGAGGCGACGGTGAAGCGGCGGTGCCGGGACACGGTGGTGTTCAGCGGACTGCTCGGGGCATTGCGCCGCGCGAGATTGCGCACGGTGTCACCCGCCCGTCTCACCAGTTGGGCGAGTTCGCCGGTGTTTGTGACCACATCGGTGACGGTGGAACGCAGCGCGCGCAGTTCGTGGCCGGGACGCGCCAGCCAGTCCCCCACCGCGTCGATCATCAGCAGCCCCTGCGACGGTTCACCCCGCGGCAACCAGATGTCCTCGACATCGACCGGTGACCGGCGGTTGCGATCGGCGATGACGTGTCCGATCTCCACCGCGGTCATCCCGTTGACGAGTGCCTGATGCGATTTGATGAACAACGCCAGCCGGTTTCCGGCCAAGCCCTCGATCAGATACATCTCCCACAGCGGGCGGCCCCGGTCCAGTGGGCGCCCGGCAAGCCGGGAGACCAGATCGTGCAACTGGGCGTCGCTGCCCGGCGAGGGCAGCGCCGAACGACGGACGTGGTAGGTGATGTCGAAGTCGGGATCGTCGACCCATACCGGCCGGGCCAGCCCGAGGGTGACCTCTTTGACCTTCTGCCGGTAGCGCGGAATCTGCGGCAGATGCTGTTCGACAGCCTCCAGCAGGGTGTCGTAGCTCAGTCCGCCACGCGGCCGGCGCAGGATCGCCAGCGACCCGACGTACATCGGGGTGGCGGTGTCCTCCTGGTGGAAGAAGGCGGCATCAGAGGTCGACAGCCGGACCACCATGGCCGTACACCTCCTCTCGGCACAGATCGGCTTTCTCGCGAATACGCGTCTCGGCCGGATCTGCCATCATGGCAAGCCTAGGTTGCCACTCTCCAGCAGCCGGACCCACACCGAACGACCGCTGGAGAGTGTCTGTGCCTGCCAACGTATTACCCCTCGTGACCCGGATCGCCGACTGCGAGCCGCCGGCCCTCGGCGGTCCGCCGGTGCTGCCACCGCTGTCCACGGTGCGCCCACGCCGGGTTCCCGCTGTGCCGGTCGCACCGATGCGGCCCGTCACCGATCCACGGGTAAACGCGGCGGCCGCATTCGGCGACGCGGCACTGCGCCGGGTGCTGGAGGTGATCGACCGGCGGCGGCCGACGGCGCAACTACGACCGCTGCTCGCCCCCGGCCTGGTGGACTCGCTGCTCTCGGCGGGCGCCCGCGGCGCGCACGGCACCGCCCCTGCCCGGCTGCGCCGGGTGCGTGCGCAACCGGCCGGTGATCACGCCGCCGAGTTGGCGGCGAGTTACAGCCGCGGCGAACGGGTGCATGCCATCGCCTGTCGCATCGAGCGGATCAGCACGCCGGCCGGCCCGCGCTGGCAGGTCGTCGCCCTACATATGGGCTGACACCTCGATTCAGCGGCGCTGCCTGATGCGCCGCTTCCGAAATCAGCGGCGCT
>CAYFMA010000111.1:5318-7434 GCA_964344085.1 uncultured Mycobacterium sp.
GACACCTCGATTCAGCGGCGCTGCCTGATGCGCCGCTTCCGAAATCAGCGGCGCTACCTGATGCGCCGCTTCCGAAATCAGCGGCGGCGCAGCAGCTTTCGCTCCTTGCCCTCAGCGCGCGCATTCTCCCGGCGCTCCTTGCGGCTGACCTTGCCGCGCGGTGCCGCGGGGGCGTCGTGCTGCTGAACCTCGGCATTGCCGTCCTCGGACGGACCGACGTAGGTCAGCGGGCGATCCCCGTCCTCGTCGATCCCCTTGGCGCGCAATCCCTCCGGCATGGCCTGCGGAGTGACCGCGGGCGCCTGCGGTGCGGCTTCGACCTGCACGTTGAACAGGAAGCCGACGGACTCCTCCTTGAGGCCCTCGAGCATGCCCATGAACATGTCGTAGCCCTCACGCTGGTACTCGACCAGCGGATCGCGCTGCGCCATGGCACGCAGGCCGATGCCCTCCTTGAGATAGTCCATCTCGTAGAGGTGCTCGCGCCACTTGCGATCGAGCACGTTGAGCAACACATTGCGCTCGAGCTGGCGCATCGAACCGGGGCCGGCGATCGCGTCGATATCGGCTTCGCGCTTGGCATAAGCCTTCTCGGCGTCGGCGATCAGCATCTCGAGCAGCTCTTCGCGGGTCAGCTCGCCGGCCTCACCGACGGCATCGGTGTGGACCAGGCTGTGCCAGTCGATGCCGACCGGATAGAGCATCTTGAGCGCGCCCCACAGCTCCTCGAGGTCCCAGTCCTCGACATAGCCCTCGGCGGTGGCGCCGTTGACGTAGGCGGTGACGACGTCGACGAGCATGTCGTGTGCCTGGCCCTGCAGATCCTCGCCCTCGAGGATGCGGCGACGCTCGTCGTAGATGACGACGCGCTGCTTGTTCATCACCTCGTCGTACTTGAGCACGTTCTTGCGGATCTCGAAGTTCTGCTGCTCGACCTGGGCCTGGGCGCTCTTGATCGCACGGGTCACCATCTTGGCCTCGATCGGCACATCGTCGGGCAGGTTGAGCCGGGTCAGCAGACCCTCGAGCGCGGCGCCGTTGAACCGTTTCATCAACTCGTCACCCAGCGACAGGTAGAACCGGGACTCACCCGGGTCGCCCTGGCGGCCCGAGCGGCCGCGCAACTGGTTGTCGATACGACGGGTCTCATGCCGTTCGGTGCCCAGCACGTACAGGCCGCCGGCAACGCGCACCTGCTCGGCCTCCTCGGCCGTCTCATCCTTGACCGCGGGAAGCTCTGCGTGCCACGCCTCTTCGTACTCCTCCGGTGTCTCCACCGGATCCAGTCCGCGCTCGCGTAACCGCTGATCGAGAATGAAATCGACGTTGCCGCCGAGCACGATGTCGGTGCCACGACCGGCCATGTTGGTGGCCACGGTGACCGCCCCACGACGGCCCGCCTCGGCGACGATCGACGCCTCCTGCTCGTGGAACTTGGCATTGAGCACGTTGTGCGGGATCCGGCGCTTGGTCAGCATCCGAGACAGGTACTCGGAGCGCTCGACGCTGGTGGTGCCGATCAGAACCGGCTGACCCTTCTCGTAGCGCTCGGCGATGTCGTCGGCGACCGCGATGAACTTGGCTTCCTCGGTCTTGTAGATGAGGTCGGACTCGTCCTTGCGAACCATCGGCCGGTTGGTCGGGATGGGGACCACGCCGAGCTTGTAGATCTCGTGAAGTTCGGCGGCCTCAGTCTCGGCGGTGCCGGTCATACCGGCCAGCTTGTCGTAGAGACGGAAGTAGTTCTGCAGGGTGATGGTGGCCAGAGTCTGGTTCTCGGCCTTGATCTCCACCCGTTCCTTGGCCTCGATGGCCTGGTGCAGACCCTCGTTGTAGCGACGGCCCACCAGCACACGACCGGTGAACTCGTCGATGATGATGACCTCACCGTCGCGGACGATGTAGTCCTTGTCGAGAGCGAACAGCTCCTTGGCCTTGATGGCGTTGTTGAGGTAGCTCACCAGCGGCGAGTTGGCCGCCTCGTAGAGGTTCTCGATGCCGAGTTGATCCTCGACGAAGGCCACGCCGACTTCGTGCACGCCGATGGTCCGCTTACGCAGATCCACCTCGTAGTGGACGTCCTTCTCCATCATCGGGGCCAGCCGGGCGAACTCGG
>CAYFMA010000112.1:0-2738 GCA_964344085.1 uncultured Mycobacterium sp.
GCTCTTGATCGCGTCGGCCAGCGCCTGCTCGTCGATCAGACCGCCGCGCGCGGCGTTGACGATCACCACGCCCGGCTTGGTCTTGGCCAGCGCATCCTTGCTGAGCAAGCCGGCGGTCTCCTTGGTCTTGGGCAGATGCACCGAGATGAAGTCCGCGCGCGCCAGCACATCCTCCAGGGGCAGCAACTCGATGCCGAGTTGGGCCGCACGGGCCGGCGGCACGTACGGGTCGTAGGCGATGACGTGGGTACCGAAGGCCGCCAGTCGCTGAGCGACCAACTGGCCGATACGGCCCAGGCCCACCACACCGGCGGTCTTGCCGAACAACTCGACTCCGTTGAACTTGGAGCGCTTCCAGGTGTGCTCACGCAGGGTGGCGTCGGCGGCCGGGATCTGACGCGCGGCGGACAGCATCAGCGCAAGGGCATGCTCGGCGGCACTGTGGATGTTCGACGTCGGCGCGTTGACCACCAGCACACCGGCGGCAGTGGCGGCCTCCACATCGACGTTGTCCAGGCCGACACCGGCCCGGGCGATGATCTTGAGTTTCGGGGCCGCGGCGATCACCTCCCCGTCGACGGTGGTGGCCGACCGCACCAGCAGTGCGTCGGCGTCCTTGACCGCCTCGAGCAGCTTGGGGCGGTCCGGACCATCGACCCAACGGACCTCCACTTTGTCACCGAGAGCGGCGACGGTGGATTCGGCAAGTTTGTCGGCAATCAGCACAACGGGCAGAGTCACGCCGGACAGCCTAAAAGGTGCGGGCAGATGGGATGTAATCGGTAGATGGACGTCACCGTCGTCGGCAGCGGCCCCAACGGGCTCAGCGCGGCCGTCCTGTGCGCCCGCGCGGGCCTCAAGGTGCAAGTCCTGGAGGCTCAGCCGACCCTGGGTGGTGGGTCACGGACCCTTCCTGACCAGGAGTTTGCCGATGTCAGCCACGACATCTGCTCGGCAATCCACCCACTGGCCCTGGCCTCGCCGTTCTTCGCCGAGTTCGACCTGCGGGCCCGCGGGGTGGGCCTGACGGTCCCGGAGATCTCCTACGCCAACCCGCTGCCCGGCCGGCCGGCGGCGATCGCGTATCAGGACCTCGAGCGCACCTGCGCGGGTTTGGAACAGGGTGATTCTTGGCGGCATCTGCTGGGGCCACTGGTCGCCCACGGCGACGATGTGGTCCGTTTCCTGATCGGAGACAAGCGCTCGCCGCCCCCGGACATCCCGGCGGCGGCTCTGCTGGCCCAGCGGATGCTCGAGCAGGGCACCCCGGCGTGGAACACGCTGCGCGGCGAGGACGCCCGGGCCTTGTTCACCGGTGTCGCCGCGCACACCATCGCCAGGATGCCGTCACTGGTGGCGGCCGGGGCAGGTCTGCTGCTGGCGACACTGGCGCACACCTCGGGGTGGCCGGTGCCGGTGGGCGGAAGCCAGGCCATCGCCGACGCCTTGATCGCCGATCTGCGGGCGCACGGCGGCGAACTGCACACCGGGGTCACCGTCACGTCTCCCCCGCCGGGTGTTGTGCTCTATGACACCGCGCCGACCGCCCTGCTGGACATCTACGGATCCGGATTGCCGTCGCGGTATGCCGACGCGCTGCGCCGCTACACCTACGGACCTGGAGTGGCGAAGGTGGATTTCGTTCTCTCCCAGGACATTCCGTGGTCGGATCCGCGGCTGGCCGGCGCGGCGACCCTGCACCTGGGCGGCACCCGCGCGCAGATGGCACACGCCGAACGGGAGATCGCCGCGGGCCGGCACGCCGACTGGCCGATGGTGCTGGCCGCGCAGTCGTTCACCGCGGACCCGAGTCGCATCGACGCTGCGGGCCGACGTCCGTTCTGGACCTACGCCCACGTGCCGGCCGGGTCGACGATCGATCAGCAGGCCGCGATCACCGCGGTGATGGAGCGCTTCGCACCGGGCTTCTCCGACATCGTCGTCGGCGCACGGTCAATCCCGGCGTCGCGGTTGCATCTGCACGACGCCAACTACATCGGCGGAGATATCGGCGTCGGCGGGAACAACGTCCTGCGCGCCGTCCTCGGCCCGACCCCGCGGGTGAACCCCTGGGCCACACCGGTTCCCAAGGCCTACCTGTGTTCATCGGCGACCCCGCCGGGCGGCGGGGTGCACGGGATGAGCGGGTACTACGCGGCGCGCACGATGCTCAAGCGCGAGTTCGGGCTGCCGGCGCCGTCGGTGCGGCCGTAAAAAAGAACCCCCGGGGAGATTCCCCGGGGGTTCTGCCTAAGTGTGCCGCCAGGCTTTAGGCCGTCTCGGTGATGGGCCGATCCACCCAGCTCATCAGCTTGCGCAGCTTGGCGCCGGTGACCTCGATGGGGTGCTCGGCGTTCTGCTTGCGCAGGCCCTCGAGCTCCTTGTTGCCGCCCTCGACGTTGGCGACCAGGCGCTTGACGAAGGTGCCGTCCTGGATCTCCTTGAGGATCTGCTCCATGCGCTTCTTGGTGTCGGCGTCGATGACGCGCGGGCCGGACAGGTAGCCGCCGAACTCCGCGGTGTCGCTCACCGAGTAGTTCATCCGGGCGATGCCGCCCTCGTACATCAGGTCGACGATCAGCTTGAGTTCGTGCAGAACCTCGAAGTAGGCCAGTTCCGGCGGATAGCCCGCCTCGACCATCACCTCGAAGCCGGTCTTGACCAGTTCCTCGGTGCCGCCGCACAGCACGGCCTGCTCGCCGAACAGGTCGGTCTCGGTCTCGTCCTTGAAGGTGGTC
>CAYFMA010000112.1:2748-7302 GCA_964344085.1 uncultured Mycobacterium sp.
GAGAGAGCCAGCGCCAGACCGTTACCGGTCGGGTCCTGCTCGATGGCGACCAGGCAGGGCACGCCCTTGCCGTCGACGAACTGGCGGCGCACCAGGTGGCCGGGACCCTTGGGGGCGACCATGCCGATGGTGACATCAGCCGGCGGCTTGATCAGGCCGAAGTGGATGTTGAGGCCGTGGCCGAAGAACAGCGCGTCACCGGCCTTCAGGTTCGGCTCGATGTCGTTGCGGAAGATCTCGGCCTGCGCGGTGTCCGGCGCTAGCAGCATGATCACGTCGGCCCACTTGGCCACCTCGGCCGGGGTGTCGACCTCCAGGCCCTGCTCTTCGACCTTCGCGCGCGACTTCGAGCCCTCCTTCAGGCCCACCTTCACCTGGGCGCCGGAGTCGCGCAGGCTCAGCGAGTGCGCGTGGCCCTGGCTGCCGTAGCCGATCACACCGACCTTGCGGCCCTGAATGATCGACAGATCGGCGTCGTCGTCGTAGAACATCTCAACTGCCACTGAATTTCCTTCTCTTCGTTTGTCTTACAGCTATTTCGAGTTCGTCATGCCCTTGGGACCACGAGCCAGTGCGACCACACCGGACTGCACGGTCTCGCGAATCCCATAGGGCTCGAGCACCTTCAGCAGCGCTTCGAGCTTCTCCTGGGTGCCGGTCGCCTCGATCGTCAGCGACTCGGTGGAGACGTCGATGATCTTGGCGCGGAACAGGTTCACCGCCTCGATGACCTGACCACGGGTGTGCGCCTCGGCGCGCACCTTGATCAGCGCGAGCTGACGGGCGACCATGTTGTCGTCCTCCTGCTCGACGATCTTGATCACGTTGATCAGCTTGTTGAGCGGCTTGGTGATCTGCTCGAGCGGGGTCTCCTCCGCGGTGACCACGATCGTCATCCGGGACATGTCTTTCTGCTCGGTCGGGCCGACCGCCAGGGACTGGATGTTGAAGCCACGCCGGGAGAACAACGCGGCCACGCGCGCGAGCACGCCGGGCTTGTCCTCCACGAGAACCGACAGCGTATGGGTGACAGTCGTACTCATCAGGCACGTCCCTCGGAGTTGTCCTCATCGAACAGCGGCCGGATGTTGCGGGCCGCCATGATCTCGTTGTTACCGGTGCCTGCCGCGACCATCGGCCACACCTGCGCGTCGGCGCCGACGATGAAGTCGACCACGACGGGCCGGTCGTTGATGGCACGCGCCTGATTGATGACGTCGACGACGTCTTCCTCACGCTCACACCGCAATCCGACACAGCCGAGCGCTTCGGCGAGCTTGACGAAGTCCGGGATGCGCTGGCTGTGGGTGGCCAGATCGGTATTGCTGTAGCGCTCGCCGTAGAACAGCGTCTGCCACTGGCGCACCATGCCGAGGTTGCCGTTGTTGATCAGCGCTACCTTGATCGGCACGCCCTCGATGGCACAGGTGGCCAGTTCCTGGTTGGTCATCTGGAAGCAACCGTCGCCGTCGATGGCCCACACCTCGGTGTCCGGGCAGGCCATCTTGGCGCCCATGGCCGCCGGGACGGCATAGCCCATGGTGCCCAGACCGCCGGAGTTCAGCCAGGTGCGGGGCTTCTCGTAGGAGATGAACTGCGCGGCCCACATCTGGTGCTGGCCGACCCCGGCGACGTAGATGGCGTCCGGTCCGGCGATCTTGCCGAGCTGCTCGATGACGAACTCCGGACTCATGCTGCCGTCGCTCTGCGGGCCGTAGCTCAGCGGGTAGGTCTCGCGCACATTGTTCAGATAGGACCACCACGGGGCCAGGTCCGGATCCTCGACACCCTCGTTGCCGATCCGGTCGGTGCCGGCCGGCCTGCGGCGCAGCGCGTCGATCAGCTCGCGGATGACGGCCTTGATGTCACCGACGATCGGGACGTCGGCGTGCCGGTTCTTGCCGATCTCGGCGGGGTCGATATCAGCGTGGATGACCTTGGCATCCGGGGCGAACGTGGACAGCTTGCCGGTCACCCGGTCATCGAATCGGGCCCCGAGGGTGATCAGCAGATCGCTGCGTTGCATGGCCGCCACCGAGGCGACGGTGCCGTGCATACCGGGCATGCCGAGGTTCTGCGGGTGGCTGTCCGGGAAAGCGCCGCGGGCCATCAGGGTGGTGACCACCGGGATGCCGGTCAGTTCGGCGAGCTCCTTGAGCTCCTCGGTGGCGTCACCACGGATGACACCGCCGCCGACGTAGAGCACCGGCTTGCGCGCGGCGGCGATCAGCTTGGCGGCCTCCTTGATCTGGCGGCCGTGCGGCTTGGTGTTCGGCTTGTAACCGGGCAGCTCCAGCTGCGGCGGCCAGGCGAAGGTGCACTCCCCCTGCAGCACATCCTTGGGGATGTCGACCAGCACCGCGCCCGGGCGGCCGCTGGCGGCGATGTGGAACGCCTCGGCGATGGAGCGGGCGATGTCGTCGCCGTCGCGAACCAGGATGTTGTGCTTGGTGATCGGCATGGTGATACCGGTGATGTCGGATTCCTGGAAGGCGTCGGTGCCGATCAGGCTGCGGCCGACCTGGCCGGTGATCGCGACGACCGGGATGGAGTCCATCTGGGCGTCGGCAAGCGGGGTGACGAGGTTGGTCGCACCCGGGCCGGATGTCGCCATCATGACGCCGACCCGTCCGGTGGCATGCGCATAGCCGCTGGCGGCATGGCCGGCGCCCTGCTCATGGCGGACCAGGACGTGACGCAGCTTGGTGGAGTCGAACAGCGGGTCGTAGACGGGCAGCACGGCACCGCCGGGGATGCCGAAGATCAGGTCGACGCCCAGCTCCTCCAGCGATCGGACGACAGCCTCGGCACCGGTCATCTGAATCGGCGCGACGCGCCGCGCGGTGTGCTTGGACCCATGCTGCGCACCGTTGGTCGGGGCGGCCTCGGTGGACGGCTCGGGTGCTCGGGTGGCGGGTGCGCTCACGTGATGCTCCTCGATTTCGTTTCGGGCAATAAAAAACCCCCGTCAGCTTCGGCGGCTGTACGAGGGTTGCGCGCTGGTGCGACTGACTAGGCCCGAGTAGGGACAAGCGCGACACCAGCGCGCTGACCTACTACAAGCTTTCCGCCGGTCGTCATACCGGGCAGATTAGTAGCGGCACAGGTCAAGCGTCAAATCCCAGCGTGTCAGAATGCCGACATGGCAGCCCCCTCGAAGCCGGACTCCGTGGTGATCCGGATTTCCCCGATGGCGCATATCGCCTCCGGGTTCGTCGCCGTCTTCGTCCTGGCGTTCTTCCCGGCCTGGGGACCGTGGGCACTGACGCTGCTGGTGATCCCGGCCCTGATGTCGGTGGCCTTCGAGCGGCTGCGCACCACCGCCGACCACACCAGCGTCACCGCCCGCACCCTGACGTCCAGCAAGACCATCCCCTGGACACACGTCGAGGGCCTCCGCTTCCAGCGGAGCAACTGGGCCCGGGCCTGCCGTCAGGATGGCTCTGAACAGGTGCTTCCCGCCGTGACGTTCACCGAACTGCCAAAGCTGAGCGCGGTGAGCGGTGGACGGGTCCCCGATCCCTACAAACGCTGACCGAGGATTCCGATCGCTCGGCTTCTCAGCGGGCCGTCGCCGGCCCGCCTCGCTAGGCGAACGGGTTGTTGCCGCGCAGGTACAGCCATGCCGCGACACCGCCGGCCGCACCCAGCAGCAGCGCGATGATCGATCCGATGAACGGCCGCCTGGACCAGCCGCGGCCACCGTCGAACCCGTAACGCCCCGGTCCGGCCAGGATGATGGCCACCGCGACCGCCGTCAGGGCCAGCAGGTACTCGGCGCCGTCGGGTCCGAACACGAACAGACTCCCCTTGCGCTGCTGGGAGTCGAAGGTGACCAGGACGCTGTTGACCAGGAATGCCAGCGCTGCGGCCGCGGCCAGCGGGGTGAACAGGCCGAGCACCAGCAGCACTCCGGCGGCGATCTGGACGCCGGCGGCGACATAGGTCAGCACACCCGCGTTCTGGTAGCCGGCCTCGGTCAGTGTGGTCCGGAACCCGTCCAGGCCGGGTCCGCCCCACCAGCCGAAGGCCTTCTGCAGACCGTGAGCGATGAACACAACACCCAGGGCCAGGCGCAGCACCAGGAGACCGAGGTCCTGGGTGCCGCGCTTGCCGGTGCCGGCCTTGTCGCCGGCGTCGGGGGCGACGATCTGAACCGGAGCCGCCGCCGGCGGGGCCGGCACCTCGGCCTGCGGCTGGACGTAGGGCAACGGATCCGGATCGTGCAGCAACTCGTATCCGGTGGGAGCCGGTGCGGGCGAGGGCTCGGCGGCGGGGGCCGGAGCCGGAGCGTTGTAGGGCGTGATGCGGGTGGTTTCGTGGTCGCCGTAGTTCACCGACCCGAGGTCGTCCTCCGGGTCGACCAGCCGGGCTGTCGCTGGTCGCTGCCAGCCGGGGTCGGGGTTCTGGCTCGTCACGGGGCCAGCCTAAGTCCAAATAGTGCCCAAACCGGGGATTTGAGCGGCGCGTAACCTGGCGGGCATGCGAATGGCTCGGACCACAGGACTCCTGGCTGCGCTCGCGGTCGCCACGTCCGGGTGCGCGCACTTCGAC
>CAYFMA010000113.1:0-2656 GCA_964344085.1 uncultured Mycobacterium sp.
GGTACTCACGCCACGCGAACGGCGGCTTGAACATCAGCGCAAAAGTGTCGAGGCACATCGCGATGAAGCCGCCGAATGCGCTTGCCGGCCTGGTCGCCAGGCTTGTCACGTTCAAGGCGTGCGACCTGTGGCGCCGCCCCCGATTGCCGTGCTGGACTCGACACCCCGGGGCGTGAACCCGAGGCGCTGAATATCTGCCCGCACCATGCGCGACACGCTATCCGCCAGCGGTTATAGGTGCTGCTGCCCGAAGGGAGGGTTTTCCTACCCCGAAAGGGCAGCCGGTCATGCCTGACCAGCATTTGTCGTGCATCTTGGCTGTGAGGTCCTCTGACACCGACGTGGACCAAAGAGATCGAAAGGCGCCTATGTATCCGGGTCTGCACGCCCAGAGGACTCCTGACAAGGCGGCGGTAATCCTGGCCGAGTCCGGCCGGGTGGTCACATATCGCCAGTTGGAAGACCGCTCAGCTGCGCTTGCACGCGTTTTCCATGATGCCGGCCTGCGTGCGGGCGATGTCGTGGCAGTGCTGTCGGACAACACGGCGGAGGTTTTCGATGTCTACTGGGCGACTCTGCGTTCCGGTCTGTACATCACCGCCATCAATCACCACCTGACTGCCGCCGAGGCGGCATACATCGTTCGGGACTCAGGTGCCGGGGCATTGGTCGTGTCGGCGGCCTTGACCGAACTGGCTGCCGAGGTTGACCAGTTGTGTCCCGGACCGTGCCTGAGGCTGGCATTCGGCGGCGAGATTCCCGGATTCGACAGCTACGAACGTGCGATTGCCGGGGCGGCCGGCCCACTGCCGGAGATACCCTGCGGGGCCGTGATGTTGTACTCATCGGGGACCACAGGTTTTCCAAAAGGCGTCAAACCTCCATTGCCCGATCGGCAGGTGGACGAACCCGGGGATCCCATCGTCGCGATAGCCGAGCGGATCTTCGGTCTCGGGGAGCAGGACGTTTACCTCTCACCGGCGCCGATCTACCATGCGGCGCCGTTGAGGTGGTGCGGCATGATGCAGGCGCTCGGCGGAACCGTCGTACTGATGACGAAGTTCGACGCTGAGGCGACTCTGAAATACATCGAGAAGTACCAGGTGACGGCAGCGCAGATGGTACCCACGATGTTTGTGCGCCTGCTCAAGCTGGACGAGGGGACACGCCACCGGTACGACGTATCCAGTCTGCGTGTGCTGATTCATGCTGCCGCCCCCTGTCCGGTGGATGTGAAACAGGCGATGATCGGATGGCTGGGCCCGGTCATATACGAGTACTACAGCTCTACTGAGGCCCACGGCATGACCTTCATCAACTCCGAGGACTGGTTGGCGCATCCGGGATCAGTGGGGCGCAGCGTTCTAGGTGTGCTGCACATCTGCGACGACGATGGCAGAGAACTGCCGTCCGGCGAAATAGGCACGGTCTACTTCGAACGTGATCAGATGCCGTTCGAATACCACAACGACCCGGTCAAGACCGCCGAGGCGCAGCATCCCGCGCATCCGTTGTGGACGACGGTCGGGGACTTGGGATACGCGGGCGAAGACGGCTATCTCTATCTGGCTGATCGCAAGTCGTTCATGATCATCTCCGGTGGGGTCAATATCTACCCGCAGGAGGTCGAGAACGCGCTCGCATTGCATCCGGCTGTCTTCGACGTAGCGGTGATCGGGATCCCTCACCCGGAAATGGGCGAGGAGGTCAAGGCTGTCGTGCAACTCGTCGCAGGTGTGGAGAAGACGGATGCCGTCGCGGCGAGCCTCATCGGTTATGTGCGTGATCGGATTGCGCACTTCAAGGTGCCGCGTTCGGTCGACTTTGTCGACGACCTCCCACGAACCCCCACAGGCAAGCTGGTGAAGAACAAGCTGAAGGAGCAGTTCGCCTCGGCGCGCAAACAGCTTTGAAATGGGCTCATTGCCAGACTTCGCCGGTACCCTGTCGGCCGAGCAATCGATGAGGAGTGAGATGGTCGACGACGAGGTCCTGGAACCGGACCCCGATGATCGCGCAGAACCAACCGCTGAGGCGGCTGACTTTGGTGCCGGTGACAAGACGAAGCGCTTTCGCCTCGCCGAGATGTCGCCGGTCCGGCTGGCCACTGCGGTCGGGCTTTCCGCGCTGGTCGTGCTGACGGCTGTGTGCGGCTGGCTCGGATACAGCACCTACCAGGAGAAGAAGGCCGCGCATCTGCGTCAGGAGCTCATCCAGGTGGCACGCCAGGGCGCGGTCAACCTGACCACGATCGACTTCGAGCATGCCGACGACGACGTCAAACGCATCCTGGAATCCTCGACGGGCCAATTCTTCGACGAGTTCAGCTCACGTTCCGCGCCGTTCATAGAAGTGGTGAAGAAGGTCCAGTCGAAATCGGCCGGCACGGTCACCGCCGCCGGTATCGAGTCGGTCAGTGGTCAGGAGGGGCAGGTGCTCGTCGCGGTCACGGTGAAGACCACCAAGCGCGGTGTGCCCGACGAGCAGCCCCGATATTGGCGGATGAGGATGACGGTCACCAAACAGGGTGCGGATGCCAAGGTGGCGAAGGTGGAGTTCGTGCCGTGAGCGCCGACGAGGACAAGACCGAAGAAGCCGTTGTGGATATCGATGTCGTCGAGGTTGAAGAAGACACCGCACCTCCGGCCGAGGCCGG
>CAYFMA010000113.1:2666-2990 GCA_964344085.1 uncultured Mycobacterium sp.
ATCGCCTTCGTAGCGTTGCCGGCCGCGGTGGTGCTGGCCGGCGGCCTCGCCGGATTCCTCAAATGGGAGTCATCATCGGGCCGTGAAGCCCAGGTGGCCGCAGCCGAATCGGTGGGCGCCGCACGCGACACCGCGACGGCCATTCTGAGCTATCACCCCGACAGCGTCGACAAGGATCTGAACGGGGCCCGGGATCGGCTCACCGGAACGTTCCTGGATTCCTACACCAAACTCATCAATGACGTGGTGATCCCGGGAGCCAAGCAGAAGAAGATCACCGCGGTGGCACAGGTTCCGGCCGCCGCGTCGATGTCGGCCAGCACC
>CAYFMA010000113.1:3000-7278 GCA_964344085.1 uncultured Mycobacterium sp.
GGCCACCGACCTTCTCCAGGGTCACCCGCACGCCGAAGTCCTGGTGTTCATCAACCAGGCGGTGACCATCGGTAACGATGCTCCCACCAACACCGCCTCCAGCGTGCGGGTGACCCTGGAGAAGGTCGGTGGCCGCTGGCTGGTCTCCGGCTTCGACCCGATCTAGTCGCCGGGTTCGAGCAGGGCGCTGGCCTCGAGCGGTTCCGGTGCGCGCCGTGACCGCCGCAGCCGACCTTCCAGCTTTGTGGCCAATGCCGACAACGCGAAGTTGACCGTGATCATGATGACCGCGATCACGATCAGCGCGGGCACGTAGTTGCCGTAGGTGGACCCGATGACCGTGCCTTGCCGGACCATCTCGAGGTAGGTGATCTGATAACCGATCGCGGTGTCCTTGAGCACCACCACGAGTTGTGAGATGAGCACCGGCAGCATCGACGCGATCGCCTGCGGCAGCAGGATCGAGCGCATGGTCTGTCCCCAGGTGAGGCCCAGGGCGACTGCCGCCTCGTTCTGCCCGCGAGGCAGCGACTGCACGCCGGAACGGACGATCTCGGCGATCACGGCGCCGTTGTACAGAGTCAGGCCGGTCACCACGCCGGCCAACGCGAGATACTGCGACGGGAAGACGCCCGAGAGGGCGTAGAGGAAGTAGGCGAAGATCATCATGATCAGCACCGGGATGGCGCGCAGGATCTCGATGATCACCGCGCATGGCCGGCGGATCGCCGCGTTGGGTGACAATCGTCCGATGCCGAGGAGCATGCCGAGGATTCCCGCCAGCACGATCGAGACGGCCGCCGCCGCCAGGGTGCCGATGATCCCGGGAAGCACATAGGTCTTCCAGAGATCGGCGGTGAGGAAGGGCTTCCACTTGGCGGCGGTCAACTGACCCTTGGCTGACAGCCTGGCCAGTACCACCCAGGCGAGGACTGCGGCGATGACGACCGTCGCGACCGACACCGCGGTGTTGCGGATCCGGGCGCGTGGACCCGGTGCGTCGAAGAGAACAGAAGCACTCACCGAACCACCGCCCATCGCCTACCCAGCCAGCCGAACGCCAGACCGAGCGGCAGGGTCAGCACCAGGAAGCCGAGCGCGAAGATCCCACCGATCAGCAACAGCGCGGCGGTGTTCTCAATCATCTCCTTCATCAGCAGGGCCGCCTCGGCCACCCCGATCGCCGAGGCGATCGTGGTGTTCTTGGTCAGGGCGATGAAAACCGAACCCAGCGGGACGATCACGGCCCGAAATGCCTGCGGCAGCAGGATCATTCGCAGGTTCTGTCCGAACGTCAGTCCCAGGGACCGCGCGGCTTCGGCCTGCCCGAGTGGGACAGTGTTCACGCCCGCGCGGACGGTCTCGCAGACGAACGCCGCGGTGTAGGCGGTCAGGCCCAGTACCGCAAGCCGGAAGTTGCTGTCCACGATCGACGTCGGTGACTTGGGGTCGGCCAGAGTGATGCCCAGTGTCTGCGCCAGGCCGAAGGAGCAGAACAGGATGATCAGCGTCAGCGGCGTGTTGCGCACGGTGTTGACGTAGGCGGCACCGAGCCAGTTCAGCATCGGTACGGGCGAGAGTCGCATCGCCGCCAGCACGGTGCCCAGAATCAACGCGCCGATCGCCGACAGCGCGGTCAGTTTGATCGTGGTCCAGAACGCCGCGAAAATCCGGTTGCGATAGCTGCTCCAGATGTCGACGTCGGTCGCGCCGCCGTCGCCGGCCGCGGTGTCGATCGACGGGGGAGTCGGGGCGGTGATACCGGCCGGCCCCAGGTTGCGGTCGAAGGCGGCCTTCCAGCTCCCGTCGTTCTGCATCTCGAGGATGGCCTCGTTGATCTTGGCCTTGAGTTCCAGATTCTCCCGCCGCAGGCCGATGCCGTAGCGCTCGACCGAGAACGGCTTGCCGATGATCGTGAATGTGCCGGGGAATTGGGCGGCGAACCCTGCCAGGATCACCTCGTCGGTGCTGACCGCGTCGATCGCGCCGTTGCGCAGCGCCTCCACACACGCCGAGTAGGTGTCGTACTGCTGCAACTGGACACCCGGGTACTTGTCCTTGATGCGTTGTGCCGGAGTCGATCCCGACACCGAGCACAGCTTCTTACCGCCGGCCAGTGACTCCGGTCCGGTGATCTCGGTATCGCCGGCCCGCACCAGCAGGCTCTGTCCGGTCTGCAGATACGGCCCGGCGAACGCGACCTTCTTGAGACGGGCGTCGGTGATGGAGTAGGTCGCCACGATGTACTCGACCTGGCCGTTCTGGATCAGGGTTTCGCGCTGACCTGACGGCGCCTCCTTCCACTCGATCTCCTCGGGCCGGTAGCCGAGTTTCCCGGCGACGTAGGTGGCCACGTCGACGTCGAATCCGGCCATCGAACCGTCGGGCTTCTTCACCGCAAGACCGGGTTGGTCGAACTTGGTGCCGATGGTGATCCGGTGGCCGTTGGCGCCGCACCCGGACAACGCGAGCATCGCCACGGCGAGCAGCAACCCGGCTAACAGGCGCTGGTAAGTGGTCCGCATGGCGCTAGTGGTTCAGAATCTTGCCGAGGAAATCGCGGGCCCGTTCCGAGCGCGGATTGGCGAAGAAGTTCTCCGGGTGGGCATCCTCGACCACACTGCCGTCGGCCATGAAGACGATCCGGTCGGCGGCCCGGCGGGCGAAGCCCATCTCATGGGTCACCACGATCATCGTCATGCCCTCGGACGCCAGCGAGGTCATCACCGACAGCACCTCGTTGACCATCTCCGGGTCCAGCGCGCTGGTGGGCTCGTCGAAGAGCATCACCTTGGGCTCCATGGCCAGCGAACGGGCGATGGCCACCCGCTGCTGCTGACCGCCGGACAACTGGGCCGGGTACTTGTCGGCCTGACTGGCCACGCCGACCCGTTCCAGAAGGGACATCGCCCGCGCCCGGGCCTGCTCCTTGGCGACCTTGCGGACCATCACCGGCGCCAGCGTGACGTTCTCCAGGATGGTCTTGTGTGCGAAGAGATTGAACGACTGGAACACCATGCCGACCTCGGAGCGCAACTCGGCGAGCTTGCGGCCCTCCGATGGCAGCACCTCGCCGTCGATGGCGATGGTGCCGGTGTCGATGGTCTCCAGCCGGTTGATCGTCCTGCACAGGGTGGACTTTCCCGATCCGGACGGACCCAGAACCACCACCACCTGACCGCGGTCGACCTCGAGGTTGATGTCCCGCAACACGTGATGCGACCCGTAATGCTTATTGACGCCCGTGATCGCGATCATCGGGGCCCCGCCGTCGCCCATGGGCTGACCCTAACCGCTGGTCTCCGGGCCGCGGTCGGCTTTGCCTACGATGAGACCCGTGACGGCGCCTCGTACCTACCAGGTCCGCACGTACGGCTGCCAGATGAACGTCCACGATTCCGAGCGGCTGGCCGGGTTGCTGGAGGCCGCGGGCTATCGTCCCGCCGGCGAGGATGCCGACGCTGACGTGGTGGTCTTCAACACCTGCGCGGTCCGGGAGAACGCCGACAACAAGCTCTACGGCAACATCAGCCACCTGGCCCCCCGCAAGCAGGCCGACCCGGATTTCCAGATCGCCGTCGGCGGTTGCCTGGCCCAGAAGGATCGGGACACGGTGCTGCGCCGGGCACCCTGGGTCGACGTGGTGTTCGGCACCCACAACATCGGCTCGCTGCCGGCCCTGCTGGAGCGGGCCCGGCACAACCGGGCGGCCCAGGTCGAGATCGCCGAGGCACTCCAGGAGTTCCCCTCGTCGTTGCCCGCCGCGCGGGATTCGACCTACTCGGCGTGGGTGTCCATCTCGGTCGGCTGCAACAACACGTGCACGTTCTGCATCGTTCCGTCGCTGCGGGGCAGGGAAGTGGACCGCAATCCGGCAGACATCCTCTCCGAGGTGCGCGCCCTGGTCGATCAGGGCGTCCTCGAGGTCACGTTGCTCGGTCAGAACGTCAACGCCTACGGGGTCTCTTTCGCCGACCCGGGCATGCCGCGCGATCGCGGCGCCTTCGCCTCCTTGCTGCGTTCGTGTGGCGAGATCGACGGACTGGAACGCGTCCGGTTCACCTCGCCGCATCCGGCCGAGTTCACCGACGACGTCATCGAGGCGATGGCGCAGACGCCCAATGTCTGTCCGGCGCTGCACATGCCACTGCAGTCCGGTTCGGACCGGGTGCTCAAGGAGATGCGTCGCTCCTACCGCGCGGAGAAGTTCCTCGGCATCCTCGGGCGGGTCCGTGAGGCGATGCCGCACGCGGCGATCACCACCGACATCATCGTGGG
>CAYFMA010000114.1:0-3078 GCA_964344085.1 uncultured Mycobacterium sp.
AACCAGAGCGTCGGCGACGTCGTCGATGGTGAACGGCTTGTGCAGCGCCTCCTCGGCGATGCGGGCGTGGAAGAGCACCTGCAGCAGGACGTCGCCCAGTTCGTCGCGCAGTTCGTCTGGATTGCCGCCGTGTACGGCGTCGAACAATTCGTAGGTCTCTTCGAGCAGATACCTCCGCAACGAGTCGTGGGTCTGCTCGCTCTCCCACGGCCCGGCGGTGCGCAGCCGATCCATGATCGCGACGGCGTCGAGGAGTCGCTCACCGGTGCGCGAGGCCGGCACGGCGATCAGCCGCTCCCCTGCCGCCAGGCGCTCGCGGACCGCGGGATGGTCGGCGTCGGAGGACAACAGCACCGGGGCCTTGTCTCCGGGATCGCTCAGCAGCACCGAACGGGCCGCAGGCAGGGACCACTGCACCGCGATCGGCATCTCTTCGGTGTACTGGACATCGCCCTGCAGCAGTTGAACCGCCTCGACTGGAACCAGCGCCGGGCGGCGCGGGTCGACCAGGATGACAGTCATCAGCGCTACCCCTTGGGTGTGGCGGGCTCGAAGGTCGTTATATCAACTTCCCCGGCCGGGCGACCGTCGAGTGCGAGCAATAGATCAACCACCATCTGCACCAGTTCCAGATCGCGGATCCGCGGCGCCCCGACACCGGATCCGGCCCGCGGTATCGGCACCTGAACGGTCGCGGTGGTCGCCCGATAATTTGCGGCCGGGTAGATCCGCTTGAGCCGCACCTGCGCCGAATCCGCCAACACCATCGGTGCCACGCGCAGGTTGGATCCGGTGACCGCGACCTCGGTGACGCGATAGTGCCGGCACAGCAGCCGCAGCCTGGCCACCGCGACGAGGCGCTGCGCGGGTTCGGGCAGCGGGCCGTACCGGTCGACGAGTTCGTCGACCACCGCGGCGACGCCGGATTCATCGGCCGCCGCGGCCAGCCGGCGGTAGCCCTCCAGACGCAACCGGTCGCTGCCGATGTAGTCCGGCGGCAGGTGCGCGTCGACCGGCAGATCGATCCGGACGTCCTTGGCGTCATCCGGTGTGGTGACGGTCTTGCCGTCGGCTGCCAAACGGTAGGCCTCGACGGCCTCGCCCACCAGTCGCACGTACAGATCGAAGCCGACACCTGCCACATGGCCGGACTGCTCTACGCCCAGGACGTTGCCCGCACCACGAATCTCCAAGTCCTTCAACGCAACCGCCATACCGGCGCCCAGTTCATTGTTCTGCGCGATGGTGGCCAGCCGGTCGTGGGCCGTCTCGGTCAGCGGGGTGTCCCTGGGATACAGGAAGTAGGCATAGCCGCGCTCCCGGCTGCGGCCGACCCGGCCCCGGAGTTGATGCAACTGCGACAGGCCGAAGGTGTCGGCGCGTTCGACAATCAGGGTGTTGGCGTTGGAGATGTCCAACCCCGTCTCGATGATGGTGGTGCAGACCAGGATGTCGTAATCCCGGTTCCAGAAGCCCTGCACTGTTCGCTCGAGTTGTTCCTCGGGCATCTGCCCGTGGGCCACAACGACTCTGGCCTCCGGCACCAGATCGGAGATTCGGGCTGCGGCGGCGTCGATACTGCTCACCCGGTTGTGGACGTAGAAGGCCTGTCCGTCGCGCAGCAGTTCCCGGCGCAGTGCGGCGGCGACCTGCTTGTCGTCCTGGGGACCGACGTAGGTCAGCACCGGATAGCGCTCCTCCGGTGGGGTGAGAATGGTCGACATCTCCCGGATACCGGCCAGGCTCATCTCCAGGGTGCGTGGGATCGGGGTGGCGCTCATGGTGAGCACGTCGACGTGGGTGCGCAGGCTCTTGATGTGTTCCTTGTGCTCGACGCCGAAGCGTTGCTCCTCGTCGACGACCACCAGTCCGAGGTCCTTCCACCGCACCCCCGTCTGCAGCAGGCGGTGGGTGCCGATCACGATGTCGACACTGCCGTCGGCCATCCCCTCCAGGACCGCCTTGGATTCACTCGGGTCGGTGAAGCGGGACAGGCCTTTGACGGTGACCGGGAAGCCGGCCATCCGTGCGGTGAAGGTCTGCAGGTGCTGATCGGCCAGCAGGGTGGTGGGCACCAGCACCGCCACCTGCTTGCCGTCCTGCACCGCTTTGAACGCCGCCCGAACCGCGATCTCGGTCTTGCCGTAACCGACGTCGCCACAGATGACCCGGTCCATCGGGACCGCCTTCTCCATATCGCCCTTCACCTCGGAGATCGCGGTCAACTGGTCGACGGTCTCAGTAAAACCGAAGGCGTCCTCCATCTCGGCCTGCCACGGACTGTCCGGGGCGAACGCGTGACCGGGGGCGGCCTGACGTTTGGCGTAGAGCGCGACGAGTTCGCCGGCGATCTCACGAACTGCTTTGCGCGCCTTGGTCTTCGTGTTGGCCCAGTCGCTGCCGCCGAGCTTGCTCAGGGCCGGCTGCTCGCCGCCGACGTACCGGGAAAGCTGATCGAGGGAGTCCATCGGGACGAACAGCTTGTCGGCAGCTTGTCCGCGCTTGCCGGCGTACTCGAGCACGAGATACTCGCGCCGCGCGCCGGCAACGGTGCGTTCGACCATCTCGACGAACCGGCCGATGCCGTGCTGATCGTGCACCACCAGATCGCCGGCAGTCAGCGCCAGTGGGTCGACGGTGTTGCGGCGCTTGGCGGCAAGCCGCTTGCCCTCCGGGCCGGTGACCCGGTTTCCGGTGAGGTCGGTCTCGGTGATGATCACCAACTGCGCACCGGGGACGATCAGACCGTTGTGCAGGGGCCCCTTCAGGACCCCGACCACACCGGTTTTCAGCGGTTCGTCCAAGCCGAGCATCGCAGCCGGAGTGTCACGTTCGGCGAGTTGCTCGACGATGCGGTGGGCGATGCCGACGCCGGGAGCAACGACGGCCGCCGACCCACCGGTAAGGACGTGGGCGCGCAGCATGCCGAAGATCTCCTCGGCGTTGCTCTGCTGCCCGCGCGCCGACGGGGCGGCGCGCACCTCCAGGGCGATCGCGTCGTCTTCCCCTAGCTCAGAGCCGCCGAGTTGGCTGACCGTCCACCACGGGTTGGCGTTCGAGCGGGCGCCGTCGCGCACC
>CAYFMA010000114.1:3088-7153 GCA_964344085.1 uncultured Mycobacterium sp.
GCCTCGAGAAACGCCCGCCCGGTCTTGATGAGGTCGGCCGCCCGGGTGCGCACCTTCTCCGGATCGCACACCAGAATCGGCGTGCCCGGCGGCAGCAGGTCGGCGAGCAGGCCGAGTCGTTCCGGGCTCAGCACCGGAGCGAGTGCCTCCATCCCATCGACCGGGATCCCTTCGGCGAGTTTGGCCAGCATGTCCGGCAGACCGCCGATGACGGTGTTGTCATCGGGATGGGTTTGAGTGGCCAATTGCGCTGCGCGGGAACGGACTTCGTCGGTGAGCAGGAGTTCGCGGCACGGCACCGCCACGACGGTGCCGGCATCGAACTCGGGGATGGAGCGCTGATCGGCCACCGAGAACATCCGCATCTCGGTGATCTCGTCACCCCAGAACTCCACCCGAACCGGGTGCTCCGCGGTGGGCGGGAACAGATCGAGGATGCCGCCGCGGACCGCGAACTCGCCGCGCCGGCCGACCATGTCGACCCGGGTGTAGGCCAGCTCGACCAGACGGGCCACCAGTGCGTCGAAGTCGGTCTCGGCGCCGACGGCCAGGGTGACCGGCTCGATCTCGGCGAGTTCGGCGGCGACCGGTTGCAGCAGTGAGCGCACGGTGGTGACCACGACCCGCAGTGGCGGGCCCAGCCGGGCGTCGTCGGGGTGGGCCAGCCGGCGAAGGAGCATGAGCCGCGCGCCGACGGTGTCCACCCCGGGCGAGAGCCGCTCATGCGGAAGGGTCTCCCAGGACGGGAACAACGCCGCGGCGTCGCCGTAGACACCGCGCAACTCGGCGGTCAGGTCGTCGGCCTCCCGACCGGTGGCGGTGACCACCAGCAGCGGGCGGTGGCGCGAGAGTGCGCACGCGACGAACAGTTGGGCGCTGGCCGGGCCGACCACCGCGAGCCGATCGGGATTCGCCTGCGCCCGTTCAGACAGTGCGAGAAATTCCGGGGCCGCCAGCACCGAATCGGCAAGGCCGGCAAGCGGGGTCTGGACATGGTGGTGCCCCGGTGCGGTCATGATGTGCCCAGGCTAGTCGGCGCCGAGTTGCGGGTCGGGTTCGAGGCGGCCCAGACCGTTCCACATCAGGTTGACCAGATTGGCGGCGACCACCTCTTTCTTGGGTTCCCCGGCGTCGAGCCACCACTGCGCGGTCATCGTCACCGACCCGACGAGGGCCTGGGCGTACAGCGGAGCCAGGTCCGGATCCTGGCCGCGGCGGGCGAAATCGCCGGCCAGGATCGAGGCGACCTGCGCGACGGCGTCGTTGAGCAGGGTGGCGTAGGTGCCGGAGGTGTGCGAGGCGGGCGAATCGCGGATGAGCAGCCGGAAACCGTCCGTGCGTTCCTCGACATAGGTCAGCAGGGCCAGCGTCACCTGTTCCAGGCGCGGCCGGTGGCGGTTGTTGGTCAGCGAGGAACTGATCCGGTCCAGCAGGGCAGACATCTCGCGGTCGACCACCACCGCGTAGAGACCCTCCTTGCCGCCGAAGTGTTCGTAGACGACCGGTTTTGACACGTTGGCCCGCTGGGCGACCTCCTCGATCGAGGTGCCCTCGTAGCCCCGTTCGGCGAACAGCGATCGGGCGACGTCGATGAGTTGGTGACGGCGTTCGCTGCCGGTCATCCGGGCGCGCGGCGGGCGCGGCTGTTCCACGTCTACCAGGGTAAAGGCCCCCTCGGAGCCGGTGAACTAGAGTCTCAAGCGCGACCGTTCGCCGTGGTGTAATTGGCAGCACCTCTGATTTTGGTTCAGATAGTTCAGGTTCGAGTCCTGGCGGCGAAGCTCTCACTGATCGGGGCGACTGGAGGTCCGAATGACAACGAGCGAGTCGGCCGTCCTGGTACTCGCCGCCGGGGCCGGCACCCGGATGCGTTCGGACACCCCCAAGGTGCTGCACACCCTCGGTGGCCGAAGCATGTTGTCGCACGCCCTGCACGCCGTCGCCAAGGTCGCCCCGCAGCATCTCGTCGTACTGCTCGGCAAGGACCGCGAGCGGATCGCCCCGGCGGTCGCCGAACTCGCCGCAACCCTCGGCCGCGCGATCGAAGTCGCCGTCCAGGATCAGCAACTCGGAACCGGCCACGCCGCGCTGTGCGGTCTTTCGGCGCTGCCGGAGAACTTCGACGGCGTCGTCGTGATCACCGCCGGCGACGTCCCCCTGCTCGACGCCGAGACCCTGGCCGGTCTGATCGACACGCATCGCGAACAGCCCGCTGCCGTGACGGTGCTGACGACGACGGTGCCCGACTCGACCGGGTACGGACGTGTCCTGCGCACCCAGGACGGTGAGGTCATCGCGATCGTCGAGGAGACCGACGCGACCCCGCAGCAGCGGGCGATCCGCGAGATCAACACCGGCATCTACGCCTTCGACATCGCCGCGCTGCGCTCTGCGCTGAGCCGGCTGTCGTCCAACAACGCACAGCACGAGCTGTACCTGACGGACGTGATCGCGATCGTGCGCGCCGACGGACAGGTGGTGCACGCCAAGCACGTCGACGATTCGGCCCTGGTCGCCGGTGTCAACGATCGCGTGCAACTCTCGGAACTGGCACGCGAACTCAACCGGCGGGTGGTGGCCGGCCATCAGCGTGCCGGGGTGACCGTGATCGACCCGGGGACGACGTGGATCGACGTCGACGTCGAGATCGGGCGCGACACCGTCATTCACCCCGGTACCCAACTGCTCGGGCCCACCGAGATCGGCACGAACTGCACCATCGGCCCGGACACCACACTGACCGCGATGGAGGTCGGTGACGGCGCCATTGTGGTCCGCACCCATGGAGAGCTTTCGGTGATCGGTGAGCGGGCAACGGTCGGCCCGTTCACCTATCTACGCCCTGGCAGCCGCCTCGGCGCCGAGGGCAAGCTGGGCGCCTTCGTCGAGACCAAGAACGCGGTGATCGGCACAGGCACCAAGGTGCCGCACCTGACCTACGTCGGGGACGCCGACATCGGCGATCACAGCAATATCGGCGCCTCGAGTGTGTTCGTCAACTATGACGGCGAGAACAAGAGTCGCACCACCATCGGCTCGCATGTGCGCACCGGAAGCGACACCATGTTCGTCGCACCGGTGAACGTCGGTGACGGCGCCTACACCGGTGCGGGCACAGTTCTGCGCGACGATGTGCCGCCGGGGGCGCTGGCGATCTCGGCGGGCCAGCAGCGCATCATCGAGGACTGGGTGCTGCGTAACCGGCCGGACAGCGACTCCGCCCGGGCGGCGGCACAGGCCAAAGAACAAGCAGCCCGCGACGACCAACTACCATGACCCCCGTATTCGATTCCCGACCGGCGAAGGCAGCGCAGTGAGCACGGACTGGATTGACAACCGCAAGAACCTGATGCTGTTCTCCGGCCGGGCGCACCCGGAACTGGCCGAAGAGGTCGCCAAGGAACTCGATGTCCACGTCACCGCACAGACCGCGCGTGACTTCGCCAACGGCGAGATCTTCGTCCGGTTCGACGAGTCGGTCCGCGGCTCCGATGCATTCGTGCTGCAGTCCCATCCGGCCCCGCTGAACAAGTGGCTGATGGAACAGCTGCTGATGATCGACGCGCTCAAGCGAGGCAGTGCCAAGCGGATCACCGCGATCCTGCCGTTCTATCCCTACGCCCGCCAGGACAAGAAGCACCGTGGCCGCGAACCGATCTCTGCCCGTCTGGTGGCCGATCTGCTCAAGACCGCAGGCGCCGACCGGATCGTGTCGGTCGATCTGCACACCGATCAGATTCAGGGCTTCTTCGACGGACCCGTCGACCACATGCGGGCACAGCCGCTGCTGACCGGATACATCAAGGACAACTACGGAGCCGAAGACGTCGTGGTGGTCTCGCCCGACTCCGGCCGCGTGCGGGTGGCGGAGAAGTGGGCCGACGCGCTCGGTGGTACGCCGCTTGCGTTCATCCATAAGACCCGTGATCCCCGGGTGCCCAACCAGGTGGTGTCCAACCGCGTGGTCGGTGATGTCGAAGGCAAGACCTGCGTGCTGACCGACGACATGATCGACACCGGCGGCACCATCGCCGGTGCGGTCAAGCTGCTGCGCAATGACGGCGC
>CAYFMA010000115.1:0-7075 GCA_964344085.1 uncultured Mycobacterium sp.
CAACCCCGCCGGTGGGCTTGGGCGGTGACAGCACGGTGAGGTCCGAGACCAGCCATTGGTCACCGGATTTCTCGAAGGAGGCTCGCACCGAGGCGATGATGAAACGCTGCTTGGGTGCAATTCCGCGCTGTCCCTGCAACAGCATCAGCACGGTCGCGCGCTTCGGAGTCGCCGAGAGTACCGCACTGTTGGCCGCCCAGTACTCATTGTCGACCAGACCGATCTTGCGCACCGATTCCTGTTGTTTGATCAACTCAGGCCGGTAACCGTCGGTCACCAGTTTCTGGGCCCGGGCGAAGTCGTCGTTCGCGGTCTTGAGTGTGTAGCTGAGCATGTCGGCGACGATCTTGGGACCTTCGACGGTGATCTGCGCGCGGGCCTGCGCGGCCGCGTGTTGGGGCCGGAGGACCAACGCGTAACCGAGGCCGGCCATCAACACCGAAAGCACCGCCATTCCGGCGACCAGTCGCTCGGCCAGACCTCCGCGGTCGGGCACCGGGCCGCCGGCATCGCGCACTTCAGTGCCGACGATCAGATCGGCGAAGGTGCGGCCACGGGAGTCGATCAGTGGCCACAGCCAACCGAGGAACAGCGGCGCGGTGTCGATGAGGTGCGCGACGTCGCGGGCAAGTAGCCGCCACGGTCCGACGGGCTGACCGTCGCGACGCACCACCTGGATGCCGAAAAGCGAACGGCCCAAAGACCATCCGGTTGCCGCCGGTAGCAGCAGCCGGTTCACCAGGATCGCCAGCAGAACCGCTCCGGCGAGGACCATGCACAGCCACCACAGCCAGCCCTGCGCGGTCCAGCCGATCATCAGGACCGTCGCCAGCAGGCCCAGGCCGAAAAGCACATCGATGCTGAAAGCGCCGGCACGCGCCCACCAACCGGCCGGCCGCCCCCCGGGCGATTGCATCTCGGTGACATTCACGACGTCGTCGACCGTCACGGTCACTTGCTCACCGGTTCGATACTGTCGATCTTGTAGGTGTCGCCCACCTTCTGCATTCGCACGCGCAACCGGTAGCTCAGTTCCTGGTTCTGCTGATCGATGTTCGACATCAGCACCCGGGTGGCCACCAGGACGTCGATGGAGCCGTCGGGGTTGTGCTTCTCCGGTGCGGCGCGGATATCGGAGATCTTCACCTGCGCCTTGGCCGCCTCGTAGGCATCGGTCAGCAGGCCGGCGTACATGTTCGCCTGGGGCGCGTAGTTGTCGGTCGCGCATTGGACGATCTTGCGGCGGCTCTCGGCCATCACTTTGACGTCGGGAGCCTGGGTGGCCGCGATGCAATCCTTGGCGGCCGCCACCGCAACGGCCTCGCCGTTGATGGCGGCGGAGGTCTTGCGATGGCCCAGCAACGCCAGAACCCCGGCAGTCGTGAGCAGCAGGGCGGCGATGACGATCGCAGCGCACACCCCGGTCAGCCATCGGCTGGTAGCCAGCCGTGAGGTCGGCACGTTGAGTCCGGCGTCGTCTACAACCGTCTCGTCAGCCTCCAGTGGCGGGGTGGGGGTCAGCTGACCGGAGCCAGCATCTCCTTCCATCCGTCGTCTCCTGTAGTCGTCGAGTTCTTGACGGTGTACTTCGTACCATCCGGACCGGTGACCTCACCGCTCGAGGCGTTGTAGGTCGCCGAAGCCTTGGTGGCTCCCGGTGTGTAGTCACACTGGCCCGGCTGCGGCCAGCCCGGCTGCCACGGACCGGCACAGTTCACCGCGCCACTCTTGGGCGGCGAAACCGGATCGCTGGTCACCGGGTTGAGACCACTGGTCGGAGCCGGCAACAGATCGGCCGGCAGCGGGTTCATCCCGTTGTTGATCGACGGCGCCGGGATCATCAGACCCGGTTTGACCGGCTGATCGCATCGAGCGCCGGGAGCCGGGCAGTTCACGATCTGGTCCGGGTCGCCATACCAGGGGTTGGTGCCCAGCGGCGTGTAGGGCTCATTGCTGCGGCACTCATTCGGGGTTGCAGCCCGCTTACCCGGCACGTCGACGCACGGGAAGTTACGCGGGCCGCGCACGGCGTTGGCCGGCGTCTCCTGCGGAATCTTGCAGTAGAGACCGTCAACGACCGGCTTCACACTGACATCCGCCGGCGCGCGCCACTCACTGGCCGGCAGGAAGCCGGTCAGGCAGGGCGGCGGCTGGTTGATCGACAGACCGAGATCCAGCGCCGCCTCGCCGGGGAACGGCGCGGCGACGGCCTGGCCGGCCGCGGGTGCCTGGGGCAGCAGCACGAGAGCCTGCTCGACGCCCTTGTTGTAGCGCTTGAGCATCTCGAGGATGATCTCGAGATTGGCCAGCGTCTGTGGGAACCCGTCCTTGACGTTGACGAACAGCGTGTTCAGCTTTTCGGTCGCCGGCGCGCCCTCGCGCAACAGACTGCTCAGCGCGGCGTCCTCCTGCTTGGTCTGTGCGGTGAGGGAGTTCAGGTTCGCCGCCCACCGGTAGATGGCGTCGGCGGACCGGACCTGGCTGTCCAGGATCGGCGTCGAGTTGTCGATGATGCTGTTGACATCGTTGATGTTGGTCTTCAGATCACCGACGAACGCCTGGGTGTTGTCGACGAGCCGTTGCAGCGTCGGACCCAGACCGCCGACCGCCAGTGCCGTCTCGTCGAGCACGCTCGGGATCTTGTCCGACGGGATCGCGGCCAGTGACTTGTAGGCGTTGTCGAGGGCCGGACCGATCGGCTGCGGGATCGTGCTCTTGGTGATCGTCTGACCGGCCTGGAAGTACTGGCCGGGGTTGCCCTCGGAGACCAGGTCCAGATACTGCTCACCGACGGCGGTCAGCGAGTGCACGTTGGCGCTCGCGTCGACCGGGATCTTGTACCTGTCGCTGATGCTCAGCGTCGCGCGGGCGCCCTTCTCGGTCGGCACCACGTCGGTCACCCGGCCGATGGTCACGCCCCGGTAGGTGACGTTCGCGGTCCGGTACAGACCACCGGAGGCCGGCAGGTCGGCACTGAGGTTGTACTGGCCGATGCCGGCCAGGCTGGGCAGGCGCAGGTAGTAGAGCCCGAGTGCGAGCAGGGCGATCACCGTGAGGGTGATGAAGACGACCAACTGGGCCTTGATGAAACGTGTCAGCATCGCTTACCTCCCCCCTACTCGCCGCGCTCGACGAACGGGCCGCCGTCGCTCATGTTCGGGTGCGGCGTGTACCGGACGTCCGGAATCATCGTCTGCGGGTCACGACCCCACGACTGCTCCAGGGCCCGCAGCATTCCGGAGAATCCGGTTCCGGTGAGCAGCGAGTTGTCCAGTGAGCTGAGTGTCAGGTCGAGATTGAGCGACAGGTTGATGAAGTCGCCGCGCATAACCTTCGGGATGTTGTCCAGCGGGTACGGGTTGGTGACGATCAGCCGCATCGCGTCGAGGAAGTACGGCGCGCCGCGGCCGGCCTGCTTCAGCGGACGCTGCAGCAGTTCCAGGTTGGTCCGGATGTCACCCTGAGCCGAACCGAGGGCGTCTCCGGTCACCTTGCTGAAACGGCCGAGCGCGATCACCGCATCGCTGATCCGATCCTTCGCTCCCGCAAGGTAATTCATCAACGGCGGCAGATCGACGAACAAGCGGTCGATCGTGGTATTGCGGCTGGCCCAGTAGCCGAACAGCTTGTTCGTCGACTCGATCGCCTGGGCGATGTCATCGCGCTGCTTGTTCAGTTCAGTGGTGAACGTGTCCAGCTTGGTGAGGAACTCGCGGATCTGATCGGCGTTGCCGGTCAGTAGGTTGTTGACCTCGTTCTGGATGATCTCCAGGTTCGGGATGCCTCCGCCGCGCAGCACGGTGGCCACGCTGGCCAGGGTGCGCTCGACGGTCGGGAACGACGAGGACCGGCTCACCGGGATCGTCGCACCGTTTCGCAACGGCTCCGGGGACGGGTTGGCCGGCGCCGCCAGTTCGACGTGCTGGGTACCGAGGATGGAGCTCTGGCCGATCTTGGCCGTCGCGTTGGCGGGCAGCTTGATACCCGGTTCGAGATCCAGGGTCAGGGTGGGGACCCAGTCCTTGAGCTCGATCTTCTTGACCGTGCCGACGAAGACGTCGGCGACCCGCACCCGGCTGTTGGTGTTGAGCGCGAGCGTGTCCGGGATCTGGACGTAGATCGTCTGATGGCCCTTCTCGCTGCCGGGACCGACGGGCAGCGGCACGTTGGCGATGCCCTTCCACCCGCAGGACGTCAGCACCAGGGCGGTGACGCCCAGGGCCAGGCCCCGCATGCCGATCGTGCGTGCGGACTTCATCGACGCGGTCACCGTCCAGCTCCCGTCTCGGCAGGCAAAGCAGGTCCAGCCGCTGCGGCCGGAGCGGCCGCAGGAGCCGGTCCACCGATCAGCTGTGACGGCGGTAGCGGACCCGGGATCACATCCGGCCCGGGTGCCGGGGGCGGCGGGGCGCCCGGATACCACGGCGGAGGCAGCGGGTTGTTCTGGTTGCCGAAGCCGTCATAGGAGTTCGGCGGCGCACCACCACGGGGACCACCCAACGGGTACGAAGTCGGGTCTGGACCACCCATCAGAGCAGCCAGCGAGTCCGGGGTCAGCATCGCCTCGGTGAACGGATTCACCTGGACACCCTGCATACCGGGAGCCACGATCCAGCCGGGCTCATGGTTGCCGTGCGAGAACAAGGTGTCCCGCGACCAGACACCGGGAACGGTGGTGTCCTTGTAGCCGGTCGGAGGACGCAGCCGCTCCTCGGAGTAGGCGACGTATTTCGGCAGTGTCTCAGCGCCGCTGAACTGATTCACACCGAAGAACGGGTAGTTGAACTTGGTGGCGTCCAGGATCGGCGCCAGGTACTGCGCGCAGAGTTCCGCGGAGTCCTGGTAGCCCAGCCGGCTGCCGGCCTGGATGGCCGAGCAGATGAACTGCATCGGGTTGGCCCAGCTGGCCACCGCCGGTATGGCGACGATCGCGCCGTGCGTCGGGTGATAGATGTTGTTGACGTTGGCCGCCATGTTCGGATACACGTGCAGCGCCGTCTCGATGCCGTTGCGGGCGTCCGGCTGCATCAGCGTGTTGGTGACCTCAGCCAGATTGTTGATGTCGGTCGCCAGCAGCGAACCGTTGTCGTCGACGAACTTCCGGGCCGTCTTCATCAGGGTGTCGATATCGCGCACGGCCTTCGCCATCTCCTGATCGGAGTTGTTCAGCGACGAGGTGAACTGCGCGAGATTGTTGTTCAACGCGACGAACTGCTGATCGTTCTGGTGCAGGGCGTTGACGAACAGCGCGAGGCTCTTGGTCACGCCGAACAGGTCGCCACGGCCCTCACCCAGCGCGCCCATCGCGTCGGACAACGCACGGAAGGTCGTGTTGATCTGCTTTCCCTTGCCGTTGAGATTGTTGGCGAGGGCTTCGACGAGATCACCCAGCGGACCCTTGGGCTGGGTGGGCGTCGGACCGAGTTCGGTGACCAGCTTGTCGAGCTGATTGCGGATGTCGTCCCACTCCACCGGAACCTGTGTGCGCTCCAGCGGGATGACCGCGTTGTCGGCCAGTGCCGGACCGCCGCTGTAGGGCGGCGAGAGCTGCAGCACGCGGGAGGCCACGACGGTCGGGTTGAGGATCGAGGCGGTCGCGTTGGCGGGCACCTTGTACTTGCTGTCGTAGTGCAGGGTGACCTTCATCTTGTCGCCGGCCGGCTCGACCTTGTCGATGGAGCCGACCTTGACACCCATGATCTGCACCCGGTCGCCGGGGTACACCGCGAGAGCGTCGGCGAAGTACGCCGTCACCGTGGTGGTCGTCGCCTTCACGTAGAGCTTGTAGCCCACGATCGCGGCGATGACGGCCAGGATGACCGCCAGTGCGCCGACGACCGCCGACGTGCGCGAGACCTTGGAGAGGCCGAGGTTACGGATGGCCATCGGTTATGCCCCTCCCTGATCGGTGGGCGCGATGCTCGGAGCCGGCACCGCCGGCACCGGAACCGTGCGGGCTCCCGGCGGACCGGGGGCCAGAGCGGGTCCGGGCGCACCGGGCACCAGCGGACCGGGCAGGCCGGGCACCGCCGCGGCCGGAACACCATGGTTGGGCGCCAGGGCGTCCGGATTCATCGGCAGGTTCTCAACACCCTGCATCGGTCCGAACTGACCCAGACCGTACGGACCCTGATCGAGGTTCGCGCACGGCAGCGGGTTGGTCGGGGACTGGCCGCTGGCCGCCGGCAGTGTGTAGGAACACGGGTGGCCGGGGGGAACCGCCGGACCGGGGAACTCCGGTGTGCCCTCGAGCACGTTCGGAGCGGCCGGCGGGGCGCCGTTGGCCTGGGTTGCGCCGTTGGGATCCGGCAGGCGGAAGGCCGGCAGGCCCGCGTTACGCCAGAACTCCTCCGGATCGATACCGCGCTCCTTGAACGCCGCGTCGACGAACGGCTGCAGCATCTGGTAGGGCACCAGGTTGGCCACCAGAGTCTTGAAGTACGGGCCCGAGCTGATCGACTCGGCCAGCGCGCCCATGAACTTCGAGGCGGTGGTGATCGAGTAGGCCAGATCGTCCTTGTGCTTGACCAGGACGGTGCTGATGGTCTCCAACTGGCTCAGCACGTGGTTGATGTTCGGGTTGTCGTTGATGAACCCGGCGAACTGCTGGGAGACGGCCGAGACGTTCTCCAGCAGCACATCCACCTCGCGGCTGCGCTGGTTGACAGCGGCCAGCAGGTACTGGGCGTTGACCAGCAGGCGGTTGATCTGGTCGCTGCGGTTGCCGAGCACGCCGGCGACCTTATTGGCTTGTGCCAGAAGGTCTTTGAACTGCTGATCACGCTTTCCGATGGTGTCGGAGAAGCGGGCCACACCGTCCAGCGCAGCCTTCAGTTCCGGGGTGCTGGCATCGAGGGTGGAGCTCAGCACGTTCAGCGAACGCTTGACGCTGTCGAGATCCCAGCCCGCGGTGGTGGTGGTGAGATCGGAGAAGGCGTCGTACAGCTGATAGGGCGTGGTGCTCTGATCGAGCGGGAGCACACCGTTGACGGCCAGCGGCTTGTTACCGCGCGGCTCGATCTCCATGACGCGCTTACCCAGGATGGTGTCGGTGCGGATCGACAGCCGGCTGTCG
>CAYFMA010000116.1:0-7066 GCA_964344085.1 uncultured Mycobacterium sp.
CGGCGCCGAACTGTCGCTGTCCAACACACCGCGGACCCAGGATCCCGACCCGCCCGGCCCGCACCTGCTCATCCTGGCTCGCGGGCCGGAGGGCTATCGGCGGCTGTCCCGCCAACTCGCCGCCGCCCACCTGGCCGGCGGGGAGAAGGGCAGGCCGCTCTATGACCTCGACGCGTTGACCGAGGCCGCCGGCGGGCACTGGCATGTTCTGACCGGCTGTCGCAAAGGTCATGTCCGGCAGGCATTCTCGACCGGCGGCTCGGAGGCGGCGACCCATGCGCTGGCCGATCTGGTGGACCGATTCGGCGCCGACCGGGTCAGCATCGAACTCACTCATCACGGCCATCCGCTCGACGATGAACACAACGCCGCGCTGGCAGATCTGGCACCCCGGTTCGGCCTTGGCGTCATCGCCAGTACCGCCGCCCACTTCGCCGCCCCCGACCGTGGCCGGCTGGCGGCGGCCATGGCGGCCATCCGGGCACGGCAGTCACTGGAGCAGGCGGCCGGTTGGCTGGCCCCGCGGGGCGGTGCGCACCTGCGTTCGGGGGATGAGATGGCCCGGCTGTTCGCCCAGCGTCCCGAAGTCGTCACCGCCGCCGCCGATCTCGGCGAGCAGTGCGCCTTCGAACTGGCGCTGATCGCTCCGCAATTGCCGCCCTTCGAGGTGCCCGACGGTCACACCGAGGACAGCTGGTTACGCGAACTGGTGATGGCCGGGGCGGCCCGCCGCTACGGGCCGCGGGCGGGAGCGCCGGCAGCCTATGCCCAGATCGAACATGAACTCGAGGTCATCGCCCGACTGAAGTTCCCGGGCTATTTCCTGGTGGTGCACGACATCACCCAGTTCTGCCGACGCAGCGACATCCTCTGCCAGGGAAGGGGTTCGGCGGCCAATTCGGCGGTCTGTTACGTCCTCGGCGTCACCGCCGTCGACCCGGTGTCCAACGGCCTGCTGTTCGAACGGTTCCTCTCCCCGGTGCGCGACGGGCCGCCCGATATCGATATCGACATCGAGTCGGATCTGCGTGAGCAGGTCATCCAGTACGTCTACGAACGCTACGGCCGTGACTACGCCGCCCAGGTCGCCAACGTCATCACCTACCGCGGCCGCAGTGCGGTGCGCGACATGGCCCGGGCGCTCGGCTTCTCCCAGGGGCAACAGGATGCCTGGAGCAAGCAGATCAGCCGGTGGAGTCCGATCTCGGATTCAGAGGATCTCGACGGCATCCCCGAACCGGTGATTGATCTGGCGACCCAGATCAAGGACCTGCCGCGGCATATGGGCATCCACTCCGGCGGCATGGTGATCTGTGACCGGCCGATCGCTGACGTATGCCCGGTGGAATGGGCACGGATGCCCGGCCGCAGCGTGCTGCAGTGGGACAAAGACGACTGTGCGGCCATCGGTTTGGTGAAGTTCGACCTGCTCGGTCTGGGCATGCTCTCGGCCCTGCACTACGCGATCGATCTGGTGGCCGAGCACAAAGGCATCGAGGTGGACCTGTCGCGTCTGGACCTGTCCGACAGATACGTCTACGAGATGCTTCAGCGCGCGGACTCGGTCGGTGTGTTCCAGGTGGAGTCACGCGCCCAGATGGCTACCTTGCCCCGGCTCAAACCGCGGGTCTTCTACGACCTGGTGGTCGAGGTCGCACTGATCCGCCCGGGACCCATTCAGGGCGGTTCGGTGCATCCCTACATCAAACGCCGCAACGGCCTGGAGCCGGTCGTCTATGACCATCCGTCCATGGAACCGGCGTTGCGAAAGACGTTGGGCGTTCCGTTGTTCCAGGAACAGCTCATGCAACTCGCGGTTGACTGCGCCGGATTCTCACCGGCCGAAGCCGACCAGTTGCGTCGCGCCATGGGGGCCAAACGTTCCACCGAGAAGATGCGCCGGCTGCGGGATCGCTTCTACGCCGGAATGGCCGAACTACACGACATCACCGGCGAGGTTGCCGACCGGATATACGAGAAACTGGAAGCCTTCGCCAATTTCGGCTTCCCGGAAAGCCACTCGCTGTCCTTCGCCTCGCTGGTCTACTACTCGTCCTGGTTCAAGCTCTACCATCCGGCGGCGTTCTGCGCGGCCCTGCTGCGCGCTCAGCCGATGGGTTTCTATTCACCGCAGTCACTGGTCGCCGATGCCCGCCGGCACGGGGTGATCGTGCACGGGCCGTGCGTCAATGCCAGTCTCGCGCACGCCACGCTGGAGAACGCCGGTGAGGAGGTGAGGCTGGGCCTGGGGGCGGTCCGCCATATCGGGGTGAATCTGGCCGAGCGTATCGCCGCCGAGCGACACAGTGGTGGCCCGTACGCGTCACTGCTGGATCTGACCGGCCGCGTGCAGTTGTCGGTCACGCAGACCGAGGCGCTGGCCACCGCCGGGGCGCTGGGGTGTTTCGGGATCACCCGCCGGGAAGCTTTGTGGGCGGCCGGCGCCGCTGCTGCCGAGCGGCCCGACCGGCTACCGGGGGTGGGCTCTCACTCGACGGTCCCGGCCCTGCCCGGGATGAGCGAGGTGGAACTGGCCGCCGCCGATGTGTGGGCCACCGGGATCTCCCCGGACAGTTACCCGACCCAGTTCCTGCGGAGCGACCTCGATGCCATGGGCGTCATCCCGGCGCAGCGACTGCTGGAGGTTCCCGACGGCACCCGAGTCCTGATCGCCGGTGCGGTGACCCACCGGCAGCGGCCGGCCACCGCCCGAGGCGTGACGTTCATGAACATCGAGGACGAGACCGGGATGGTCAATGTGCTGTGTACGCCGGGGGTGTGGACCCGGCACCGGCGTCTGGCGCAGACGGCCTCTGCGCTGCTGATCCGTGGCCAGGTACAGAACGCCACCGGGGCGGTGACGGTGGTCGCCGAGCGGATCGGTCCGATCAGAATGAGTGTGGGTTCCCGTTCCCGGGACTTCCGTTGAGCCCGAAGCTGATATTCAAATAAGAATTCGCTCAATTAATCCCATCAAGTCAGTAACTCGCACGTTATTAACTGGATTTACCCCCACCCGGGGGTTTAACTTTCGGCTCACTGGTTACACACACCCAAAAAACCATGGGAGAGACCGACATGATGACCGAAGCCGAAGTCCAACTGGTCACCTACGTCGAGGCCGTCATGCGCCAGCGCGGCTACCCCGACCTGGCCAACACGCTGCACGGCGTCATCGACAATCAGGTCGAGCGCCGGGCCAGCATCGGTCTGCGCACCGCATCCTGACCGCTGCGCTCCAGCCGGGTCCGCCCGGTAATCCCTCGGGCTGACATAGTCTCCTGGCATGACCCTGAACCTGTCCGCCGACGAAGTCCTCACCACCACCCGATCGGTTCGTAAGCGTCTCGATTTCGACCGTCCGGTGCCGCACGAGATCCTGATGGAATGCCTCGACATCGCGTTGCAGGCACCCACCGGATCCAACGCGCAGGGCTGGCAGTGGATGTTCGTCGAGGATCCCGCGAAGAAGAAGGCACTGGCCGACATCTACCGCGCCATGGGCACCCCCTACCTCGATCTCCCGGCGCCGGTGCGTGGTGACATCCGCGATGAGCAGATGGATGCCGTCGTCGACTCGGCGAAGTACCTCAACATGAACATGGAGAAGGCTCCGGTCATGCTCATCCCACTCCTGGAGGGCCGGCCGGAGGGCGTCGACGCCGGAATGCAGGCCTCTTTCTGGGGATCGATCCTGCCGGCGGTGTGGAGTTTCATGCTCGCGCTGCGTGAGCGCGGCATCGGCACGGCTTGGACAACGCTGCATCTGATCGGCGACGGCGAGAAGAAGGCCGCCGAGTTGCTCGGCATCCCCTACGAGCAGTACACCCAGGCGGGTCTGTTCCCGATCGCCTACACCAAGGGCACTGACTTCAAGCTGGCCAAGCGACTGCCCGCCGCACAGCTGACCCACTGGGACACTTGGTGATCCGTCCGGTCTGATCACCGGACGTGAGGTCAGACCGCGCCCTCGAAGCCGTGCTGCCGCCACGCCTCGTAGGCGGCCACCGCCGCGGCGTTGGACAGGTTCAGTGACCGGCGTCCGGGCAGCATCGGAATGCGAACCGTCTCGGTGATGTGCGGGTCGGTCAATGTCGCCTCGTCCAGGCCGGTGGGTTCGGGACCGAACATCAGGACGTCGCCCGGCTGGTAGGAGATCTCGGCGAAGGACCGTCCGGCGTGCGCGGTGAACGCGAACACCCGGCAAGCGCCCAGTGCGGCCCATGCGTCGTCCAGGCTGCCGTGCACCGTCACCGACGCGAGATCGTGGTAGTCCAGGCCTGCCCGGCGCAGTTTGGGTTCAGACAGGTCGAAGCCCAACGGTTCGACCAGATGCAGTTCGCATCCGGTCGCCGCCACCATGCGGATCGCGTTGCCGGTGTTCGGCGCGATCCGCGGGGAATGGAACAGAATTCGGAACACGAACTGTGCCTCTCGTCGCTAGGCGCTGTCAGTGGCGCTTACCAGCAGCAGCCACACCACCGTCGTCAAACCGATCGCCAGTGCCTGGACGTTGACCACGAATGAGATGTACTCGTGCCAGACCGCGGCCACCCCACACGGCGGCCCGGCATCGGCCTTCACCAGCATGGTGAAGGCGAGGGCCAACGCGATACACATCAGCAGCACCGTGAACACCGGTGCGACCCGCCGGCCGGGATCGTCCTCGGATGCGTTGCGGCGCACATAGTTCAACTCGATCGCGATGGTCAGCATGAGGACCACGTTGATGTTGTTCATATCGGAGAAGAAGGTCGGGGAAACCTCTCCGGAGCAGCCGCCATCGGTATTGATGACCGGATACCACAATGCCGAGGCCACCTGGACCGCGAACGTTCCGACCGCCAAGGGGACGATCCAGCCCCGCGAGTTCGTTCCCTCGGTGAGCGCAGAGACCAGCAGCATGGCCATCGCCGCGACGAACACCGCAGAGGCGGCCAGGTTGATCCAGATCGAGGCGACATCGGTGAGTCCCACTCGGTGCTCGGAGGTGAGGACCAGAATCAAATGACTTCCGCTGATTACCCCCGCGCCCACCGCCCACCATCCGCTGAACAGCCGGCGCAGGAAACTCTTCAGATCGATGCGGTCCCTGCTGATCTGCCACTTGAGTGCGGCGGTGGCCAGGACCAGCAGCAGATCCACCGCCAGGACCAGCCATTGCCGGTCGGTCGCGCCCAGTTGGCTCTGTCCGGTGATGTCGAGGAGGAACTCCACGGCGTCGTCGCTGAAGGTGAAGCCGACCACCAACAGGAAGGCCATTGCCAGGGCGGAAAGATCCGACGGAAGGCGGGTCATCCTGTCCTACTTTCTACCTGCCGCCCTTGAGCCGGATCGTCCAGCGCACGAGGGAGAGATACACCAGGCTCAGTCCGGCCAGCATCGCCATGTCGAACCACCAGACCGGCGCCCGGTGCTCCCACCAATGGTCCTTGGGTGTCAACGGCCCGGGAACCAGATTGATCAGGTCGACGGTGGACGCCGAAGCGGCGAAACCCCATCGGGCCGGTGTCGCCCAGGACAACTGATCGAGCACCAGACGGTTGGTGACCGGGATCATCCCGCCGGAGAACACCAACTGGCTCATGATCGCCACAACCAGCAGCGGCATGATCTGCTCGTTGGACTTCGCCAGTGCCGAGAGCAGCAGGCCGAGATTGGCCGAGGCCACACAGGTAGCGGCGATGTCGACGAACAGCTCCAGCCCCGGCTTGCCGAGCGCCACCGCGCCCTGAGTGGGACCGCCCTTGCCCCACAACACGATTGCCGTCACGATCGCCGATTGCGCCACCGCGAACGTGGTGTACACGCAGACCTTGGCGAGCAGGTACGCCGTCGTCGACAACCCGACCGCCTGCTCGCGGCGGAAGATCGGCCGTTCACCGATGAGGTCACGGATGGTCAGCGCGGTGCCCATGAAGATGGCACCGACGTTCAGCAGCACCAGGATCTGTCCCGGCTCGTTGGGCGCATCACCCATCGGATCGGGGATGCCGAATCCGGAGGTGCCCGGCACCGCCAGTGACAGCACGCCCATGATGAACGGCAACAGCGCCAGGAAGATGAAATAGCCGCGGTCGGAGATGATCAGCCGGGCCTGGCGACGCACGATCGTGGAGAACTGCCGACGCAGGCTCGTATGCACCGGCTCGCCGAAATCGGACGGCGCCTCCATCGGAGGTGGCGGCGGTTGCGGCCCGGTCAGCGCCCGGTAGCGGTCGTTGGCGCCCTGCGGGTCACCGGCGACGGTGCTGAAGATGTCGGCCCAGTTGGTGGTGCCCAGCGCCATGCCGATCTGCGACGGCGGTCCGCAGAACGCGGTCTTGCCGCCGGGGGCGAGCAGCAGCACCTGGTCGCAGACGTCCAGGTAGGTCAGCGAGTGGGTGACCACCAGCACCACGCGGCCGGCATCGGCCAGCTGGCGCAGCATCGTCATCACCTGCCGGTCCAATGCCGGGTCCAGGCCCGAGGTCGGCTCGTCGAGGATCAGCAGCGACGGACCGGTAAGTAGCTCCAGTGCCACCGAGGCGCGCTTGCGTTGCCCGCCGGAGAGCTTGTCGACGCGGGTGTTGGCGTGCTGGGTCATCTCCAGTTCGGCCAGCACCTGCTCGACGACGGCCTGCCGGTCTTCCTTGGTGGTGTCCGGCGGCAGCCGCAGTTCGGCGGCGTACATCAGCGCCTGGTTCACCGTCAGCTGGCCGTGCACCACATCGTCCTGCGGCACCATCCCGATGCGGGAGCGCAGCGAGGCGTAGTCGGCGTGGATGTTGTGACCCTCGAAGCTCACCGTGCCGCTGGTCGGATGGGTGTATCCGGCTATCAGCTTGGCCAGGGTTGACTTGCCCGCGCCCGAAGGCCCGATGAGCGCGGTCAGCGTGCCCGGCCGCGCGGTGAACGAGATGTTGTCCAGCAGGGTCTTGTTGTTCTCGATGGTCCACGTCACGCTGCGCACGTCGAGGCCACCGGTTCCGGTGGCGGCCTCAGTCTCGCTGCGGCGCAACAAGTTTCCGCCGCTGAACACCAGGTCGACATTGCCGATGGTGACGACATCACCCTCGTTCAGCAG
>CAYFMA010000117.1:0-6858 GCA_964344085.1 uncultured Mycobacterium sp.
ATTCCCGGACATGGCATTCCACCCGATCGGTGAACCACTTGTCGACGCCGCCAACCGGCGTATCACTCAGGAGTGGCGGATGACCGGCACCCACACCGGCGAGGGCTTCCCACCCGGGGTGCCGCCGACCGGAAAGGCGTTCGACGTCACCGGGATGGATGTATGGGAGGTCGACGATTCCGGCCGCGCGGTGTCGGTGCACGCCTACTGGAACGTGATGACGCTGCTGGCCCAACTCGGCCTGGTCTGAACCTCCGACGTGCACGCAGTCGTCCTCCACGAATTCGGCGAACCGGCGGTCCTGCAGCCCGGGAGCTACCCCGATCCGGCTGACAAACCCGGCTGGGTCACCGTCGAACTCAAAGCAGCAGCACTGAACTGGCACGACGTCCTGGTCCGCCAGGGCCGTTACAACTCGCCGCTGCCACATGTGATCGGAGCCGACGGGGCCGGGGTTCGCCGCGACACCGGCGAGGAAGTCCTCATCATGCCGTCGTTGCACTGGGGGGATCGCTCCGAAGCACCGGGATCCGGTTGGGAGATCCTCGGCGATTACACCGCCGGAACCTACGCCGAACTGGTCAGCGTCCCGTCGGAATGTCTGGCGCCGAAGCCTGCCGGCTTCAGTTGGACTCAGGCGGCCGCGCTGCCATTGGTCGGACTGACCACCTACCGCGCACTGTTCACCCGCGGCCGCTTACGCGCGGGCGAGACCATGCTGGTCCTCGGCGCGGGCGGTGGTATCTCCACGATGGCAGTGCAATTGGCCTCGCATACAGGGGTTGCGATCGCCGTCACCTCATCGTCGGCGGACAAGATCGCCCGCGCCGTATCCGAGGGCGCCTTCGACGGTGTCCTCCACACCGATGCCGACTGGCCCGAGAAGGCACGGGCACTGACGCCCCTCGGCGCCGGATTCGACCTTGTCCTCGACCCGGTGGGCCGATGGCCGGAATCGGTTCGCGCGCTGCGTCCCGGCGGCCGGCTGGTAGTCCTGGGGGCCAATGCGGCCGAGACGGCCCCGATGGATGTGCGCAATTTCTTTTTCGGTCAGTATGACCTGCTCGGAACGACGATGGGCAACGCACATGACTTCAACGAAATGTTGAATCTGCTCGCTTCCCAACATATCCCGCCGCCGCTCATAGACCGAGTCTTCCCGCTGGACGATGCAGCAGAGGCCCACCGACATCTCGAATCAGCGAACGGATTCGGGAAGACCGTACTGGAGCACCAATGACCGAAAAGCCCCTCGTTTCCTATGATCGCCGTCCGGTGCGTGAAGATACCGACTCACCGATGGCCGCGTATCTGGTGCTCGACGACCCGGAGCGGCGAAACGCCTTGTCCGACAGATTGCTGGACGAGCTCATGGAGGGTCTCAACCGCGCCGCAGACGATCCTGAGGTGCGGGTCATTGTTCTGACCTCATCCCATCACAAGGTGTTCTCCTCCGGCGGTAATCTCGACGCCTTCGCCGACACCCGCCCGACGATCACCAAATACGCTGGGCTGAATCGCTTTCCGGACATCTTCCGCACGCTCACCGCGATCGACAAGCCGGTGATCTGCGCCGCCAACGGCGACGTGCTGGCCGGCGCACTCGGTATCGCATTGGCCTGCGACCTGGTGATCGCCAAGGAGTCGATCAGACTCGGCTGCCCGGAGATCAACATCGGTGCCTTCCCGTTCATGATCTCCGCGCTGATCTTCCGGGCCACCGGCAGGCTGACCGCCAACGAACTGATGATGACCGGCAGGTTGCTGTCCGCCGCCGAGGCACGTGAAGCAGGCCTGCTCAATCGGGTGGTTCCCGATGCGGAGTTCGACGACGCGGTCCGCGACTGGGTCGCCACCATCGCCTCGAAGTCACCACTGCTGCTCGGCCTGGGAAAGAAGGCTCTCGCCGCCACCCGGGATCTGCCACTCGACTCGGCGCTGGACTACCTCCAAGCCCAGCTCGCGCTGGCCTTCACCACCGAGGACCTCGCCGAGGGCGTTCGGGCCTTCAAGGAGAAGCGTGCCCCGGTCTGGCGTAACGCGTAGGGCTCGGGTCTTGTCATTTTGGTCTGACCATAATAATGTTCGGACAATGATCTACGGAGGGGCGGACACCATGAAGCCAGGTACCTATACCGACCGGTACTCCGCCGGCGAGATTCGGGCCTTCCGTGACAGCGGTCTGTGGGCTGACGACATCATGTTCGATCTGCTGGCCACCAGGGCGACTGAACGACCCGGCAAGGTGTTCGCTACCGACGGTCATCGCTCGCTGACCTACCGGCAGATGCATGAGTCCGTCCTTCGCCTCGCCGCTGGTTTCCACAAACGGGGATGGCGGTCCGGGGACACCGTGGCGGTCCACCTGCCGAACTGGGTTGAGTTCATCGAGGTCGTCACGGCCCTGTCGAGGCTGGGCATCATCACCGTTCCGATCATGCCGATCTACCGCCGCGACGAGGTCGGCTACGTCACCGCTCACGCCGATGTCCGCGGCGTCATCACCCCGGCGGTCTTCAAGGGTTTCGACTACCTCGACATGTACCGCGACGTACGCCGCGAACGCCCCGGGCTGGAGATCCTGGTCGCCCGACCGGGCGCCGCCGACCTCGGCGACGTGGTCGCCCTGGACGACGTGCGCACCGAAAAGATCCCGGCCGCAACAGATCTGCCCAGTCCGCCCAGTGCCGACGACCCGTTCCTGATCGTCTACACCTCCGGAACGACATCGCGTCCCAAGGGCTGCGTGCACACCTTCAACACCTACTGCTCGGGTGCGCGCACCCTCACCCATTCCTTCGGATACACCGAGGACGACGTTCAGTTCGGGCCGTCCCCCATCACCCACACCACAGGCCTGGTAACCAGCGTTCTGGTGCCACTGCTCAACGGGGCCGCCACCCATGTGATGGCGGAATGGGAGCCGGTACGCGGCGCCGCCGAGATCGCCCGTTTCGGCTGCACGCAGGCGGTCACCGCGACCACCTTTCTGCAGATGCTGCTCGAGGCCTATGACCCGGCACGCGACGACCTGTCCAGCCTGCGGATCTGGGTCTGCGCGGGCGCCCCGATCCCCCGGGCCGTGGTGGAACGTGCGCATCAGACACTGCCCGGGATGAAGGTGCTCAGCCTCTACGGCCGCAGCGAGAACCTCATGACCACGACGTGCACCGTCGACGACCACACCGAACGGGCACTCAATTCCGACGGCTCATCGCAACCCGGACATGAGGTCGCGATCGTCGATGAAGCCGGCAACGAAGTTCCCCGCGGCGCCGAGGGGGATATCGCCTATCGAGGACCGTCGCACATGATCGGCTACCTGGGTGACCCGGGCGAGACCGCCGCTCTGTTCACCCCGGGCGGGCTGTCCCGGTCCGGCGATCTCGGTGTGATGGACGCCGACGGCTTCGTCCGGGTGACCGGCCGCCTGAAGGACATCATCATCCGCGGCGGGATGAACATCAGCGCCAGAGAACTCGAGGACCACCTGGTCTCCCACCCCTCGCTCACCGACTCCGCGGTGGTGGGTTACCCCGATGACCGCCTCGGCGAGCGAGTAGCGGTCTTCGTCGTCACCCGCGAAGGCCATCCCGAACCGACGGTCGAGGATCTGCGGACCTACCTCACCGCCCACGGCGTTGCGATCCAGAAGACCCCGGAACGGGTGATCGGCCTGGACAGCCTGCCGATGACCGCCACCGGCAAGGTCCAGAAGCACATCCTCCGCCAGCAGGTAAGCGGGAGGTGACGTAGCGACCATGGATCTCAAAGACAGCCCCGCCGAAGCGGAATTCCGCGAAAGCGTCCGGTCCTGGCTGGCAGAAACCCTGCCCAAACTCGGTGGCCCCGAACCGCACCGCCTTGAGGACAAGCGCGCCTACTGGGAACAGTGGCAGCGAATGCAGTTCGACGCCGGCTACGCGGGCCTGTCCTGGCCGCGCGAATTCGGTGGCGGGGGAGCCGACGCGAAACTCAAAGCAGTCTTCACCGAGGAACTCGATCGCGCGGGCGCGCCGGAGCGGCTCAACATCATCGGCGAGGACTTCGGCGGTCCGACCATCATCGCTTTCGGGACATCCGAGCAGCAGGAGCGATATCTGCGGCCGATCCTCACCGGGGAACACATCTGGTGTCAGCTGTTCTCCGAACCGGAGTCCGGCTCGGACCTGGCCTCGCTGCGCACCGCGGCGGTCAAGGTCGACGGCGGCTGGAAGATCAACGGGCAGAAGATCTGGACCAGCCGGGCCCAGCTTGCCGCTCATGCGATCCTGTTGGCCCGCACCGGCGGAGGCCCGCGCCACAAGGGCATCACCTACTTCCTGCTCGACATGTCCGCCCCCGGCGTCCGGGTCCGTCCGCTCCAACACATGCTCGGCGAGGCGGAGTTCAACGAGGTCTTCCTCGACGACGTCTTCATTCCTGATCACGACGTGGTCGGTGGGATAGACGACGGGTGGCGAGTGGCCATGGGCACCTTGGCATTCGAGCGCGTCGCCATCGCCACCGGTCGGGTCAACACCACGGGTGCGGTCAACGATCTGATCGCCCAGATCGCCCGGCAGACGGACGATGACGGAAATCCGCTCGGCACCGATCCCCATGTGCGTCAGAAGATCGCCGATCTCTACGGCCGTGCGCTCACCCACTATCTGATCAGCCAACGGGTGATCGCCAGCGCGGCCGGGGGCGAACCGCCCGGCCCCGTTACGTCGATCGGCAAGTTGTTCTTCTGTCCTCTGGTTGAGGACATCGCCGACTTCGGACTGTCGCTGGCGAACATGGGTGGGCAATTCTCGCTTCCGGAGAAGGAGGCGATCGGACCCGACGATGCGGCAGCGGAACGTTGGCTGCGGCTTGCCTATCAGGGCCGTGGAACCGCCATCGCCGGCGGTTCGACCTTCATCCAGCGCAATATCGTGTCCGAACGCATCCTCGGAATGCCCAGAGAGTGAACAGGATCCGGCGATGAGTGACTACCGATGGGTGCCGACACCCGACTACATCGAGAACGCCAACGTGACCAGGCTGGCGCGCGCGCACGGAGTGGATGGCATCGACGGACTGCGGAGCCGCTCGGTCAGCGATCCGGCCTGGTACTGGAACGCCGTCCTGAACGACCTCGGGATCGAGTTCAGCACAGCGCATACCGCCGTTCTCGACACCAGCCGCGGTATCGAACATCCGGAATGGTTCCCCGGTGCTCACCTCAACGTCGCGGACGCCTGCCTGCGCCGCTGGCGGGACAGCAATCCCGACCGCACAGCGGTGCGCCATGAGACCGAGGACGGCAGGATCACCATACTGACCTTCGCCGAACTCGCCGACCAAGTAGCCAGGGCGGCAGCAGGATTGAAGCGAATCGGCATCAAGCGCGGCGATGCGGTCGCGCTCTATCTGCCGATGATTCCGCAGGCAGTCGTAGCCGTTCACGCCGTCGCGGCCCTCGGGGCGGTTCTGGTCCCCTTGTTCTCCGGCTTCGCCGCATCGGCCATCACCTCCCGATTGACCGACGCCGACGTCAAGGCGGTCATCGTGGCGGACGGCACCACCCGTCGCGGGCGCGACGTCGCGATGCTGCCACAGCTGGCGACAGCACTGGCCGACTGCCCCGACGTCCGGCATCTCGTCGTCATCGACAACATCGGCCTGCCGGCCCATGCCGGCCCGGCGAGCGTGAGCATCACAAGCTGGCAGGAGCTCACCGCCGACCAGGCCGATCTGGTCACCGAGACCGTCCCGGCGATGCATCCGCTGCTGCTTGGATACACCTCGGGCACGACCGGCCGCCCGAAGGGCGCCGTCCACACCCACGCCGGATTCCTCGTGAAGACCGCCAGCGAGGTCGCCTACTCGTTCGACATGACCGACGACGGAGTGTTCTGCTGGATCACTGACATGGGTTGGATCATGGGCCCGCTTTCGGTGATCGGCACCCACGCCAACGGCGCCTGCCTGGTGCTCTACGAAGGCTCCCCCGACGTACCGGACAACTACCGGTTGTGGGATCTGGTCGAGCGCCACCGGATCACCATGCTGGGTGTCTCCCCCACCCTGATCCGGACGCTGAAGGGGTCAGACCTCGAGCAGATTCACACTCGGGACCTCTCCTCGGTCCACGTCCTGGGTTCGACCGGCGAACCTTGGGATCCGGATTCCTACGAATGGCTGGCCCGCGATGTGTTCGACAGCCGTGTTCCGGTCATCAACTTCTCCGGTGGCACGGAGGTCGGCGGCTCGTTCCTGGCCCCCTATCCGGTTGAGCCGATCCGCAGTTGCTCGCTCGGCGGACCGTCATTGGGGATGGACCTCGACGTCGTCGACGACGACGGACGCTCGGTGCGCGGGCAGGTCGGCGAACTCGTCTGCCGTCAACCCTGGCCGTCGATGACGCGCGGGGTGTGGAAGGACGACCAGCGTTATCTGGACGCCTACTGGTCCCGCTTTCCCGGGATGTGGCACCACGGCGACTTCGCCATGGTCGACCAGGAAGGCCAGTGGTTCATCCTCGGCCGCTCCGATGACGTCATGAACGTCGCCGGAAAGCGCCTGGCACCGGCCGAGGTCGAGGCCGCACTGTCCACACATTCCGCGGTGAGCGAAGCGGCGGCAGTCGGTGTGCCTGATCCGGTCAAGGGGGAAGCGGTTTGGGCGTTCTGGGTTGCCCGTCCCGGAACAACCGTCGACGACGCCGCCGTGAGCGGTGAACTCAAGGCACTGGTCGCTGCCGAACTCGGGAAACCCTTTGCACCGTCGAGAATTTGGCGCGTCGGCGCCCTGCCCAAAACACGGTCGGCAAAGATCCTGCGCCGGGCGATCAGAGCTGCGGCTCTAGGCAAGGATCCGGGCGACCTGTCC
>CAYFMA010000118.1:0-6730 GCA_964344085.1 uncultured Mycobacterium sp.
CCACGTCGACGACGTCCCCGAGACGGTGATCGCCGGCCTGGCGCGCCGCGGCGCGGAACTGGCCCGCGAGCACGCCGGTCCGCAGGGACCACCGGCGTCACTGCTGGATCAGGAGGTCCTACGGGTCAGCGGACCGGGAATCGAGTTGGCAGTTCCCATGCGTGTCCTGCTGGCCCTGTCGGCGATGCGCTTCATCTCAGACTCCGAGGGGGAGGTCGTCCGGGTGCGAGCCCTGCCGGGCTGGTTGCGTCTGGACGCCCGCTTCGGGTCGGTGTTCCGCCGGCGCGGCGATCCGGTGCTGCTGCTGGGCTAGAACGGCGAGTTCACCATGTGCTGAGCGGCCATCTCCAGGTAGCCGAGCAGTTCTCGCCGGTGCGCGTCATCAAGGGTCTTCGAGTCGATCGAGGCCACTGCGGTCTGCATGCATCGCAGCCAGGCGTCCCGTTCGATGGGGCCGACCTTGTACGGCGCGTGCCGCATCCGCAGCCGCGGGTGACCGCGCTGGTCGGAATAGGTCCGGGGGCCGCCCCAGTACTGCTCGAGAAACATCCGAAGCCGGTCCTCGGCGGGCTTGAGGTCCCCCTTGGGGTACATGGGGCGCAACACCTCGTCCTCGGCCACCAACGCATAGAAGCGCGACACGATGGCGTGGAACGTCTCGGCTCCGCCCACCGCGTCGTAGAAGGTCTGGGGGGTCTCAGCGCTGACATCGGCCACGCCACCATTGAACACGACCTGAACACGACCGGAATACGCGTGCGGTCCGGCCCGATCCATGGTGCACTGGTCTGCGGAGGGCGCATGGTGCAACGCAGGCGAAGCACGGCGAGAGCCGGGTCTGTAGCTACGCCTGCCCTTCACAGCGTCGAAACCCACGGCGTCGACACCTACGGGGCCGAACCGCACGACGTCTCGGTCTGGGGCCGGCGCCGGGTGCTTCTGCTCAACGCCACGTACGAGCCACTGACCGCCCTGCCGATCCGGCGTGCGGTGGTCATGCTGCTGTGCGGCAAGGCCGACGTGGTGCACGACGATCCGGGCGGGCCGGTGGTCCATTCGGCCAGCCGGATGATCGTCGTGCCTTCGGTGATCCGGTTGCGGACCTACGTCCGCGTGCCCTACCGCGCCCGGATTCCGATGACCCGCGCGGCCCTGATGCACCGCGACCGGTTCCGCTGTGCCTACTGCGGTGGCAAGGCCGACACCGTCGACCACGTCGTGCCGCGCAGCCGGGGAGGTGAGCACAGCTGGGAGAATTGTGTGGCTGCCTGCTCGGCCTGCAACCATCGCAAGGCCGACAAACTGCTCAGCGAGTTGGGTTGGACCCTGCGTCTGGCACCTGCCACGCCGAAGGGGCAGCACTGGCGGCTGTTGTGCAACGTCAAGGAACTCGACCCGGCCTGGGTGCGGTATCTGGGCGAGGGCGCCGCCTGAGGCTGCGCTACCGTTTGGCTCATGCCTACAGGCCTCATGCATGCGATACCGGTGGTCCTTGTGGCCGCCCTGGTGTTCTTGATCTACCGCCGAAAAGGCGATCAGCCGGTCGAATACACGCTGTCGCAGCCGTGGACGAATGCGCCGATTCTGTGGGCGGCTGTCGACGAGGTCGTCCCCGGCGGTGGTCATCACGGCAGCCATCACTCCGGCCCCACCGAGAACGTGCACGTGGGGGGTGGCGCAAGTGGTAAATGGTGAGAAGTACCCGTTCTCGACCAAGGATCTGGTCACCCTCGACGGTGCGCTGACCGAGGGCACTCGCCAAGCCAAGGCCCGATTCGCGGTCTACGTCGGCGACCTCGGATCTGACCCGGCTGCCCGGGCCCGTGACATCCTGGCCGACGTGCCGACCCCCGATAACGCCGTACTGCTGGCGGTGTCGCCGGATCAGCACGCCATCGAGGTGGTTTACGGCGCTGACGTACGCGGCCGGGGTGCGGAGACCGCGGCACCGCTGGGCGTGTCGGCGGCCGCCGCTTCGTTCGCGCGGGGCAACCTGATGGACGGTCTGATCAGCGCGGTGCGGGTCATGTCGGCCGGGATCTCCCGACCCTAGGCGTCGTCTCCCAGCACGGTGAGGGTGAGCGGATCAGCGGGCGTCGAACTCCCGGGCCTTGAGCGCCCTCTCGACTCCGGCGCGGCCTTCGAGCACCAGGCGCCGCAACGCCGGCGGCACATGTAGGCCGCCCAGGAACCAGTCCGCGGCCTCCAGCCCCTCATTGCTGATATCCCAGGACGGGTAGAGGCCGACGACGACGGTCTGGGCCACCTCGCTGGAACGGCGCTCCCACACGCCCGGGATCGTCTCGAAGTACTTCTTGGTGTAGCCCTTGAGCAACTCCGCCTGGCCGGGCTGAACCCAGCCCATGATGATCGCCCGTGCGGTGATGTTGGGCAGGGTGTCGTCCTCGATCACCTCACGCCAGGCCGCATGTTTGACCGCCTCCTGGGGTCGGGCCGCCGCCGATGCCGCGGCGTGCCGCTTACCGGTGGCGGTGGGATCGCGTTGGGCCTCGGCGTCGATGAACGGCGTCGGCGGCCCGTCGGCATCGATCCTGCCGCCGGCGGCCAGTTTGGTGATGATCCGCCAGCGCAGGTCGGTGTCGACGACCAACCCGGCTAATCCGTAGCCGGCGGGGTCGTGGTCCAACAGATCGGCCAGCAGCACCAGGTGATGGGTGGACAGCACGGAACCGCACAGCGCGTTGACGAACGCCAACTGATGATCCGAGCCGGCCTCGGCGCCGCGGGCCAGTTCCAGCAGCCGGTCGGCGAAGGCCGGCCAGCCCTGTGCCGAAGCCCAGCCGGGCTCGGCGTAAGAGCCCAGCGCGGTCTGCGCCTGCATCAGCAGCCGCTGCGCGACACCGACCTCGGTCTCGGCATGCACACCGCGCATCACCAGCGCGACGAAGTCGCGGGCGCGCATCTCGGCATCGCGGGTCATCTCCCAGGCCGATGACCACACCAGGGTGCGAGGCAGCGGATCGGCGATATCGGCGATGCGATCCAGGGCGACATCCAACGACTCCGGGTCCAGCCGCATCGAGCAGTAGGTGAGGTCGTCGTCGTTGACCAGAATCAGCTGCCCACGGGAAACTCCCTGCAGCGCAGCCACTTCCGTGATCTCACCGGTGACGTCGAGCTCCTCGCGGCGGATCCGGATCAGCTTGCCGGAACCGTCGTCGTCATAGATTCCGACCGCCAGTCGGTGCACCCGGGTCTCGCCGGCGCCCGGCGCGGCGCCACCCTGCCGGATCGCGAATCGGGTGAACTTCCCGTCGGAGTCGACGTCGAATTCCGGCCGGAGGCTGTTCAGGCCGGTGGTCTTCAGCCACTGCCGGCCCCAGTCGGACAGGTCACGCCCGGAGGCCTTCTCCAGTGCGCCCAGCAGATCGTCGAAGGTGGCGTTCGAGAAGGCGTGCGCGTTGAAGTAGTCACGCAGCCCGGCCAGGAAGTGCTCCAGACCGACATAGGCCACCAGTTGCTTGAGCACGCTGGCGCCCTTGGCGTAGGTGATGCCGTCGAAGTTCACCTCGACTGCGTGCAGGTCGGGGATGTCGGCGGCGATGGGGTGTGTCGACGGCAACTGGTCCTGCCGGTAGGCCCACGACTTCTCCACATTGGCGAAGGTGGTCCACGCTTCGGTGTACTCAGTCGCGCCGGCCTGGCAGAGCACCGAGGCGAAGGTGGCGAACGACTCGTTGAGCCACAGATCGTCCCACCACCGCATGGTCACCAGATCGCCGAACCACATATGCGCCATCTCATGCAGTACGGTCTCGGCGCGGCGCTCGTAGGAGGCTCGGGTGACCTTGCTGCGAAACACATAGTCTTCGAGGAATGTCACCGCACCGGCGTTCTCCATCGCCCCGGCGTTGAACTCCGGGACGAACAACTGGTCGTACTTGCCGAACGGGTAGGGCACCCGGAAGTTCTGGTGGTAAAAGTCGAAACCCTGTTTGGTCTCGGTGAACAGCCGGGCGTGATCCATGAACGGGGCCAGCGACTGGCGGCAGAACAGACCGAGGGGGATCTCGCCGTAGGAGTCGGTGTAGAGGTCGTCCCACCGGGTGTACGGGCCGGCGACCAGGGCCACCAGATAGGTGCTCATCTTCGGCGTGGTCGCGAAGGTGTGCACCTTGACGTCGCCATGCTCGGCGACTTCCACCGTCGCGCCGTTGGAGATCACCTCCCAGTGCGCCGGAGCGGTGACGACCATGTCGAAGGTCGACTTGATATCGGGCTGGTCGAAGCAGGCGAACATCCGCTTTGCGTCGGCGGTCTCGAACTGTGAATACAGATAGACGTGCCCGTCCACGGGGTCGACGAAGCGGTGCAGGCCCTCACCGGTGTTGGAGTAGCGGCAGTCGGCCTCCACCACGAGGACGTTGTCGTGAGCCAAGCCCACCAGGGGGATCCCGGTGGACTCGTCGTATTCCGAGATGTCGATGGCGTGGCCGTTGAGCACCGCGCTGTGCACCCGATCGGCCGCCAGGTCGATATAGGAATCCGCGCCTGGCAGCGCCTCGAACCGGACCGTGGTCCGGGAGCGGAACTCCTTGTCGCCGGTCGTCAGGTCAAGGTCGATCCTGTAGTTGTCGGCGGTGATCAGCGCGGCGCGCTCGACGGCCTCATTGCGGGTCAGATTCGGAAGCACGCGCTCCAACCTATCCTTGACCGATGAGGACTTCTTCTCGGGAGCAGGCTGACTTCTGGTTCGACCCGTTGTGCCCGTGGGCCTGGATCACCTCCCGCTGGATCCTGGAAGTCGAGAAGGTTCGAGACATCGACGTGCAGTTCCACGTGATGAGCCTCGCGGTGCTCAACGAAGGCCGTGATCTGCCCGAGCAGTACGTGGAGCTGATGAAGAAGGCCTGGGGTCCGGTCCGGGTGGCTATCGCAGCCGAGCAGGCCCACGGGGCCGGCGTGCTCGGCCCGATCTACACGGCGATGGGGACCCGAATCCACAACCAGGACAACAAGAATCTCGATCAGGTCATCGCCGAGTCGCTGGCCGAGGCCGGGCTGCCCGCGGACCTGGCCGCGGCCGCGAACGACCCGTCCTACGACGCGGCGCTGCGCACAAGCCATCACGCCGGCATGGATGCGGTCGGCGAGGCCGTCGGCACTCCGACCATCCATGTCAACGGGGTGGCCTTCTTCGGCCCGGTGCTGTCCCGGATACCGCGCGGCGAAGAGGCCGGAAAGCTCTGGGACGCCTCTGTGATCCTGGCGGCCTACCCGCATTTCTGGGAACTCAAGCGCACCCGTACCGAACCGCCCCAGTTCGACTAGGGGTATCCGGTCAGGCGTTAAGGTGAGCGCCATGCGTGTCTACCTCGGCGGCGATCACGCCGGTTACGAACTCAAGCAGGCCATCATCAACCACCTCCGGGAGACCGGTCACGAACCGATCGACTGCGGTGCCTTCGAGTACGACGCCGAGGACGATTACCCGGCTTTCTGCATCTCCGCGGCGGCCCGCACGGTGGCCGACCCGGGCAGCCTGGGCATCGTGTTGGGCGGCTCGGGCAACGGCGAGCAGATCGCCGCGAACAAGGTGCCGGGTGCGCGCTGCGCGCTGGCCTGGAGCGTGGAGACCGCCAAGTTGGCCCGCGAGCACAACAACGCCCAGCTGATCGGGATCGGCGGCCGCATGCACACCGAGGAGGAGGCGCTGGCGATCGTCGACGCCTTCCTGCACGCCCCGTGGTCGGAGGCCCCGCGCCATCAGCGCCGGATCGACATCCTCTCCGAGTACGAGCGCACTCACGTGGTGCCGCCGGTACCTGGCGCCTGAGCGCCGTCCCGACCAGTACGTGCCTGACCGCCGATCCGGCTAGTGCCCGAGGGTCACACTCTGCACCGGATCGCCCGGTTGCATCAGCGCCGCTTCGCCGGCGCCCAGGTCCGGGTCTCCAGCCCGCAGGGCCGATTCCCCGACGCCGCCATGCTCGACGGCCGCGGCTTTCTGAGGGCGTCCGCCTGGGGCAAGCATCTGTTCCACCACTACGAGGGCGGGCCGATCGTGCACGTCCACCTCGGGCTGTATGGAACGTTCCGGGAGGCGCAGACGCCGATGCCCGAACCGGTCGGCCAGATCCGGATGCGGATCGTCGGCGCCGAGTACGGCACCGATCTGCGTGGCCCGACCGCCTGCGAGGTCGTCGATGAGGGCCAGATGTCCGGCATCCTCGACCGGCTCGGCCCGGACCCGCTCCGTGCGGACTCCGATCCGGCGCGGGCCTGGGCGCGGATCACCAAGTCGCGCAGAGCGATCGGCGCGTTACTGATGGATCAGTCGGTGATCGCCGGAGTGGGAAACGTATACCGCAGCGAGCTGCTGTTCAGGCACGGTATCGACCCGTACCGGCCGGGTCATGACATCGACGAGACGGAGTTCCTGGAGGCCTGGGTTGACCTCGTCGAATTGATGAAGGTCGGTGTGCGACGTGGCCGGATCATCGTGGTGCGTCCCGAGCACGATCATGGGGCGCCCGCCTACGGACCGAAGCGGCCGCGCACCTATGTCTACCGCCGCGCCGCCGAACCGTGCCGGTTGTGCGGAACGCCGGTGCGCACCGCCGTGATGGAGGGCCGCAATCTGTTCTGGTGCCCGTCCTGCCAGGTCTAGCCGGGCTTCATGGTCGGCTAGAAGTCGAACCCGCCGAAATCTCCGCCGCCGAAATCTCCGCCGCCGAAGTCCCCGCCGCCGAAGTCCCCGCCGCCGCCA
>CAYFMA010000119.1:0-6252 GCA_964344085.1 uncultured Mycobacterium sp.
TGACAGCGTCACCACCTACGGCGAACCCTGGGACATGAAGTAGCCGAGGCTACTTGGCGGACATGAAGTAGCCGACGGCTACTTCACGGACATGAATGATTTCGCGAACGTATGAAAGGGCCCCCGGCATCGCCGGGGGCCCTTTCATGTCGTGAGCGCTCTACTCGCTGAGAGTGAAGTCCGAGGAGCGCTCGATGCCCTTGGCGGTGTCCTTGCCGCCGAGTGCGTCGCGGATCTCGGTGAGGAGGCGCAGTTCCTTTGCGGAGTCGGACTCTGCCGCCTCCTTGGTGCGCAGCTTGCTGTAGGGCACGACCACCAGGAAGTACACCACCGAGGCCACCAGCACGAAGTTGATGAACGCCGACAGCAGAACGTTGAGGTCGATCGTCTGTCCGCCGCCGATGCTGATCTTGAGAATGCCGTAGGACGAGTCCGACCCGGCGCCGATGCGGTTGATCAACGGCTGGATGATGCTGTCGGTGAACTTGGTGACCAGCCCGGTGAACGCGGTGCCGATGACAACCGCGACCGCGAGGTCGACGATGTTGCCTTTGGCGAGGAAATCGCGGAATCCCTTTAACACTCCTGTGCCTCTCTTTGCTGGATCTGCCTGATCGCGACGAAAGCGTAGCGCACCACCATGGCGCGGGACATGGGCCGATTTCCTGACCTCAGTGGATCGTCAGGGTGACACTCTGCACCAGTGTCGCGCCGGCCAAGGCGGTTGCGGCCGCGGCCGGCAGTGCCACCAGAACAACGCGGTCACCGCCGCCCGATACCCGGACTGCCGGCGATCCATTCGCGGCAGGGGAGACGAGCACTACCACCGCGTTGGCTGCTACCAGTCGAGGATGGGCGTCGGGTCCTGAGGTCGCCCCCGCCGTCGCGCCCAGGACGTCGACGACGTCTCCGGTGCGGATCATGTCCGCAACCGCGTTGTCGGCGAGACGCAACGGCACGACCCGTGCATCGCGGCCCGCGTTCAACCCGGCCAGTCGGGGGCCCAGCACTCTGGCATCGGTGATCACCTCACCGCGGCGCGCAGGTCCAGCCATTGTCGCCCCGATGATCTGGTCGGTGTCCTCGATGCCGTCCGGAAGCGTTGCAGCGGAACGTTTTTCGATCCGAATGTCCTGATCTGTGATGGCCACACCCGGGGAGAGATCACGGGCGGCGACTGCGACGAACCGGCATGCGTCGTCGGGATCGGGCCGCAGTGCCGCGGCTGCGGCCAATACGACGAGTAAGCCCGCGGCGATCCGTCGTGCGCGGACGGTGCGGGTGAAGTCCGGCCGCAGTGCGCGGGAAAGACGGCTGCGCACAGAGGGATTCAGCGATCCGTCCATGCCGTCAGACGTTACGGCGCGATCAGACGGCTGGTATCCGACGCGCAGGCCGGTTGTGGATAACGGCTAGCTCGACGTGGTGGCCGGGGCCGAGGTCGCCGACGATCCGGACGAGGACGATCCGGACGAGGACGATGAAGATGCCGATGATGACGATTCGCTGGAGGACGATGAGCTTGAGGAACCTGAATTCGAGTCGCCGGAGGACGACTTCTTGCCGGACTCACGGTTGTCGGTGCGGTAGAAGCCGCTGCCTTTGAACACCACGCCGACGGAGTTGAACAGCTTGCGCAGCCGGCCCGAGCACTGAGGGCAGGTCGTCAGCGCATCGTCGGTGAACGCCTGCACCGCGTCGAACCGGTTGTCGCACTCGGTGCATGCATAGCTGTAAGTCGGCACATGAACCTCCGGGAAGACTGAGTCGTTAGCACTCTACCGTGTCAAGTGCTAGAACCGCCATCCGCCGGCCGGCATTCCCCGAGCGGGATCAGCCCTGCTCGGGGGGTCAGCGCGTGCGTCATCCGCACATCGTGTGGGTCGTGCGGCAGCTCGTCGAGCACCTCGTCGTCGCGGACCACGGCCACCAGGCGGGTCCCCGGCGAGCAGAGGACCAGGGACCGGTCGTAGAACCCGCCGCCGCGGCCCAGTCGCACCCCGCAGCGGTCCACCGCCAGGGCCGGCACCAGAACCAGATCCGCCCGGATGATCTCCTCCGGCCCGGACCACGGACCCGGCGGTTCCTGCAGACCGAAGCGTGCGGGCACCAGCGTTCCCGGGATGTAGCGGCCCCAGGACAGCGGCCGGCCCTCCCCACGGGCGGTGACCGGAAGCAGAACCTCATCGCATAACCCGGCCAGCCGGTCGACGAGTTCGGCGGATCCGGGCTCGGAACCGACCGGAAGGTAGGCGCAGACCGTCCGCGCGGCGCCCACCGCTTCGGCCAGGTGCGAGGAAAGTTGCCGATCTTCATCGCGGTGCACCGCTTCCGGGACCGCGCGCCGGCGCGCCAGCAGAATCCTCCGGTGCTCGGCCTTGGTCAGCGGGGCGGCGGACATGCGCTCCACCCTCTCAGCCGGACGGCGGGTTGGGCCATACCTGCCTCGAGCGGGTTGCCGATAGTGTGTATTCGATGACCACACCGCAGGTGCCGATTCCACGGACGGCCGTCGTGCCGGCCGCCGGGCTGGGTACCCGTTTCCTGCCGGCCACCAAGACCGTTCCCAAGGAACTGCTGCCCGTCGTCGACACCCCCGGGATCGAGCTGGTGGCAGAGGAGGCCGCCGAGGCCGGAGCCGAGCGGCTGGTGATCATCACCTCCGAGGGCAAGGATGGCGTCGTCGCGCACTTCGTCGAGGACCTCGTGCTCGAGGGCACCCTTGAGGCGCGCGGCAAGAAGGCGATGCTGGAGAAGGTGCGTCGCGCTCCGGCGCTGATCAAGGTCGAATCGGTGGTGCAGGCCGAACCGCTTGGCCTCGGTCATGCGGTGGGTTGCGTGGAATCGGTGTTGTCACCGGACGAGGACGCCATCTCGGTTCTGCTGCCCGACGATCTGGTACTTCCGACCGGTGTGCTGGAGACCATGGCCCGAGTCCGGGCCGAGCGGGGCGGCACAGTGCTGTGCGCCATCGAGGTCACGCCCGAAGAGGTCAGCGCCTACGGCGTCTTCGATGTCGAATCGCTCCCGGACAGCGACAACCCCGATGTGCTCAAGGTCAGGGGCATGGTGGAGAAGCCGCCCGCCGACCAGGCGCCCTCGTTGTTCGCCGCGGCCGGGCGCTACATCCTCGATCGCGCGATCTTCGATGCGTTGCGCCGGGTGAAGCGCGGAGCCGGCGGCGAGATTCAGCTCACCGACGGGATCGCAATGCTGATCTCCGAGGGCCATCCGGTGCATGTGGTGGTGCACCGCGGCTCTCGACACGACTTGGGAAATCCCGGCGGCTACCTGAAGGCTGCGGTTGACTTTGCTTTGGACCGTGACGACTATGGCCCCGAATTGCGGCGTTGGCTGGTCGGACGGTTGGGCCTGGAGCAGGCCGACCAGTAGGGCCCGGTTGTCATAGGGGCCGGGGCCCGCTGGGTCGCCAGAGGCAGGAAGGCGCACTGTGCGGTCGGTGGAGGAACAGCAGGCAAGGGTGACGGCTGCCGCGGTGGCGCCGCGGCCGGTGTCGGTGCCGATCGCCGAGTCCCAAGGCCTGATGTGCGCCGAGGACGTGGTCACCGAGCAGCCGATGCCCGGCTTCGATCAGGCGGCGATCGACGGCTACGCGGTCCGCAGCGTCGACGTGATGGCCGCCGGAGAGGGCCAGCCCGAGATCGTGTTGCCGGTGATGGGCTTCATCGAGGCCGGCGCGCGCACCCCCAGCCGGCTGCAGCCCAAGCAGGCCGCGCGGGTGCAGACCGGCGCGCCGATGCCCACCCTGGCCGACGCGGTGCTGCCGTTGCGCTGGACCGACAGCGGACAGAACCGGGTCAAGGTGCTGCGCGGCGTGCGCTCCGGCGCCTACGTCCGGCGCACCGGAGACGATGTTCAGCCCGGCGATGTGGCGGTGCGGGCCGGTGCGATCATCGGCGCGGCTCAGGTCGGACTGCTCGCCGCGGTGGGCCGTGAGCGGGTCCTGGTCCACCCACGCCCGCGAGTCAGTGTGATGAGCGTCGGCGGCGAACTGGTCGACATCTCCCGCACACCGGGCAACGGTCAGGTCTACGACGTGAACTCCTACGCATTGGCCGCGGCAGCTCGCGACGCCGGTGCCGAAGTGACCCGGGTCGGGATCGTCGGGGTCGAGAAGGATCTGCGCGACACCGTCGAGAGTCAGCTCAACCGGTCCGAGGTTCTGGTGATAGCGGGCGCGGTCGGAGGGGAGGCTGCCGAGAAGCTGCGCACCGTGCTGTCCGAACTCGGCACCATGGAGGTCACCCGGGTGGCGATGCATCCCGGCTCGGTCCAGGGCTTCGGCCAGCTGGGCCCGGAGGGGGTTCCGACATTTCTGCTGCCGGCCAACCCGGTCAGCGCGCTGGTGGTCTTCGAGGTCATGGTTCGCCCACTGATCCGGCTCTCGCTGGGCAAGCGGCAGCCGATGCGACGCACCGTGCGGGCCCGCACGATCGCACCGATTCGTTCGGTGGCCGGTCGGACCGGATATCTGCGCGGCCAGTTGCTGCGCGATCAGGACACCGGTGAGTACCTGGTCGAGGCGATCGGGGACACCCCCGGCGGTTCGTCGCATCTGCTGGCTTCACTGGCTGAGGCCAATTGTCTGGTGATCGTTCCCGCTCAGGCGGCGGAGATCCCCGCCGGGGAGTACGTCGATGTCGCCTTCCTTGCCCAGCGGGGCTGACAGCCGGGCGGATGTGCCCGCGTGAACCGCTGGTTCAAGAGCGCCGCTCATCCCGGATGGCCGAACCCGGCCGGTCCGTTGCGGGTGACCGCCGGTGTAGTCACATTGCGTCCCATCCGGTTGCGTGACGCCGCGAACTGGAGCCGGATCAGACTCGCCGAACGCGAGCACCTGGAACGGTGGGAGCCGACGGCTGATGCGGATTGGACTGCGCGCCATGCCATCTCGGCGTGGCCTGCGATGCACGCGGGGTTGCGCGCCGAAGCGCGCGGCGGCCGGATGCTGCCATATGTCATTGAGGTCAACGGCCGCTTCGGTGGCCAGCTGACCATCGGCAATGTCACCCACGGTGCGTTGCGGTCGGCCTGGATCGGCTACTGGGTCGCCACTGAACTCACCGGGGGTGGCGTCGCGACGGGAGCTCTGGCGCTGGGGCTCGACCACTGTTTCGGTCCGGTGGGGCTGCACCGGGTCGAGGCCACCGTGCGGCCGGAGAACGCGGCCAGCCGGCGGGTGCTGGCCAAGACGGGCTTCCGGGACGAGGGGTTGCTCAAGCGCTATCTGAACGTTGACGGCGCATGGCGCGATCACCTGCTCGTGGCGATGACGGTCGAAGAGGTCGAGGGGTCCGTATGCGCGCGGTTGGTGCGCGACGGTCTGGCCTGGTGGAGCTGAGCCGACACTCCGTGTTAGTCCTGTGACTTTTGTGACGGTTGGTGCTTAACTTCCAGGAATTACAACTGTGTAATTGGCTCGGCGCGCCGTCGAGGAACGCGGACGTCACAGACCTAGCCTGGTCGGGAAAGGAGCAGGCCTGATGCCAAGCATCCCCCAGTCACTGCTGTGGATCTCTCTCGTGGTGCTTTGGCTCTTCGTCTTAGTGCCGATGCTCATCAATAAGCGGGACACCGTCCGCCGAACCAGCGATGTCGCCCTGTCGACGCGCGTTCTCAACGGTGGGATGCGGTCCCGCCTGCTCAAGCGCGGCGGTCCGGCCGCCGGCCACCGGCACGACCCGGACTGGCAGCGCGAGGAAGCCGATTTCGAGGCCGACTTCGAGGCCGACTTCGATGGCGCCGACGACACCGCCCCGATCGTGACCCACACCCGCTCAGTGATGGTGCTCGCCTCGGTGACCGAGGAGATCACCGTCGAACCCGACTACCTCGATGTCGACGTGATCGATGAGAACTCCGGCGCGCTGCCTGTCGGCGGGGCGGACAAGGGTGTTCAGGCCAGCCTGTTCGACACCGCCGAGGAGACCTCCGAGCCCGAGGCGGTCGTCGCCGAACCGGTTGTCCCCGAGCCCACCGCCGAAGAGCAGACCGCCCCCATTCCGGTCGTCGAGGACGAGACCCCGTCGGACACCGGCGAGTACGAATACATCGACGACACTTCAGCTTTGGAGGCCGAGGAAGAGCCGGCCCCCGCTCCGCGCCGGTCCCGCCGCCGCGAGTCCGATATGGCCGCGGTGGTCAGCGCCCGCAAGTATCAGTTCCGCAAGCGGGTGCTCACCGTGATGGCCGTCGTCATGGTGCTGACCGCCGTGCTGTCCTTCACCGTCA
>CAYFMA010000119.1:6262-6719 GCA_964344085.1 uncultured Mycobacterium sp.
CCGAACCGGTTGTCCCCGAGCCCACCGCCGAAGAGCAGACCGCCCCGATGCCGATTGTCGAGGACGCCACGGACGACGCCGGGGACTCGGCGGTCCAGGACTCCGCCGAGTACGAATACATCGAGGACACTTCCGGTTTGGAAGCCGAGGACGAGCCGGCCCCGGCGCCGCGCCGGTCCCGTCGGCAGGAGTCGACCACGGCGGCGGCCGTCAGCGCCCGCAAGTACCAGTTCCGCAAGCGCGTGCTGACGGTCATGGCCACCGTCATGGTGCTGAGCGCCGTGCTGTCCTTCACCGTCAGCTCAGCGCTGTGGTGGACCTGCGGTGTGACCGCCGGGGTGACCGTCCTCTACCTCGCCTATCTGCGTCGGCAGACCCGCATCGAGGAGCAGGTGCGCCGGCGGCGCCAGCAGCGGCTCGCGCGCTCGGCCCGCCTGGGCGCCCGCGACGACCACGC
>CAYFMA010000120.1:0-6704 GCA_964344085.1 uncultured Mycobacterium sp.
CTCCAAGACCTCGCGTTCGAGGGCGGGAAAGTCGGGCGAGCCGGCGGCGGGCTTCGGGTAGCCGTTCTCGGACACGATCGGGGGTCTCTCCTGTGCCGTTGCAGCACGGGGACGACGACGCGCGGTTGCGCGAGCGCCGCGGTACCACCCCGCTTACGTCCGGCGCCACCTGAAATGGGGCCGGACGTCGCTGTGTGTCGGCTGTGACGGGCCTCACCCGTCCGGTTCTACTGGGACCCGGGCACCGGGGCCGTTCTTCCGGAAGCTCCCCGGTGATGGCCGGATCGACGCTGATCGCAGAGTCTACCGCTGACCACGCGAGCGACCTCCCAGACTCCTCCTTGCAGGTCAGTAGTATGGCCCGGTGAGTCGCCACAGCCATCCGGAGCCGGAAGCGGCGCCAGAGGGCAACGGCTTCTTCGGCTGGATAGGTCGCGTCGTCGTTCGCAGGCCGATCGTGGTGATCCTGCTGTGGATCGCTCTGGCGGCGACCCTCAGTCTGGTATTCCCCCCGCTCGGCGTCCTGGCCCAGAAGGCCCCCGCAGCGATCCTGCCCGCGAGCGCCCCCTCCTTCGTCAGCCAGCGGGCGATGTCCGAGGCGTTCAAAGAGGCGAACTCCGACAACATCATGCTGGTCGTCCTCACCAACGAGAACGGCCTCACCGCAGCCGACGAGAAGGTCTACAAGACCTTGGTCGACAGGCTCCGCGCCGAAACGGATGACGTCCCGGCACTGCAGGACTTCATCAGCGTCCCGCCGTTGAAGGAAGTGCTGGCCAGCAAGGACGGCAAAGCCTGGCTGCTTCCGGTCAACATCGTCAGCGAGATCGGCACCCCGAAGGCGATCGCGGCAACCAAGCGGGCGATGCAGACCGTGCGCGACACGACGTCGGGTACGTCCGTCACCGCCTTCGTCACCGGTCCGGCCGGCACCTTCAACGATATTCAGGACATCGGCGAACACGACCGGGTCACCATCGAGACCGCGACCATCGTCGGCCTGCTGGCGATCCTGCTGATGGTCTACCGCAACCCGCTCACCATGTTGCTGCCGCTGATCACCATCGGCGTCTCACTGGCCACGGCACAGGGCGTGGTCGCCGGCCTGGGCACAGCCGGCTTGAGCGTGTCGAACCAGACGATCGTGTTGCTCACCGCGATGCTGGCAGGCGCGGGCACCGACTACGCCGTGTTCCTGATCAGTCGTTATCACGACTATCTGCGTGCCGGTGACGACTCCGACACCGCCATCCGCAACGCGCTGAACTCGGTCGGCAAGGTGATCACCGCATCGGCGGGCACAGTGGCGGTCACCTTCGTCGGAATGGTGTTCACCAAACTGACGGTGTTCTACACCGTGGGCATCGCCCTGGCAGCGGCCATCGCAGTCGGCTGCCTGGGTGCGGTGACCTTCCTGCCCGCGCTGCTGGTGCTCGCCGGGCGCCGAGGCTGGGCCAAACCCCGCAAGGACCTCACCAGCCGGTTCTGGAAGCGCTCCGGTATCCGCATCGTCCGCAAGCCGGCGGTCAACCTCGTCATGAGTCTGGTGATTCTTGCCATCCTGGCCGGTAGTTCGTTCCTGGCGAAGTACAACTACGACGACCGCAAGGCCCTGCCGGCCAACAGCGAGAGCATCCTCGGCTACGACGCCATCAGCGCGCACTTTCCGCTCAATGCCAGTCTGCCGCAATACATCCTGATCCAGTCGCCGGACGACCTGCGCACCACCCAGGCGCTGGCCGATATGGACCAGATGGCCCAGCGGATCAGCCAGCTACCCGATATCGATCTGGTGCGCGGTATCACCAGGCCTACCGGGGCCACCCTCGATCAGGCGAAGCTCTCGTTCCAGGCCGGCGAGATCGGCAGTCCGCTGAACCAGGCTGCCGGCGTCATCAACGGCAACACCTCCAGCCTCAACCTGCTGGTCTATGGAGCCGTTCAGGTGGCCAACGCACTCGACGCGGTGCGCGCCCAGTTCGGGCCGACTTCGGCGGCGCTGAGTTCGTTGGTGCCTTCGTTGGCATACCTGCAGAACCAGTACGGCACCGGCAAGGCCCTACCCGGTTTCAATCTTCCCGGAGACCCACTGAACACCATCCACGGACTCGGCGGCAGCATGGGCCGGATCGGTGACACGATCGCCGCCGCCGACGGCTCGATCGGCCCGGTGCTCAACGCGCTCAACGGCAATCCCGTCTGCGACGCAGATCCGACGTGCGTCGCCGCCCGCGCCCGGCTGCAGCAGAGTCTCGACGCCCGCAACAATCCGACGCCGACACCGGTTCCGACGCCGGTGGCGCCCGCGGCCGAAGTGCCGTACCCGGCTCCGTCGACGACACCGCAACCGGCTCCGACTGTTCAGGCCGTACCGAGCACTCAGGCTGCTCCGAGCACTCAGGCTGCTCCGAGTACACAGGCCGCTCCGAGTACACAGGCCGCGACGACCCCGACGATCCCGGGCAAGGAGAAGCCCGAACCCACCGACGTGATGCCATTCCCCCCGGCCGCGCCGGGGACGTTGAGCCCGGCGATGGGAGGCGCCCTCAACGCGATCGGTGACAACCTGCGGGCGACCGGGATCAGCAGCCCGGCGGATCTTGCCAGCCGCCTTTACCAGTTGCAGCAGGGCATCGACATGCTGGCGCAGGCCAGCCGCCAGGTCGCCGTGGGTGTGTCGTTGCTCGTCGACCAGACCAAGCGACTCGGTCTCGGACTCGAGAAGGCGTCATCCTTCCTGCTGTCGATGAGACGGGACGCCACCACACCGTCGATGGCCGGCTTCTACATCCCGCCGGAGATCATCACCGGCGCGGAGTTCAAGAAGGCCGCCTCCATCTTCATCTCCCCCGACGGTCACACCGTCCGCTATCTGGTACAGACCAATCTCAATCCGTTCACCCCGGCGGCGATGGATCAGGTGACCGCGATACTGGAGACCGCGCGTGCCGCCCAGCCGAACACCACTCTGGCGGACGCCACGATCTCGATGAACGGATTGACTCCGGTCCTCCGGGACACACGTGACTACTACTACCGCGATCTGCGTCTGATCGTGACGACGACGATCCTGGTTGTATTGGGCATCCTGGTACTGCTGCTGCGCGCACTGGTCGCACCGCTGTATCTCATCGTGTCGGTGGTGCTGTCATACCTGTCGGCGCTGGGAATGGGCGTGCTGCTGTTCCAGGGAATTCTCAAACAGGAGATCCACTGGAGCGTGCCCGGGCTGACCTTCATCATCCTGGTGGCCGTGGGCGCCGACTACAACCTCCTCCTGATCTCCCGTATCCGCGACGAGTCGCCGCACGGCATCAAGTCCGGCGTGATCCGCACCGTCAGTCAGACCGGTGGTGTGATCACCGCCGCCGGCCTGATTTTCGCCGCCTCGATGATCGGCCTGCAGTTCTCCAGCATCACCACACTCGCCCAGATCGGCTTCATCATCGCCGCAGGCATCCTGCTGGACACATTCCTGGTCCGTACCATCACCGTGCCGGCCACCGCCACCCTGGTGGGCAAGGCGAACTGGTGGCCGTCGAAATGGAAGCCGGCCCCCCCGCCGGTCAAAACCCCTGCGGCCGAACAACCGTAGGACCGGACTCACCGCCTCGTCGGCGGACTCGTCGCGGATGCGTTCTCGGTATATTGCTGTGGTGCTTTCCTCAGACCAGGACCAGCCTGCCGCACCGGCATCGTCGAGGTTCCTGAACTATCTGCCGATGCCGTCCGGACGGGCGAAGATGTACATCGCAGTCGCTGCCGGGCTTGTCATCTGGGGCGTCGGCTACGTGGTGGTGCTGTCGAAGATCATCGCAACGGCGATCTATTGGCTGACGTATTACGCGGTGGACTACAGTGCGGGCTTCGTCCGGCGGGGACTAGCCGGACAACTCGTCACCATCTTCCCGGCGGAGTACTACTTCCCGATCTCCTACACGCTGATGTGGGGATCCTTCGCCGTCTACTGCATCGGTCTCGGTGTGGTCATGTGGCGGATCCTCTACCGCGGGCGGCGGTCTGAGCGCCGGCTGATGACCTCTCTGCTGATTCCGGTCTTGCCGTTCGCCCTGACCTTCGCGGTGTTCGGCCCCCGGCCCGAGTTGTACGCGGCGGGCGCACTGCTGATCTTCGCCACGGCTCTGACCCGTTGCCGGACCAGTCGCGCAACAGTGTTCGTCGCGGCGGGCTTGGGCATCACCCTGGCAGTTCTTGCGTTGTTCCACGAGGCCATCCCGATGGAATTCGCACTCGGCGCCGTCCTCGCGATCACCGTTCTCGGTGTCGGTCTGACACCCGTGACACGATGGCTTTCCATGGTGCTCGCGGTGCTACCCGGACTCATGGCGACCGTCGTCGTGGTGGCCTTCGGCCGCCGGGATGCCACCGCAGAATTGTGCGCGAGAATCCCCCACGGCATGGTGCGCGACCCGTGGAAAGTCCCGAGCGACAAGACCGTGGATTATCTTCTCGGCCGGTACCAGAGCCTCTCCGACTACCACGACTGGGTGTGCGAGCGTGTCATTCCCTATTTCGGTGCGAGTTTTTCGGCGGGCGTGCACAGCGTGGTCAACCTCGGACTGCCGGCCCTGATCGGCAGCTTCCTGCACGGTTTGTTCGTGTGCGCGGGAACCCTATGGCTCATCCAGTTCTTCACACGGGTCGGCACACGCGATTTCGCGCAAAGGATTCATGGCGGCATCTGGGTGCCCGTCGCCGCCGCGAGTCTGATGATCCCGATCTTCGCCAGCGGGGTCGACTGGATCCGTTGGTGGACCATCATCCTGATCAACATCGCCGGCGTGTACCTGCTGTTCGCCTCGGGCCGCGAAGAGATCGGGACCGATGTCACCGGGCGCGACCGCAAGTGGTTCATCATCGCGGTCGTGGCGCTGGCGATCATTCCGCTGTCGGCGACAGCCGGCTACTTCACCTCCTGGGTGACCGTCTGAGCCGAAAAGCCGCCCACCGGTAGAGTCGGCGTGCGTGTGGACCTCCGTTGTGGCGCTTGCCCTCGCGCTGAATTTTGAGCCGACGAGGTTCGCTCTCATGCCGATGCTGCTGTCCAGAAGCCGCCCGGTCGCCCAGCTTCTGGCCTATACCGTCGGGAGCCTGACGGTCAACCTGTTCTTCGGCCTGCTCATCCTCTTCGTGTTCCGGCACAATCCTCTGGGTACCGACGCATCCACCGGCGGCAAGGTGCAGGTCGCGGTCGGACTGCTGGCGCTGATCATCGCGCTGATCATGGCGCTGCGCTGGCGAGCCCTCCGGCACAAGGAGACCGTCGAATCCGCCTCAGGTGAGGACACGCAGACGACGAGCGGCATCGACAAAGCCTTCGTCGGGGCGCGCGCGATCCTCCGCAAGGGCGGATCCCCCTGGTTCGCCGGACTGCTCGGGATGGGTGTAGGTCTGCCCTCAGTGGACTTCATGGCCGTGCTCGTCATCATTGCGACATCGCACAAGCCCCCACTGGAGCAGGCCGCCGCGTTGGTGACGTTCGTCGTCATCGGTGGGGCCGTCGTGATGGCGCCACTCGTCAGCTATCTGTTCGCCCCCAAGCGAACTCTGGCGAGAATCGAGAAGTTCGCAGCCTGGACTCGCTCGCGATCACAGATCGAATACGCCGCAGTGCTGGCCGTCGCCGGCGCCATCCTGGTCGGCGTCGGGTACACCCGCCTGTAGACGTCAGTCGATCTGCGCGGTGAGTCCGAACTCCTTGAGGGTGGCGACCACCTCGTCACGCACACGCGCCTTGGAGTTCTCCGCGCCGAGTTGGTAGGCCTCGACCGAGACCGAGACCTTTCCGTTTATCCGGCCCGACACGACGACCAGCTGGCCGCGTGAGCGCTCCAGATCGCCAAGGGTGACATTCGTGTCCAATGCCCGGATGAAGACATTCTCGGCGGGCGTGCCGTCGACGCGCGCCAGATCCGGCGGAAGATCGCCGAGGTTGGAGCACGAGCACGGCGGGTCTTCGGCATAGGAGAACAACAGTTCCGCTATTCCTTTGACCGCCCTGCTGGGAAGCCACGGCATCAGCGCCATCATCTCGATCACCGGATCGGGTTCGTTCTTGGCCTTCTCGCGGGCGATTCGAATGGCATCGCGGGCTTCGGTCAGATCGGTGGTCACCTTCGCCGGGTCGACCGCGGCATTGGAGAAGGCCATCGCCAGCGCACGGTCGTCGTCGAGGCTCTCCCGCAGATTGATCGCCATCATCAGGCTGATCGCTCCATCCGACGGACGGTTGCGGCCGAAACGGTCACCGAGTCGTGCGGCGAAGCCGGCGAGCAGCGAATAACTGTTCCCGCCAAGCTCTTTCGCCTTCGCATCCCACTCGGGGATGTCGACGTAGAAGGCCACGGAGGGAACCACGACCTCGGTCTTATCGCCTTCGGCGGCATTCGCTGTCGTCGCCCGTTTGAACTGATCGCGCTGTTCGCGCAACATCTTGGCGGCCTTGACGGCGGTCCGCGCGGTCATCGGCAGATCGCGGACTGCCTGGCGCAGATCGGACACGATGGCCTGTGTCCTGGTGCGGGAGTTCGGCTGGTCGTACCCCGGATCACGCAGCATTCCAGTCACGGCCTCGAAAACCGCCATCAATGCTCCGACACCGTCGCCGATGACATGCGATGCCACGATCGCCACCGCGGTGGCACCGCCGTCGAGCGGCTGAACCGCCAGATGCCAGCCGGGGC
>CAYFMA010000121.1:0-6575 GCA_964344085.1 uncultured Mycobacterium sp.
ACCCCTAACCTTCTGATCCGTAGTCAGATGCTCTATCCGTTGAGCTACGGGCGCCTTCATTCAGTTGTGCGTGGCTGAGAATTCAGCCGCGGCGGAGGCGAGAGGATTTGAACCTCCGGTCCCCTTTAAGGGGGACAACTCATTAGCAGTGAGTCCCATTCGGCCGCTCTGGCACGCCTCCTGAACCGTCGATGAGCGTACACAGGCCCGACTAGGGAAGGCAAAGTCGGCCCCGAGCCGGTCCTGAGCTGGTGTGGGGCGCACCTAGACTCTTCATCTGTGACCGCCCGCCTCCGTCCTGAGATGGCCGACCTGCCGGCCTACACCCCCGGCCGGACCGTGCCGGGGGCGATAAAGCTGGCCAGCAACGAGACCGTTCATGGCCCGCTTCCCAGCGTTCGGGAGGCGATCCTGGCCGCCACCGAAACCCTCAACCGCTACCCCGACAACGGCCAGGCCGCGCTCAAGGAACAGCTGTCTGAGCATCTCGGCGCCGACGGGGACTTCGGACCGGAGCGCATCGCCGTCGGCTGCGGTTCGGTGAGTCTGTGCCAGCAGTTGATCCAGATCACCTGCGGCGCCGGCGACGAGGTGGTGTTCGGCTGGCGCAGTTTCGAGGTGTACCCGCTGCAGGTGCGGGTGGCAGGCGCCACGCCGATCCAGGTTCCGCTACGCGATGAGACCTTCGACCTCGACGCGATGCTGGCGGCCGTCACCGAGCGGACCCGGCTGATCTTCGTCTGCAACCCGAACAACCCGACCTCCACGGTCGTCGACCCCGACGACCTTGCCCGCTTCGTGGCTGCGGTTCCCTCAGACATCCTCATCGTCATCGATGAGGCATACGTCGAGTACATCCGTGACGGTCTGGTTCCCGACAGCCTCGGGCTTGCCGACCACTACAGCAATGTCGTTGTGATTCGGACGTTTTCGAAGGCTTACGGCCTGGCCGGTGCTCGCGTCGGTTACGCCGTCGGCGATCCGGAGGTGATCACCGCGCTGGGCAAGGTCTACGTTCCGTTCACAGCCAGCACACTGGCGCAGGCCGCGGCGATCGCCTCGTTGAAGGCGGCCGACGAACTACTGGAGCGCACCGACGCGGTGGTGGCCGAACGCCGTCGGGTCAGTGCAGAACTGGCCGGCCTCGGCTTCACCTTTCCACCGTCGCAGGCCAACTTCGTCTGGCTGCCGCTGGGCACCCTCACCGGGAGGTTCGCCCATCTGGCGGCCGAGTCCAAGGTGCTGGTCCGTCCCTACGGTGACGACGGGGCCCGCATCACCATCGGGGCACCGGCCGAGAACGACGCGTTTCTACGCTTCGCACGGCAGTGGGCCGAGACCGAGGCCGTTCAGCCTCCGTCGTAGCCTGGGACTCATGAGCAGGTCACATGAATCCCGTGAGTACGAAGCCCTCACCGTCGAGGTCAGCGGCCCCGTCGCCCAGGTCACCCTCATCGGCCCCGGAAAGGGCAACACGATGGGTCCGGCGTTCTGGAAAGAGCTACCCGTGGTCTTCCGGGAACTCGACGCCTGCCCGGAGATTCGCGCCATCGTCCTGACCGGTTCGGGTAAGAATTTCTCCTTCGGTCTGGACCTGGTCGCGATGGGCGGCGGTCTGCCCGGTGCGGGTGGCGGCGAGGCCTCGGCCCGAGCCCGCACCAACTTCCACACCATGGTCAAGGAACTGCAGGACTCGATCACCGCGGTTGCCGACTGCCGCACACCCACCATCGCCGCGGTGAGCGGCTGGTGCATCGGGGGCGGCGTCGACCTGATCAGCGCGGTCGACATCCGCTACGCCAGTGCGGACGCGAAGTTCTCGGTCCGCGAGGTGAAGCTGGCGATCGTGGCCGACGTGGGCAGCCTGGCCCGGTTGCCTTACATCCTCTCCGATGGCCATCTGCGTGAACTGGCCTTGACCGGCAAGGACATCGACGCCGCCCGGGCCGAGAAGATCGGTTTGGTCAACGAGGTGCTACCGGATCCCGAAGCGTGCCTAGCCGCCGCGCATGCCACCGCGGCCGAGATCGCGGCCAACTCTCCGCTGGCCGTGCGGGGCACCAAGGATGTGCTCGACGAGGCGCGCACCGATGCCGTCGCGGCGAGCCTGCGCTACGTGGCGGCGTGGAACTCCGCATTCCTGCCGTCGAAGGACCTCAAGGAAGCCGTCTCCGCGATGTTCGAGAAGCGGCCGGGCAACTTCACCGGCGAGTGACGCCCGAACCCCAGGAGACGCCCGAATGGTCGCAATTGGTTCCATCAGCGGCAACTGGACGCCCGGACGAGGAATCGTCACCGAGTGGAGGGCTTCGCCATCCAGTCGGGAACTCGCGGCGGCGGCGCCGATCGATCCTCTGCCGCCCACATTTCAGCAGAGGCAGCACCTCCGGTCGGCGCACAACGCCCGGAAACTTCGGCGCGAATCGGCGCGGCTGATTCTGACGTCCTGGAACGTCCTCGGCTGGTGTGATGTCGCGGCCATGACTGAGGCGATCAATGCCCACGTACGCCGTCACGACACCTACCACAGTGCGTTCGACATCACCAGCGCCGGCGATGTCATCCGACGCACCATCGCCAGTCCCGAACTCATCGACTTCGTCCCCGCGGTGCTGGGATTCCTCGAACAGGACGAGATCCGCAACCACACTCTGACGGCGACCCCAGACACCTTGGAATGGGACTGCTTCACCTTCGGCGTCATCCAGAAGGAGAACTACTTCACCGTCTACGCCGACATCGACCACCTCCACACCGACGGAACGTCATCGCTGGTGATCTACCGCGACATCACCCGGGACTACCAGGCACTGACGCTCGGCGGCGGTGGACAAGAACCCGAACCCGCCGCCTACCGTGACTTCACCGAGCAACAGCACGAAGAGATCGGAACCCTGACCCGTGGCTCGCGGCCGGTCAAGGACTGGGTTGACTTCGCCCTTGACGCCGACGGTGAATGGCCGAGTTTCCCCCTCGAACTGGGCCGCTCGGATGACGGGTCAGGGGGTGCTTTCACCGCGGAACTCCTCAACGCGGCGCAGACCGAAGCCTTCGACACCGCATGCCGTCGGGCCGGCGCACGATTCAGCGGTGGGGTGCTGGCCTGCGCCGCGATCGCCGATCACGACTTCACCGGCGCTGACACCGTCCACATCTTCAGCCCCCTGGACACCCGAACCAAGGACCAGGCGACCAGCGTGGGATGGTACGCCAGCCTCTTCCCCATCACCGTCGACGTCACCGCTAACGACTTCGGCACCATGGCGCGATCAGCTCAGAAGTCCTTCGACGCCAACAAGCATCTGTCGGCTGTGCCTTTCGATCGGGTTCTCGATCTGGTCGACCCCGACGAGTTCGACTCGGCCGAATCCAGCCGGCCGATGATGGTGTCGCTCTTCGACTTCCGGAAACTCGACCCCGCCATATCCGACAACCTGGGCATGTTCATCGACGACCTCAACCACGGCAGCATCAATATCTGGGTCACCCGGAACCGCGACGCCACGACGGTCACCGTGTCATTCCCCGAAACGTTCGACAGCCGCCGCTCGACCCACAACTATCTGGCCGCACTTCGGGATGCGTTCATCGCCGTCGCCGACGGCTGAGAGCGGTGGCGGAGGGATTTGAACCCCCGGACGGTGTTAGCCGTCTCTCGCTTTCAAGGCGAGTGCATTAGGCCGCTCTGCCACGCCACCGCGGGCAAGCGTAGCGAATCCGGGTCACGCGCGGCCGAACCTGGTCGAGGACCGGTTCCTGAGATCGGCACTGATCCGGCGGCAGTTCTCCCCCAGGGCGGACATCTGAGGCCGGGTCAGCGGACCGAGGAAATGCTCCCGTACGGACTCGGCGTAGGTGACGAGTGCCTCCTCCACCACCGCCCTGCCGCTGTCGGTGATGCCGGCCAGCACGCCACGGCCGTCGTCGGGGCTGGCCTCACGTTCCACCAGACCCGCGGCCTCCAGGCGGCGGATCTGCCGGGTGACCCTGCTCGGCAGGGAGAGGAGCTGTTCGGCGAGATCCCCCATCCGCGCCGCGCCGGTATCCGAGCGGCTGAGGATTTCCAGCAGGCGCACGTCGACGAGGCTGAGTTTGTGCTTCTCGCTCAACGTCTTGTTGAGAGTTCCGTAGATCCTCAACGAGGCTTCCAGAAAGTTCTGCCACGACCGTTCTTCAGCGATGTCCAAACCCGGCATGTCACTTGCCGTGCGCCCCGCGATAATCCCACCCATGCGCTGAATCGTAGGCGAGTCCGAGCCGACCGATGGTGTTCTCCCAGTAGTACGTTTGGCCTCATGTTCGCCATCGTCCCGGCTGATTCCGGCCAACTGCAGTGGAGTGAAGTTGCTGACGTATCGGCAGGTCCCGGCGAGGTTCTGATCAAGGTCAGTGCAGCCGGCGTCAACCGCGCTGATCTTCTTCAAGCGGCCGGTTTGTACCCACCTCCGCCGGGTGCGAGCGAGATCATCGGCCTGGAGGTGTCGGGCACAGTCGCTGCACTGGGTGATGGCGTGTCGAAATGGGTTGTGGGCCAACAGGTGTGTGCTCTACTGGCTGGCGGTGGCTATGCGCAGTACGTCGCGGTTCCCAGCGGTCAGGTGATGCCGGTACCCACCGGTGTGGCACTGGAGGACGCTTCCGGACTTCCGGAAGTCGCCTGCACCGTCTGGTCCAACCTGGTGATGACGGCCGGCCTGCAGGCCGGTCAGTGGTTGCTGATACACGGTGGTGCCAGCGGAATCGGAACTCATGCCATTCAGGTGGCCCGCGAACTCGGAGCACGTGTCGCGGTGACGGCGGGGTCTGTGACGAAGTTGCGGGTGTGTGAGGAACTCGGCGCCGATGCGCTGATCTGTTATCGCGACGACGATTTCGTGCAACGCATGAAGGAGGTGACCGGCGGGGCCGGCGCCGACGTCATCTTCGACATCATGGGTGCGTCGTATCTGGACCGGAATCTGGCCGCACTGGCACCAGACGGGCGACTCGTCATCATCGGGATGCAGGGCGGTGTCAAGGGGGAACTGAACATCGGCACCCTGATCGGGAAGCGCCTGTCGGTGATCGGCACCGCACTGCGTGGACGTCCGGTCGACGGTGTCCACGGCAAAGTCCGTATCGTCGATGCCGTCGTGGACGCGGTGTGGCCGATGGTGGAAGGGGGCTCGGTGCACCCGGTGATCGGAGCGCGATTCCCGATCCAGTCGGCCGGTGAGGCGCACCGCGCTTTGGAGTCGGGTTCGGTCGTCGGCAAGGTCATCCTCACCGTCCCTGCACGGTGAGCAGGCCTCAGCCGAGCGAGGCCAGTGCCCGCACCAGGTGATCGACCTCGGCACTCGTCGTGTAGTGCGCCAGCCCGATGGTGACCGCTCCCCCGATCTCGTTGACCCCCAAGGCGTCGAGGGCCCGCGAGGAGGTGTTGGAGACGACGAGAACTCCGTTGTCGGCCAGACGCTGAACGACCCGTTCCGCCGGAACACCGCCGACGACGAAACTGAGTACCGGTATCCGGATGGCCGGTTCGCCGATCAGCGAGATCATCGGCATCGATTTCAACGAGACCACCAGGTAGTCGAACAGGCCGTCGAGGTAGGCACTCGCGGATTCCATCGCCTGCGCGAGCCTTTCGCGCCGAGTGCCCGTCGCGCCCTCGTCCAGCGCGGCAAGGTATTCGACACTCGCGACCAATCCTGCCAGCAGACCGTACTGATGCGCGCCGAGTTCCAGCCGGGCGGCGCCACTGGCGCGCGGGTCGGTCGAGACGGAGCCGAGGGTGTCGATCAGGCCCGGATCGCGCAGCACCAGCGCCCCGACCGGGGGGCCGCCCCACGCGGTAGCGTTCAGTGCGACCACGTCGGCTTCCGCCTCGCCGATGTCCAGCAAGCGATAGGGCGCAGCCGCGGAGTGATCGGCGATCAGCACTGAGCCCACGTTGTGCGCCAGTTTCGCCACGGCGCTCACATCGGTGACCGTGCCCAACGTAGCCGAGGCCGAGGGGACCGCCACCAGCCTGGTGGCCGTCCCGAGCAGTTCATTCCACTGCCAGATCGGCAACTCGCCGGTCTCGATGTCGACTTCGGCCCACTTGACCTTGCCGCCGTAGCGGTCGGCGGCCCGCAGCCAGGGCACGATATTGGCCTCGTCATCGAGCCTGCTCACCACGACCTCGCTACCCAGCCCGGCACGGGTGGCCGCCGCATCGGCCAATGAGGCCAGCAGCACAGCGCGATCGGGGCCGAGCACCACTCCCGCGGGATCGCCGTTGACGAGGTCGGCAATGGCGCGCCTGGCGGCGTCGAGCACCGCGGCGCTTCGCCGGGCGGCGGGATGCGGGCCGGTGACGTCAGCCGCCGAATTGCGGAACGCGGTGGAGACCGTACTGGCAACCGACTCCGGAATGACCATGCCGGCCGGTGCATCGAATCGGACCCAGCCGTCCCCGAGTGCCGGATGCAGACCCCGCACACGCGCGACGTCGTATGCCATTGCACCCACCTTCGACGTCCACGAACTGCGCCGTTGTCTCTGGTCCCGCCCCGCGAACCCCCCCGACGGCAATTCGGACCGCCTCCCCA
>CAYFMA010000122.1:0-367 GCA_964344085.1 uncultured Mycobacterium sp.
CTCCCCGATCGCCCTGGCCGTCACCCTCGAAGCGGTGCGCCGGGCCGCCGGGCTCAGCACTCTCGAGGACGTCTTGGTCCAGGAGTATCGCGTGTCGTGCGCATCGCTGCGCTCCCACGATTTCGTTGAGGGCATCCGTGCCCTTCTGGTCGACAAGGACCGCAACCCCCGGTGGTCACCTCCCTCGAACGCTGCGGTGACCGCAGCCGACGTGCAGGCCTATTTCCTCCCCGCCGGCCCCGATCTGACCTTCTAGAAAGAGGCGAGATGAAATACGAGACCATCTTGGTGAGCCGCTCCGAGCGGGTCGGCACCATCACCCTCAACCGGCCGGAAGCGCTCAACGCCCTCAACAGCCAGGTGATGC
>CAYFMA010000122.1:377-1962 GCA_964344085.1 uncultured Mycobacterium sp.
CACGAGGTCACCATGGCCGCAGCGGAATTCGACGCCGATCCCGGTACCGGCGCGATCATCATCACCGGCTCCGGCACCAAAGCCTTCGCAGCCGGCGCCGACATCAAGGAGATGGCCTCGCTGTCGTTCTCGGATGTGTTCGAAGCCGATTTCTTCGCACCCTGGGGAAAGTTGGCAGCTGTTCGCACCCCGCTGATAGCCGCGGTGGCCGGCTACGCGCTGGGCGGAGGCTGCGAACTGGCGATGATGTGCGACGTGTTGATCGCCGCCGACACCGCCAAGTTCGGCCAACCGGAGATCAAACTCGGCGTGCTTCCCGGCATGGGCGGTTCGCAGCGACTGACCCGCGCCATCGGCAAGGCCAAGGCGATGGACCTCATCCTGACCGGACGCACGATCGACGCCGAGGAGGCCGAACGATCAGGCTTGGTGTCACGTGTGGTCCCCGCCGATGATCTGCTCACTGAAGCCCATACCGTGGCCACCACCATCTCGCAGATGTCCCGCTCCGCTACCAGGATGGCCAAGGAGGCCGTCAACCGCGCCTTCGAATCCACCCTCACCGAGGGCTTGCTCTACGAGCGCCGGTTGTTCCATTCGGCGTTCGCCACCTCGGACCAGACCTAAGGCATGGCCGCCTTCACCGAGAAACGGCCGCCGAACTTCACCCACCGCTGAAAGCGGAATATCCCGATCGGGACACCGAAACACTCCGCTGGGGTCTTCACCGCCCTGCAGCACAGCAGTTCAATAACCTCGTGTCCGCTAACGCTTCCAGGTCATCCCTGGAGAACCTCCCCCGTACCACCGAAGCCCTGGTCGACGATCTTCTACTCCCCGAGGAGACTACGAAGGTCCGAGCAGAGGCCCGCGACTTCGCCGAGCGGGTTCTGCGCCCACGCGCCGCTGAGTTGAACAACGCGACCGAGTCCTCCGCGGCGTTCCCTCATGACATCAACAGGGCGATCGCCGAAGCCGGTCTGTTCGAAGTGCCCTTCGGTTCCGATGTCGGCGGGCGCGGACTGCAGTTTCCGATGCTGGCAGCGGCCACTGTTTTGGAGGAACTGGCCTACTTCGCCCCGGGTGTCGGATCGGCGCTGTTCGACGGTCAAGCCCTTCTCGTCGGCACAACGCTCGACAATGCCCCGTCTCATATCCGCAACGAGTACCTGCCAAAGCTGATTCGCGGCGAGATCATCGGCTCCTTCGCCACCAGTGAACCTGAGGCGAGCACCGATCTGTCGGCCGGCGCGATGCAAACCCGGGCGAACCCCGTGTCGGGCGGATACCGGCTCAACGGACATAAACGCTGGATCACCAACTCGTGTGCGGCGGACATCATCACGGTACTGTGCCGCGTCGACGATCAGCAGGCGATGTTGTTGGTGGATATGCACTCCGACGGGGTTTCGGTCAGTGAGCCGGATCTGAAGATGGGCAATCGGCTGCAACTGACGTCCGACGTCACCTTCACCGACGTGTTCGTTCCCGACAGTCATGTCATCGCGGTGCCCGGCAGAGGGTTGCCGACGGCACTCGCAAGCCTCGAGATGGGACGAATCGGCGTCGGCGCAATGGGGGTCGG
>CAYFMA010000122.1:1977-6350 GCA_964344085.1 uncultured Mycobacterium sp.
CCATCCAGGTTCACGGAGGCTATGGATTCGTGCGCGAGCTCAATGCCGACGCGGTGGTGAACCACCTCGAGTCGATCTGGCGCGACAGCAAGGTCGGCGAAATCTACGAAGGGGCCAACGAAGTTCAGCTGTGGAGCATCGCCCGTACCGCTATCGGGCGCGATGTGACCGGCTGATCGGCGACCCGCTAGGCGCCGTCGGACTGGTAGAGCATCGACACCGCTTCCACCCGGTTGGCCGCTCCGAGCTTGCGCAGCACATGTTTCACATGCTGTTTGACGGTTCCTTCCGAAATCACCAGCCGCTCAGCGATCTTCACATTGCTCATACCCTCTGCCATGAGCTCGAGGATCTGGATCTCACGCGCGGTCAGCAGATCGCGGACTGACCGCAGCGCCTGTCTGGTCACCCGAGCGGCGAGAGACGGTTCAGGGGAACGCGCCGCTCGGGTCCGCGCCAAGGTGAAATCGTTCACAGCGGCGACATCGTGGCACTCGTTGGCGATGCTGCGCAGTTCGTCGCCGACTGCGGTCAATTTCTCCGCGGCGCGAGCCCGGCTCAACGCCAGTTGCAGGCCCTTGGCGTAAGCCTCGAAGGCCTCACAGTCTTCACCGCTGGGATCCCGGCCCTGCAGATAACAGTCGCCGTGCAACAGACCGACAACCCGATTTCCGGACATGATCGGGGCGGCCACGTAGGAATTGGACCGGGAGGCATCGGCGATCGGCCGGTGCACCCTCGAGTCCCGCTGGACGTCGGTGACGATCATGGCCGAGCGCCGACGGACGATCTCGGTCTCATGCAGGCCTGGAATCAGCTGTTGCGGCTGTTCCTGACCGACCCGGTTGATCTCGTCGGCCCAATGCGGATCGTCGGCGACATAGACCGCCTCCGAGGTCCACACGCCGTCTTCGATCCGTGACAGGATCGCGCGGTCGAATCCGAGGTACCGGGTCAGCTGCGGACCCAGCGTGACGAGTTCGGCGACGGTTGAGGGTGCCGATTCGAGGCGTTCCAGGACTTCACCGAGGCGCCGGGTCCGCCCGGCGTTGCGCGAGAACGCCGCATCGGCAACAGTCAGCCGGCGCAGCAGATCGAGCACCGCTCCGGCATGCGGCTTATCGTCGAGCAGGTCGGCCAGTGCTTCCCAAGCTCCATCGACGACAGCGCGCGCATCGGCTAGCTGCGGCCGCCAATCGGGGTCTGAGGGGTCGGCGATCCCGCGCAGACCATCGAGGACCGCGCGAAGCCGTTCCTCGTCCGTCACCCCGGACCCAACGCTGTCGGGCATCGACCGAGGGTAACCCGGCGACGGTGAGCCCAGTGGCGGCTTGGACATATCCCCTTCGGGTCACTGAAACCTGCCGTGAGGAGTATTCACCTGCGGATTCGATCAACGTTGGATGATTGGAGCGCTCGATCCCCCACAGAGCAGGAGACACCCATGTCCGCACGCATCATGGATCCCGCCGGCAAGGTGCTGGCCGACCCCAAGGCCTACTCCGACGAGAAGCGACTTCACGAGGCGCTGGCCCACCTGCGCAAGAACGCCCCGGTGTGCTGGGTCGACGAGCCGCCCTATGCGCCGTTCTGGGCGATCACCAAGCATGCCGACGTGATGGACATCGAGCGCGACAACGAACTCTTCACCAATGATCCCCGTCCCTTCCTCGAGGTGGCCGAGTTCGACGAGAAGCAGCGCGCCGAACGGGAAGCCGGGATGGGATTGCGGACCCTGATCCACACCGACGATCCGCACCACCGCGATCTGCGCAAGGTCGGAGCGGACTGGTTCAAGCCGTCGGCGTTGAAGAAACTGCAGGAGCGCTGCGACGAACTGTCCAAGATCTGGGTCGGCAAGATGGCCGCGATGGGACCGCAGATCGACTTCGCCCAGGACATCGCGGTGAACTACCCGCTGTATCTGATCCTCACGCTGCTGGGCATGCCGGAGTCGGACTTCGGCTTCATGCTCAAGCTCACCCAGGAACTCTTCGGCGCGAATGACGAGGAGATGGCGCGCGACGGTTCGACCGACGCCTCCGAGGCGTTCATGGCCGCGATCATGGACATGTTCGCGTACTTCACCAAGCTCACCGCGTCCCGTCGCGAACACCCGACCGACGATCTGGCCTCGGCGATCGCCAACGCCAAGATCAACGGCGAGCCGATGACCGACATGGACACGCTGTCCTACTACGCGATCGTGGCCAGCGCGGGCCATGACACCACCAGCGCCGGACTGGCCGGCGGCCTACTGGCACTGATTCAGAACCAGGATCAACTCGAGCGGCTCAAGAAGGACCCGTCCCTGATGGGCACCGCGGTCGAGGAGATCATCCGCTGGGTGGTGCCGGTCAAGGAGTTCATGCGGACCGCCCAAGCCGACACCGAGATTCGCGGCGTGAAGATCAAGAAGGGCGATGCGGTACTGCTGAGCTACGTCTCAGCCAACCGCGACGAGGATGTGTTCGAGAACCCGGACAAGTTCGACGTCGGCCGCGATCCCAACAAGCACCTGTCATTCGGCTACGGCGTGCACTTCTGCCTCGGCGCCTCGCTGGCCCGGATGGAGATCAACAGCTTCCTGTCCGAACTGATCCCGCGGCTGGACTCCATCGAGCTGGCCGGCGATCCGGAGCTGATCTCGACGCTGTTCGTCGGCGGACTCAAGCGCCTGCCGATCCGCTACTCCTTGCGCTGAAACAGGCCGGCGCACTGCTCCAGTAGCTCTTCACCGGGCGGCTGATAGAACGACAGCACGGCGTGCTCGCACCCGAGTCGCTCGAAGGCGGGCAACAGCTCGAGCTGTCCGGCCACCTGCTCGGGGTCGCGGGGATGCAGGAAGAGCTGCACCCCTCGGCGCACCTCACGCGGGTCGCGGCCGACTTCGGCGCAGGCCGCGTTGAGTTCGGCGTTGGCCTCGCCCCACTCGGCCGGGCCCTGATGGCTGGTCATATTCCACTCGTCGGCGTGCCGGGCGATGACCCGCAGCATCTTGGGCTGCGACCCACCGACGATGACCGGAGGCCCGGGACGCTGAATCGGCTTGGGTTCGCACAACGCGTCCTCGAGGGTGAAGAAACGACCGTGATGGGTGACCGTCTCCTCGGTCCAGAGCCGACGGATCACCGTCAGCGCCTCGTCGAGCATCGCCACCCGCACGCCCGGGCGCGGAAAGTCGATGCCGTAGCCGCGATGCTCATCCTCATGCCAGCCCGCGCCGATGCCGAAGTCCAACCGACCGCCGCTGATGTGGTCGACGGTGACCGCCATCTTGGCCAGCACCGCCGGATTGCGGTAGGTCACTCCGGTGACCATGCAGCCGACCCGGGCATGGCGGACCACGACCGCCATCGCGGCCAGCGTGGTCCAGCCCTCCAGGGTCGGTTTGGAGTTCTGAACCAGGCCGTAGAAATGGTCGTAATCCCAGACCGCGGCGAAGCCCAGATCGTCGGCACGACGCCAGAACTCCTCAAGCTCGGCGTAGCTGAATGTCGGTGCGAGTTTGGCCGAGATCCGCATGGCCCGAGCCTAAGCCCGAAGGCCGCGCTAGACCTTGCGGCGCTCCCGTTCGGCGGCCAGCGCATCGTTGACCACCGCGACCGCCAGGCTCTGGCTGTAGCCGCGGCGGGCCAGCATGCCCACCAGCCTGCGCATCACCTTGGCCTCGTCGCCATCGTTGAGCGGCTCTCGCCGAAGCTTGCGCTCCACGAGTTGCTCAGCCCGGACGCGTTCGACTCCGGCATCGATTCCGGAGAGCGCCGAGGCGATCACATCGTCGTCGACACCCTTGGTGCGAAGCTCAGCGGCCAAGGCGCGCTTGCCTTTTCCGGCGTTGCGTTGGCGGGACCGGACCCATTGTTCGGCGAAGTCCTCGTCGTCGATGAGACCGACTGCTGTGAGCCGGCTCAGCACCGTCTCGGCGACATCGTCCGGGTAGCCCCGCTTGGTCAGCTGACCGGCCAATTCGGCACGGGTGCGAGCCCGCACGGTGAGCAGGCGCAGACAAACCGTGTGCGCCTGCTCCTCGCGGGTCTCAGAAGTCGACGGGAGCGGGAAGGACGTCATCGGCGAACTCGTCGGTCACCACGGCGCCGATTCCGAGCTTCTCCTTGATCTTCTTCTCGATCTCGTTGGCGATGTCGGGGTTCTCCATGAGGTAGTTGCGGGCATTCTCCTTGCCCTGACCCAACTGCTCGCCCTCGTAGGTGAACCACGAACCGGACTTGCGGATGAAACCCTGATCGACACCCATATCGATGAGCGATCCCTCACGGCTGATGCCCTTGCCGTAGAGGATGTCGAACTCGGCCTGCTTGAACGGCGGCGACACCTTGTTCTTGACCACCTTGACGCGGGTGCGGTTGCCC
>CAYFMA010000123.1:0-255 GCA_964344085.1 uncultured Mycobacterium sp.
AGTGCTCCGACGGATCCGCCATCTCCGCCGTTGCCACCAGTCTGGCCGGTCATCGCGGCTGCGCCGTCGCCGCCGTTGCCGCCGTTACCGATGAATAGGCCGCCGCCGCCCCCGTTACCGCCGTTACCGCCCGCCAGACCGGCGCCACCGTTACCGCCATGGCCGATCCAGCCGGCCGATCCGCCGTTACCGCCGCCCCAGCCGCCCCCGCCGTTTCCGAGAATGCCGCCGTTGCCGCCGTTGCAGGCGCCTACA
>CAYFMA010000123.1:270-6256 GCA_964344085.1 uncultured Mycobacterium sp.
GGGCAGCTCTGCGCGGTCCACGAGTAGCCGTTGCCGATCAGGATGCCGCCGTCGGGATGCGTCGGGGTGCCGTTGCCGACGAGGGCTCCCAGGATCTTGCCCGGATACCAGCCGGACGTCGTCGACACCGCAGTGCGCGCGGCACCGGGAACCCCAGTACCCCGTCCGGGTGCCGCCTTGTGCGTCGACGCCGCTGGACGAGTAACCGACTTCGATCGTGTCTGCGCAGGCGATTTCGTGGAGCCCACCGAGCCCGCCGTGCTGTCCGTATCCGCGAGTGCCGACGGCATCGCTGCCACGGCCGACCCGATTCCGAGAGCCACCGCAAAGGCGCCCACCCGGCCTACGTAGTGAGCCGTGCAGAGGTGCGCAGTGCGTGCCATCGCGGGTCCCTTGTCGAGTGCGGGTCAGAGTACGTCAGCTAGCCGCAAGGATCGCGATTTGCGCCAACGCCGCCGCGAGGGCCAGCACCAGCAACACCCAGACCCTGGGAGTGACATAGAAACGCAGGATCGTCTGGGACGGAAACGAAAACGTCTCCGCCACACCGAGAAGCTTGTATTTGTGCGTGTCCTCGAAGGTCGGGTCGACCACCATCTTCATCATGTCGCGCCGCGAGCGGTACCGCATGAATCCCACGATGGTCCACCCAGGATCGGGATCGACCATCCACGCATCGACATACCCGCCGACCTTGCGGGTCGCCAGCGCCGGATGCCCGCCGTGCTTGAGCAGCCGTGGCATGAACGCCTTGCTGTAGGCGCGCATCATGTTTTCGGCCGTCGTGGGTTTTCCCGTGTCGGGGTCCTCGACGACGCCGTCGGGCACCTTGACGAGATTGACCATCACGAACTCGCGGCCGTCGTCCTCCTCCAAGAACTTCCGCACGACGGCGAGGTCGTTGAGTTCACCCTCGCCTTGACCCTCGGCGGTTGCCATGAAGGCATCGATCTCATCGCGCGTGAGGCGCCCACGCCAGTTGTTGTAGTAGAGCAGAAAGCATCCGTAGAGAACGGCTGCGACCGGCCACACCCACCATCCGGGCATCATCGGACCGTCGGCATGAGAGTGATCTGGAACACCTGGTTCGAGGCTCCGGTCTGGGCGAAGGTGTTGGTCGTCGTCTCGGATACGGAGGAGTAGATACCGCCGAACATGTAACCCAAAACGGTTGGGCCACTGAGTCTGCTCAACGGAATGACCCCGTTGAGGTAGGTGGGCAACGCCTGGTTGAGGAACATTGCCGAGGAGCCGCCGTAGTAGCCGGTTCCGTCTGGTGTGACCGCTGGGATGGGCGACATCATGTATTCCTGGAATGAACCATCGGCGGCCTGGACGAGTGACGTGACATTGGCGACCCACGGCAGGCTGGTGTTCTCGGTGAGCTGCCCGTTCTCGTATGTGTAGAGACTAATTCCACCCATCAGGATGTCGTACATGGATCGGGTTCGCGGGTCGTAAAGCGGGACGTCGGCGGTCGTGTACTGGTTGAAGAACTGCTGATAGGAGGCATCGATGCTGGCGCGGCCGCCCGGCCCGATGATGATCGGCGCCTGATAGCCGGTGCCGGCGCTTCCCGGCGTGAAGACTCCGCCCAGATAGGCCAATTGAGACTGTCCCCAGTTCCCGATGAAGCTGACGAGGTTTCCGTCTCGCCGGCGGAAGTTCACCGGATCGCGCAATGCCTGGTAGTCGACGATGGCAAATGTTCGCCAGTTGTCGATGATGCGAAAGCTTCGGATCTCGTCGGTGTAGACCTGTGCGATGTTGGCAGTAGCACCGTTGTAGCCGCCCTGGAAGTTGTGCCCGAAAGCCAGATAGGTACGGCCGTTCAGTTGACCGGCGCCACCGCCGGTCACCGCCACGCGGGGGTCGGACAGCTGCCGGATGTTGGCCGGGCCCGCCACAGCCCCACCATTGATGACGGCATCGACAAGTCCACTGATGCTCAAGGCCGTCAGAGTGTCGTAGGTTTTGAAGTCGCGGGTGTAGGCGGCCAAATCGGCGCCCGCAGCGTCCACTTCGCTGTCACGGCTGGTCGTGATCGTGTTGCCGTTGATGGCGGTGATCGTCGTCCCCGGCGGGAAGATCTCCTGGCCCGACGGATACGGCAGTACCCCCGAAACCGACTGCCCAACATTGAGTTTCTCCAAACCACTGGTAACAGACACGGTCTTGCTCAAGATGCTGACGTCGCCGGTGAACGGAACGGTCCCGGGCTTGGAGTAACCACCCATCGTGTAGAGCCTGTCTCCGGCCTGGTAGTACTCCTGGTCGGCGGAACTGAGCGAGTTGTACACCGCGGGCGCGACGTCCGTCTGGCTCCAGGGCCGTGACCAGACCTGCCAGTTGGTCGGATTGATAACGTAGATGACGCCGTTCTGGAAACTGGGCGGAAAGCTCTGTTCGCCGCTGGGCGAGAAGTTGTGCAAGCCGTTGGTTCTGCCGCCGAACACCAGCCAGAGACCGCTGGGATAGGAATCCGACGGTGCCATCTGCGCGTAGACGCCACCCTGGATTCCCGGCAGGTTTGTGATACCGGGAGCACTGACCGGCGCGATGTTCAGCGTGTAAGGCAGGTTCTGGCTCGTCGCCGGCACCGGCGTCGGCGATGTGGCCGTCGGAACGGGTGGCGGAGCAGGCAGCCCGCCTGCAGGCACGGTCACGAAAGACGCCGGCAGATTGTCGGCGGCACCATTGAGACTCAGCGGCGCGGGGACGGGGACCGTCACCGAGCCGATGTAGACCGTGCCGGTGCTGTTGTAAGCGGGAGCCACAGATCCAGTGATGGCCGTGGTTCCCGGCAGCGCAGTGATCTGGTCGATGTCACCGTTGAGTTCCCGCCAGACGTTGAGCGCCCCGCCGCGCGCAGCCGACAGCGACACCCGGTCCCCGCTGGAGTCGGTGAAGGTCAGTCGTCGTCCGACGGCGAACAACCCGTAGAAGTTGCCGCACGCCGTCTCGTCGTTGTCGCCGTCGAAGGTGACCCCGAAATTGGCATTGCCGACATCGCCGCCGCCGGTCAGCGGATGGGAGCTCGGATCGCCGCTGATGATCGGCGGATTGCCGTTGATGAAGATGCGGTAGAAAATGCCCTGTCGCAACGGCTGGGCGAGGGTGAGCGTCACCTGTGAGGACGTCGTCGAGAGGTCGCTGTACTGGGCGGTGATCACGTTCACCGCCGGGCCGCTCGACGTCACCAATTCCGGATTGGCGCACGACGGGCCGGTGATGCCGTAGTTGGCCAGATCGGTCGCCGTGTCAGGCCGCAACGGCCCGTCGAAGGTCAGAACGAGGGCTGTGCTGCCCAGCGAGCTGGTGATGCTCGTGAGGACGGGACCGGTGCCGGTTCCGCCCGCAGCAGCGACGGCCGAGGCCGTAGTCCCCTGATGAGCAACGCCGGACGACTCTGGAGTCATGGCGCGCCGCGCAATCAGCAGTACACCCGACACAAAATCGGTGATCGGATTGGCCGGCAGACCTGAGAGCCAGTTCGTCAGCGGCTCCTTCGGTCCGACCGCCACCGCAGTGCCGGCACGGAGCACGCCCGGCGGTGCCGGAACGGCAGCCGGTGCAGCCGAAAGCACCTCCGCAGCAACAGCTTTGGCAAGTTCCGCTGACCGTGGGACAGCTTGTGCAGGATCAGGACCGGCGGCCATAGGAGGCCTCGGTGTCACCGTCAGGTCGACGCGACCCTGCGGGCTGATTGGTGCGGCAGATTTCGCCGGTTGCGGCGAGTGGTAAGCCCCGACGCCACGAGAACCCACCAGAATCGACCCGGCTCCTGCCCGGCTGGCGTGTCCACGAACCGATACCGCCCTTTCCGATGCGGTGTCGGCAGCGGGTGTGCCAGCGTCTGAGCGATCGGCGCGGGCGATGCCGGTGGCCGATGGGGCAACAAGGGCCAAACCAAGGACGAACAAAGCAGATGCCGAATGCCCGGCGATTTTGAGCATCGTCATCACGCCATCCCCGTTGCCCGCCCCGCGCACGTGCCGCCGCGCGTCAGCAGGGAATGACATCGCCGGTCGTCGTGGAGAAGCACAGGCACGGGTCAGCACCGGGGGTGTAATAGGGCTGACCGTCGGGGGTGTAGCAGGGGATCTCCCCCGGGTAGGCGGGCACCAGAGGGTAGCCGTAGGGGATGACGTAGTTCGGAGTGACGGCAGCGACGGCGAGAGGGTCCGCACCTACCGGGCCGACGGCGCCCCCCACACCCACCGGGCCGGCGGGTCCGGCTACCGGTCCAAGGCCGCCGACTCCGTAGGGCCCGGCAGGACCTACGACGGGCCCGCCGACCCCGCCAGCTCCGACCGGCCCTGCCGGCCCGATCCCGCAGTCGCGGCAATCGGCCTGAGCCGTTGATGCCATCGTGAACGAACCGATCGTCAACGCCGCGGCCAGGAGGGCTGATCCGAGGATCTTCATGAGCTACATCCGTTCTGGTGTGATGGTGTAACCAGTGAACAGTGAATCAGCGTCCGTGTCCAGAGGACACAGCGTCAGTGCGAATTCGGTCCGTCACCGAGGCGCTCGAAGACGAAGGCCGCAAACAGATCTGCGATCTGGTGGCTGAGTTCGATGCCGTCACCCGCATCGGTCCCCGCCCTGGACTGGAGCGCGCCGTCGCGGGCTAGGACAACAAGTCCGTGCACCAATGCCCAGCTGGCAAGAGCCAGCATTGGAGCCCCCGAGGGAGTCGCGTCCGTCGGTGCGGCCCCACTCACGGCAGCGGCCAGCAGACCGATGGCTTCACCTTGAGCCTGACGCAGAGCAGGGTCGCCGGGGTGTAGTTCGGCGGGCTGGAACATCAGGTCGAACAGAGCCGGATGGGACAGACCGAAGTCGACGTAGACCTGACCCAGTTTGGCGAGACGCTGTTGCGGATCCTGTTCGGACACTTGAGAAAACGCGTCCCTGAGCGCCAGAAATCCCTCCGTCGCGATCGCGGTCAGCAGGCCCGCCCGGTCCTGAAAATGATATTTGGGCAGGGCGTGCGATACACCCGCGCGGCGGGCGACGGCACGCAGGCTGATGCCGGCCCGGCCGTGCTCAGTCAGCTCAGTCCGGGCGGCGGCGAGCAGTGCCTCGCGGGTCCCGGTCGGCGACGTCATGGGCCCGATTCTCCATGGCTTGACAGTGTCAAACACGCGTGCAACGCTATCGGCACCTGTTTGACACTGTCAAAGGAGTTGACATGGCCGCCACTACACCGCAACCGGTGCGGGCCGGAGATGCCGAACGGGAGCGCACTGCGACCCACCTCGGAGAGGCGTTCACCCAGGGCTACCTCTCAATCGCCGAATACGAGAGCCGACTACAGCAGGCCTTCGCCGCCGATACCGGCGGAGCGCTGAAACAACTCACCGCCGACCTGCCGGTCGCGCGAATCAGCCGGCACAGCCCACGACGCCGCGCCGTGCGGGTGGCCGCCGCCCGTCGCGGGGTGCGGATTCACCTGTTGAGCTACCTCGCGGTGTCGCTACTCATGCTCGGCATCTGGCTGGCGGTCGGCGTCGGTGTCGGCGCCTGGTACTTCTGGCCGGTGTGGCCGATACTCGGCGGCGCGATCGGCGTCATCTCCCACGCCATCCCCGTTCGCGAGTGGGCCCGCCGAGGCGCTCCCCCGAACGTCCACTGCGCCTGAGCGGCAACGGTTTTGACGACCATGCCCGGCGGGCGCTCAGGACGGCAGCTGATCGATCACTTGCGACAGAAGCTTCTCGGCGAGGTCGTAGGCCTTGTCGGCGTCGCGTCGGGTGATGGCTGCGGCCACCTCGAGTCGCGACTTGCGATCGCCGTACACCTCGGCGTTGGCGGCCTGGAAGATCTCGCGACTGACGAAGTCGATGGCGCGCTTGCCGGTGTTGAGGGACAGCCGATAGCAGATATTCCCCGAGCCGTCGATGATCGCGGCCCAGAGGGCAAAGTCGGCGGCGCCGAGCTCCTCCAGCGTTCCCTTTTCGGGATAGGCCTCGGCCGCCTC
>CAYFMA010000124.1:0-5925 GCA_964344085.1 uncultured Mycobacterium sp.
ACACCGTCGGCATCGACGTCACCGCCTCGGTGCGCGATGACGAGGTGATCGAACTGCGTGGCTCGGACTCGATGGTCCGCGGCTGGAACCACCGTGTCTGCGATCTCATCGGGGCCCTGCAGCAGTACGGCAACGCCGCGGAATGGCTTCCGGATCTGCGGGCGCTGATCGTGCCGCCGCGGTGGCTCGGCAGCGCGCATGTGATGTTCAGCGTCGCGCGCTTCGACGAGTGGACGGAATGTCAGATCTAACCCCGGCCGGCTCCGCGTCCATCAACCAACCAACTTCAAGGAGACATCTATGACTAACAACAACAACAACAACGACAACCGTCCGTCGTGGGAACACGATGATTTTGTGCACGGATGGTGGATCCGAAACGGCCGCTTTCTGGCCACCGAGTACCCGGGCCACAAGGATCAAGACAAGGCCTTGGCCAAGCTTCAGGTGCTTCTCGACGCTGGAGTGAACTCCTTCGTCGATCTCACCGAGCCTGGTGAGCCGACCTGGGATGGATCGCCGATGGTGCCCTATAACGGGCTGCTCGGCTCCGACGTCAGGTACAAGCGTTTTCCCATCCCCGACACCAAGACGATCACCGATGCCGGCTATGACGAGATCCTGGCTTACATCAATGCAGAGCTCGATGCCGGCAGGACGGTCCTCACGGCGTGCTGGGGTGGCAAAGGTCGGACTGGAACGGTGGTGGGTTCCTGGCTGATCGAAACCGAGGGCCTGGGTTACCCCGAGGTAATCGATCGCATGCAGGAACTGCGCGCTGGTACCAGGAAGGCTCATCACCCGGTGCCCGATACCCAGGAGCAACACGATGTCCTGCGCCGCCGCGCGGAGCGTCGAGAGGCTGGCAAGACGTGGTTCGAACGGCTCGTGGGCTTCCGCGAGGACGGGTACGAGTCCACCCAGCGCAGACTGTCGGTCGAGGGGTCCGAACTGGTCTCGCTGGTCAACGGCAAGCGTTACGGCATCGGCGAGCTCACGCTGCCGACGCTGGCCGAGCTGCGCGCCCGGGTCAATCCGGCTCGGGGACAGCGCAGTTCGCTTAGCGGGATCGTCGGTGAAGCGCGCCGGCTGCACCGGGATCCGCGATTCGAGGGCGCGCTGTTCCAGGTCGCCTCGCAGTTCAACGTGCTGGAGATGGTTCACGAGCGTGTCACGCCCGAGGCAGGGGTCACAGGTTATGCGGGCGACCCCACCCAGGGGCCCGCGTGTGCGATCGCGGCCGGTGCGGCCACCATCTACCGCAACTACTTCGTTCCGATCGGTGACGGTGTCGGGCAGACGGCCGACCGTCAGGTCGACAACCTGGCCGGCCTTGGCGCCGCACTGTCGGAACTGATCGGCCTGCCCGTCGACCGGTTGTGGACCATGCGGAACGGCTATGCGTTGGCCACGGCTGAAGGACTGGCGGCGATCGGCGAACTGCTGGACCGATCCACTGAGGACGTGCGGAACGAACTTCGTGGTCATCTCGCAATCGGTCTGCATCGCGATGTCGAAGTCACCGACTCCGATGCGGACCCTCGGCCCCGAGTCTCGCAGGCCTTCTGTTCGGCGCTTCCGCTTCTGAATCCGCGGCTGTCCAATCAGCTGTGGGAGCCGTTCGCCCGCCTGGTCCTCGAAGCCACCTACGAGGCCACGCTTCTGGCTGCGGCGCAGCAGGCGAGCAAGGGTGGTTCGAACACGGTTCTGCTGACCACCGTCGGCGGCGGAGCGTTCGGCAATGATCCGGATTGGATTCGGGACGCCATCGAGCGAGCCATGGGAGTCGTCGAGCAGGCCGGCCTGGACGTCCTGATCGTCGGCTATTACGACATCAGCCCGAATTTGCAGAGGATGATCGATCGATGGTCCGGTGAGTCCGCGTGAGCGGAGTGATCGTGCGATCACCGCGCTGAGCACGTGCATGCTGCACCGTACGGCAGTGGTTCGTTGAGCCGAATTGTCCTGGCCCCCAGGTATCATGGGCCTGGCTTCACGAGACACCGTCGCCAAGCTCCGACTGGGCGGTGCGCCAACCCCACGTTCGTGGGTGGCTCGGATGACGAAGCGGCCGGCGCCACGCAGGTGCAGGCAAGAGCGCCCCGTGAGGGGCCCGGATGACCGGGAGTCCGTCATGAGTGACGACATCGATGCGGCGACTCTGCGCGCCCGACTCAACGAGGAACCGGGTTTCTATCCGGCCAACCTCGATGCGGAGTCGATCCCCGAATACCGGAGTAAGGATGCCGAGGACCGCGGGTTGATCGCTCGCTACGTCCGCAAGTGCGGCAGTCCTACCGCCTCGCACTACAACCAGTTTCGGCATTTGAAGCCCAAAGCCGATTAGAAACTAGTCAAGGGGGAGTTCATGAGGAAGAAAAAGCAGGTCCAGGCCGAGGTCACCGCATGCGGTCAGTGCGGGTCGACCGCGCTTCACCATGTGGCTTATGGCCTGCCGAGCCTGGAGATGGTCGAAGAGTTGGGCAGTCGGCCCGGCGTCAGGCTGGGCGGATGTTGCGTCAGCAGGGACGACTGGTCTACCGAGTGTCTGACGTGCGGCCAGAAGAGATATTTCGGTGACGACTCCTCGCAGTGGACGGCCGCCACCCGGCTGTCCACCGCGGCTCTGATGACGAGGTATGCCGAACTGGTCCGCGACAGCGTGGGCACCACAACGGCGCCGGCGGTGTCCTACGCGGGGCTCTGGCTGCTGCTGGCACACCTCGCTCCGCTTGCGTCCGGTACGCGCCGGCAGGCGCTCGCGGAGGCGATCGGGATCTCGTGTGAGCAGGCCGCGGCGTTGGCGCAGGAACTGCTCCGTGCTCCGCACAAGACCATTGCCACGGCTCTCGGGGCGTGGTCGCAGGTCGACGTGGACATCACGTTGGCCGTGCCGATCGAGGCGATGCCCGACCAGGCCGGCCTCGACCGATGGGCGGCCGAGAACACCCGCGATCTGATCAAGCATTTCCCGCTGAAGCTCACCCCGGAGATGCTGTTGGTCTTCGCCACCGCCGTGGTGCTTCAGCCGCAGTGGACGGACAAACTTCGTACCAATCGAAACGGGATGCTGGTTCTCGATGACGGATTGCAGACCCTTGTCGACACCCAGGCAGCCGGGCGCGTCGCCGTGGCCAAACCGTTCAGCGAGGACGGTGTCGATGTCGTCAGCGTGATAGCTGCACCGGATGTTTCACCGCGTGAGGTGTGGCGGGCCGTCGATGAGGTGGTCGACAAACTGAACCAGGGCGGGCTGTGGCACGCGGAGTACCCCGGGTTCGACCTCGTCGACGGGCATGCCTGGACGGTGCGTGATATGACCCAGCAGTTCGTCAGCTGGGAAGCGCCCGCACAAGGCGAGGTCATCTGGCGCAGTTACCTTCCGCAGTGGAACGCCGATTGCGTCAGCCAACTGACCAATGCTCCCGGCGTGAGAGAAATCGTCACGTCACTTCAGCAGGCTGTTCCGGACTTGACCGGCGGACCGTTCGAGTGCACGCAAGCCGCCACCGCGGCTTACGACGATTCCGGTTTCACCGCGGCCGCGGTCACCGGCCTGGGTATCGCGGCGACCGGCGTCCCGCAGTTCGTCGAGCGCACCGTCCGCCACGTCGACGTCACCTTCGACCGGCCTCACGCCGTCGTCGCGATCGCCCGCGGTGGGGCGTGGGAGGGCGTGCCGATCTTCCATTCGTGGGTGACACCGGAGACACAGTGACCCGCTCAAGCAGAGCATGAATATCTAACGCCGGGAATAATATTCACGCGCTGATTGCTGTAAGAGGTGGAGAGAGAAGGCAAAGACGAAAAGAGGGAGGGTGAGATGGGCTACGACATCATCGGCGATGTTCACGGCAAGGCCACGAAGCTTGAGGCGTTGCTCGGCAAACTCGACTACCGGCGGGACGAATCAGGCGTGTACCGCCACCCCGAACACACGGCCGTGTTCGTCGGGGACCTCATCGACCGGGGTAGGGAACAGCGGGAAGTGCTGCAATTGGTCAAGGCGATGGTCGACGCCGGAAGCGCCAGGGCCGTGATGGGTAATCACGAGTTCAACGCGATCACCTGGGCCACCGAGCACAACGGTAAGCACCTCCGCGAGCACTCAGATCACAATCGGAAACAGCACAAGGAATTCCTCGCCATGAGTGTCGAGGAGCAGGCGTACTGGGTCGAGTGGTTCAAGACCCTGCCACTCTGGCTCGAGATCGGCGGGATCCGAGTGGTCCACGCCTGCTGGCACGAAGAGTCGATGCGGACCGTCCTGCACGCCACCGACTATGCGGGCCGCTTGTCGACCCCCGAGCACTTCGCCGAGGCGATGACAAATGGCACCGACCTTCACAAGGCCATCGAGGTGCTACTCAAGGGCCCGGAGATCCCACTCGTGGACTACGACATGGAACCGTACTGGGATTTCGAGGCGAAGAAGTTCCGCAAGGACGCCCGCATCAAGTGGTGGGACCACGACGCCTCGACCCTGCCGGCACTGGCCGAACTTCGCGGGGCCAAGCTCAAGCACGGTGAAGACGACTACGAGGACTATCCGATGTACGAGCCGCGTGACGTCGATCCCAAGTACCTGGCCTTTACCTACAAAGACACGGTGCCGCTCTTCTACGGCCACTACTGGCGCGAGTGGGAGCCGGCCGAACGCGACGACTGGACCACCTACACCGCGTGCGTCGACTTCAGTGCGACCAAGCCCGGCACGCTCGTTGCCTACCGCTGGAACGGCGAGGCGAAGATGAGCTTCGAGAACTACGTCCCGCACGACCCACAGGTCGTCTCGCCGACTCCGTCGGACTGGACGGACTGAAAGGCCGGGAGCCTTGTTCAGCCCTCCTCGGTGACGTCTTGGTCGAATTCGACGACGACGCCAGGATCGACGTCGGTGGCCCACTGGCTTAGCAACCCGTTGGCATCGCCGTCGGACTCGATGATCCCCTCCAGGGCCGCCGAGATCGCTGTCGCGAACTTCCGCTCGCCCGGCGTCTTGGCCGCCACGAGGACCCTGTCGATGTAGAACTGGGTTCGCCGGGCGGACTCATCGAACCGGGGATGCCCGATTGCCTCGGTGGTGCGGTGCAGCCAGCCCAGTGCGTTGAAGGTCAATTCCCGCAGGCGGGGATGCGCACGCGGGTACGGATCGGGCAGATTGCAGTCGTTGGCCATATGAGCGCCTCTTTCTGGGAGCAGGGTCGACAACAGACCGGTCACCGGCTGACGGCATGAGCCGGCAACCGTGCTACCGATATGTTGTGAGGTTGACTGCTCGCGGCCAGGTGCCACTCCAGGGCTGGCAACCGTGTAACGGCGTGCAATGCCGGAATTATAACATGAAAGTTGCTGAATTGCAAGAGGTTTCGCGAGGCGGGCCTAGGTTTTATCGGCCTTCGCTCTCTTCGGCCGCGGCCAGCAACGCGTCCGCGAGTTCTCGGGCGTCAGAGGGGCCGAGGTCGGCGAGGCTGTCGCCCGACAGCCCCATGCGGCACTCGATGTGGCCATCGGTGTACTGCGTTCCGTGGAACTCCAGGGTGATGTCCAGGCCGGCGATCCCGGTCACCGCGGATCGGTAGCTGCGGCACCGGACCCCGGTCTTCGACTTGCGCCATTCCGCGACCTCGACGGCGTTGGCCGGCGGTGTCACGTCGGCGTGGAGATTCTGCTCGAGGTTCTCGCTGGCCCAGCCGCGGGCGAACGTGAGGTGCTGCTCGGGCTTGGCCAGCAGGCCGTTGAGCGGGTCCCCCTCGAGCCACTCGAGGAGTTCGATCTGGGAAGGCGTCAGCTGATCGGAGATATCGCGCCAAGTGGTCATGTGGCGAGTGTTTCGTGTGGGTCTGACAAATTCCGCTATCGCCGGTGTTATCGGCTTTTGAAGAGGCGGCGTCGAGTTGCATTAGCAATCGGCGAAGTCCGTGG
>CAYFMA010000125.1:0-5821 GCA_964344085.1 uncultured Mycobacterium sp.
TGGCATCGGCAATGGCGAACGGGACGTTGAGCATCTTGGCCAGCGTCTGGGCCAGATAGGTCTTACCGCAGCCGGTCGGACCCAGCATCAGGATGTTGGACTTCGCCAGCTCCACGGGCTCGGAGCGAGGGTCCCGCTTCTCCCCGGCCTGGATGCGCTTGTAGTGGTTGTAGACCGCGACGGCCAGCGTCCGCTTGGCGGTGTCCTGCCCGATGACGTAGTTCTCCAGGAACTCCCGGATCTCGGCCGGCTTGGGCAGCTCATCGAGTTTCACATCGTCGTTATCGGCGAGTTCCTCTTCGATGATCTCGTTGCAGAGGTCGATGCACTCGTCACAGATATAGACGCCGGGGCCGGCGATGAGCTTCTTGACCTGCTTCTGGCTCTTTCCGCAGAATGAGCATTTCAGCAGGTCACCGCCGTCTCCGATGCGCGCCATGGTGGTGTGCCCCTACTTTCGATGTTGGTCAGCCTCGACGCTACCCGCTGAGCCGAGAACCCTCGACCGATAAACACGAATAGCGTTGTTGGTATTCGAGAACATAGCCCGTCGTCAGCCTCCCGCCATTGCGACGCGTCGGGCGTGGCTCTGGCGTGTCGCGCCTGTTATCGAAGCGGAACCGCGCCTAAGCGTTGGTCGCCGACAACTTCCGGTAGGCCAGCACGGTGTCGATGATCCCGTATTCCTTGGCCTGATCGGCGGTGAGGATCTTGTCGCGGTCGGTGTCCTTGCGGATGACGGCGGGGTCCTTGCCGGTGTGGCGGGCCAGGGTCTCCTCCATGAGGGTGCGCATCCGCTCGATCTCGGCGGCCTGGATCTCCAGGTCGGAGAACTGGCCCTGGATGACACCACCCAGGGACGGCTGGTGGATCAGCACCCGCGCGTTCGGCAGCGCCAGGCGCTTGCCCGGCGTGCCGGCGGCCAGCAGAACGGCCGCGGCGGAGGCGGCCTGCCCGAGGCAGACCGTCTGGATGTCGGCACGGACGTACTGCATGGTGTCGTAGATCGCCATCAGCGAGGTGAACGAGCCGCCGGGCGAATTGATGTACATGGTGATGTCGCGGTCGGGATCGAGGGACTCGAGCACCAGCAACTGGGCCATGATGTCGTTGGCCGAGGCGTCATCCACCTGCACGCCGAGGAAGATGATGCGCTCCTCGAAGAGCTTGTTGTAGGGGTTCGACTCCTTGACACCCCAGCTGGAGTGCTCCACGAAGGACGGCAGGATGTAGCGCGCCTGCGGCGCGAGCCGGGGATCGGCCGGAGACATTGGCATCCGATCAGACATTGTTCGCTCCCGAGATGTGCGCGCGGGTGATGACGTGGTCGACGAAGCCGTATTCCAGGGCTTCCTGCGCGGTGAACCAGCGGTCGCGATCGGAGTCGGCTTCGATCCGCTCGATCGGCTGGCCGGTGAATTCCGCGTTGAGCCGGAACATCTCCTTCTTGATCAAGGCGAACTGCTCGGCCTGGATCGCGATGTCGGCTGCACCACCGGTGATGCCGCCGAGGGGCTGGTGCATGAGGATCCGGGCGTGCGGCAGCGCGTAGCGCTTGCCCTTGGCACCGGCCGCCAGCAGGAACTCCCCCATCGAGGCGGCCATGCCCATGGCATAGGTGGCGACGTCACACGGGGCGAGCACCATCGTGTCGTAGATGGCCATGCCGGCGCTGATCGAGCCGCCCGGGGAGTTGATGTAGAGCGAGATGTCCTTGGTGGGATCCTCGGCGGCCAGCAGCAGGATCTGCGCGCACAGCCGGTTGGCGATGTCATCGTCGACCTGCGAGCCGAGGAAGATGATCCGCTCGGCGAGCAACCGCTCGTACACCGAGTCCTGGAGGTTCAGCCCAGCAGCGCCTGAACGCATGTGAGTCACGACTTCATACCCGCTTTCTCGAACTTGACTTCTGCTTGACCCTAACCAACCAGGCTGCGCCGCACTTCCCGGTGCGACGCGCTTTCGCTCTGGGCGTTACTCGTCCTCGGCCGGGGCGTCGGCCGCAGCCTCGACAGCAGCCGGGGTGCCGAAGAACTCGCTGGTGTCGACGACGTTGCCGGCGGTGTCGGTGACCGTGGCCTTCTCGACCACGGCCGCGACGGTCAGGCCGCGCCGGACGTCGGCGAAGACCGCAGGCAGCTGGTTGTTCTGCTGCAGCAGCTGCAGCAGCTGCTGGGGCTCGATGCCGTACTGGCGGCTCATCAGCACCACCCGCTCGGTCAGGTCGTTCTGGCCCACCTGGATGTCCAGCTCGTCGGCGATGGCATCCATCAGCAGCTGAGTCTTGACGGCCTTCTCGGCGGCCTCGCGGTTGTCGGCGTCGAACTTCTCGCGGGAACTGCCCTCGGCCTCCAGCGCCTCGGCCAGCTTGTCCTCGTCGTGGTCCAGACCGTGAATCGCGTTGTGCAACGCGGCGTCGACCTGGGACTGGACGATGGCCTCCGGCAGCGGCACCTCGGTGAGCTCGAGCAGCTTCTCCAGCGCGTTGTCGCGGATCGTCTCGGCCTGGTGGATGCGCTTGACCCGGCGCACCTGCTCGGTGAGGTTCTCGCGCAGCGCACCAATGGTGTCGAATTCGCTTGCCATTCCGGCGAATTCGTCGTCGGCCTCGGGCAGCTCGCGCTCCTTGACAGACTTCAGCGTCACCGTCACCTCAGCATCCTCACCCGCATGGTCACCGGCGACGAGCTTGGTGGTGAAGGTGGCCGACTCGCCCTCGGACAGACCGATGATGGCCTTGTCCAGACCCTCGATCAGCTGACCCGATCCGACCTCGTGGGAAAGACCCTCGGTCCGGCCCTCGGGCAGGTCCTCGCCGTTGACCGTCGCGCTGAGGTCGATCGAGACGAAGTCGCCGTCCTTGGCGGCTCGCTCGACACCCTTGAGGGTGCCGAAACGGGCACGCAGCGACTCCAACTCGGCGTCGACCTCCTCGTCGGTGACCTCGATCGGATCGACCGAGATCTTCAGCTTCGCCAGGTCGGGCAGCTTGATGTCGGGGCGGACGTCGACTTCGGCGGTGAACAGCAGGTGCTCGCCGTCCTCGATCTTGGTGACGTCGATGTCCGGCTGGCCGATCGGGCTGAGTTCGTTGGCCGTCACCGCTTCGCTGTAGCGGGCCGGCAGCGCCTCGTTGACCACCTGGTCGAGCACGGCGCTGCGGCCGACGCGGGCTTCGAGCAGCTTGGCCGGGGCCTTACCGGGACGGAAGCCGGGCAGACGCACCTGCTGGGCGAGCTGCTTGTAGGCGCGCTCGAAGTCCGGCTGCAGTTCCGTGAAGGGCACCTCCACGTTGATGCGAACCCGGGTCGGGCTCAACTTCTCGACGGTGCTCTTCACGGTGGTGCTCCTCATGTCGTCTGACGTCTGCGTTTTGGGCGTGTCGGGGTGACAGGATTTGAACCTGCGGCCTTCCGCTCCCAAAGCGGATGCGCTACCAAGCTGCGCTACACCCCGCTGCTGCTCGCGCCCGCGATCCTACGGCCAGATGGGGGTCCGATCAGAATCGGACCCCGGGGCCCATGATGGGGGGCCGATCAGAATCGGTCCCCGGACCCATCCGGGGTCCGAGTGGAATCGGACCGGCGGACGCCGGTACATTTGGGCACGCGCAAGCACGCGGGCGTAGCTCAATGGTAGAGCCCTAGTCTTCCAAACTAGCTACGCGGGTTCGATTCCCGTCGCCCGCTCCACTGGCCGGAACCGGTGCCGGAAACGGCATCGGGCCTGGTAACGACACGGTAGCGGTTCCGCAGCGATTGGCCTCGCGCCTTCTGCAGCCTCCGTCGCGACCGTAGATTCGGGGTCGATTCCCATCACCCGACCGGGGCGGGAGCACCGACCCAAAGGGGCCCAGGAATGCGTCAGATCCCCATCGGCGGCACGTGTGCAGCCGGATTCGAGACGGTCCGGGACGCCTTCGAGAACAACTTCACCCACCACGACGAGGTCGGTGCCGCCGTGGCGGTGTGGGTCGACGGCGACCTCGTGGTCAATCTGTGGGGCGGCTACGCCGACGCCCGGCGCCGGCGCCACTGGCGGGAGAACACCCTGGCCAGCATCTTCTCCGGCACCAAGGGTTTGACGAGCACCTGCCTGCACCTGCTGGCAGACCGAGGTGAGATCGATCTGGACGCCCCTGTGGCCAGGTACTGGCCCGAGTTCGGCCAGGCCGGCAAGCAGGACATCACGATCGCCCAGGTGCTCGGGCACCGTTCCGGGGTGATCGGTCCGCGCACCCGGATGGACTGGAGCGAGACCCCGGACTGGGATCTGGTCTGCCAGCGACTGGCCGCCAGCGCCCCGTGGTGGGATCCCGGAACCGCGCAGGGTTATCACATGGTCAGCTTCGGCTTCATTCTCGGCGAGGTGGTCCGACGGGTCACCGGCCGCACCATCGGGGAGTATCTGCGCCGCGAGATCGCCGACCCGATGGGTATCGAGGTCCACATCGGCCTTCCCGACTCCGAGCACCACCGCTGCGCGGAGATGATCAACAAGCCGCATATCCGTGATGTCCTGGCCAACGGCGGCGCGCCCGGCCACCCGGAGTCGCTGACCGAACACCCGATGGCTGCGTTGTCGATCGCGATGGGCTTCGTCCCCGACGACGAACTCGGGTCCAACGACATCGCCCTGTGGCGCCGCAGCGAATTCCCCGGCACCAACGGTCACGTGTCGGCGCTCGGGCTGGCGACGTTCTACAACGGGCTGGCCCAGGGGAAGATCCTGACCTCAGAGCATCTTCAGAAGGTGCGCGTCTCCCAAGGCGGCTTCGATCCCGACGTCGTGCTCGGACCGCGGGTCGCCGACCACGGCTGGGGTATGGGTTACATGCTCAACCAACGCGGTGTGGCCGGCCCTAACCCGGGCAGCTTCGGCCACGGCGGGTCCGGCGGCTCCTACGGGTTCGTGGACCTCGAGCATCGCATCGGCTACGCCTATGTCATGAACTACTTCGACGCCACCAAGTGCAATGCAGACCCGCGCAGCACGTCGTTGAGCGACGAGGTCTACCGCTTGCTCGGCGTGCACTGACGCAAATTCTCAACCGGCTGCGAACCGGCACCCCGTCGGTAGTGTGGACACCATGAACGGTGTCCTGCTGCTCCTCCTGATCGGCGTGATCGGCGTCATCGCGTTCTCGATGGTGGGCTCCTCCCGAGCCTCCGGTGGCCGCAACGCGGCCAGCCTGGCCGACGCCAAGGCCGATGCGCGACGGGTGATCGAACGCCTCGGCGGCCAGGTGCTCAACCTGACCGGAACCGACGCGGCCTCCCAGCAGGCGCTGGCCGACGCCTCCGAGCGGTTCACCGCCGCCTCGTCCCAGATCGACCAGGCGACGACCGCCAAGCAGGCCATGCTGGCCAAGGAGAGCGCGCTCGAGGGCCTGTACTACGTGCGGGCGGCCCGCACCGCGATGGGGATGGATCCCGGACCTGAGCTCGAGTCGATCGCCGGACAGAAATCAGCCGGGACGGTGACCGAGGACCGCCGCATCCAGTTCGAGGGTCGCGAGATCGAGGCCTCCCCCACCCCGACTCAGCGCACACCCAACTACTACCCCGGCGGCCGGGTGGCGGGCCGGCCGGTGCCGGCCGGCTGGTACTCCGAGCCGTGGTGGCAGTCAGCCCTGCGAACCGGCGCCTGGACCATGGGCTCGGTGCTGCTGTTCGACGCGATGTTCTCCGGCATGCACGGCATCGGCTACAACGCGTCGGCATTCGAGAACGGATACGGCTCCGGCTTCGACCAGGGTTACGACTCCGGATTCGACCAGGGGTATGACCAGGGCATGGACGCCGCAGGCGACGGTGGCGGC
>CAYFMA010000126.1:0-3423 GCA_964344085.1 uncultured Mycobacterium sp.
CACTATTGAGTTCTCAAACAACACACCCGCTGTAAGCCCGCGAGCAGGGCAACCCTGCCAGCTTACTTCGTATCAACGGAGGCGGTCAAATCGGTGCTGCCGTCCCATCCGGGTTCGGTGCACCAATGACGTAACACTCAGTGTACCCGTTCTATTTCCGCGCCCAAACTGACCAGGTCCTCGACGAAGGTCGGATAGCCCCGGTCGATGTGGAACACGTCGTGGACCTCGGTCTCCCCGTCGGCAACCAGACCCGCCAGCACCAGACCGGCGCCGGCGCGGATGTCCGAACACCAGACCGGAGCGCTGGATAGTTGAGGAACGCCCCGCACCACCGCATGGTGACCGTCGGTCCGGGCGTCGGCGCCGAGCCGGATCATCTCCTCGACGAAGCGGAACCGCGCCTCGAACACGTTCTCGGTGATCATCGAGGTGCCATCGGCGATCGAAGCCATCGCGATGGCCATCGGCTGAAGATCGGTGGGGAATCCGGGGAACGGCAGAGTCGCGACGTTGCAGGCCTTCGGCCGGTCATACTGCACCACCCGGAAGCCGTTGTCGTGCTGGGTGACGGTGGCGCCCACGTCGTGCAGCTTGTGCAGCACGAGTTGCAGGTGCGCCGGATCCACCCCAACCACCGAGACGTCGCCGCGCGCGATCGCCGCGGCGATCCCCCACGTCGCGGCGACGATCCGGTCACCGATCACCCGATGCTCGGTGGGATGCAGTTTGTCCACCCCGGAGATCCGCAGTGTCGGGGTGCCGGCGCCCTCGATCTGTGCGCCCATCTGGTTGAGCATGTCGCAGAGGTCGACGACGTCGGGCTCACGGGCCGCGTTGTGGATGACCGTCTCGCCCTCTGCGACGACGGCGGCCATCAGGATGTTCTCCGTCGCTCCGACCGACGGGAACTCCAACTGAATCTCCGCCCCGCGCAAGTGATCGGCAGAGGCCACCACGCACCCGTGCTCGATACTGCATTCGGCGCCGAGCTGACGAAGACCGGACTGATGCATGTCCAGCGGACGCGAACCGATCGCATCACCACCGGGCAGCGCGACACGTGCGCGCTTGCACCGGCCGACGAGCGGGCCGAGCACACACACCGACGCGCGGAACTGCCGCACCGCGGCGAAGTCCGCCTCGTACTTGGGTTCGTCGGGCGAGGTGATCCGAACCGTGGACCCGTCGAGTTCGACGTTGGCGCCCAGGCCGCGCAGCACCTCGGCCATCAACGGAACGTCGAGGATGTCCGGGCAGTTGGTGATGGTGGTGGTGCCCTCCGCGAGCAAGCTGGCCGCCATCAGCTTCAGAACGCTGTTCTTGGCGCCGCCCACGGCCACCTCACCGGACAGCCGGTTACCGCCGGTCACCAGGAAACGTTCACCCACACGGTTAGTTTAGGGCAGGTAGGACGGCGTACCGTTGCGCTCATGGGAGTCCACCTGACCCGCATCTACACGCGGACCGGCGATGACGGCACCTCAGGCCTCAGTGACTTCTCCAGAGTCGAGAAGAGCGATCCCAGACTGATCGCGTATGCCGGCTGCGATGAGGCCAATGCCGCACTCGGGGTGGCGATCGCACTGGGAACGCCCGACGACGCGTTGCGCGATGTGCTGACCTGGATCCAGAACGATCTCTTCGACGCGGGCGCGGACCTGGCGACACCCGTGGTCAAGGACCCCGAGCACCCTCCGTTGCGGATCACCCAGACCTATGTAGACCGCATCGAGAGATGGTGCGACGAGTACAACGAGGGCCTGCCCGAACTGAACTCGTTCATACTCCCGGGGGGCAGCGCGTTGTCGGCACTGCTGCATGTCGCACGTACCGTGACCCGCCGCGCCGAGCGCTCGGCTTGGGCTGCGGTGAAGGCATATCCGGAGACCGTGAGCCCACTGCCCGCCCGCTATCTCAATCGCCTCAGCGACCTGTTGTTCATCCTGTCGCGGGTGGCCAATGGCGGCGAGGACGTCCTGTGGCAGCCGGGCGGGCCGGGCGCCCGAAAACCTTAGGGTGCGAAAACCCTAGAGTTCGGTGCGCCGTCGCGCACGCGGTGAGGGCCGGGACTCCACCCAGGACAGGAATGCGGTCAGCGCGTCGCGATCGAGTGCCATCTCATAACCGCGTTGCTGATCGGCCGAGGCGTCGTTGAGTTCGATCACGACGACTTCGTTGTTCATCAGATCGAACTCGTCGCCACGCGGAGCGCGCCGGGCGATGATGTCCAGCCCGCGCCGGGTCAATCGCCGGTCCGGCCAGGGACGCAGACTGGACAGCCGGTAGAACCTGGCTTCGTCGCCGCGGTAACGGATTACGCCGTGACGCCAGCCATGGCCCCCGACCGCCGGCGTATCCCGCAGCAGCGCGGCCGTTCCGCCCTGCCGCATCTTCCAGAGCCGGTATCCGAGCAGTAGAAGGACGAGCAGCAGCACACCGACGAGCGCGACCATGAATTCCATCGACGCGCTCATGACCGCCGGCTAGTCGAGCTGGCCCAGTGCCCTCAGGCGCGCCCTCCCCCGGGCCGCGATCTGGGGATCATCGGATGCGGCGTCGGACTTTGCCTCGTCCGCGTCGATCTCCGAGGCGAACTCGGCGTTCTCAGCAAGGACCGTCACACCGGCTTCGGTCACCGACAGGTAGCCACCATTGACGGCGATACGCAGATCGTCCTCACCCTCGCGCTCCACGCGCACCATGGCATCGTCGACGAGCTTAGCCACCAGCGGAATGTGATTCGGCAGGATGCCGATCTCACCGGAGGTGGTCCGGGTGAACAGGAACGTCGCCTTGCCCGACCAGATCTTGCGTTCGACAGCGACGATGTCGACGGTCAATTCGGCCATATTCGTCCCTAGACCTTCGCGCCGAGGCTCTCGGCCTTCTTCGCGAGGTCGTCGAGTCCGCCGATGAGGAAGAAAGCCTGCTCGGGAAGGTGATCGAAATCGCCCTTGCAGAGCTTGTCGAACGCCTCGACGGTCTCCTTGAGCGGCACGGTCGAGCCGGGCTGTCCGGTGAACTGCTCGGCGGCCATCATGTTCTGGCTCAGGAAGCGCTCGATACGACGCGCCCGGTACACCAGCTGCTTGTCCTCCTCAGAGAGCTCATCGATACCGAGGATGGCGATGATGTCCTGGAGGTCCTTGTAGCGCTGCAGGATTCGGATGACCTCCTGGGCGACCCGGTAGTGCTCGTCACCGACGACGCTCGGGTGCAGGATCGTCGAGCTCGACGCCAGCGGGTCCACGGCCGGGAAGATGCCCTTGGAGAACACTGCGCGGGAAAGCTCGGTGGTGGCATCCAGGTGCGCGAACGTGGTGGCCGGCGCGGGGTCGGTGTAGTCGTCGGCGGGCACGTACACGGCCTGCATCGAGGTAATCGAACCCTTTTTGGTGGACGTGATGCGCTCTTGGAGCT
>CAYFMA010000126.1:3433-5730 GCA_964344085.1 uncultured Mycobacterium sp.
GGGTGGACACCTCGGAACCGGCCTGGGTGAACCGGAAGATGTTGTCGATGAACAGCAGCACGTCCTGGCCCTGCTCGTCGCGGAAGTACTCGGCCATGGTCAGCGCTGAGAGAGCGACGCGCATACGGGTGCCCGGCGGCTCGTCCATCTGGCCGAACACAAGGGCGGTGTCCTTGAGCACGTTGGCTTCCCGGAGCTCGACCCAGAGGTCGTTGCCCTCGCGGGTGCGCTCCCCCACGCCGGCGAACACCGAGGTGCCGCCGAAGTTGCGGGCGATGCGGTTGATCATCTCCTGGATGAGAACGGTCTTGCCCACGCCCGCGCCGCCGAACAGCGCGATCTTTCCGCCGCGGACATAGGGGGTCAGCAGGTCGACGACCTTGAGGCCCGTCTCGAGCATCTCGGTGCGGGGCTCGAGGGCATCGAAGGCCGGCGGCTTACGGTGGATCGACCAGTGCTCGAAGTCCTTGCCGTAGCCCGGCTCGTCGAGGCACTGACCGAGGGCGTTGAACACATGGCCCTTGACACCGTCGCCGACCGGCACGGAGATGGAGGCACCGGTGTCGGTCACCTCGCTGCCGCGCACCAGTCCGTCGGTGGGCTGCATGGAGATGGTGCGCACCAGGTTGTCACCCAGGTGCTGCGCGACCTCCAGGGTCAGCGTCTTGGCCATCGCGCCGAAGGTGATGTCGGCGTGCAGAGCGTTGAACAGCTCCGGCACGGCGCCGCGCGGGAACTCGACGTCGACGACAGGCCCGGTCACCCGGACCACGCGGCCGGCGGTGGTCTTATCAGCGGTCACAGTCATTCTTTTCTTCCTTACTTCGAAGCGTCGGCGAGAGCGTTTGCGCCGCCGACGATTTCGCTGATTTCCTGGGTGATCTGAGCCTGACGTTCGCGGTTGGCCATCAGGGTGAGGATCTTGATGAGATCGTCGGCGTTGTCCGACGCGGCCTTCATGGCGCGACGGCGTGATGCCGACTCCGAGGCCGCGGCCTCCAGCAGGGCCGAGAAGATGCGGGTCGCGACATAACGCGGCAGCAGCGACTCGAACAGGGTGGTGGCGTCGGGTTCGAAGGAGAACAGGGTGCGCGGACCGGTGTCCTCTCCGACGTACTCGACCTCCATCGGCGCGATACGGCGCGCTTCTGCGTTCTGCGTGAGCATCGACTTGAACTCGGTGAACACGATGTGCAGTTCGTCGACACCGAGGATGCCGTCGGCGCCGGGCTTGCCGTCCTCGTCATCCTCGCCGGCGACGAAGGCAGCCACCAGTGTGCCGGCGATCTCGAGCGCCTTCTCGTAGGTCGGCTGCTCGGAGAATCCGGTCCACGCTTCGGTGATGTTCCAGTTGCGGAAGCTGAAGTAGCCCTGCGCCTTTCGGCCCACCACATAGAGGACCGGCTGTTTGCCCTCCGCACGCAGCAGCGAGATGAGCTCCTCGGACTGGCGCAGCACGTTGGCGTTGTAGGCGCCGCACAGGCCGCGGTCCGAGGACACCACCAGCACCGCGGCCCGCTTCGGGTTCTCGCGGGCCACCAGCAGCGGGTGGTCCAGCGCCGACTCCGCCGCGAGATTGGTGAGCATGTTGGTGATCTCGGTCGAGTACGGACGTGCCGACTCCACCCGGGCTTGCGCCTTGGCGATACGCGAGGTGGCGATCAGCTCCTGAGCCTTGGTGATCTTCTTGATCGCCCCGGCCGAGCGGATGCGCCCGCGTAGTTCGCGAAGTGTGGCTGCCATGGTTCGCCGCTACTTCTTCGGAGCCGGCTTGTGGACCTTGACGGCTTCCTTCTCCACGTCGGCCTCATCCATGGCCGCGACGTGGGCGTCGGGAACCACCGAGCTGCCATCGGAGGTGGCGAAGCCCTTCTTGAAGTCGGCGACCAGACCATCGAGCTTGTCCTGCGCCTCGTCGCTGAGCTTCTGGCTCTCCCGGATGTCGTTGAGGACTGCCGGGTGGGCGGCCTTGATGTGCTCGAGGAACTCTGCCTCGAAGCGGCCGACGTCGGCGACCGGAACCGAGTCCAGGTGACCCTTGGTGCCCAGGAAGATCGCGACCACCTGGTCCTCGACCGACAGCGGCGAGTACTGCGGCTGCTTGAGCAGCTCGACCAGACGGGCGCCGCGCTCGAGCTGAGCCTTGGAGGCCTCGTCGAGGTCGGAGGCGAAGGCCGCGAAGGCCTCCAGCTCGCGGTACTGCGACAGATCGAGGCGCAGCGAGCCCGCCACCTCTTTCATCGCCTTGATCTGTGCGGCGCCACCGACGCGGGAGACCGAGACGCCGACGTTGATGG
>CAYFMA010000127.1:0-5385 GCA_964344085.1 uncultured Mycobacterium sp.
GAGAACCCGCCGAAGAAGTATCAGGACATCTATCCGCTGAACTTCGACAACGATCCCGAGGGTCTCTATCACGAGGTGTTGCGGGTGGTGCGGCACTGGATCGGCCACGGCGTCAAGATCTTCCGCGTCGACAATCCGCACACCAAGCCCGCCGAGTTCTGGGCCTGGCTCATCGGTCAGGCCAAGGCCCTCGATCCGGACGTTCTGTTCCTGTCGGAGGCCTTCACCCGGCCGGCCCGGCTCTACGGTCTGGCCAAACTCGGCTTCACCCAGTCGTATTCGTATTTCACCTGGCGCACCGCGAAGTGGGAACTCGAAGAGTTCGGCCGCCAGATCGCCGAGCACGCCGACTATGCCCGGCCCAACCTGTTCGTCAACACGCCCGACATCCTGCACGAGAGCCTGCAGCACGGCGGCCCGGGAATGTTCGCCATCCGGGCCGTGCTGGCGGCCACCATGGGCACCTCGTGGGGGGTGTACGCCGGTTTCGAACTGTTCGAGAACACCGCGGTGAAGCCGGGCAGTGAGGAGTACCTCGACTCCGAGAAGTACGAGTTGCGGCCGCGCGACTTCGCCGGCGCACTGGCCGAGGGTCGCTCACTGGAACCGTTCCTCACCCGGCTCAACGAGATCCGCCGCTTGCACCCGGCGCTGTGCCAGCTGCGCACCATCACCTTCCATCACGTCGACAACGATGCGCTGCTGGCCTACAGCAAGTTCGACCCGGCGACCGGGGACACCGTGCTGGTGGTCGTGACGCTCAATCCGTTCGGCGCCGAGCAGGGCAACCTGTGGCTGGACATGGGTGCGCTGGCAATGCAGCCCTATGACCGCTTCTGGGTCCGCGACGAGGTGAGCGGGGAGGAATACCAGTGGGGGCAGGCGAATTTCGTGAGACTGGAACCCGCACGCGCGGTGGCGCACATCATCAACATGCCGGCGATCCCGGCCGAGCACCGCGCCGAACTGTTACGCCGGGAATGACATGACGACGCCGAAGATCAACCCCCATCTGTGTCCACCGCCGGGCGAACTGGACCGGCTCGCGGCAGGGGTGCATCACGATCCGCACTCGATCCTCGGTGCGCACGAGTACGGCGATGAGACCGTCATCCGTGCGCTGCGCCCGCACGCCCTCGAGGTCACCGCACTCGTCGGCGGCCGCCAATATCCGATGGCGCACATGGGATCCGGACTGTTCGCGGTGTCACTGCCCTTCACCGATCTCGTCGACTACCGCCTGCAGGTCAGCTACCCCGGAGAAGACGGCACACCCTTCACCCACACCGTCGCCGACGGGTACCGGTTCCTGCCGACCCTCGGCGAGGTCGATCTGCATCTGTTCGCCGAAGGCCGTCACGAACGGCTGTGGGAGATCCTCGGCGCCCATCCCCGTTCCTTCACCACCGCCGACGGCGTGGTCGAGGGGGTGTCCTTCGCGGTGTGGGCGCCGAACGCCAAGGGCGTGAGCCTCATCGGCGAGTTCAACGGATGGGACGGCAACGACGCACCGATGCGGGTGCTCGGCTCGTCCGGGGTGTGGGAACTGTTCTGGCCCGGATTCGCCGCCGACGGATTCTACAAATTCCGGGTGTACGGAGTCGACGGATCAGTGACGGATCGGGCCGACCCGATGGCCTTCGCCACCGAGGTCCCACCGCACACCGCCTCCCGGGTGTTCTCGTCGGACTACCGCTGGGACGATCAGGACTGGATGAAACGCCGGGCCACCATCAACCCGGTGTTCGAGCCGATGAGCACCTACGAAGTGCACCTGGGCTCCTGGCGACCCGGTCTGAGCTATCGCGAACTGGCTGAGCAGCTCACCGAATACGTTGTGGCACACGGGTTCACCCACGTCGAGATGCTGCCGGTGGCCGAGCACCCCTTCGGGGGATCCTGGGGGTATCAGGTCACCTCGTACTACGCGCCGACGTCGCGGTTCGGCTCACCCGATGAATTCCGCCACCTCGTCGACGCCCTGCACCGGGCCGGCATCGGGGTGATCGTCGACTGGGTGCCCGCACACTTCCCGAAGGACTCCTGGGCACTCGGCCGCTTCGACGGGACCGCGCTCTACGAGCACTCCGACCCGCGCCGCGGCGAGCAGTTGGACTGGGGCACCTACGTGTTCGACTTCGGCCGTCCCGAGGTGCGCAACTTCCTGGTGGCCAACGCGCTGTACTGGTTGCAGGAGTTCCACGTCGACGGACTGCGTGTCGACGCGGTGGCATCGATGCTCTATCTGGACTACTCGCGGCCGGCCGGTGGCTGGACCCCGAACGCCTATGGCGGGCGGGAGAACCTCGAGGCCGTGCAGTTCCTGCAGGAGATGAACGCCACCGTCCACAAGCTGACTCCGGGCATCGTCACGATCGCCGAGGAGTCCACCTCCTGGCCCGGCGTCACCCGCCCGACGAACCTTGGCGGTCTCGGCTTCTCGATGAAATGGAACATGGGCTGGATGCACGACACCCTGGACTACATCAGCCGGGACCCGGTGTATCGCAGCTATCACCACCACGAGATGACGTTCTCGATGCTGTATGCGTTCAGTGAGAACTTCGTGCTGCCGATCAGCCACGACGAGGTGGTGCACGGAAAAGGCACGCTCTGGGGCCGGATGCCGGGCAACGACCACGTCAAAGCCGCCGGGCTGCGCAGCCTGCTGGCATACCAGTGGGCCCATCCGGGCAAGAAGCTGTTGTTCATGGGCCAGGAGTTCGGCCAGCGCGCGGAGTGGTCCGAGGAGCGCGGGGTGGACTGGTTCCAGCTCGACGAGAACGGCTACTCGGGCGGGATCCTGCGGTTCATGTCCGACGTCAACACCCTCTATCGCAGCCGGCCCGCGCTGTGGAGCCAGGACACCACGTCAGAGGGATACTCCTGGATCGACGCCAACGACTCGGCCTCCAACGTCTTGAGCTTCCTGCGATGGGGGGCCGACGGTTCGGTGATGGCGTGCGTGTTCAACTTCGCCGGCAGCGAGCACAGCCACTACCGGCTGGGCCTGCCGTACCCCGGCGAGTGGCGCGAAGTGCTCAACAGCGACGCGACGGTCTACAACGGTTCGGGGATCGGGAACCTCGGTGGCGTCGAGGCCGTCAATGAGCCGTGGCACGGCCGGCCGGCCTCGGCCCGGCTGGTCTTGCCGCCGACCTCGGCGGTCTGGCTCGAGCCGGCCCAGGAGCCCTGATCGGGCTCCGGCAACGGGCTCAATACAGAGCGTTGGCCAGGTTGCGCCGGCCGGCGATGACGTCCGGATCGGCCGGATCGAACAACTCGAACAACTCGATCAGCCGGGTGCGCACCTTGGTCCGGTCATCCCCGGCGGTCCGGCGGACCAGCCCGATCAGCCGCGTGAAGGCACCGGCCACATCCTGGTTGAGGATCTGCACATCGGCGGCGGCGAAGGCCGCATCGACATCGTCGGGCGCGGCCTCGGCGGTGGCGATCGCGTCGGGCGGCTGGAGGCTGGCCCGCTCCAGGAAGGTGATCTGCCGCAGCGCGCCCTTGGCCTCGACGTGATTGGGGTCCCTGTCCAGGATCGCCTGGAACGCCGCCACCGCGGCCGGGAAATCACCGGCGTCCACCAGATCCTGGGCGGCCAGCAGCTCCGGGTCCACCGGCTCCGGCGCGGAATCCGCAGCGCCGCTGAGCTTTCCGGCTGTCGCCGCCAGCAGTGCATCGATCCACCCGCGCAATTGCTCCGGCGGCTGCACACCCTGGAAGCTGTCCAGCGGCCGGCCGGCGGCCAGTGCGATCACGGCGGGCACGGCTTCGACACCGAACATCGACGCCACCCGCGACTCGACATCGACGTTGATCGTCGCAAGCACCCACTTGCCGCCATCGGCCGCCGCCATGGCGGCCAAGGCGTCGACCATCGCCACGCAGGCCTCGCTGCGCGGCGACCAGAGCACCACGATCACCGGCACCTGGGTGGAGCGAACCAGGACCTCCGACTCGAAGGTGGCCTCGGTGACCACAACCGCTCCGGCGGGCGCCGATCCACCACCGGGCTGCTGGGCCCGCTGCTTGAGACCGGACAGGTCAACCGCTCCGGCCATCGCGGGGCCGACTCTTGGGCGAGGTCGCGTCACAGGTTCAAGTCTGTCACGTCGGCGTATATGACGAACATCACAGGACCCGCTCGGCCTGGCCTGATGCGCAGTCCAGCAAACTTCTGGTAACCGTCACCGGCGCAGGATGAGGGCGTCGCCCTGACCGCCCGCGCCGCACAGCGCGGCCGCTGCGTAGCCCGACCCGCGGCGGGACAGTTCCAGCGCGGCGTGCAGGGTGATCCGCGCCCCGGACATCCCGATCGGGTGACCCATCGCGATCGCGCCGCCGCTGCGGTTGACCTTCTCGGGATCGACACCGAGTTCGTGGGTCGACGCCAGAGCAACCGCGGCAAACGCCTCGTTGATCTCGATGACGTCGAGCTGACCGGCCGTGATGCCTTCCCGCGCGATGGCCTTCTTGATCGCGTTGGCGGGCTGGGACTGCAGGGTGGAATCCGGACCGGCGACGTTGCCGTGCGAACCGATCTCGCACAGCCAGGCCAGGCCGAGCGCCTCGGCCTTGGCCTTGTTCATCACCACGACCGCACAACCGCCGTCGGAGATCTGGGAGGCCGAGCCGGCGGTGATGGTGCCGTCCTTGCGGAAGGCGGGCTTAAGGGCCGCCAGCGACTCGGCGGTGGTGTTGGCACGAATGCCCTCATCCTCGGCGAACTCGAGATCATCACCCTTGCGCTGCGGAATCCGCACCGGCACAACCTCATCGGCGAAGACGCCGTCCTTCCACGCGGCCGCAGCCTTCTGGTGGGATCCGGCGGCGAACTCGTCCTGCTCGAGGCGGGTGAACTTGTCGGCGTCGTTGCGCTGCTCGGTCAGTGCTCCCATCGGCTGGTCGGTGAACACGTCATGCAGGCCGTCATAGGCCATGTGGTCGCGCACCGTGACATCGCCGTACTTGTAACCCGCACGGCTGTCCATCAACAGATGCGGCGCCCTGGTCATGGACTCCTGTCCGCCGGCGACGACGACGTCGAACTCACCGGCCCTGATCAGCTGGTCGGCCAGTGCGATGGAGTCGATGCCGGACAGGCACATCTTGTTGATGGTCAGCGCCGGGACGTCCCAGCCGATCCCGGCGGCCACGGCGGTCTGGCGGGCCGGCATCTGCCCGGCCCCGGCCGTCAGCACCTGGCCCATGATCACGTACTCCACCAGCGAGGCGGGGATGCCGGCCTTCTCCAGGGCTCCCCGCACCGCGATCGCGCCCAGGTCGGTCCCGGAGAAGTCCTTGAGCGAACCCATCAGCCGGCCGATCGGCGTTCTGGCTCCAGCAACGATTACCGACGTGGTCATTCCTGCCTCC
>CAYFMA010000128.1:0-350 GCA_964344085.1 uncultured Mycobacterium sp.
AATCGAACCCGCTCTAGAAATCGTCCTGAACAGGGAAAACGCTGGTCGCGATGACGTGGGAGTACGTCAGAGCACGCGAAAACACCTGGGAGAACGTGGGAGTTGTTGACGGCGTCAACAGCCGATCGCGTACCTATGTCTACTCAGACGATGTTGATTGAGTCGAGCACTCGGGTGACTTGTTCGACGTCACCGGTGAGTTCCAAATCGGTGCTGCGCCAGCCGCTCCGGGTGGTGGCCCAGGAGGGGAAGGCTTGGACGTCTCCACGAACCGCGCCAACTGCGTCGTGTCTGGTGACGTCATCGACGGTTACGGCTCCGTCGGGGTGGATGCGCCAGCGGCCTCCTCC
>CAYFMA010000128.1:360-5374 GCA_964344085.1 uncultured Mycobacterium sp.
AACCCCGCTGGCGCAGCAGCTCCACGATCGCCGCCGCGGGCGGCCCCTCGGGGTGCGACCGCTCGAGTCGCCGCAGCTCTTCCGCAGCGGCCTCCTCCGCCGCCGTCTAGGTCGAGGGCGACCGGGCCGCTCAGCCACGACGGGGGTGCCGCCTTGAGTTGGTTTTCAAGCACGGCCATCATCCACTCCACGACGACGATCATGCGCTCGGCGTCCGTAGGAGGTGCAGCGACACCGAGAGCGGGTGCGATGTCGTGACGCAGATGGACGTGATGGTCGAACACCAACGCGCCGGGCAGGACGAGACCCATTTTGAAAGAGCCAAGTTCCCCCAGACGCGTGGGCAAACCGCGCGCCGGCGTCCCGGCGACAACCTTGGCGGCCCTATGTGTCCAGGCGCTCCACCGGTCGTATTCGGCGAGTACCCGCTGGCTTGACCAATCACGTCGGGTCTCGACCGGGCGATCGTTGGCACGCTCGATATTCCGTGTGGTGAACAGAGTGATGGCGGCCGGTGTGAACAGCGCCTTGCAGCTGGCACCCATGTGGGCGACGACGTCCTGCACGCGCCACCCCGGGGCGGCGCTGTCGGTGCGCCACTGCGCCTCAGAGAGTTCGCCGCAGAAACTCAGCACCGCCGCACGTTCGCGAGCGAACGCCGCTACGCGGTCCACGGTCACGAGTCGCTGCGCGAGTCGATGGTCTTGGCGAGCCGGTCGCGGTAACCGGCGCGCTGCCCGGAGTCGATATCGCGCATAGCCCGGTCGTAGTTGATCGAGCGCAGAAGCGGTTGTTGCAGACGCGGCGGCAGCATGGCGAGGGTTCGGATAAGCCCCCCGGCCGACTTGGGAACTACTGTCTCCGGCCGGGCTTTGACGCTCGTTTCCACGATGGCCGCTGCAACCGTCGAGGGGTCAGATACCTGCACGCCGCGCTGCGAGACACCGCTGGACAGATCGGTACGGACCACCCCCGGGACCACGACCGATGCCGTCACACCGGTGCCGCGTACTTCTTGCTGGAGAGCGTGGGTGAAGCCGATGACCCCGAACTTGCTTGCGCTGTAGGCCGCGACACCGCCACCGGCGATGCGCCCGAGTGCGGAAGCGACGTTGATGACCTGGCCATGACCGCGCTGCAACATCGCCGGCAACACCAGATGGCAGCCGAGCATGACACCCCAAAGATTGATGTCGAGCGTCGCGCGAACGGTCGCGAGCTTCGTGTCGGTGAACGGGCCGATCGGCATGATTCCGGCGTTGTTGACCAGCACGTCGATAGGTCCTACCTGATCCTGGATGGTGGCGAGGAATCGGCCGAACGAGTCCTGAGACGACACGTCTAGACCCAGGCCCAGTGCGCCGCGGCCGATGTCGGCGGCGGTATCCGTGGCTGCCGATTCGTCGATGTCGCCGATGACGACCCGCGCTCCTCGCTGGGCGAACGCGAGGGCTGTCTGTTCCCCGATCCCACGGGCTCCACCGGTGATGACCACGACAGCGTCCCGCAGCTTCAGGTCGGCCATGCGAGGCTCCTTCCAGAGTTTGACCAACGGTCAAACATGACCGCTGCTGCTACCGTGGAGGAAGTTTGACCGAAAGTCAAGATCGGGAGGCGTCATGACAGCCACTGCCCGCCGCCATCGCGATCCCGCCCGCCGAGCAGAACTGTTGGCGGCCGCGGCGGACTGCTTCGCCAGCCGAGGATTCGACGACGTCTCGATGGACGACATCGCCGCCAGCGCCGGCGTCACCAAGGGACTGCTGTTCTATTACTTCGGCTCGAAACGGCAGTGCTATCTCGCCGTCATCGGAGACTTCCATCGCCAACTACTCGACTACGCGCAGTCACACACCGGCGACCTCTCGGGGCACGACCTCACCGCCGCACTGCTCGACCGCTATCTGGATTTCGCCACCAACGCCGAGCCGGCCTATCGACTGATCATGAGCGGCGGCCTCGGCGCCGACCCGGAAGTACAGGCCTTCATCGCTGCGCATCGTGCTCAGTACCGCGCACTGTTCACCGAAATGGTCCTCCCCGGCCAGCCCGAGCCACCCGCCCTACGCGTCGCACTCGAGGGCTTCCTGAGCTTCATGGAAGGTGCGACCCTCGACTGGCTGAATCACCGCAACATCAGCCGAGAAGCCCTGCACCGCTTGATCATGGCCGTCACACCAGTCATACCCATGGCAGCCGTCGCTGCCGATTCAACCCTCAAACCACAGCCCATCACCAGACGAAAAGCCGGCGAGATCCAGAAACCGGCAAGGCGGCGCAGCAGTCACCGGACAACCAACTCAGAATCCCGCTCGCACTGACAAGGTTCTGGAAACAACACAGAAGGCCAGGGTTTATGGCCCTGGCCTTCTGCTGTATCGGTGGAGCTGCCGGGAATCGAACCCGCTCTAAAAATCGCCCTGAACAGGGAGAACGCCGTTCTTGATGACGTCAGAGAACGTCAGGGCACGCGAAAACACCTGGGAGAACGCGAGAGTTGTTGACGGCGTCAACACGACTGCTATTGGGATTACGGGGCGGCGGCCGCTTGCCCTTCGGCGATAAGGCTCTCCAGAAGTTCGATGTTGGAGGCGATCTCCGCATCCTCAGGCAAGTACTGCCGGGCAGCCTCGTTGTGGAACAACGAACGCCGGTAATCGCCCAACTGGTAGTAGCACAATCCAAGCTGCTTATGCGGAAGCCAGGTCTGATACGGGAAGTTCTGCACCGACCAGGCGTCGACAGGCGCATCAGCGTCGCGCAACGCCAACTCGTACCAGAATGCGGCCTGCTGGTACTGGCCCCGGTTGAGGAATCGTTCCCCGAAGCGGCAGGCGAACTCCGGGCGCGGCACGTCGTAATCGAGAGACCGCAGCGTGCATTCCCATTCCTTGTCGGGCTGCCCGGTCCGGTAGTAGCAGCTCGCCAGATTGTGCAAGGTGAACAGAGCAAGGTCCGTACCTACGCCGGGGCTCTCGAGGAACTGCCGGTGATACGGAATCGCTTCGTCGAAGCGCTGATGCTGTTGCAACTCCCGCCCGTAATGAAACAGATCGACAGGCCTCATCGGCAATCCAGCAGCGACGTGTTTGTCATAGATCCGCAGGTTTCGGTCCGAGGGACCGCCCTCCCCCCGCGGCTTGCGGTGTGTGACCACAATGTCGCTGTCCCGGTAGGTGAACTCCCCGCCCGGCTCAAGATCCTCATGGACAACACCAACCCAGCGGAAGTCGCTATCCCGCCGGACAAGTCGCCACCGCCGCACAGAGTTGATTGGGTTGCCGGCGCCGTCGAAGGCGATGTGGTAGTCCATCGAGACCACATCCACACCCGGGTCCAGGGTCTCCTTGAGGTGCAGCAGTTTGGCGCGGTCTTCGGGGAGGACAACGTCATCGGCATCCAGCCAGAGCATGTAATCCTTGGTCGCCTGCCCGAACGAGTAGTTGCGGGCCGCCGCGAAGTCGTCACCCCACGGGTAGTCGACAACCCGAGCACCGTGGCTCTCCGCAACAGCTTTGGTGCCGTCGACCGAACCGGTGTCCACGACGAAGATCTCATCGGCAACACCCGCCACCGAGTCCAAACACCGCCCCAGGGTGTGCTCTTCGTCCCTGACGATCATGCACAGACTGATCGAAACCACTGCTCCCCTTCTCTCGTCATGCCACCGATGTCACAGTGCTACGCCGATGGGATCACTGTTTGAAAGGTTGATGGTGGCGACGACGGTGTTGTAGGTACCGGAAGCAGGATCGGTGTCGATCACTGAGACACTAATGCCGTAGAAATTAGCGACGTACGCGTGTTTTCCGTCGGTGTTGATCGCGATGCCCTTCGGGAGAGCCTGGGCAATTAAGCTGATAGTCGCGATCACGGTGTTGTAGGCGGCGCCAGCGGTGGGATCAGTGTTGATCACCGACACCGTGCTACTGCTGTAATTGGTGACGTAGGCCCGCGTCGAGTCGGGTGTCAAAGCTACGCCGTAGGGATTCGTGCCAACGCCCACAGTGGCGACCACCGTGTTAGACCCGGTGTCGATCACCGACACAATGTTGTTCGTCGAATTGGCGACGTAGACACGGCCGTTGTCGGCAGTAACCGCCAGACCTGCCCCACTACCACCGACAGTGATATTGCGGATAACAGTGTTATACGTTCCGGACGCTGGATCGGTGTCGATCACCGACACCTCGGTGGTGTTCGAAGACAGGTAGGCACGGGTGCCACTCGGGGCCATAGCGATGCTAGAGACGGTGCCCAGACCGGCGCCTTGAACGTTGAGTGACGTGATCACCGAGTTGTAGTTCGGCCCAGCTGGATTGGTGCCGATGACTACCAACTTGCCAGCATCGCTCGAGAAGTAACCACGGCTGCCGTCCGGTGTGATCGCCGCGCCGAATCCCAAGCCTAAGAACGGGACGTTGCTTATGGTGGCGGCCACCGCATTGTTCTGGATCATATTTATTTTGTAGATCTGATTCTGGTCGTCCCAAATCGGCGCATAGGCCCGAGTCCCGTCCGGGGTGGCCGCGATGGCGCCCTGAATATCGGCGAATGCTCCCGTTGTCACGGTTGCCGATATTGAGTTGTTGACGGTGTTGATCACCGTGACGTTGGCACCGCTATAGGCCGTCACATAGACGCGACTGCGCGGCGGGGCGATCGCGGAAGCCGTGCCGTTCTGGCCAGGCGAGCCGGTCGCTCCGCCGGAACCTCCCGTCCCGCCGGCTCCGCCGGTGCCGCCGGTGGCGTTACCGATCAGGGTGGCCTGCGCGTTACCACCGTTACCGCCGTTGCCGCCGGTGGCTCCCGCGCCAACACCTAGGCCACCGCGTCCACCACGGCCGGCCAAAGCCGTTCCGCCGCTGGGATTCACAGCGTTTCCGCCTGCACCGCCAGTGCCGCCGGTACCGACCACGGTCCCGCCGGACCCGCCGGCACCGCCGTTGCCACCGGTGCTGCCATTACCGCCGGTCGCTCCGGCACCGCCGGCACCGCCAGCACCGCCTCGGCC
>CAYFMA010000129.1:0-5235 GCA_964344085.1 uncultured Mycobacterium sp.
GCCGATCGGCGTTCTGGCTCCAGCAACGATTACCGACGTGGTCATTCCTGCCTCCAAAGGGGGGTCTTCAGCGCCTGATCCGCGGAACCGGCCCGACATGATCTCCGCCGTCAGGTTACCTTTACGTTATGACCACCGAGCACCTGGATATGCGGCCCCTGCTGGCGAACTCGTTGGTGACCGCGGTCGATCACGTCGGCATCGCCGTCCCCGATCTCGACGCCGCGATCGCCTGGTATCACGACCACCTCGGGATGATCCTGGTGCACGAGGAGATCAACACCGACCAGCGGATCCGGGAGGCCATGCTTGCCATCCCGGGCGGCGGCGATGCCTGCGCACAACTGCAGCTGATGGCCCCTCTGGATGACGATTCGACGATCGCCAAGTTCATCGAGAAGCGTGGCCCGGGCATCCAGCAGATCGCCTACCGGGTCAGCGATCTCGACGCGATCTGCGAGCAGCTGACCGAACAGGGTGTCCGTCTGGTCTACGAGGCGGCCCGCCGCGGCACAAACCACTCGCGGATCAACTTCATTCATCCCAAGGACGCCGGCGGTGTCCTGATCGAACTCGTCGAGCACACCAGCCTCTGATCTCTCAGGACCGTTTCCGGCTGGGCCTGCGGGTATCCCGGTTGACCCAGCACGCCGTATGCCAGTGACGACGATCCTCTCCGTCGGCGTATTCGCTTCGCCAGACGACCAGATGCCCGGTGCCGGAACGAATCTCATGATCACACCCGGGACATCGGTAGGTCTTGAGCGACCGGGCCCCCGCGATCGGCAACACCTCGTACTCGTAGCCGTCGGTGCCGATCTCGATCCGGCGCATCAGAACAGCCTGAACTCGTCGTTGTCCAGACCGCGCATCACGTCGTAGTCCAATGTCAGGCAGCGGATTCCGCGGTCCTCGGCCAGCGTGCGCGCCTGTGGCTTGATCTGCTGGGCGGCGAACACCCCGGTGACCGGCGCAAGTAACGGATCGCGGTTCATCAGTTCCAGGTATCTGGTCAACTGCTCGACGCCGTCGATCTCGCCGCGGCGTTTGATCTCGACGGCCACCGAGCGCCCCTCGGCATCGCGGCAGAGGATGTCGACCGGGCCGATCGCCGTCATGTACTCCCGGCGGACCAGCGTATAGCCCTCGCCGAGCAGTTCGATGTGTTCGGCGAGCAGTTTCTGCAGATGCGCCTCGACACCGTCTTTGACCAGACCCGGATCGGTGCCCAGCTCGTGGCTGGAATCGTGCTCGATCTCCTCGATGGTGATTCGCAGCTGTTCGCCGGCCTTGTTCTCCACCACCCACACGCCGGGTTCCTCGGTGAGCCAGCAAGGTGGACTCATCCAGTTGAGCGGCTTGTAGGCCCGATCGTCGGCGTGCACGCTCACCGACCCGTCGGCCTTGATCAGCAGAAGCCGACGGGCGGAGGGCAGGTGGGCGGTGAGCCGGCCGAGGTAGTCCACGGTGCATTGGGCGATCACGAGTCGCACCGGTCCAGCTTAGGGTGCGCGGTATCAGCCTCGGCCGGTGCCACCGGCGAATTAGGCTGGCGCCACCATGGGTTCCGGACCGAGTTTCCCGCAACGGCTGGGCCGCTTCCTGGAGCGGCTCACGCGGCAGAGCGGTCGGCTCGCCCCCAGGGGAGATTACGGATCGCTGCTGCTTGGCCATGTCGATGAGGCACCGCAGCGCCGGCGGGCCCGGATTCAGACCATCCTGACCATCTTCGTTCTGACGGTGAACCTCATCGGCATCGGCGCCGCCGCTCTTCTCGTCATCGTCGTGTTCCCCGAGCCGGATGCCCTTCGCGACGTCCCGTTGTGGGTGCCGGCGATCGTGGCGCCCGCCTATGTCGCCGCGGCACTGGCGTTCGGGTCGTGGTGGATTCATGTGCGCACGCTTCGGGATCTGCGTTGGGCCATCGACGGCCGCGGCCCCACTGCGGAGGATCAGCGCAACACCTTCCTCACTCCCCTACGGATCGCCAACACGCACACGGTGTTATGGCTGGCGGGCGCGGTGTTGCTGACCGTGCTGTACGGGATTTACGACACCGCCTTCATCCCGCGCGTGGGTCTGGCGGTCCCACTGGTCGGACTGCTCGTCTCGACGAGTGTCTATCTGTTCACGGAGTTCGCACTCAGGCCGGTCGCGGCGCAGGCGCTGGTCGCCGGACCGCCGCCACGAAGGCTGGAGCACGGCATCATGGGCCGCATCATGACGGTCTGGATGATCGGTTCCGGACTGCCGATGATCATGCTGGCAGCGATCGCCTTCTTCTCGGTGATATTGCGCAATCTGACTCAGCGTCAACTCGAGGTCGCCATCCTGATCACCGCGCCCGGCGCCGCGGTATTCGGCTTTCTGCTGATGTGGATCTCGGCCTGGCTGACGGCGACGCCGGTGCGCGCCGTCCGGGCGGCACTCAAACAAGTGGAAGAGGGGAACCTCGACACCAACCTCGTGGTGTTCGACGGCACCGAACTCGGTGAGTTGCAACGCGGTTTCAACTCCATGGCCGAGGGCTTGCGCGAACGCGAGCGGGTGCGGGACCTCTTCGGCAAGCATGTCGGACGTGAGGTCGCCGCGGCAGCCGAACAACAGCGACCACGCCTCGGCGGTGAGGAGCACCACGTCGCCGTCGTCTTCGTCGATGTCGTCGGCTCGACGAAACTCGTCACCAGCCTCCCGCCGAAGGACGTCGTCGACCTGCTCAACCGGTTCTTCTCGATCGTCGTCGAGGAGGTCGACCGGCACAGCGGTCTGGTCAACAAGTTCGAAGGCGATGCGACGCTGGCCATCTTCGGCGCGCCGGTCATCCTGGACAGCCCCGAGGACGAGGCATTGGCCGCAGCCCGCGCGATCGCTCGGCGACTGGAGCGCGAAGTGCCGGAATGCCCGGCCCGCATCGGGGTGGCAGCCGGACAGGTCGTGGCCGGCAATGTCGGCGCCAAAGAGCGTTTCGAGTACACGGTGATCGGCGAACCGGTCAACGAAGCCGCACGGCTCAGCGAGTTGGCGAGGTCCGAACCGAGTCGGGTACTGGCGTCGGCAGCGGCGTTGGATGCCGCATCCGAGCGCGAGCAGAGGTTCTGGCGTTCCCGGCGCCCGGTGCGGCTACGGGGATACGACGAACGCGTACCCGTTGCCACCCTGATCGGCGGTCACTGAGCGGAAGGGTTGCCCTGCAACCACTTCCGGGCCGCAACAAGTGCGTCGTCGAGGTTGGTGAAGACGACGTCGTCATAGCCGCGCCCGGGATGGATGACCGCGGCGTCCGGGTCGATCACCAGACCGAGCTTGCCGGACGACCGCAGTGTGGCGCTCATGCTGGCCAGCAGGGCCCGTGCGGCGTCGTTGATGGTGTCGACCCGGGTGACATCGAGAATCCCGACGGAGAACTCGGTGCTGTCCCGATCGGCGGAGCGCAGCACCCGTTCGGCGCCGGCGAACATCAGATCGCCGTGCATCTCGTAGACCCGGACGCCTGGGGCGGCGTCATAGACCGCACGGATGGTGGCGCGCGATTCGCGGCTGACGTTGAGGAAGTGCAGCCCCAGCCGGTCCGACAGCGCCCGGCAGACCAGCACACCGCGGACGCTGTTGCCGCGGCCGTCGAGCAGGGGCGAGTACACGCCGATGCCGAGCTGGCCCGGCAGCACGGCGAGGATCCCGCCACCCACGCCGCTCTTGGCCGGCATGCCGACGGCACTCACCCAGTCCCCGGCACCGTTGTACATGCCGCAGGTCGTCATCACGCTGAGGGTGCGCTGCACCACTTTGGCGTCCGCGACCCGACGACCGGTCTGCGGGTTGATGCCGCCGCGGGCCAGGGTGGCGGCCATCCGCGCCAGGTCGACACTGGTGACCCGCAGCGAGCACTGCCGGAAGTAGACGTCGAGGACGTCATCGGGATCGTCGTCGAGGACCCCGAAGCTGGTCAGCATGTAGGCGATCGCGCGGTTGCGGTTACCGGTGGCTTTCTCCGAGCGGTACACGTCCTCGTCGAGTTCGAGCGGCCGGCCGGCGCATGCGGAATAGAAGTCCTGTAGCCGGGCGAAGCGTTCGTCCGGACTCGTACCGGGGACCAGTGAGACGGCCGCGATCGCGCCGGCGTTGATCATCGCGTTCTTCGGGGTCTTGGTCTTCTCGTCGACGCTGATCTCGTTGAATGCATCACCGGACGGTTCGACACCGATCTTCGCGTCAACCGCCTCCTGGCCGGCCAGCTCGAGAGCGAGGGCGTAGGTGAACGGTTTGGAGATCGACTGGATGGTGAAGTCCGTTCGGGCATCGCCGGATTCATAGAGGTAGCCGTCCGAGGCCGACAGCGTCAGACCGAACCCATTCGGGTCCACCTCGGTGAGTTCGGGGATGTAGTCGGCCAGTGCGCCGTCGGCGACCCCGGCGTACTCCGCGACGATGTCGTCGAGGTAGTGCTGCACCAGTTCAGCCATCGTCGGAGTTTAACGGCTGGCGAATTGCCGCGGGCCGTGCCAAGGTCGAGGTATGCAGCTGCGTCACCGCACCATTGACAGCCCGATCGGGCCGCTGACCCTGGCCGGCGACGGCCCCACCCTGATGCATCTGCGGATGACCGATCAGTCCCATGAGCCGGACCGCTCGGGTTGGGCCCCCGCAGATCAGGGCGCCTTCGCCGCGGTGGTCGAGCAGCTGGACGCCTATTTCGCCGGTTCACTGACCCGATTCGACGTCGATCTGGATCTCGTCGGCACCGAGTTTCAGCGCCGGGTGTGGTCGGCTTTGCAGACCATTCCCTATGGCGAGACCCGGTCCTACGGTGAGATCGCCGAGCAGATCGGTTCACCGGCAGCATCGCGCGCTGTCGGACTGGCCAACGGGCGCAATCCGATCTCGATCATCGTGCCGTGCCACCGGGTGATCGGGGCGGCCGGCGCCATGACCGGTTATGGCGGCGGGATCGACCGGAAGCGCACATTGCTGGCGCTGGAGAAAAACAATTCGGCCGCCGAGGCGACTTTGTTCGGTTGATGAATTGAATTGCTTTTAAATGGGGAGAGCCCCCCGATTTCTCGGGGGGCTCTCCTAATTTGTGTTCGGCGGTGTCCTACTTTTCCACCCTGTTGGGTAGTATCATCGGCGCTGGTAGGCTTAGCTTCCGGGTTCGGGATGGGACCGGGCGTTTCCCTGCCGCTATGGCCGCCGTAACTCTATGTAAATTTGTGTGTGCCCCTTGCCGGCCATTCCGGG
>CAYFMA010000130.1:0-569 GCA_964344085.1 uncultured Mycobacterium sp.
TCCAGTGGAGGACCCGGCGGCGGACCACCCGGGGCGGGGGCGGGCAGAGGCTGTCGGTACGGATAGCACCCCGGACCGGCAGCAGGAAGTGTGGGGAGGCCGCACACCGGATCGCCGGGGTTGCCGGTGATCGCCTCCTGCACGTTCTGTGCCGGCTGGCCACCCTGGCCGGTGCGCGGGTACGGCACCGGCAGGGGGGGCGTGCCGGGCTGGCCGACCTGCGGATCGGTGCGCTGCGAGGGAAGCAGGGTCGACGGGTCCAGCCCGAGATCGGAGAAGGCCGCGTCGATGAACGGCTGCACGAACTGGCCGGGGAAAAGATTGACGATGTAGGCCTTGAAGAAGGGACCCGAGGAGACCGACTCGCCGAGTGACATCGCGTAGCTGTTGAGTCGCTTTACCGCATCCTGAATCTTGGCCTTGCGATCATCGACGATCGTCAGCACGCCGTTGAGTTTCTCCAGAGCGGGCTTGAGGGTGCTGCGGTTGTCGGCGATGAACCCTTTCAGCTGAATGGACACCGCCGAGATGTTGCGCCAGATGTGGTCGAGGGCCTCGCTCTGCTGATT
>CAYFMA010000130.1:579-3337 GCA_964344085.1 uncultured Mycobacterium sp.
CGACGAGGATGGCGCGGACCTTCGCATCCTGCTTGTTGAGCGTGTCGGCGAAGCGGGCAACACCAGCGACTGCATTGCGAAGATCCGGAGGGGTATTGGCGAAGGTTCGGGCCATCGTCGCGAGCGACGCCGAAAGCTGGTCGGTGTTCAGTCCACTGATGGTGTTCGTGAGGTCACCCAGTGCGTCGGGCAACTGGTACGGGGAGATGGTGCGCTCCAGCGGAATCGGACCACTCAGTGACCCCTCGCCGCGCGGCTCCACGTCGAGTTTCTTGGTTCCGAGCAGGCCCTTGGTCTTGATCGCCGCCGTGGTCCGCTCGCCCAGGTGAAGGTCACCGTTGATCCGGAACTTCACCAGAACCTGCTGGCCCTCGAGATCGATGCTCGACACCCTTCCGACCGGAAGACCGGATACTTCGACACCCGCGCCGGTGAACAGGCCGCCCGCTTCTGCGAAGTACGCGGAGTAGTCGCGGCCCGGATTGATGAAGGGAATCTTCTGCCAATTCAACGCGCCGAAGACGATGGCGGCGATGGTGGCGGCGCCGACAACGCCGAGGACGACCGGGTTACGCTCGGAGAAGGATTTCATTTCGGAGCACACCGCCCGGTGTTCTGACCGGCGACCTTGACGTAAACCGGTTGCCCTCCCTTGCCGTTGAGCTTGAGGACCGCGTCGCACAAGTAGAAGCTGAAGAAGTCGCCGTACATGCCCTGGCGGCCGAGTTCGCGATACTTGTCGGGCAGGGTGTCCAACAGTTTCTCCAGATACTGATGATCGGCCACTGCGATCGCCGAGGTCCGGTCGATGCCGTGCACTACGTTCTGGAAGGGCTGTCTGGCCTGATCGAGAAGATCGGCCACCGTTGCAGCCGCGGCGTTGGTGTGTGCAAAAGCGTTGGCGATGTCGGTTCGGCGTGCGTTCAAACCATCGACCAGGCCGGCGAGATTGGTGACGGCCTTATCCAACTGACCGCTCTGTCCGCCCAGTGACCCCAGGACGACGTTGAGGTTGGTGACGACCTCACTGATCAGCTGGTCGCGATCGGCAAGGGTGTTGGTGAGTGTGGCCGCCTGGTTGAGGAACGAGCCGATGGTGGGGCCCTGGCCTTCAAGTGCCGTGGTCAGTTGTGAGCTCAAGTCATTGGTCTGCTCCGGGCTGAGCGCCTGGAACAGGGGCTTGAAACCGCCGATGACGGAATCCAGATCCAATGCAGGAGCGGTGCGTTCGACCGGAATCGTCGCGCCCGGCTGCAGACGTTTGGTACCACCCGCGCCTTCTTCTAGAGCGAGGAAGCGCCCACCGATCACGTTGTCGTAGCGGATGATCGCGCGGGTCCCTTCTGTGAGAGGCGCGGCTTCGCTGGCGGAGAATTCGACCCGAACGGTCGCGTCCCGATTGATCTTGACGCTGCCGACCTTTCCGACCTCGACGCCGGCGATTCGCACGAAGTCGCCGCTCTTGAGGCCGGTGACGTTCGTGAACTCGGCGTAGTAGTTCCTGCCTGCGCCGAATCGGAATTGGGCGAATATCGCAAGCAGCGCGAAAGCACCGAATGCGCAGACCGTCAGGAAGACAGCGAGGCCCCAGATCGTCGATCGCATGTTGTCTCTCACGGCGACGGCTCCGCTGCAGTTGACTGAGGCTGAGCCTCGGCGGCGGCAGGAGCAGGGCCGGGTGCAGGCGCCGGCGGGACGCCCGGCCACAGCGGAACACCGCCGGGGCCGTACCACGATGCGCCGTAGGGCGGCATGCCTGGACCCATGTCGGGCCCCGGAGCAGGGCCGGGAATGCATCCTCCGATGTAGGGCGCCTGGGGCATCGCATGCGTGACCGGGAAGTAGTCGGCCCAGCAGGGGTGGCCGATGCCGGGGTTGGGCCGATAGTCCAAACCGGTGCCGAAACCGGTATCGGTGACGAGTTGGCGCACCGGGAAGTTTTTCGAGACGTCGGGTAGCGAGCCGCAGCCCGGCGCGCCGCCGGGACCGCCCTTGGCGGCGACCTTCGGCAGGTTGTCAGGGAACTGATAGGGGTCGTTTCCGAACAGCAGGGCGGCGTCGAAGACGGCTGTTCTGCCATCGCCGCCCCAGACGTCGTAGGCGCCGCCCTCGGTCAGAGTCCAGTACGCACCCTTGAACCAGCAGGTGTAGACGGGGTTGTACTTGTTCAGCAGGGCGGTGGTCGGCTCGAGGCTGTTGATCGCGCGAACGAACGGGGTCTCGGTCTCCTCCAGCAGCTGCCTGGTGGTGTCCGAGAAACCGATAGTGTTGAGCAGCAGGGCGTCCAGCTCTGTCTGGCGGTTGGCGAATGTCGCGCCGACGGTGCTTCCGGTGTCGAGAATCCTCACGATGTCCTGCGCCGCCGCCGCATAGGTGTCGTTGAAGTTCTTGAATGAGCGCCAGTCCTCGCGAATGAGGTCCGTGCGCGAGTTGAGGGCTTTCAGGACCTGGTTGAGGTCCGTTGTCGCTTCAGCCATTCGAGGACCTTGACCGCGGACGCCGTCGGCGATCGCGGTCAGGACGGCGTTCAACTTCCCGGGATCGACCATTTTGAGCAGATTCACAACGTTTTCGAAGACGGTATTCACTTCAGTGGTGACATTGGCTGAACGCAGAACCGCGTTGGCCGCCAACCTGGTCGGGCTCGGGTTGGCGGGGTAGACGAGGTCGACGAATTTCGCGCCGAAGGCTGTGGTCGAGTTGATTCGCGCACCGACGTTGGACGGGATGAACTTCAGTTGTTCCGGGTCGATCTCGA
>CAYFMA010000130.1:3347-3828 GCA_964344085.1 uncultured Mycobacterium sp.
ATCTCGAGGCGCAGACTTGCCGGTCCTTGCCCGCCGCTGATCTCGCCCACCCGGCCGACCTGGACGCCGCGCATCTTCACCTTCGCCCCGGTCTCCATGACCAGACCAGATCGGTCGGACGTGAGCGTCACCGGAACGAACGACCGGAATGTGCCGAGGAAGAAGGAAGAAGTCACGAAGAAGAACACAGCGACCAAGATGACGAGGATCAAGGTCCACCACTTGTCGCTGAGGCGGTGTTCACCGGGGCGGGGTTCGAGCACGGTTTCCCTACCCGGCCAGGTTGAAGTTGCCGGACTGGCCGTAGACGGCCAGCGAGATCATCACGATTTCGATTGACGCCACCACCATGGAGGTGCGGACCGCCCGTCCCACGGCCTCGCCGACGCCGGCCGGACCGCCCTGCGCGGTGTAACCGTAGTAGGTGTGCACCAGCATGATCACGACCGTCATCGCAACCGACTGAAAGAACGACCAGATC
>CAYFMA010000130.1:3838-4731 GCA_964344085.1 uncultured Mycobacterium sp.
ACGCCAGGTCGGTGGTGTTCAGGAAAGTGTTGAAGTAGTGGTCGTAGACACCTGATCCCTGGCCGTAGATGGCGGTGGTGCCGAATCGGGCGGCGAGGAAGGCCATCATGATGGCGATGCAGTAGAGAGGGATCACCACCAGAACGCCGGCGAAGACGCGGGTCGAAGCCAGGTAGGTGACAGTCCGGATGCCGATGACCTCCAGTGCGTCGATCTCCTCATTGATCCGCATAGCACCGATCTGAGCGGTGGCACCCGCGCCGATGGTTGCCGACAGCGCGACCGACACCGTCCCCGGCACGATCAATCGGACGTTGAAGAACGCTGAGGCGAATCCGGTCAACGCCTCGAACCCGACCGATGCGAGCTGGTTGTACCCCTGGATGGCCACCAGCGCACCGGTGGTCATCGTGAGGAATCCGACGATTGCCACGGTGCCGCCGACCACTGCCAAGGCGCCGACGCCGAGGCCCATCTGCGCGATCAGCCGCAGAACTTCCTTCTGGTAGTGGATGACCGCGTCGGGAATCGCCCCGAGAGTCTTGATGTAGAAGCGGGTTTGCCCGCCGATGCGATTCCATCCGTTGGAGAAGCTTTCGATCCTCTGCGCAATCCTCGGGTGCAGCCCCTTGGCGACTTCGGTGCTCATCGGCGATCAGACCGTGAACTGGATTCCGACGGCGGTCACGATGACGTTGATGGCGAAGAGAACCATGAACGTGAAGACCACAGTCTCGTTCACCGCGTTGCCCACACCGGCGGGTCCACCTTTCACCGAGATGCCCTTGTAGCAGGCGATCAGACCGGCGGCCAGACCGAAAAGCGTTGCCTTGGTGAGCGAAACCAGGACATCCCCGAGTCCGGTCAAGGCGCGTGCCCTGGAGCTGGGGCTC
>CAYFMA010000130.1:4741-5171 GCA_964344085.1 uncultured Mycobacterium sp.
TCATGCCGGCGGCGAAGGCGCCCGCGGAGACGTGCTGGATGTAGATGCAGAAGATGTACGCGCCGGCCAGGCCGGTGAGAATCACGGTCGCGGATAGCGCCAGCGCCACGGTGGTGGCAGCGAGCACTCGGGGCACGACAAGTGCCTGAATCGGGTTGATGCCCATGACTCGTAGGGCGTCCAATTCCTCGCGGATGGTTCGCGCACCGAGGTCGGCGCACATCGCGGTCGCGCCGGCACCCGATACCACCAGCACCGTGACGATCGGTCCGATCTGGTTCACGGTGCCGATCGCGGCGCCGGTTCCGGAGAAGTCGGCAGCGCCGAACTCGCTGAGCAGAACGTTGAAGGTGAAAACCAGAAGAACTGAATAAGGCAATGTCAGCATCAAGGCCGGCAGCACCGACACCCGTGCCACGAACCAGGTCTG
>CAYFMA010000131.1:0-5041 GCA_964344085.1 uncultured Mycobacterium sp.
GCCCAGGTCCTGGTGTGGCAGGACATGGCCGGGCTGACCAGCGGCAAGACCGCCAAGTTCGTCAAGCGTTTCGGCGACGTCGGCGCCGAACTGCGACGTGCGGCGACGGCGTACGCCAACGAAGTGGCCAGCGGGGCCTTCCCCGCCGAGGAGCACAGCTTCTAGCCCGTTCAGTCGGTGTGGAACGCTGGACGGCATGGGTAAAGGGCGCGATTCGTCCCGGCACATCGAGCTGGAGCACAAGTTCGACGTGACCGACACGACGGTGTCGCCGTCGTTCGACGGACTGGCTTCGATCGGCCGCAGCGAGAAACTGCCCACCCAGATGCTGGAGGCGGTGTACTTCGACACCCCGGGCTACGACCTGTCCGCCAATCTGGTGACCCTGCGTCGGCGTACCGGCGGTTCCGACGCCGGGTGGCATTTGAAACTGCCGGCCGGCCAGATGGCGCGCACCGAGATTCACGCCCCACTCGGGCCTGGCAGCGCCGCCGCCGACGTTCCCGAGGAACTACTGGACACCGTGCGTGCGATCGTGCGGGACCGGCCGCTGGTCCCGGTGGCCCGCATCGTCACCGCCCGCGACGTCACCATGATCCACAGCATCGACGGCACGCCGCTGGCCGAGTTCTGCGATGACCGGGTCACCACCTGCTCGCTGGACACCGCCGACGGCACCGTCCGCTCGGAACAGACCTGGCGGGAGTGGGAACTCGAACTGGTCGACGGCACCGTCCCCGACGGCACCGCGCTTCTCCAGAGGCTGGGCATGCGGCTGCATGACGCCGGAGCTGCGGCAGCCGCGCACGGATCCAAACTGGCCAAGACGCTCGGGACGGTGAGCCCGCCCAGGCAGCCCCCGTCGGACCCGGTGCATCGCGCGGTGGCCGAACAGGTCGCCCGGTTGCTGGAGTGGGACCGGGCCGTGCGGGCCGATTCCGACGACGCCGTACACCAGATGCGCGTGACGATCCGCCAGATCCGCAGCCTGCTGCAGGCCTCCGAGGCGGACTTCGGGTTGACCGACGACGCGGCGATCCTCAACGAACTGCGCGAACTGGCCGCCGTGCTCGGAGCGGCCCGGGACGCCGAAGTGCTCGCCGATCGCTACAGCGCCGCCTTGGATGCGTTACCGCCGGAACTCGTCCGCGGCCCCGTGCACGAGCGGCTGGTGCAGGGCGCCTGGCAGCGCTATCACGCCGGGCTGAACAGATCACTGAAGGCAATGCGCTCACCGCGATACTTCCGGTTGCTCGACGCACTGGAGGATCTGGTCGTCAACCATGCCCCGGCCCTGGACGGCGATCATCCCCCGGCGACTATCAACTCGAGCTACCGGCGGCTGCGCAAGGCCGCACAGAAGGCCGAGTCCGCACGACAGACCGGAACGCGCGACGAACGCGATGACGCGTTGCACCGAATTCGCAAGGCCGCCAAGCGACTTCGCTATGTCGCCGCCGCCACCGGCGACACCAAGGTGGTTGAGCGCGCCAAACTGATCCAGACTCTGCTCGGCGAGCATCAGGACAGCGTCGTCAGCCGGACCCACCTGCTGCATGAAGCCGGCGCCGCCCACGCCGCTGGAGAGGACACGTTCACCTACGGTCTGCTGTATCAGCAGGAGTCGGAGTTGGCCCGGGAGTGCCGTCAGCAACTCGACGCCGCGTTGAAGCAGTTGCACCGCAGCGTGCGCCGCTGACACCGTCGGTCATCGCCGCACGCCCCGATTGGGGCGGACGAGTTGGCCTGTAAGCCGGATTCTGTTCCGCCGCCCCGGCATTCGCCGGGGCGCGGCGGCGACCATCCATCTGGGCACACCGTCGCCGGGTGCCTCGAGCGGCCTACCCGCAGGCTCGGGCGAGCAGCCCTCGAGCGCCTGCGCAGCCGCGTCCTTGCCCGAAGGCTCCGGCGCGGCCTCTTGGCCTTGCTTCGGGTGGGGTTTACCGAGCCACTCCGGTCACCCGGAATGCTGGTGCGCTCTTACCGCACCGTTTCACCCTTACCGCCGGCTCACGCCGGCGGCGGTCTGTTCTCTGTGGCACTGTCCCGCGAGTCGCCTCGGATTGCCGTTAGCAATCACCCTGCTCTGTGAAGTCCGGACTTTCCTCGACCTCGCTTGGCATCAAGCCAAGGAGGCCGCGGCCGCCCGGCCAACTCGTCCGCACCGTTAAACGTACTGCGAGCCCGGGATCTTCCGCGACTGCGTCCGGTGATGGGACCGGCTACGAGGCCTGCCACTCCTTGCGGAACACCAGCCAGCGCATCTCGATCGGGCACTGCTCCCGCGGCACGTCGAACACGTCGAGCCCGCTGGTCCAGTTCTCATACCAGCTGGTGGGGGGCCATTTTTCGGCCGGCACATGGGCCTTCTCGTACTCGTAGACCGAGTCGTCGGCGACCAGTTCCAGCGGCAGCCCGGACAGCGCGGTGGCCAGCTCGTCGCGGGTGAAGATCGAGGTGTAGGCCTGCTGGCCGAACTCGATCCCGGCCGCATCGACGGTGTGGCCGTCGCGGACCAGGAAGACGTTGAACAGCAGCCGGCCACCGGGGGCCAGGCAATGCGCGGCGAGTTCGAGCAGACCGCGCAACTGTTCGGTGTTTCGGAAGTCCGAGACGACCTCTGACAGCAGGATCAGCTGATAGTCGGTGCGCAGATCGTCGAGCCTGGCGAACACGTCGCGCTGAATGACCTTCACGTCGAGCGCGTCCTTGGCCGCCTCGGCCCGGATGATGTCGGCGAACCCGCCGGTCATCTCCACCGCCTCGACCGGGTGGCCGCGTCGGGCCAGCGCCAGGGTGTTGCGGCCGGTACCGGCTCCGATGTCCAGCACCCGGAACTGGGCCGGATCGGGGGCCTCAGCCGCCAGGTCCCAGACCCGGGCGTCCGGCTCGGTGCCGAACAGCGGGGGTTCGCGGGTTGCGATCCAATTGTCGTAGGCCCCGGCGACGGTGTACCAGCGGGAGTTGATCGTGTAGGACGCCGTGAGTCCCACCGGGGACTCGTAGCTGATGACGATGTCCGAGCGCGGCGAAGCGGTGTATGCCTCAGCCAGCTGAGCCCGAAGTATCCCGCGCATGTGATCGAAGTCCTCGTCGGAGAAGTGCACCCCGATCGCCTTGAAGGTCTCATCGAGGGTGGTGACGTATTCCTCGACCATGCCCGGCACGGCCGGCAGCACGATCTCGCCCTTGACCACACCGCGGCGGTGCAGACGCCGGGTGAGGGCCTCGCGCAGCTCGGCCTGGCTGATCGACGGTGAATCCACGTGCCTTCTCCCCTACCCGTTCCCGGTGGTCACGCCCGCCGGACCCTGATCACGTTATCCGCCAGCGTCGCGGGCTGGCCATCCGGTCCTTGGACCTCGCGCTCCAGCAACCCCGCCTGGACCGTGGTCCAGCCGGCGAGGTCGAGATCCAGTCCGGCCACCACTTCCTGCGCAGTCGGGAAGACATGGTCGTGCATGCGGGTCGCCCACGGCGGGGCCGCGGCGTGATCGACGATGAGCAGAGTGCCGCCCGGGGCGACCGCTGCGGCAGCCCGTCGCAGGATGGCGGGCCGGTCCTTCTCCACCGGGCTGTGCAGGAATTGCGCCGAGACCAAGTCGAACTCTCCGGCCGGGAAGCCGCTGTCCAGATCGCATTGCTGGAAGTCGATGCGGTCGGCGACCCCGCGCTCGGCGGCGGCGGCGCGGCCGCGGTCCAGAGCGGTGGTCGAGACGTCGACGGCGACGACCATCCAGCCGTGCTCGGCCAGCCAGATCGCGTCGGCGCCCTCACCGCAGCCCAGATCCAGCGCCCGGGTGCCGGTGAGTTCGGGGACGATCTCAGCGAGCCGGCCGTTGACCTTGCCGCTCCAGACCTGGGACTTGGCCGAGTAGTGCTCCTCCCAGGTGTCGAAGGCGTCACCGGAATGATCGGACATGGGGCCTCCTCAGCCGCTCAGGTAGGACGTGTCGTTGACCAGCCGCACCGACGCCCCGTTGTCGGGATAGAACTCGGCGATGCTCAGCGAGGCGAGGTCCAGGTGCAGCCGGTGCAGGATGCTGGTCCCGGCACCCAGCGCCAGCCGCAGCAGGGTCTTGATCGGGGTGACGTGGGAGACCACCAGCACGGTCGAGGGGCCCTGCTCGGCGATTATCCGGTCACGCGCCCGTTCGATGCGGCTCTGTACCTCGTCGAAACTCTCACCGCCCGGCGGGCGCAGTCCGGTGTCGCGCAGCCAGCGGCTGTGCAGATCCGGATCCCGCTCGGCGGCCTCGGAGAAGGTCAGCCCCTCCCAGTCGCCGAAGTCGGTCTCGATGAGGTCCTCGTCGACTTGCACCGGGAGACCGAGTGCGCCGGCGGCCGCGGCGGCGGTGTCATAGGCCCGTTTCAGCGGTGAGGTGACGACCGCTGAGATGCCACCCTTCTTCCCCAGGTAGCGGGCAGCGTCGGCGGCCTGTCGCAGGCCGATGTCGGTGAGTTCGGGATTACCGCGTCCGGAGTACTTTCGCTGCCGGGACAACTCGGTCTGTCCGTGGCGCAGCAGCAGCAACCGGGTCGGTCCGCCGCGGTTACCGGTCCAGGTCGATGGCGGCATCGCCACCGCGGCAGACGGCGGATCAACCGCTCGCACAACGTCTTTCGCGGGCAGATCCTCCGTGGGCGCAATAAGGCCCTCGGCGGCGGCCGCCTCATCCATCGCCTCGTTGGCCAGGCGGTCGGCGTGCTTGTTGCGGTCCCTGGGGATCCACGAGAAGGTGACCGAGTCGAACGTCGACGCCAGCGCCCGGGCCTGCTGATGCAGTTCGGCCATTCCGGGGTTCTTGACCTTCCACCGGCCGCTCATCTGCTCGACGACGAGCTTTGAGTCCATCGACACAGCCACCTCGCTGGCACCGAGCCGGCGAGCCTCCTCCAACCCGGCGATGAGCCCGCGGTACTCGGCCACGTTATTGGTGGTGTGCCCGATCGCGAGCTTGTGCTCGGCCAGCACCGTGGCATGGTCCTCCGCCCACACCACGCAGCCGAAACCCGCCGGCCCGGGGTTCCCGCGGGAACC
>CAYFMA010000132.1:0-2912 GCA_964344085.1 uncultured Mycobacterium sp.
GATCGTCAAGTGGGCCAACGTCCAGGGTGTCCCGGCCGGCCCGATCAGCAAGGTCGCCGACTTCGTCCCGGTCCTGCAGGAGCATGTTCGCAAGTTCGGCCTGAAGCCCGGGGACTGGATCATCGGCTACGGCTACGACCGATCGAATCTCGCCGAGCAACGGGAACTGACGGTCGATGATCTCGATCCCGCTTTCCCCGACAACCCCATCATGCTGATCCACAGTTCCAACCACGGCGCGGTGCTCAACACCGCCGGCATGAAGAAGGTCGGTTACGACGAGAACACCCCGACCCCGCCGGGCGGTGTGATCCTGCGCAAACCTGGCACCAATATTCCGGCCGGTCTGGTGATGGAGTCCGCTTTCCTGCCCATCTTCGGCAACATGCCGCAGCCGAGCGAGCAGGAGATGCTCGACACCCTCGACGCAGCCCAGCAGATCTACGCCCGGGTCGGGGTCACCACCTGTCAGGAGGGAGCGACCCACGTCGCGGATCTGAAGTTCCTGCGCACCGGAGCGGCCAAGGGATTGCTCTACCTCGACGTGGTGTCATTGCCGTTCGCACTCGATCTGACCGACGATCCGCCGAGCGCCTACGGCAGCTATCACGATCACTTGAAACTTCAGGGAATCAAGGTCGTCGTGGACGGATCCCCGCAGGGCAAGACCGCCTTCTGGACCCAGCCGCTGCTCACCGGCGGTCCCGGCGGCGAGCAGAACTGGCGCGGCGCGCCATCGCTGCCGCCGGAGCAGATCAAGAAGCAGATCGCCGACGCGCGCACGAAGGGCATCCAGGTCTTCATGCACGCCAACGGCGATGCGGCGATAGATCTCGCCATCGAGGGGTTACGGGAGGCAGGAGCGAATGCCGGTGACGACGCGCGTCCGATCGTGATCCATTCCCAGTGCATGCGCCCCGATCAACTCGACGACTACGTCGAACTGGGAATCCACCCGAGTTTCTTCACCGCCCACACGTTCTACTGGGGCGACGAGCACCTGGCCAACCTGGGGCCGGAGCGGGCCGCCTTCCTGTCGCCGATGAGTTCGGCTATCAGCAAGGGTCTGCACTGCTCCAACCACACCGACTTCTCCGTCACCCCGATGGAGCCGATGAGGGTCATGTGGTCGGCGATCAGGCGGGTCTCCAAGAAGGGCACTCCGATCGGTCCGGACGAACGGGTCGACAACTGGACCGCGTTGCGCGCGTTGACCGCTGAGGCGGCCTGGCAGATCCGCGAAGAGGATCGGAAGGGAACACTCGAGCCGGGCAAGCTCGCGGACTTGGTGATCCTGGACGCCGATCCGCTTGCCGCCGAACCTGATTCGCTGCTGAACATCACGGTGCTGGAAACCGTGAAAGAGGGCAAGACGGTTTACCGAGCCGCATGATTCACGATCTCGGCATCAACCTCGCACTGTGCGCCGCCGCAGTGGTGCTGTACTTCGCCGCCGTGATGGCGCTGTCGGTCAGCGTGCGCAACCACTCGCTCATCGACATCTTCTGGGGCCCGGGGTTCGTTCTCGTCGCCGTCGTCAGCTACATCGCTTCGGCCGGTTCCGACGGTGATCCGGTGCGTCGGGCCACCGTCCTGGCGCTGACCGCGGTCTGGGGTCTGCGACTGGCCCTGCACATCGGCATGCGCAATATCGGGCACGGCCAGGACGAGCGGTACACGGCCATCCTGAGCCGCCGCCGCGGCAGCATGTTCGGCTACCTGTTGCGCACCGTCTACGGCCCGCAGGCCGTGATCCTCTTCATCGTCTCGCTGCCGGTGCAGGTCGCCATGTACGAGCGCGGGCCGTTGGGTGTTCTCGGTCTGATCGGCATCGCCGTCTGGGCTGTGGGGTTCCTCTTCGAGGCGGTCGGCGACTACCAGCTGCGCCGGTTCAAGCAGGATCCGGCCAATGCCGGCCGCATCATGGACCGGGGACTGTGGGCCTGGACGCGGCACCCCAACTACTTCGGTGACTGCTGTGTGTGGGCCGGGCTGTGGCTGCTGGCGCTGGGTCATCCGGCCGGTCTGCTGACAGTGGTGTCGCCGGTCCTGATGAGTTTCTTCCTGGTCAAGGTCAGCGGAAAAGCGTTGCTGGAGAAGAACATGCGGCGTAGCCGAGGCGCGGCCTATGACGACTACGTCGCCCGCACCAGCGGCTTCCTGCCAAGGCCGCCGCGCAAGCCCTAGGGCTGTGCGGACAGGAACAGGAACGTCGCCAGCAGCACCAGGTGCACGAGTCCCTGAAGGGCGATCGCGCGGCCTTCCGCGAGGGTGAGGATCGAGACGATCACCGACAGCGTCAGCAGCACGATCTGCATGGGTTCCAGTCCGAGCGCCAACGGTCCGGGCAGCCAGATCATCGCCAGCGCGATCACCGGGATGGTCAGGCCGATCGAGGCCATCGCCGAACCGTAGGCGAGGTTGAGGCTGATCTGCACCTGATCCCGCTTGGCGTTGTTGAGCGCGGCGAGAGTCTCCGGCGCCAGCACCACCAGGGCGATAACGACACCCACGACCGCGTACGGCAGGCCGAGTCCGGTGACGGTGCTCTCGATGGTGGGCGACAGCAGCTTCGCCAGACCGACCACCGAGACCAGCGCCGCCATCAGCAGGGCGGTGCTCAGCCCGGACTCTCGGGACGACGGCGGATCGGCGTGACCGTCACCGTCGTCGTCGGGAATCTGATCCGGGACGAAGAAGTCGCGATGCCGCACGGTCTGGGTGACGACGAACGCGATGTACAGCGCCAGCGACGCCACACCGGCGAACGCCAACTGGGATGTGGAGTACTGCAATCCGGCCGCGCTGACGGTGAATCCGGGGAGAACCAGGGTCACGCCCGCCAGTGTCACCACCGTCGCCAGTGCCGACAGTGACGTTGGCAAGGTCTATCGCGTCAGCGTCGACATCTC
>CAYFMA010000132.1:2922-4549 GCA_964344085.1 uncultured Mycobacterium sp.
ATGCCGTTGAGTGTGATCATCACCGCGGCGAACACCGTGTTGCGGGCGTAGGTCGAGGCGCCGGGCCCGCCGCCGGCCATCAGCATCACGATGAGCCCGACCTCGATGACGGTCACCGCCACGGCCAGGACCAGGGACCCGGCCGGCTCTCCGACCCGGTGCGCCACCACCTCCGCGTGATGCACCGCGGACAGAACCGCACCGATCAGACAGACCGCGATGACGAGGAGTACCAACGGATTTGAGTGATGGAGCCAGGTCGCGGCGAGCACCGCGAGCGCGATCAGCGGTGCTGCCAAGGTCCATTGCAGAGGCCCGCGACGGGCGGCGAGGTCCATGCGATCACCCTCTCACGCGAGCGAGTGAGCTCCGCTCCGCGGGGCGCGAGTGCTCAGCCCGCAGGCGGGATGAGCGGAACCACCGGCGGGATGTCAGCGGGCGCCGCGAAAGGGGCCGAGGGGGGAATGTAGTACTGCTCCAAGCCGGCCGGAATGTTCATCCCCGGCTGGGGCGCGGTCCCGGGCAGCGGCACACCGAGTTCGTTGCCCGGCATCCGGCCGTAGCCGGCATGCGCCATGGCGTGCTGACCCCGGAAGGCGTCGACCCGGGCGAACGGCCCCGGCGGAACATTGGACTCCATGACGTACGGATTGTCACCGGCCGGCATGCGGTAGTTGTTCGGCATCAGGAGGGCCGCGGCAGCGGCCAGCGCGTCAGTCGGAGGTGCCTGACTGAGGCCGATCATCGCACCGGAACTGACCCCGCCCGGTCCGAGCAACTGGGTCAGGAACCCGGTCGGATTGGATTGGGTCATCGCCGAGGCCGCCGCGAAGGGGTCGGCCGGCGCGGGAGGTGGGGCGTCAACGCCCGCTGCCGGAACGATCACCGCCGGGTCCGCCGGCACCGGGTCGGCCGACGCCACACCGGATGCGAACGCCCAGCAGACCGCGGTGGTGCAGACCAGTGCGGCCGGCAGGCGTTTACTCACGACGATCAGAACGTCTTGGTGACGCCGTAGTAGGCGACCAGATCGTCGTCGTCGGTGCCCGAGCTGGTCAGCACCGCGTAGGACCGGATCGACGAAGCGCCGACGCAACCGTCGACCTTGATGTGGATGTCCTTGACGGTGACGCGTGCCGAGGTGCCCTTGAAGGTCTTCTTGTCGACGACCACGTTGGTCACCGTGCCGGGCTTCGGGTACACCTCGACGCCGCCGATGATCGGCGCGGAAATGGTGCCGGGTGCGTTGAAGCCGGCGATGCCGAGAGTGCTGTTACCGAACGTGCCGGCGATCGAGCCCGCGAGCTTGAAGTTGTTCAGCTCGATGCCGCAGCCGATCTGGTAGCCGGTCTCCAGCGTGCCGCCCGCTGTCGAACCGGTGGTGGAACCGGTGAACGTGGCGCCGACCAGCCAGTCGCGCGACGACAGCGAGGTCGTCAGGGGAGCGATCGGCAGCTGGGTCTCGTTCTTGGCCACCACGGTCAGGGTGCGCCCGTCCGGGGTCTTGGCGATACCCGGGACACCGGACGCGACCGCGCCGGTGTCGACCGGCGGTGCAGCGTCGGCCGGAGGAGCGGTGTTGGCGGCCGGAACGACCTCCGCCGCGCCCGGCGGCGGGACGGGAGCC
>CAYFMA010000133.1:0-4393 GCA_964344085.1 uncultured Mycobacterium sp.
GAACATCGCACCCGGGCAGCCCAACCGGCCGGAGGCGAAGTACAGCTCATCGGTCGACGCCAGGCCGATCCGGATGACGTCGAGTCCCTGCGCGCACACGCCGTCGGCGAACGCCGCGCTCAGGATCGGCGAACTCTCCCGCATGTCGTGCCCGATGACCACCTGCGCGGCGCCTTCGGAACGCATCAGCCGGGCGAATGCTCCGGCGACGTCGGTGACGAAGTCCTCGTCGATCTCGGCGCCGACCAGCCCGCGGACGTCATAAGCCTTGATGACGCTGCGCACCGCTTCGGCGGGCCTGGACATGCGGGACTCCTGGGGCCGGGACATTTCCGGGTTTCGCGGAAACTGCCGCCAGCCTAGTCGTTGCCCGGAATCAGTCGGTCGGGTCGGGAAGGACCCGAAGATGGCCCCGCCGGCGCCCGTTGGGGGCCGGAGTTGCGGCCGGCACGACGGCATGGGCCGCCCCGAGCGGATCGGAGAAACCGGCCATCGGCATCGGTGCGGTCATCCGGCCCTCCCGCACGGCCTCGGCCAGTGCGACGAGGTCGTCCTCGTCGGGGTTGACCGGCAGCGGCGCGGCGTGGCGAACCAGCTCCCAGCCGCGCGGCGCGGTGATCCGGCTCGCGTGGCTCAGACACAGATCCCAGCTGTGCGGTTCACGTACGGTGGCCAGGGGTCCCACGACGGCCGTGGAGTCGGAATAAACGTACGTCAGCGTCGCCACCGCGTAATGGGGGCAACCGGGCCGACTGCACCGACGGGGAACATTCACGATCGCGAGGTTAGCGCGGTCACATTCGCCCCAACGCCGACACGCGCATCACCGGAGTGCTCTGATGTAGAACCGTTACGATCGCCCTCGTGGCCGATTCCCGCAGTTCCCGGCGTGGAGGTGGCGCAGCCGGCGGTTCGCGGCGCGGGCGCGAGATGCGCGGACCGCTGCTTCCGCCCACCGTTCCCGGCTGGCGCAGCCGCGCCGAGCGGTTCGATATGGCGGTGCTGGAGGCCTACGAGCCGATCGAACGCCGTTGGCAGCAACGTCTCACCGCCTTGGACGTGGCCGTGGACGAGATTCCGCGCATCCATCCCAAGGATCCCGAGAATGTTCAGTGGCCACCGGAAGTTGTGGCGGACGGCCCGATCGCACTGGCCCGGCTGATACCGGCCGGCGTCGATGTGCGGGGTGAGCCCACCCGGGCCCGAATCGTTCTGTTCCGCAAGCCGATTGAACGGCGGGCGAAGGACTCGATCGATCTGACCGATCTACTGCACGAAATTCTTGTGGCTCAAGTCGCCACCTACCTCGGGGTCGAACCCACCGTCATCGACCCGAGTATGGAAGAAGAGGAATAGCTCGAAGCGCCGAACCGGCTTGATCGCCGGTCAGATGATGCCGCGCTTGAGGCGGCGGCGCTCACGCTCTGACAGTCCGCCCCAGATGCCGAACCGCTCGTCGTTGGCCAGCGCGTACTCCAGGCAGGCGTCCTTGACCTCGCAGCCAAGGCAGATGCGCTTGGCCTCGCGGGTGGAGCCGCCCTTCTCCGGGAAGAACGCCTCGGGGTCGGTCTGTGCGCAGAGCGCCTTCTCCTGCCACTGCGGATCGTCCGGAGTGAGCATCGGGTAGTCCGAAACGTCGGGCACAAGGCTCAAGTGAGAGCGTGCCGGAGATCCCATATCCACTGAGCCGCCAATCGCGTGCGGCGCGCCCATTGCGCCGATATAACGCTCATAGGACATGTGCGCCTCCTCACCTATGTTCCGTATGTGTGCTCTGTGACTGCTGTTAAATTCGAACATGTGATCGAAACACGGCCTGCCGCACCGAAACTGGTGGTCTGACCGGGAATGACACTGGTGTGATTAGACATTGCTGCAGTACCGGCGGTCAAGCCGATGAACGGATTTCCATACCACTTTCTTTGGGAAATCCGGCGTGTCGGTACCGCCGCGTGTTCTGTGAGTAACCGCACCGTGACTCCCCGGGGTCTCTCCCGCACCGCCGCGCAGCCGCCCATCTGATGTCGCTAGTGTCGGTCGCTGTGAAGATCACCGTTCTGGTGGGCGGCATCGGCGGAGCCCGATTCCTGTTGGGCGTGCAACGGTTGTTCGGGTTGGGCCAGTTCGCGGGCGAAGCCGGCAAGGACGGCAAAAGCCCTGCTCATGAGCTCACCGCCGTCGTCAACATCGGCGATGACGCGTGGATGTACGGGGTGCGGATCTGCCCCGATCTGGACACCTGCATGTACACCCTCGGCGGCGGCATCGACCCCGAGCGGGGCTGGGGGCACCGCAATGAGACGTGGCACGCGAAGGAGGAACTCGCGGCCTACGGCGTTCAGCCGGACTGGTTCGGTCTGGGTGACCGAGACATCGCGACACACCTGGTGCGCAGCCAGATGTTGCGCGCCGGCTACCCACTCTCGGCGGTGACCGAGGCGCTCTGCGACCGCTGGTCCCCCGGCGCGACGCTGCTGCCGGCCAGTGACGACCGCTGCGAGACCCATGTGGTGGTGACCGATCCGGATAGCGGTGACCGCAAGGCGATCCACTTCCAGGAGTGGTGGGTGCGCTACCGCGCCAAGATCGAGACGCACAGCTTCGCCTTCATCGGTTCCGAATCAGCCACCGCGGGACCGGGAGTCGTCGATGCGATCACCGGAGCCGATGTGGTGTTGCTTGCTCCGTCGAATCCAGTCGTCAGCATCGGCGCGATCCTCGCGGTGAGCGGCATCCGCGGCGCGCTGCGTTCCACCGCCGCGCCAGTGGTGGGTTACTCCCCGATCGTCGCGGGAAAGCCGTTGCGCGGTATGGCCGACGACTGCCTCGATGTGATCGGTGTCGAGACGACCTCCCAAGCAGTGGGCCGCCACTACGGCGCACGCGCGGGCACCGGACTGCTCGACTTCTGGCTCGTACACGAAGGCGATGAAGCCGATGTGCCCGGCGTGACGGTGAAATCCATCCCGCTGCTGATGTCCGATCCGGATGCCACCGCGGCGATGGTTCGAGCCGGACTCGAACTGGCCGGGATCACACCGTGACCGAGCACGGATCGGCAGCACCCATCGAGATCCTGCCTGTCACCGGACTTCCCGAGTTCCGGCCGGGTGACGATCTGGCCGCCGCCATCGCCGCGGCCGCACCCTGGCTGCGCGATGGGGACGTGGTCGTCATCACCAGCAAGGTGGTGTCCAAGTGCGAAGGCCGCATCGTCCCCGCCCCGGCGGATCCGGAGCAACGGGATGCCCTGCGCCGCAAGCTCGTCGAGGAGGAGGCGGTACGGGTCCTTGCACGACGCGGCCGGACGCTCATCACCGAGAACAGGTTCGGCCTGGTTCAGGCGGCCGCGGGCGTGGACGGATCCAATGTCGGCACCACCGAACTCGCGCTGCTGCCGGTGGATCCCGACGCCAGCGCCGGCAGGCTGCGCGCAGCACTGAGCGAGCATGCCGACGTCGGCGTGGTGATCACCGACACGATGGGCCGGGCCTGGCGTAACGGTCAGATCGATGCGGCGATCGGCTCGGCCGGGGTGCCGGTGCTGCACGCATATGCCGGCGCCCACGACGCGTACGGCAACGAACTGCTCGTCACCGAGGTGGCGGTGGCCGACGAGATCGCGGCGGCCGCCGATCTGGTGAAGGGAAAGCTGACCGCCGTCCCGGTGGCCGTGGTACGCGGACTGACCGGACGTGATGACGGCTCCACCGCGGCGAAACTGTTGCGCGGCGGCGAGGAGGACCTGTTCTGGCTGGGCACCGCCGAGGCTGTCGAACTCGGCCGCCGTCAGGCTCAGCTGCTGCGCCGCTCGGTGCGCCGATTCGCCGAGCAACCGGTGGAACCGGAGTTGATCGAGGAGTCGGTGTCCGAGGCGCTCACCGCACCCGCCCCGCATCACACGAAGCCGGTCCGGTTCGTCTGGCTGACCGACGCGGTGCGGCGCATCGAACTGCTCGATGCCATGCGCGAGACCTGGCGCAGCGACCTCGCGGCTGACGGCCGGTCCCCGGAGTCGATCGAGCGACGGGTGGCACGGGGTCAGATTCTTTACGACGCACCGGAAGTGCTGATCCCGTTCGTCGTCACCACCGAGGAGACCGGGGCGCACCAGTACCCGGACCCGGAGCGCACCGCCGCGGAGCACACCATGTTCACCGTCGCCGCCGGCGCCGCGGTCCAAGCACTGCTGGTCGCCCTGGCAGTGCGCGGCGTCGGCAGCTGCTGGATCGGTTCGACGATCTTCGCTCCCGACGTGGTGCACTCGGTTCTGGACGTTCCGGCCGACTGGCAGCCGCTGGGCGCCATCGCGATCGGCTATCCCGAGGGTCCGACGCCGCCGCGCGCTCATCGGCGCACCAGCACGTCGCCGGCCGGGGCGGGATCGCGCGGC
>CAYFMA010000134.1:0-4363 GCA_964344085.1 uncultured Mycobacterium sp.
GCACCATCTCGTCGTCGAAGCGATGTTCGTTGATCGCCGCGGTTGCGAGCCGGTGCGAGCGTGCGGCGAACTCATCCATCTCCGGCCGGCTGATGTCCCACCGCTCGGCGATCAGTTCAGCGCTCTCGCCCTGATGTACGAAGCCGTACTGCTCGCGTAGCTCGGCCGGCCACGGGTCCCCGTACAGTTCGCTGATCTTGGCGGGGGAGTCGATCGGCACGTGTCCCATGTGCTCGACGCCGCCGGCGATGACGATGTCATGGGTACCGGACGCGATCAACGCAGCCGCCATCTCGACGGCGGTCTGCGCCGAGCCGCAACGACGGTCGAGGACTGTGGCCGGAACCTCGGGCGGGTATCCGGCCTGCAGCCAGGCGTTGCGCGCGATGTTGCGGGACTGCTCGCCGAATGGCGCGGTGCAGCCGACGATCAGATCCTCGACGGCGGCAGGATCCAGCCCGGTTCGATCGATCAGGTCGGTGTAGCAGGCGGCGAGGATGTTGTTGGGGTGCACGTCCCGGTACCAGCCGCGCTCCGGATGGGACTTACCGATGGGTGTGCGGACGGCTTCGGCGATGTACACCGGCCGTCCTATTCTCTTGAACGGACCGGTTGGGACGGCCATCGTCAGATCACCGTCCCGCCGTCGACCGGCAATACCTGGCCAGTGATGTAGGACCCGGCATCGGAGGCCAGGAACAGGAAACTCGGTGCGATCTCATCGGGAGTAGCCCAGCGGGCCAACGGGATACGGGCCAGGGTCTTGGCGGCGAGCTTCTCATTGGACCGGATGTTTTCGGTCATTTTCGTCGCAGCCAGCGGAGCCAGGGCGTTGACGGTCACGGCTTTGCGGGCCAATTCCCGCGCAAGTGACTTGGTGAGTCCGATGATTCCGGCCTTCGCCGCGCCGTAGTTGACCTGACCGATGGTCCCGGTCAGGCCGGCCGCGGAGGTGACGTTGATGATGCGGCCCCGGCCGTCGTCGGGCAGCAGGGATTGCGCGGCGTGGCTGCACAGGAAGCTGCCGACGAGGTGGATGTCCACGATGCGTCGGAAGGTCTCCTCGGTCTGGTCGGCGAACATGGCCGGAGCGATCGCGCCGGCGTTGTTGACCAGGATGTGCAGGGTTCCTGCCGTCAGTTCGGCGGCGCGGTTGACGGCTGCTGCGGCTGCTGCGGGGTCGCGAACATCGAGGCGGAACGATTCGGCACGACCACCGGCTGCGGTGATTCCGTCAGCCACACTGGCGGCGGCATCGAGGTCGACATCGGTCACCAGTACCGAGGCCCCGGCGAGGGCAAAGATCTCCGCGACAGCCGCGCCGACGCCGGTGCCCGCGCCGGTCACGAGAGCGGAACGCCCGTCGAGTCGGAACATCGCCGCCAATTGCGCCTGATCGAGCATCAGTAACTCCTCGGCATACCGAGAACGTGCGAGCCGAGATAGTTGAGGATCATCTCCTGACTGATCGGGGCGATGCGTGTGAGCCGGGCCTCCCGGAAGTAGCGGGCGATGTGGTACTCCTCGGAGTAGCCCATCCCGCCGTGGGTCTGCAAGGCTCGGTCCGCGGCGTCGAAACCGGCCTCCGCACAGAGGTATTTCGCGGTGTTCGCCTCCCGGCCGCAGGGCAGTCCCTTGTCATAGAGCCAGGTGGACTTGCGCAGCATCAGTTCCGCGGCGTCCAATTTCGCCAGCGAGTCGGCGAGCGGGAACTGGATGCCCTGGTTCATCCCGATGGGACGGCCGAAGACCTCGCGCTCGCTCCCGTAACGCACGGCGGCGCGCAGGGCGGCGCGTCCGATGCCCAGTGCCTCGGCGGCGATCAGGCAGCGTTCCGGATTGAGGCCGTCGAGGATGTACTTGAATCCCTGACCTTCCTCGCCGACCCGGTCCTCGATCGGGATCTCCAGATCGTCGATGAACAATTCATTGGAACTGACCGCGTTGCGGCCCATCTTCGGGATCGGCCGGATCGTGACCTTGTTCCGGTCGAGGTCGGTGAAGAACAACGTCAGGCCATCAGTCTTGCGCGCAGAGTCCTCGAACTTGGTGGTCCGGGTCAGCAGCAGAATCTTCTCGGACTCCATGGCCTTGGAGATCCATACTTTGCGGCCGTTGACGACGTAGCGGTCGCCATCCCGACGGGCGAAGGTGGTGATCTTGGTGGTATCCAGGCCCGCGCCGGGTTCGGTGACGCCGAAGCACACGTGCAGATCCCCGTTGACGATCCGCGGGAGGTTCTTCGCCTTCATGTCCTCAGAGCCGTGCAGGATCACCGGGTGCATGCCGAAGATCGACATGTGAATGGAACTGGCGCCGTTCATTCCGGCCCCGGATGCCGCGACCTCCTCCAGCAGAATCGAGGCTTCGGTGATTCCGAAGCCGTGGCCGCCGTACTCCTCGGGCGTGGTGATGCCCAGCCATCCACCGTCGGCGAAGGCGTCGTAGAACTCCTGCGGGAATTCGTGATTCTGATCCTTGGTCATCCAATAGTGGTCGTCGAACTTGCCGGCAAGTTCAGCCACCGCAGACCGGATGGTCTGCTGATCATCGGTCAGGTCGAAATCCACATCGAACTCCGTTCGTCAATATGTAAAAGATAGTAATGGACAGACCAAAAACGCACCAGCGTTCAGGATGCTGCCGGGGTGATCGGGAGTAGGTCGGCGATCCGGTCGTTCCAGGCCTCGGGAGAGCCGTACAGGACCTGGTCGAGCTTGGCCCGCTTGTAGCAGAACTGCAGGTCGTACTCCCAGGTGTAGCCGATGGCGCCGTGCACGGTGAGGGCGGTGTCGGCGAGTTCTGCGCAGTGCTGGGTGACCTGCGCCTTTGCCGCTGCGGCGTGCAGTCGCGCGTCGGCTCCGCCGTCCTGGACCGAGGCGGCCGCGAAAAGCGCTAGGGAGAAGGAGGATTCGACGGTCACCAGCATCTGGGCGGCGGCGTGCTTGACCGCCTGGAATGCAGCGATCGGGCGGCCGAACTGTTTCCGCTGTTTGGCGTATTCGACGGTCATCTCCAGCATTCGCTCGGCCGCACCCAACGCATCGGCCGCGACCAGTACCGCCGCATGGTCGGCCGCCGTCGAGATCGCCTCCGGTGCGTCTGCGGCGAGACTGAGCGGGCGGGCCTGCGCGCTGCAGAGCAGCAGATCAGCGGCACCGCGGGAGCGGTCAAGTAGAGACCGGGGCTGGACGTCGACACCGGCGGTATCGCGGTCGACGACCATCAGCAGGGCCGACCCGTCAGTCTGCCGGGCCGGAACGATGAACCGAAGGGCATGTTGGCCGGCAAGGACTCCGGGGATCTGGCCGCTGAGCCGGCCGTCATTCAGTTCGACGGCGGCGCGGGCTATCGGAATCCGATCGCTGCGCACCGCGAGAGCGGTCAACTCGCCGCCTTCGACGGTGGTGGTCAACAGGTGCGGTTCGCCGGCGAGTAGTGGCGCAGCCACTGCGCGCGCCAGCCATTGGGCCGAAGGTGCTGCCGCACGACCTAATTCACGAGCAGTCAAGGCGAGTTCGAGCAGCCCACCGCCCTGGCCACCGGCTGACTCGTCGAATCCCACGCCGGCCCAGCCGTCCTGGTTGAGGATGCTGTCGAAGCTGCGTTGGTCGCCTGCCTCGAACCAGGACCGGACCTGTTCGGATCCCGCTCTGGAGCCGAGCCAGTCGCGTAGCGAATCGGCGAACATCGTCTGCTCGTCGGACAGTTCCCAGTGCATGTATCTCTCCAGTGGTAAATTGGGTCAGACCATAAGTCCATTGAGGAGGCCCTGATGGAGGCTGACGGCGCGCCCCGTTCGGCGATCACGCTCGGCCCCGTCGATGTGCCCAAGGCTCCCGACGTGCTGGCGCGCGAGCTGCGGGAGCGCATCCTCAGCGGAGAACTCGAGGAGGGTGCTGCGCTGCCGGCCGAACGCGAGCTGGTCAAGCAGACCCAGATGAGCCGGGCGACGGTTCGCGAGGCGCTGCGGATTCTCGAAGTCCAGAATCTGGTCCGGGTGAAGGCCGGACGAGCGGGCGGCGCCTTCGTGCAGCGTCCCAGCACGGCGTCGATGGCGAGCACCGTCAGCATGCTGATCCGCGGTCGTCAGATCAAGCTGGCCGATCTGATGGAGACCCGCGAGGCGCTTGAGCCGTTCTGCGCCGAATTGGCGGCGGTCAAGCGCACGGCAGAGGACCTGGACGCTCTGGATCGCGCCAACGGGGCGATCGCGGACCCCAACGCCGATCTGTCCAAATTCCTTCAGGCGAATCTCGATTGGCACGTCGGCGTCGCTATGGCGAGTCATAACGAACTGCTGATCGGATTCATGACGGGGCTTTCCCAGGCGATCTACGCGGCTACCGAGAACGCGGCATTC
>CAYFMA010000135.1:0-4177 GCA_964344085.1 uncultured Mycobacterium sp.
ACCGGGATAGACCGGGACGTTGCTGGCCTGCACGTCGGAGGCGATCACCGAACCACTCAAAGCCTGGATCACGGCGTCGGGCAGCACGGCGAGTACCGGCGCGACGGCACCGAGTACGTCGATCGCGGCCTCCTCGCGACGGGCGATCATCTGTTTGCGGATCCGCTGGATTCGCGCGGCGGGGTCGGCGACCCCGACCGGCGCGCCGAGGTTGACACCGGCGAAGCGGTTGCCGCCGGCCGGGTCGGCGTCGGCACGCAGGTTGACCGGCACGGCCATCGGCAATGTGGCGACCGGAACACCGAGCGCCTCGTGGTAGAGGCGCAGCGCCCCGCACAACCCGGCCAGATAGGCGTCGTTGATGGATCCCTCGGCGGCCTTCGCCGCCCGATGCAGATCACCGAGTTTCATCTCGATGGCTTCACTGCGGGAGGAAAGACTGCGTCGGCGCAGCACGGGTGAGGGTTCGGCGGCGCGGCGCACGACCCGCCGCCCGGACCGCACGTAGTCGATGACGCCGAATACCGCCGACGCGGGATTGCGCACGGCCCGGCCCAGCAGTGCGACGCCGCCCGTCACCGCTCCGGCGAGACCCTCGGCGATGACTGTCGGAAGATGACCGATGCCCTCGCGCATGAGATCGGTCGGCGTGATGTCCTCCGGCACCGGCAGCGGGGCGGGCCGGCGGGGCTTGGGATCGCGTTCGAGGTCGTAGATCTCGGCGAACATCGCGATCGCACCCACCCCATCGGTGACCGCATGACTCAGGTGCAGCATGGTGGCGGCCTTGCCGCCTTCGAGTCCCTCGACGAGGGTCGCGGTCCACAGCGGCCGGGAGATGTCCATCGGCGACTGAAGGGTGACCTCGGCAAGGTCCAGAACGTCCCGCAGCCGACCGGGCTGGGGAACCCGGATCCGACGGACGTGGAAGTCGAGGTTGAAGTCGGGATCGACGACCCAGCGGGCCGGCGCGGTGGGCAGCATCGGTACGACGACCTTCTGCCGCAGGCGCAGCACCCGGCGGGAGGCGTTCTCGAACCGGGCCCGGTACCGCTCCCAGTCCGGCGTGGTGTCGAGAATCTCCAGCGCCATGATCCCCGACCGGGTCCGGGGACTGGCCTCGCCCCGGTGCATCAAGAGATCGAAAGCGCCCAGTTCGGAGGGTAGGCCTGAGGCGTCCACGTGGCCGCTCATCGATACCGCCTCACCTGTCACAAACTAGTCTGACAGCGCCGGTGGCGGGGTCGTTTACGGCGGTCAGCTCGCCGAGCGACGGACCCGGCGGCCCCTTCGGGCACCGGCGAGGTGGCGGCCGTAGACGATGCCCAGGAACGCCGCGACCGCCTCGGTGGTCACCTGGCAGCGCAGCGTGGCAATGGTGTCGAAAGCATGGTGCGCGTTCGGGATCTCGGCGTAGACGACGGTTCCGGCACCGGCATCGCGAAGTGCGGCGTTGAAGACGCGCGCCTGTTCGAGCGGAACGATGTCGTCATTGCGGCCGTGCAGGATGAAGAACGGCGGGGCATCCCGGTGCACCCGGAACAGCGGTGAGGCCCCTTCGAAAAGTTCCATGTTGTCGGCCATGCGAGCCCGCATCACCAGACGCTCCAGAAGCGGCAGCGTCAGGTGGTGCATACCGCGGTGATCCGTGAGGTCGTAGACGCCGTAGTAGGGAGCCGCTGCCTGGACGGTGGTGTCGGCATCCTCGAAGCCCGGCTGCAGGCTGCGGTCGCCCGCCGTCAGAGCGGCGAGCGAGCTGAGGTGACCGCCCGCCGAGCCGCCCGTGATGGCGATGAACTCCGGATCGCCGCCGTAGCCGGCGATGTTGTCGCGTACCCAGGCGATCGCACGCTTGACGTCGACGATGTGGGACGGCCAGGCGTTCCACGGGCTGCGGCTGTAGTTGATCGAGACGCAGATCCAGCCGAGGTCGACCATCCGGCTCATCAGCGGATAGGCCTGTCCCCGCTTGTGATTGACCGTCCAGGCGCCGCCGGGAACCTGGATGAGCACCGGGGCCCGATGACCCTCGGGAAGGTCCGGCCTACGCCAGATGTCGAGCAGGTGGTTACGGCCGCCGGGTCCGTAACTGATGTTTGTGGTCGCCGTCTCACGCCGGCGCAGCATCGCCGACACCACACCCGACACGTGCGGGCGGCGGGCGGTGTACGGCTCGAGCGGATGGTGCACCAGGTCGTGATAGGAGTCACCGAAGGTTTCGGTCATCGCGGCTGCGAGCACGGAGTCGGCCCGCTGCGAGGCCATCTTCGCCGCCATCGGTACCAGCGGCGAGGGGATCGCCGACAGCGCGTGTCCGGTCAGCACGTGCGGGCCGAACTCCTTGGCCAGCCAGCCCAGCCACCATGCGGCGAAGGCTGGGGTGCCACGAAGCAACATCGAACCCGTGTCAAGCGTGCGGGAGCACACGGCGGCGACGTCGTCGATCGCACTGCTCATAGCCGTCGGCTCCCTCGACTCGCGTCGCAAGATCCGGGCGTTGCCCGGCGCGGGTCACAGTAACCAATCCGGCTCCCTGGCAGCGTGATTTCCCGGCGGGCGAATCGCCTGTTTCAGCTGTTTCAGCAGGCCAGGTGGAGAAAATCCATCAGCGCGACACGTCGTAGACTGACCGGGCATGCCTCCGTAGCTCAGTTGGATAGAGCAAGGGCCTTCTAATCCCTAGGTCGCAGGTTCGATTCCTGCCGGGGGCGCTGGTCAGGAGCCCGAGAGTTGATCCGCGCCCCCCGCCGGGCGGTCTCTTTGGCTTCAATTTCCACGAAACTCATACAGAAAGACCGATCGGCCGGCGCGGCATTGATGGGTAGACGGCGGCTATTGGGCCGAGGACGAATTTTTGTGGCCGGCAATCAGTTTCCCGTGATCACGTTGCCGGGCAGTGCGGTCGGTGGTGCGGGGGCCAGAACCGTCGGCGAAAAGGAGTTCGGCCCGGCAGGTTCGGTGGTCGTCGACTCTTCATCGGTTTCCACCACCGACGGTGGATCGGATTCAGGGGTCAGATTTTTGGCGGGGAAGGGTTGCAGGGTTTTGCCACCACAACCAGTCAACACCGCGGCCGCTACGGTCGCCGCGAGGATTCCGACCGTTACCTTGGCCACCCCGGGAAGGGAAGGGTTTGCACATGGCATCATGCCGTTTGCCCCCACACGTTGGCGAAGATGAAGGTGCATCGGCTTCTACCTTGTCTGTTCAATTGACGCTGTGGCCATGGGCGACGATTACCGGAATGGGCGCATCGGCGACAACGGCTGAACTGACCGAACCATGGAGTGCGCTCGCGAACCGCCGATGTGCGTTGCCGCCCAATACGAGTAGCTGTGCAGTTTCGGCGAGTTGGAGAAGCCGTGGCACCGGATGATCAGTGACGACAACGGGATGGACAGTCACTTTCGGGTATCGCGGTCGCCATGGGTCCAATTGCGCATCGAGTAACTCTTCTTCGTGAGCGCGAAAATTGGCGTGCTCGATGGGGGCGTGGGTCGATCGTCCGAACCGGAGGAGACCCTCGTCGTTCCAGGCATGCAGGACGATCAGGTCGACCCCGCGTCGTGAGGCTTCATCGAAGGCGATCTCGATGGCCAGCCCAGAAGTGTGGGACCTATCGATACCGACCGCGACCGGCGCCGTCGCTGATCGGGCCACCAGGGAATCGTCGTCATGGACGATCCCGAGTGGGCAGTGCACATGATCGCCTAAATCGGAACTGACGGTCCCGAAAAGTCTCCGGGCGAACGCTTTCCGGTCACCGCAGCCCACCACCAGCATCGCGGCATTAGCTGCGAAACTCGCCAACGTCGATACCACCGGGCCGACGAGTACGCTGGCAAAGATCGGAGACGAACGATCAGGCCGTACAGCTTTGATCGCACGGCTCTGGGCGTCCTCCAAAACCTGGCGAGCAGTCACAAGGTCATGACTGATGCGCTCTCCGTCACTCCAAACCGGAACCCCCGCCCAAGGCGATGGGTTGGTGCGAGGTGCCGGCGTGACCACGGTCACCAACCGAAGGATTAGTCCACGCAACCACGCGTCCCGCGCGCCCCATTCAACCGCAGCTTTGGAGGAGGCGGATCCGTCCACTCCAACGACCACCCCATGCTGGGTCTCAACTGATGTCACGCCAACGGCCTACCCGGGAAGTAAACCTCGCAAACGGAAA
>CAYFMA010000136.1:0-4065 GCA_964344085.1 uncultured Mycobacterium sp.
GCCCCGCCCCCCTGCCGGCCGATGGCGGGCGGGTCTGCCACCGAAGGCCCGCCCTGGCCGACCGTCACCCTCGGGGCAGTCAAGTCCGGCGCGACGTTGGCCGCGGGCAATTCCTGAACCACCGGTCCATCGGCCGGTGCGCCGATCTGCTCCGCGGAGCGGTCGGCGGCAGCCGGCGCCGACCCCCCCGCGGCGGGTGCCTGCGACTCGGGGGTGTTGGCCTCGCTGGCGTTGGCGGGCTTGATGAACGGCAACTTGCCGGTGCCGCCGAGGAACGCGCTGAGCCCGGCGCCGAACAGAAGGACACCGAGAAGGCTGGCCGCGGCGATCTGCAATCGGATCCGGCTGGGCTCCTGCGACCGTCGGGACGGGAATTCGACGATCTCCGCTCCGGCGTCTTCCGATTCCGGTTCGGCGGCAAGCCCCTTCAGATACGGAGTGAAGCAGTCCCGGGCGTACGCCGCGACGTCAGCCCTGGATGCCGGCGCGTGGCCGGGCCGGTCGACCAGAACCAGGGAGTGCGCCATGCGGACGAAGACGTCGGCGAGGACGTCCATGTCCTCGACGGCGCCGTCGGCGGTATCGGCCAGGTCCGTCAGCCGCTCCTTGACCAGGGGCACCACGGCCTCCATCACCGCACTCGACGTGGTCGGCAGCACCGGAAGCAGATCGCCGGTCTCCGGGTCGAGTTCGCGGATGACGAGAGCATTGGTCCGGACACCCCAGACCACGTCGGTGAAAGCCGCCACGGCCCGGTCGGCGAAGGTCGCCTCGGAGCCCTCCGTGGCGGTGAAAGCGCCGTCGAGCAGTCCGTTGAACTCCTGGAGGACGGCGGTCTGGAGCAGTTCACCCTTGCTCGGCCAGCGCCGGTAGATCGTCATATGCGACACACCGGCGTACTTGGCGACGAGTTCGACCGTGGCGCGTTTGAAGCCGAAGTCCCCCAGCACGCGGACCGCGGCGTCGAGAATCTTCGCTCCGGTCGGGTCCGGCTGCTGCCCTGCCACGGCGCTGCCTTTCGTCGCTGAAGCCGTCGGCCGGTGGCCTGCGGCGGTGAAACGATCTTAAACCTCGGGTGTCGCTGGTGAATACCTCGACGTCACTAATTCCCTGACCTGCCGTTCAGCATTTTGCTGACCGGGCAGCCCGACCGGCCGTCTCGAGGTATCCAGAGATTAATGACGCCGACGGAACTAGATGATGTTACGATGTCGATACTGTCATAACAGTCGCAGCTAGAGGGGTATAAATGCCATTCGAGACTGATCTGCGGCGGGGTTTCGCCGAACATCCGTCTGTTTGCGCCACGGTGACAGAACGGGCTTCTCGGATGGTTGCCCACGTTCTCACGCAGCTAGGAAGGAAACCATGACCATCAACGCCAAGCGTCTCGGCCTGGTCCTCTCGGGAGCGGCCATCGCGGTGGCCGTTCCGCTCGGAATCGCCCAGTCGGCACAGGCCCACGGGGGCGGTTTCGCCGGCCCGCACAGCGGTCCGACCCGGGTGTCCGACACGACGGCCACCACCTCGGGCACCGACACGACGACGGCCAGCCCGACCACGAGCCGGACTCCGTGCACCCGCACCACGTCGTCGACCCCCACGACCAGCTCTACCGACACCACGACGGCCACCACCTCGGCGTCGGCGTCTGCTTCGGCCAGCGCGGCGGCCGTCCCCCGATTTGGCGGGCGCCGGCACTGAAGTCTGATGAGGCCGGGCTCCTCAGCGGGTCACTACGCTGAGCCGGCCATCCCTCAGACTGCAGGGCCCTACATAGAGAGGTGGCCACCCAGGTCCTGGTGGCCACCTCTCTTTTTGTGTCTGGGGCTAGGCGCTGTCCACCTTGGGCATGATCTCCTCCTTGAGCCTACGGAGGTCGTCGAGGGTCTTGGAGACCGGCACGTCGGCGAAAGGCGGCCACAGCAGCGGCATGGTCAGCCCAGCCTCCTTGTAGCGCTTGAGCATGTCGGTGATCTGCCCGGCGGTACCGACCAGGATGTTGGACGTCTTGCCCACGTCGGTCTGGTCGACCTCCTCGTCGGTGATGGCGAACCAGATCATGGAGCACAGTTCCAGGTCGTCGATCGAGCCGCCGTGCTCGGAGAGTTCACGGGCGATCTCGGTGCGCCACTCGGTGAGCTCACGCGGGGTGTCCTGGATGCCGATCCAGCCGGCCAGCCCGTACTTGGTGATGCGGGCCGCGGAGCGCTTCGGGTCGCGCAGGCCGCTGAAGAAGATCGGCGGATGTGGCTTCTGCAGCGGCTGATGGCCGAAGCCGCACGGCTCGAAATCGGCGAATTCGCCGTGGTATTCGAAGGTTTCATTGGTCCAGATGCCCTGGCAGATTTCGATGGTCTCGCGGACATGAGCATGCCGGCGCGGGAAGATGTCCGACGCGGACGCGGCGGCGAACTCCTCGGGCATCCAGCCCGCCCCCACCCCGACATTGAGCCGGCCGCCCGAGAGGTGGTCGATGGTCGCGCATTCGGCGGCGAAGACACCCGGTGACCGGTAGGGGGTGTCGGTGATGCTCATACCGATCCGCACCTTCTTGGTACGCGCGGCCAGCCACGGCAGCAGTGGCCAGCCCTGGAAGAACTTGCCGCGCGCCTCGACTGGCAGTTGCTTGGGGAACTCCTTCATCATGCCGAAGGAGTACTGCAGTTCGCCGCGGTCGGAGGCCTCCGGGACCACGAGACGGTCGAGGGTCCAGACCGAGTCGAAGTCCAGTTCCTCGGCGAGATCGGTTAGGTCGGCCAGTTCCTGGACCGTCACCTGATTGCGGAAATTAGGCAGGTACAGAGCGAGCTTCATGAGAGAACAATTTAGGCCTCGGCGGCCAGTTGCTCACGCAGTTCGCGCTTGAGAACCTTCCCGTAGTTGTTGGTGGGCAGCGAGTCCACGAACCGGTATTCCTTGGGCCGCTTGAACCGGGCGATGCGCTCCAGGCACATTCGGTCCAGATCCTCGGCGCTCGGCTGATCTCCCCCGGCGACGACGAAGGCGATGACGGCCTCACCCCACTGCGGGTCCGGGCGGCCCACCACCGCGACTGCGCTGACTGATGGATGACACAGCAGCGCCTCTTCGACCTCGCGCGGGTAGATGTTCATCCCGCCGCTGATGATCAGGTCCTTGGAGCGATCCCGCAGGGTGAGGTAGCCGTCCTCGTCGAAGCTGCCCATGTCCCCGGTATGCAGCCAGCCGCCGCGCAGTGTCTCGGCGGTCGCCTCGGGTTGTTCCCAGTAGCCGGCCATCACGACGTCGCCGCGCACGACGACCTCGCCGATCTCGCCGGTGGGCAGTTCGTTGCATCAAGGGCCACTTCGAGATCCGCCAGATACATCGGGGCGCCGCCGTAGATGATCGCCTTGAGGTTCGCCAGGTTCGCCTTCGTGACCGCCGGATCGGACGACAGGCGTTTGACCATGGTCGGTGCGGCGAACATCGACAGACCCGACCATCGGTCCAGAAGTGCGGCGATCTCATCGCCGTCGAAACCGCCGGAATCCGGGATGACACTGGTGGCGCCGCGGGCGATATGCGGCAGGCCGTAGAGGCCGGCACCGTGCGAGATGGGTGCGGCGTGCAAGATGCTGTCGGCCGGCGAGATGGGGTCGAGGTCGGCGAAGTAACTCAGCGAGGCCATCAACAGATTGCGATGGGTCAGGGTGGCCCCCTTGGGCCGCCCGGTGGTGCCACTGGTGTAGAAGATCCAGGCCGGATCGCCCAACACGCCGCCGTAACGACTCATGGGTGACGACGACGTCAGTTTGCCCCAGTCGGGTCCGGGTGCAAGCACCGCCGCCTTGAGCCGATCGAGTGAATCAACTTGCGGCACAACATCTTCGGCGTGCTCCTCGTCGGTGATCACCAACGAGGTGCCACTGTGGTCGAGGACGTAGGCGATCTCCACGGCATGCAGACGGGCGTTGACCGGGACCGCCACCAGACCCGCGTGCCAGATGCCGAACAGCGCCTCGAGGTACTCGGGGCGGTTGCGCATGACGATCGCCACCCGGTCGCCTGTCGACAGTCCGTAGCGCTCCCGCAGGCCGGCGC
>CAYFMA010000137.1:0-3653 GCA_964344085.1 uncultured Mycobacterium sp.
CACAGCGGCGCCAGCCGCGGCAGCAACAGCAACGATGGACTTTCGCATGGATCTCTCTTCCAGTCGTGGGGCCGTTCGACCCGAGCCCCCGAAACTTAACTGAACGTCCACACAAATGAAAGCCCGGGGGGGCAACTTTCCCATCACTTTTTCAGGGCGAAGGGGCCGTGGATTGCCCCTTCGCGGCGGGGGTTTCCCTCGTGGAGTTTCTTGACATCGAGTCCACGAAGTCGGTTTTCCACCCCCACCTGCCCCCTGGATGGAGGGATGGGCCTCAGGGTGAACTCAGGCTCGGGAGATCAGCCCAGGCCCCACAGCTTGGCGAAGGCCGCCTCGAAGCCCTTGATGCCGATGTAGTTGCCGTCGGCATCCAGGACCGCGTCCTTGGCATTGGCCGGGGTGAGCAGCTGGCTCGGCAGCGGGCCGGTGGCCGGGGCGTCGCCTCCCAGGATCCGGGCGAACTGATCGATGACCCGCCAGCCCAGGATCGGGACCGATACCGCGATCCACGCCTGTCGGGCCGCCGCCTGCTCGGGAGTGCCGAGGTCGACCGATCCGGCATCAGCGCCGTCGGAGGCAGGAGCGCCTGACGGAGCCGGAGCCGATGCGGCCGGTGCTGACGGAGCCGCGGGGGCGGAGGCCGCCGCACTCCCGGCGTCGGACGCGCCCGCCGCGGGAGCGGCGGCGGTTCCGGACAGGCCGGAAATGTCCTTGGCACTGGCCATCCGGCCGACGACGATCACCGGGCTGAGGAGTGCGGGGTTGCTCGCGAGCGCGTCCTGGACACCGGTCGCATTGACACCCGTGTCGATGAGGGCCCAGCGCCCCAGCGCCGTGCTCATCGTGTCGGACACGAAGCCGGCCACGTCGGTGACCGTGGTCGGGTCGATGGCGTCCTCATTAGACGAGCAGTTGCGACATAGAGCGGCGAACTGGTCGGCGAAGGCCGTGTTGAAGGCGGCCACGCCGCCGCCGGGCGAGCTGAACAGCTCCACACCGGCGTCCTCGTCCTTGTTCCTGTTGAAGAACACGTACGACGCCAGGAGCGAACCCCACTGGGCGTTCTGGACCGAGCCGTCCAGCGTGGTGTCGGCGATGAGTCCGGTCGCGGTGCCCGCGTCGGCGGGCGCCGAGGCAGCCGGCGCCGAGGCAGCCGGCGCGGACGCCGCCGGAGCCGAGGCTGCAGCGCTCGTCGCATCGGTGGCCGCACCCGGCGTGGCGCAGCCCGTGCAGATCACCGGGATCTTGGCCGCCGCAGCCTTGGCCAGGCCGTCGGCGATCGCATCGGCGTAGCTGCCGGAGATGCGGATGCCGGCCGGATTCATGGCGAGCGCCTTGTCGAACGCCGCCGGGGCGTTCTCTGCGGAATCCGCGCCAGTGACCTCCTGGAAGGTCCACCCCAGCGATGTGGCGGCCTTCGCCATCGACGCCCCGATGAGGGTGTCGAGAGCAGAGCCGTCGGAGACGCTCACGATGACCGCACCCTTGGCCGGGGCCTTGGACAGCGGCGCATCGACACCGATGCTCGTCGGCGCCGCCATGGCGGCCTGGACCGCCGACTGCGCATCGCTGGCCGTCTGCGCGTCCTGCGAGGCCGCGGCCGCTCCACCAGCATTCTCTCCACCGGTGAAGTTCGGGTCGTCCGCCGGCATCGCGCACGCGGCGAACACCAGTGAGGCGGAGGCCACGAGGGCAACGAGGGTGAGACGGCGCATCGGCCTGCCTTCCTGCTGGGCGGCCCGGCGCAGCCGGGTCCGAGTCAGAACGGCGTCACGATACATGCACGTCCAACGATCTGACCCCGCCTGGCACATCTCAGGTTGGTCTCACCGCAGCGCAGGCACAGGCTTTCCGGCCGGTGACCCGCTGGCGACCACTGCGCCAGGGACTACAGTTTCTGCTATCGGTGGCAAGAAACCCGGACCCCGACACCCCCCGACGGCGAAGGATGGCGACGACCATGACTGCCGAACTCGCCCCCAGCGCCCTGGACCGCGAGGAGCTCGCCGAGCTGCGGGCCACCGTCCGCGAGGCTGCAACCGAGGCCGGCTACCCCGCCGGGGTGCGTGCCCTGGAGGGTGCCGACGGTCTGGACCCCGCCCTGTGGACCCTGCTCGCCCAGGAGATCGGGCTCGGTGGTGTCGGCCTCCCGGAGTCCGCCGGCGGCATCGGAGCCCTGGCCGAGGTGCTTGCCGTGGCCGAGGAGCTCGGGGCCGTGCTCGCCCCGGTGCCGTTCGTGTCGAGCACCGTGCTCGCCGGTCAGGTCCTGGCGGCCTGCGGCGACACCGGTCTGCCTTTCGTCGAGCGTGTGGCCTCCGGCGAGATCGCCGGCCCGGCCCTCACCGATACGGCCGGCCGCTTCACCCCCGAGGGCGTCACCTGCACCACCGACGGCGCGACCGTGAGCGGCACGGTGCGGTTCGTGCCCTTCGGTGCGCAGGCGGCCTTGTTCGTCGTCGCCGCGCGGGCGGCCGACGGTCTGGGCGTCTACGTCGTCGAGTCGGCCGACGCGACCGTCAGCCCGCTGGCACCGCTGGACTTCTCCCGGCCCGTCGCCACGGTGACCTTCGACGCCGCATCCGCCGTGTGCGTCGCTGCGCCCGGAGCCGCGGGCGACGTCGCGCTGCGCCACGGTGTCGACATCGCCCTTCTGGCCACGGCCGCCGACCAGCTCGGCGGCGCGCAGGCGTGCTTCGACATGACGCTGGGCTACATCACGCTGCGCCGGCAGTTCAACCGCGAGATCGGGTCCTTCCAGGCGATCAAGCACCGCATGGCCGATGCCCTGGCCCTGGTCGAGATGGCGCGCTCCGGCCTGGAGCGGGTCACCTGGGAGGCCCGCGAGACGCTCTCGCTGGATGCCGCCGTCGCCAAGGCGTGGGCCAGCGAGGCCTACCTGAAGGTCGCCGCCGAGACGGTTCAGCTGCACGGCGGAGTGGGCTTCACCTGGGAGCACGACGCGCATCTGTATGTGCGACGAGCCCGCTACGACGATGCCTTCCTGGGCAACGCCACCTTCCAGCGCGAGCGGATCGCCACGCTGCTGCAGTGGTAGTCGCGCGCGTGAGTGCTCAGGTGATCGCGCCCGCGGGCTAGTTGCGGCTGAGCTGGGAGAACGGCGCCTTGTCCATGCGCTGCTCCGCGGGCAGCCCGAGCACGCGCTCGGCGATGATGTTGCGCTGGATCTCGTCGGTGCCGCCGGCGAGGCGGTAGCCGGGCGCGCCGAGCACGTGCTCGGACCACGCGAACTGCCCCCACTCGCCGGTGTCGGCCGTCATCGACGAGCCCAGCAGCTCTGCCGCCACATCGCCGATGCGCACCATGTTGTCCGAGGCGAGCAGCTTGCCCAGTGATCCGGCGGGCCCGGGGTTCTCCCCCGCGGCCGTCGCACGCGCGACGCGCTCGACGGTGGCCGCATGCAGCTGCGTGCGCACATAGACATCGGCCAGTCGCTGGCGGGCCACGGGATCGCCGAGCACACCAAGGGCGCCGGCCAGGCCGACGAGGTCGTGGATGTCGCCGCCCTTGCGCCGGTGCCCGGAGCCGGACGAGGAGCGCTCGAAGCCCAGGGTGGCGTTGGCGACCTTCCAGCCGGCGTTGACCTCGCCGATGCGCAGGGAGTCCGGGATGCGCACCGAGTCGAAGAAGACCTC
>CAYFMA010000138.1:0-503 GCA_964344085.1 uncultured Mycobacterium sp.
GGGTGGCTTGGCGCTCCAATAGCCGAGTTGCAGACCGAGTTTCATGTTCGCCTCTCTAGTAGGAGCGCGGCAGTTTGAGGCTGTGTTGCGCGACGTAGTTGAGGATCATCTCGCGGCTCACCGGTGCAATCCGCAGCAGCCGGGCAAGTCCCCACTGGGGGAGGAGTCCGTACTCGACCGAAAGCCCGTTCCCCCCGTGCAATTGGATGACGTGGTCCACTGCGGCTACCGCGGCCTCGGCGGCCGCGAACTTCCCCGGCGGGCTGCCCGTGGTCGAACAGCCAGGCGGCCTTCATCGTCATCATGGCGGCGAGCTCGATGTTGATCTTGGCCTGGGCCAGGGGATGGGCGATGGCCTGGTGGGCGCCGATCGGATCGCCCCACACGACACGGGTGCGGGCGTACTCGGCCCCCTGTTCGATGGCGTGCCGGCCGACTCCGACGCACACCGCCGCTCCGGTGAAACGTTCCGGGTTCAGGCCGTCGAACACCTGCTGGAACCC
>CAYFMA010000138.1:614-1886 GCA_964344085.1 uncultured Mycobacterium sp.
GGGCGCATCGGTGGGGACGAGGAACAGCGACAGTTTCTCCTCGGCGGTGCGGGTGACGACGATGAGCGCCTCGGCCTCATCGACTCCGGAGATGTAATACTTGGTTCCGTTGATCAGGTAGTCGCCACCGTCGCGCTTGGCAGTTGTGGAAATCCGGCGACTGTTTGAGCCGGCATCGGGCTCGGTGATGGCAAAAACGACCTTTGTTTCGCCGGAAGCCATGCGCGGCAGCCATTGTGCCTTCTGGCTCGGACTGCCGTAACGGGTCAGCAATTCGGCGGAGATTGCGCTGGACACCAATAGCAGCAGGAGCGGGCAGCCGTGCGCGGCGGTCTCTTCGCACACGATGGACAGTTCCACCATGCCCGCTCCGCCGCCGCCGTACTGCTCGGGAATATTGATACCGATGAAACCGTGCCGGCCGAGATCCCGCCAGAGTTCGGTGGTGGGTTCTCCCGCGAGGGCTCGCTGGGCGAAGTACTGCGGTCCGTAGGTGTCAGTGACAGCGGCGATCGCCTTGCGGAGATCGTGGTGTTCGGCGGGTTCGGTGAAATCCATCAGGCCGGTGCCCTCCTGCTCGGCGCGCCGGCGAATGCCTGCGCGATGTCCATCCAGGCTTCGGCCACTGGGCCGTCCACGGTGAGACCGGTCTCCGACCAGTGTCTGCGTTGGGTGACGGCGAGGACGAAATCGGTTGCCGCACCGGACACGACGTTCCGGGCGTCCTCTGGACCCCACGTCCAGGCTTCGGCCTCGGGGGAAACGAGTTCGACCCGCACCTGTTCGGCGGGAACGGGTAGTCCGTTGTTGGTGTGGCAGAACGCGAAGGTCGCAATGCCCAGGTGGGCGATGCTGCGAAGGGCTGCGGTCCGTGGATGGGTGACCCCGAGTGTGTCGTAGACGTCCTGGCCATGCGCCCAGGTCTCCATCAGACGGGCGGTGGCCGAGGAGGCGACGCTCATGTCCGGCCCGAACCAGGGCAGTCTCCGCTTGGGATCGTCGGCGTGCAACGCGTTCAACAACGCCTCGCGAGCGCTGATGAACCAGCCGAGAAGGAATTCCGGCGAGTCGTTGTGATGCTGATCGGCTATCCGGTCCGGGAAGTCCATTCCGCCGGCCATGAGTTCGGCTGCCTCAGAGCGGAACTGCTCGGCGTCGGTGAGGGCGAGGCGGGCTGAATCGTCGAAGAACGCCAGATGCGAGATCTGATCGGAGATGGTCCATCCGGCTGCCGGTGTCGGCGTCGCCCACCGCTCGGCACTCAGGCCGCGC
>CAYFMA010000138.1:1896-3123 GCA_964344085.1 uncultured Mycobacterium sp.
GTTCAATAGGCCGCTGAAGTCAACTGCCACTTATTGTCTCCTCGTCATGACGGATCCTCGGCGCTGACCACGGCCAGCACCTGGCCGGAATCCACCTGATCTCCGGTGTTCACCGAGATGCTCGCCACGACGCCGTCGGCCGGAGCCTTGACCGTGTGCTCCATCTTCATCGCCTCCAGCACGATGATCGGTGTGCCTGCCTCCACGCGGGTGCCTTCGATCACCTCGATACGCACCACAGCCCCCGGCATGGGAGCCACCAGGGATCCGGCCTCCGCCAGCGAGGAGGGGTCCGGGAACCTTTCGACCTCAAGTACTGCCGTCGCGCCGAGGGCACTGTCGATGTAATACGCCGATCCGTCGCGCACGACTCGGAAGCGCCGGCGAACGCCGCCGATCTCGGCATCGACGAGGTCCTCGTCGGCGTGCAGCAGTACGACGTCCAGCTCGACGCCGTCGACCGTGACGGTGACCCTGCCGTGGTGAAAGCGGTAGGTGACATCCACCTGCGCGTCGCCGCTGGTGAAGCTCACCTGCTGCGGAGCGCTGATCAGTGTGCGGAACCCCGAGGGTAGGCCGGGCAGGACCGAAGTCCTGGCGCGGCGACCGGCCTGGCCGGCCAGTGCCGCGACGGCCGCGTGGATCCGGGTTGCGTCGGCATGGCTACCGGCGGTCATGAGTACGGACGGGTTGTGGCGCTCCAGATATCCGGTGTCGATCGCACCTGCGAGGAACTCGGGTTCGCGCAGGATGCCGACCAGAAGATCGCGGTTGGTCGAGACCCCGTGGATGCGACTCTCCGCCAGCGCGCGGGCGACCCGTGCGCATGCTTCATCGCGGTTGGCTCCGTATCCGATGACCTTGGCGAGCATCGGGTCGTAGAAAGTGCTGACCTCTGCGCCGGAGGTGAAACCGGTGTCGATCCGGATTCCGGAAAGGTCCGGGAATTCGAGAGTTTTCAATGTCCCGGCGGCCGGAATGAACCCTGCGGCAACGTCTTCGGCATACAGCCGGACCTCGACAGCGTGGCCGAGAGGAGTGCTGGTCAGCATCTCATCCGGCAGTGGTGCACCGCCGGCCACCAGCAGTTGGGCTCGGACCAGGTCGATACCGGTGACCAGTTCGGTGACCGGATGCTCGACCTGCAGTCGGGTGTTGACCTCCAGGAAGTAGAACTTCCCGTCCGGTGCCATCACGAATTCGACCGTCCCGGCGCCCTCGTAGGAC
>CAYFMA010000138.1:3133-3506 GCA_964344085.1 uncultured Mycobacterium sp.
GTCGCCGAAGATCTGAACTTCGATGTGTCGTGGCGACTCCACGAACTTCTCCAGGAAGACCGTGCCATCACCGAACGCCGAGGCCGCCTCGCGGCGGGCGCTGTTGACCGCCTCCACCAGTTCAGCGGCGTCGGTGACGATCCGCATGCCGCGGCCGCCACCGCCGAAGGCGGCCTTCACCAGGATGGGGTAGCCGATCCCTGATGCGGCATCGCGAAGTGCGGTTGCGTCCACATCGCCGTCGCTGTGCACGGTCGCACCAGGCAGTACTGGGACACCGGCGCCGGCCATCAGTTCCTTGGCAGCGATCTTCGAACCCATCGCGGCGATCGCCTGTGGGCTTGGGCCGACGAATGTCACCCCCGCTGCGGCG
>CAYFMA010000139.1:0-3491 GCA_964344085.1 uncultured Mycobacterium sp.
ATTTTGGACTGATCCGCGATCCGTAAGGCTCTCGGAAAGACAAACCAACATGAAACTACACAGAACAATACTCCCGGCTGCGATTGCAGCTCTGGCAGTGCAGGTCGCTTCCGCGCAGGAAGTGACCGTGAAGTGGTTCCAGCACATCAATGGTGTGCAGAACGTCGATCCCGCGAACGTGCTGCCGATCCTGAAGAAGCAGGGTGCGGCGGACATCGGACTCCAAGGATCCGACACGATGGATGCCTACAGCCAGCTGATCCGCTACGATGCGAATCGACTGCTGCTGGGTGTCCGTGAAAACGGCATCAACGAGTCGGAACATCTCGGCCGCCGACAAGGCGCTGGCGGCGGCCTACCCCGACCGCTCGCTGATCTGGCTCGATGCCAACACCGGCAAGCCGCTGGGCGTCGCGTTCAAGGAATCCCTCAATCCGGCCAAGGACATCGGCATCAACGTCACGGCTGCGGACCAGGGCGACCAGAGCGCCGACTACTATGTCTGGTGGCGCGTTGGAATCGATGAGGGGCCGAATGGACAACGGGCGCTGTACTCCGCCTTCCGGAACTACATCCTCCGTTATGCTCCGAAGGCGGGTGGCGGCTGGGAATCCACCCCCACTGTGGCCTACCGCGAGCAGGTCAAGGGCATCGGCGATGGCCTCACCAACGGTGACGGCTACCGCAGCTTCCGATTCCGCGACTTCCATGTGCGCGGTTCGGGCGTCAACACCGTGATCTACGCGGGCGGCGGCACGTGGCGTGCCGGTCACCATCCGCAGGTCCTCAAGACCACCGACGGCAAGACCTTTGCCCCGGTTGGTCGCGTCGACAACCGCGACAACGGCGCCCGTCGTAACGACTACGCGCTCGGCGGCATCTCGTCGTTCCCCATCGAGTTCGCCGACAACTACGGCGGCAAGACCACGAGCCGGATCTCGGTCGTGTACGCAGGCCACTACCCGGGCACGGGATGGCCGGCTCGCCCGAACCGCTACACGCTGAACCTCGACAACCCCTATCCGACTGCCGAGTACAACCAGCAGCCGAATGTCGGGCTCTACACCCGCAACGAAAGCGCTTTCGGCGGTCTGCCGGCGTTCGTCTGGGAGGCTGCCGGCAAGGACGGGCTGCCCATCAACCATGAGGTCGATGGCGTGACCCGCTATGACGGCAACTGGAACTTCGCCCTCGAGTCCGATCCGACCCTCGACTACATCGTGGCGTACTCGGGCCCGAGCTGGGACAACCAGTTCGGCGACATCAAGAAGCCGGCCTGGCTCGCGGTGCACCGTCACGACGGTTCCATCGCATCGGGCAACAGCTCCTTGAAGCTCGACTTCCGCGAGAACGACGAAGTGATCGATTCCTACGGAAACACCGGTCACGACTTCCTCTATGACCCCTGGATCACGGTCGTCGCCGACAAGACGGCGGCTTCGAACCTCGACAAATCCGAGGTCCTCGTTTCGTTCGGTTCCACCGGTTTCGGCGTGTTCGAGATCCAGAACGTCGCCGCCAAGCTCATCAGCGGTCCTGCCAACCAGACCATCGCAGCGGGTGGCGAAGTCACCTTCTCCGCGACCGTCACGGGCAGCCCGAACGCGTTCCAGTGGTATCACAATGGAAAGCCCATGGACAACGAGCCCTGGTTCCTCGGAACCAAGAAGGCCTCGCTGACCATCAAGAACGTCAACAGCGAGAACGCCGGCAAGTACAAGCTGGTCTGGACCAACCCGATCTCGGGTGCTGGCGAGACCGCCGAGGCGACCCTCACCGTCACGGGTGACGTCGTTGAGTACACCGTGGCCCAGATCGCCCCTGAGGGTGCTCTTGCGGTCGAGGTTCCCGCGGGATCGGTCGTCGCGAATGGTCCCGACGCGTTCACCGTCAAGGGTCCGGGCCTCGTGGCCTGGCCTGCGGCCTCCAACGCGGATCAGCCTGGCGACGTCCAGGAGTTCATCTACGAGACGCTCACCGGTGACTTCGACCAGTGCGTCAAGATCGAGAGCATCGAGAGCGGTCCCAAGACCGATCCCGTCGATGCCTGGGCTTCCGGCGGCCTCCAGGCCCGTGTGAGCCTCAACGCCCTCAGCCCGTCGTTCATGGTCAACGTCGGCAATCCGAAGGGTGTCAACGAGGCCCGCGCCATCGGCCGCGCCATCGAGGGTCAGAACTACACGTCCTTCGGCCGTGCTTATCCGGGCGTCGACAAGAACCTGCCCAACCAGTGGGTGCGTCTGCGTCGCGTCGGCAACTGGTTCGCCGCCTACGTCGGCACCGACGGCAAGAACTGGTCGCTCATCGGCCAGCGCTGGCAGGAATGGCCGGGCACGCTGCTCGTCGGCGCCTATGCCTTCTCGGCGAGCTACAACTCCCAGGACCAGACCGGTGGCAAGAACCTCGCCTCCGTGAAGTTCTCGCAGTTCGAGGAGACTGAACAGACCGACACCACGCCTCCGGCTATCCTGTCCGCGGGTACCATCGACAAGAAGACCGTCGGCGTGCGCTTCTCGGAGCCCGTCAACTCGGCCTCCTCGCTCCTCGCGGTCAACTACAAGCTGAGCCAGGGCTCGGTGACCTCCGTTCGTCCGGGCGTCGGCGGCGACTCCGTCTACCTCACGGTGACCGGTCTGACCTCTGACACCTTCAGCGTGACCGTGCTCGGTGGCGTCGTGGACACCGCGGGCAACCGCATCCGCGCCGGCTCGACCGTCAGCGCCAAGGCCTCGGCCTGGAAGTCGACCGACATCGGCCTGATCCAGAGCGGCGACCCGACCAAGCGCACCGCCGGTGACGATCCGTACCGGGTCGGCCAAGCCGTTGCGACCTCCTCGGGTGACACCGAGACGGAGATCGAGATCGTCGGTGGTGGATCGAATGCCTGGAACCCGGGTGACTACATCCACTACCTCAGCGGTCCCAAGCTGAACGGGGACTTCGACGTCAGCGTCGAGGTCAGCCGCAACGACCGTCCGGCCAACACCGCAGCCTGGGCCAACTCCGGCCTGATGCTGCGCGAGTCGGAATACGTCGCGGGCTCCGAGTACACCCAGGACGGCACCAAGGTGGCGATGGTGGCGAACACCACGTACATCGAGGGTTCGGCCCCGAACCGCGCGGGCATCCCGCTGTGGCGCGAGGAGCCGGGCGCTGGCTACGGCAACGGCAACCCGGGCTTCGCCTGGACCACGCCGATCGGTGGCATCAAGGGCTACTACCTCGGTCAGCGGGCGATCGACGCCGCCGGCACTCCGGATCCGGAGAGCTCGGCGCTGTCGTCGCGCTGGCTGCGCATCAAGCGCGCTGGCAACGACTTCACGTTCTTCGTCTCGTACGATGGATGGGAGTGGGCGTTGCTGGACGGGCCGAAGACGCTGCCGCTGAGCAGCCAGCTGATCTTCGGGTTCTCGACGATGAGCGACACCGGATCGGGCGCGCCGCCCAACAACTCGTACGGCGGGAATGGCTTCCTCGGGACGGATCTCGAG
>CAYFMA010000140.1:0-3485 GCA_964344085.1 uncultured Mycobacterium sp.
CCGGCAGGAAATGACCGAGTGCCGGTGAGCCGTAGGCCAGGATGGTGCTCATCGCCCAGGGTCACCTATGGAAATCGAGCCAGTAGCTCGGCTTCGGAAAGGACAAATGCCGAACCATCCGTGGGAAGACGGTCACGGCTTCCCACCAGAATCACGTTATCCGGCAACGGCATTGATCTATCCTCCAAAACGAGCATACCCGCGGTTGAAAAATCCCATGCCTGCGACAGGACGTGCGGAGCATCGTCCTTGTAATAGGCAACCGTGGCCGCGGCCGGAAAGAACGGTTGCAAACCGCATAGGTATTCCAGAGCCGCATTGATGCGGTAGGCCTGGTACGAGGCAGGCAGCAGCGAGTCGTCGCCTGTGCAGCGCAGCCGATTCGCGATGTAGTAGTTGTCCACCCAGTCTTTGCCGTCCAGCGTGCGTAGACGCAGGGCGACGTGCATCCGGATCTGAACGAAGCGATCAATGGCATGATGGCACCACTCGAGTTCGCCCGGAGTCAGCTGCGACGCGAAGCGCGCCAGAATGTATTCGAGTCCACCGCGGTACCGGTCCCAGCCGATCTTGACCTCTTCGATGCCCGTTTGGGAACGCGAGTCGTCTTCGAAGTAGCGACTCACCTGTCGATAGAAGGGTTCGGAACAGAACGTCACGGCGGCACGGTCGACCATTGCCGATATCTGCACGAAATAGAAGAAAGCATACGAATTCGCACCAACGGTCACCGCTCTGGCGAGGGAGGTCTTCACGACGTAAATCTCAGGGAAAACGTGACCGTTCACCAGCCAGGCGAACAGGGATCGGTGATCTCTCGCCTCGATTCTGGTCTCCTGCTCAACGTTGTAGAACAACTCAAGATCTTCGCCGGTAACGCGGTCATGGATGTACCACGGAGCAAACACCGCGCCGAGTCCTGGATTAGCTTCCAGATGAGCGATGTAGCGCCCCAGAACACCGGTCATGAGCAGATCGTCATCGGCTAGATAGACGAAATACTTCCCGCGTGCCGCGGCGAGCAACTGCGAGAAGTTATGGAACGGTCCGAGGTTCTCCGGCCGCCGGAAGTAGCGGATTGCCAGTTGACCCTCGTAGCCGCGAACGACGTCCGCCGTGTCATCCTGCGAGCCGTTGTCACCAATCAGCAGCTCGTATGAATAGCCGAGTTCACCGATGCCGGCAGCAAGATCCGCGAGCATGCAATTCAGGTAGCGCGCCCGGTTATAGGTGGGCACACAGATGCTCAGGATCGGCTGGGGAGTGCTGGCGGGGTTCATCGGCGGCGATCCTTCCACGATCGGGTCGCCGAGAAGAATCTCCGCACATCCTCAACGAACAACTCCGGCTGCTCCCAGGCAGCGAAATGACCGCCGCGCGGCATGTCAGTCCAGTGCGTAACGGCGTAACCCGCCTCGCACCAGCTTCGTGGCGCCTTGATGATCTCCTTCGGGAAACTCGCCACCCCGGTGGGCACCTCCACCCTGCCGCCGGCGGCGAAGGATCCGAAGCTCTCCCAATACAGCCGTGCCGATGAGGCTGCTGAGTTGGTGATCCAATACAGCATCACGTTGTCCAGCATCTCGTCCCGGCTGAACACGTTCTCCGGATGACCGTCGCAATCGCTCCAGGCCTGGAGTTTCTCGACGATCCAGGCAAGCTGCCCGACCGGCGAATCGGCTAACCCGTATCCGACCGTCTGGGGCCGGGTGGATTGCTGTTTGGAATAGCCGGCCTCCCACTTCTGATAGCTGGCGAGCGAAGCCAGCGCATCAACCTCTACCGGCGTCGGCGATTCCATTGCGCCGGCGGGGCGGCCGATCGGCATGTTGGTGTGAATGCCGATGCAGCCCAGCCCGTTTCGCCCGATCTGGGTCGTGACGGCGGCGCCCCAATCCCCGCCCTGGGCGCCATAACGGTGATAGCCGAGGCGCTTCATCAAGGTGTCCCAGGCCGCGGCGATGCGTTCGACCTTCCACCCGGCAGTCGTCGGTTTCCCGGAAAAGCCGTAGCCCGGCAGTGTCGGGCACACCACATGGAAGTCCGCGGTCAGCGGCTCGATCACGTGAGTGAATTCGACGATCGAACCGGGCCAGCCGTGGGTGATCACCAGCGGCAGGGCTTCGGGGTCTGTGCTGCGCTGATGGATGAAGTGGATGTCCAGCCCGTCGATCTCGGTGACGAACTGATCGAAGGTGTTCAGCCGCGCTTCCCGCACCCGCCAGTCGTAGTCCCGCGCCCAGTACCGGGCCAGTTCCCGGACATAGGCCAGCGGAATCCCCTGGCTCCAATCGTCCACACACTCCGGTTCGGGCCAGCGGGTGCGCAGCAGCCGGTCACGGAGGTCGGCGAGGTCCTGGTCAGGAACCGCGATCCGGAACGGCCGAATGTCTGACATGCCTCTGATTATCACCGCCCGGGTCGCTAGTCTCTGAGCCCATGCGACTGGTGGTCGATCTGAACAAGTGCCAGGGATACGCGCAATGCGTCCCGCTGGCTCCCGACGTGCTGAAACTCAACGGCGAGGAAGCCCTCGCCTACGACCCCAACCCGGACGAATCCCAACGTCAGCAGGTACTGCGGGCGGTGGCCTCCTGCCCCGTGCAGGCGATCATCCTCGAGTTGGATCCGCCGGCAGACCGGGACACGCTGTGAACGCCGGGCCGGGGAGGGGGATCTACTCGTTCGACGACATCGTCAAGAAGTTCCGCGCCGAAGGCAGGATCGTCATCGTCGGAGCCTCACTGGCCGGCCTGCGCGCCGCTGAAGCTCTGCGCGAGAAGGGGTTCGAAGGCTCGCTGACCATCGTCGGTGACGAACCGCACGAACCCTATGACCGCCCGCCGCTGTCCAAGCAGGTGCTCAAGGGCTGGGTTCCCGCCGACCACACCAAGTTGCCCCGGCTGCGCCGCGTCGATGCCGACTGGAAATTGGGCGTGGCCGCAGTCGGGCTCGACCGGATCAACCACGTGGTGAAACTGGGCAACGGGGACGAGGTCGGATACGACCGGTTGCTGATCGCCACCGGTACCCGCGCCCGGCCGTGGCCCAACCCCCAGGAAGCCGCCCTGCGGGGGGTGTTCACCGTCCGCACAGTCGAGGACGCCACCGCCTTGTCAGCGGCACTGAAGGACCGGCCCAGGCGAGTGCTGATCGTCGGGTCGGGCTTCGTCGGGTCGGAGATCGCCTCGGTCTGCCGGGACTTGGACCTGCCGGTGACGGTGACCGAGCGCGGAAGCGGCCCGCTGAAGGGCGCTCTGGGCGGTGTGATCAGTGACATCGCGGCGGGCATGATGCGCGACGCCGGTGTCGATCTGCGCACCGGCGTCTCGGTGGCATCGCTCGCTGGTGACGAGTCCGGCCACGTCCGTCAGGCGACACTGTCAGACGGCACCGCACTCGACGTCGACGTGGTGATTCCCTCGCTCGGATCGATCCGCAACGTCGAGTGGCTCGACGGCGCCGGCCTGGCTGCCGGCCAATGG
>CAYFMA010000141.1:0-2004 GCA_964344085.1 uncultured Mycobacterium sp.
CGCGCGGAGAGTGCGGGATGATCGTCTTGCCATGAGCACGCGCGCCCGGACAACGCGGCTCGTAGGCATTGCGTATCTGGTCAGCTCGTGTCTCGCCGTCCTGGTGGGAGCGGGATTCGTCGTGGCTACAGCCGCACTGACTCCCGGGTCGCACTTCATCACCGGACTCGGCCCGGCCGCGATGTTTATCGCGGCGACCGTTTTCTACACCCTGTTCGTCATTCAGGACGGTGTCCTGGTCGGAATCGGCCGAACCGGGGTGGTGCCGGTGGAGAACTTCGTCTTCTCGGTAGCCAAACTGGCCTTGGTCCTCGCGCTCGTCAGTGTCATTCCGGAACAGGGGATCTTCTCGTCGTGGGCGATCTCGCTCGGGCTCATCGTGGTCGGAATAGGCGCCTACCTGTTCACCCGGGCGCTTCCCGCTCACTCGCGAACCGACAGAAACCTCGATCTGCCTCCGATCAACCAGATCGCCCGCTTCGTGGCCGCGGATTATGTCGGTGCCATCTTCGCGACCGCGGCCGTCAGTCTGCTGCCGGTTATTGTCATTTCCATCCTGGGCGCGGCTCAAACCGCCTTCTTCTCGATGGCGTGGGTCATCGCGTACTCGATCTATCTCCTCGGCGTGAACATGGGTATTTCAGTCGTCGCTGAGACGGCGACCCAGCCGGCGGAATTGTCGCGCAACGTGCGAAGGGTTCTTGCCCATACCGGCAAGGTCCTGCTGCCCATCATCGTGATCCTGTTCGCCTGCGCCCCTTTGGCGCTCGGCATTCTCGGTCCTGATTACCGCGCTGCCACGGGGACTCTTCGCATCCTGGTCCTTGCGGCCTTGCCGAATCTGGTGGTCGCGCTGGCAGTGAGTTCAGCTCTCGCGCAGAGGCGACTGGCTCTGCTGATGAGCCTGCAAGCGGCCGAGCTGGCAATCCTTGTCGCGCTTGCCGTACCGCTGGTGCTTCTGGTCGGTCTGAACGGCGCCGCGATCGCATGGTTGGTGACCCAGGTCGCGCTGGCCGCGGTTCTGCTCGTCCGCAGGGATTGGTGGCTGGATCTGAACACCGGACACAACGTGCTGACCGGCGAAGCACGGGGGTTGTGAATGCAATCATCACCGACGATCACGCACGTCGTGGTCACCGCCGCGGCCCCGCCTGCCGCATCCCGGCAGGGACATGTCGGTGCTGAACGGCGGACATTAACTAGGACGAGCAGAGTTCTCACCGATTCAGCGGTACCGGTCGTGATCGTGATGTGGGTCGGTTCGCTTCCCCGGATCAGGCTCGACAAAATGGGCGATTACGGTTTGGTTCCGCTATTGCCGGTCACCTATTGGGCGGCCCTCGTCATTCTCCTGCTGAGCTTCGCGATTCTCGTGTGGCGGGGCGGCCGTCGGCCAGTTCTGCAATCTCTGCATCTGGTCATGCTGGTAGCCGTACTCCACGCGACGCCGACACTCATCTACGAGAACCTCCGGTATGCCTGGGCGTGGAAACACATCGGCGTGGTCGATTTCTTCCTCCGTCACGCGGGGTCGGATGAGCCATGGCCGATAGTCGAGGTCTACCAGCGCTGGCCGGGTTTCTTCACCCTCAACGCGACCCTCGTCGAGGCGGCCGGCATGCGCTCCGCCTTCGACTACGCGGCGTGGTCACCGGTCTTCTTCGGACTCCTCATGCTCGGCCCGCTTTATCTGATCTTCAAAAGCCTCACCGTGGATGTGCGACTGGTCTGGACCGGGCTGGTCATCTATGTCCTCGGGTGTTGGGTGGGACAGGACTATTTTGCGCCCCAACCGCCGGCGTTCTTCCTTTATCTCACGATCATCGCCATCTGCCTTCGCGCCTTCCCGCCGAGATCAGCCGGGATTCGACCTGACAGAAAAGTCACAGCCGGCTATGGCGTCGCCGTGATCGTGTTGGCGGCAGCTATCGCTCCGACCCACCAACTCACTCCGCCCATGCTCATCGCCGGACTCGGTGTCATGGCCTTGGCCCGGTATCGGGT
>CAYFMA010000141.1:2014-3175 GCA_964344085.1 uncultured Mycobacterium sp.
GATCATCGGCTGGGATCTCGTGTTCGCCTGGCCGTGGATCTCGGCGAATTCCGCGTATATCAATTCGCCCCTGAGCATCCTCAGCCGCAGCGGAAAGATGGGCATCATCAATCTGAGCAGTGCGAGCCACAGCCAAATCGTGATCGCTCAAGTCGATCGCCTGCTCAGCGCGTCGCTGGGTCTGCTGGCGATCATCGGATTCGTCCGCCGGTACCGGGCGCGCCGGCAGATCGTCGCCGCATTGCTCGCCATCGCCCCGATTCCGGTCGTGCTCACAACGAATTACGGGGGAGAGGTGATCCTGCGCGCTTATCTTTTCGCATTGCCCTTCCTGGCTTTCTACGCTGCGGCGGCCTTCTTCCCAGCACCCGGCGCGGGACGATCCCGACTAACTCTCGCAGTACTGACGGCGGTGCTGCTGACGATGATCCCTGGCTTCGGTTTCGCCTACTACGGCAAGGAGGCGGTGAGTTACTTCGCCCACGACGAAGTGGAGGTCTCCCGGTATTTGTTCGGCATTGCGCCGCGGGGGTCACTGATCATCGGCGCCTCGAGCGACTATCCGTGGGCGTATCGCAACATCGAGTTCTACGACTACATCAGATTTGAGACCTTTGAGCGCGCCGACCGAACGGCTCTGCTGAACGATCCGATCAATCGCTTCGGCGATCTGATGCGCCGGTATCACAACGCGTACATGATCGTCACGCGGAGCCAGATCACCGAGACGGAGATGGTCGGATCGATGCCGATCGGTGGTATTCAGAGCATCATCAGCCGGCTTGCCGCATCACCGGACTTCACCGTCATCTTCTCCAATCCTGCCGGGATCGTCATCACCCTGGCTCAACCGCGGCCGGAGGTAGCGGGATGATCACTGATGTTCGAGCGCGACTGCGGCCGGCCATGCTCCTCGCCAAGGCAATCCCCGTGACGACGTGGATTCTGGCGGTCTCGGGATGGGCGGTGCTTGCCCTCACCAACCTGCCTCCTGCGGCCCCCATCCGTTCGGCATCTGTCTTTTTCTTCGTCCTGCTCTGCCCGGGTCTCGCGCTGTCGGCACTTCTGCCTGCCAGTGGGATGGAGAGATGGACGCTGGCCGTTTCCCTCAGCATCGCGGTCGGACTATTGGTGACCACTGCGATGAACCTCGCCGATATC
>CAYFMA010000141.1:3185-3461 GCA_964344085.1 uncultured Mycobacterium sp.
GTGGCGGATCGCGGTACTGGCCACAGTCACAACGCTGGCTGCCGTCGCAGGCGGCGTCATCTCGATGCGGCGAAACGCCGCATACACGCGAATCGGATAGGAGGCCGACATGACCGTCATTCCCATACTGCTGTACCACTCCGTCACAGACCGCCCGGAGCCGTGGATTGCCCCATACGCCGTCAGTCCGGAGAGATTGATCGAGCATTTGCGGCTGATCATCGCCTGCCGACGCACGCCGATCACGGTGTCAGATCTCGTATCGAGCCTGAAGTC
>CAYFMA010000142.1:0-3028 GCA_964344085.1 uncultured Mycobacterium sp.
GCCACCGCGGTGGCACCGCCGTCGAGCGGCTGAACCGCCAGATGCCAGCCGGGGCCGCGCTCAGGATCGATCGGCAGCTTGGCGAGTTCGTCGGCCCAGTCCAGCAGTTCCGAACGCGGCCGAGGCGCCTTGGCGATGTGGATCGGCGGCGGCGCGCCCGTCGGACGGACCCAGCGGGGACGGCCGAACGGCAGCGGTGAACGCTCGATCAGCCGGCTGCCGAGCGACTTGTAGAGATTCTCGTTGAACCGGTCCAGGCCGGCGTAGTCGAGCGGATGCTCATAGACCCACACACACTGCATCAGCTGACCGCGACCGGTCACCCGGTGCAGTTCCAACGCGGTGTGGTCCAGGAATGCCAGCCGATGCTCGTTGGGCCGGGCTGGGGCTTCTGACGTCACGGGCATCACTCTCTCACGCGATTTCGCCGGAGAGCCCGAACTCTCCCAGCGTGTGGGCGATCACCTCACGCAGGCCGCGCTGGGTGTTCTCCTGGCCGGGCTGGTAGCTGATCACGGTGATCACGACCTTGCCGCTGATACGTCCGGCGGCCACGGTGAGGATGCCGCCGCGGCTGTCCAGGGTCTGCCGGGAGACCTGCCGGTCGACCCCACGGAAGCACAGATACTGCGCCTCGGTGCCGTCGGCCTTCATCATGTCGGCGGGCAGGTCACCGAGGTTGGAGACCGAGACCGGGAGGTCGGTGGTGAACCCGAACGCCACGTTGACCATCTTCGCGATACCGCGCTTGGGCACGAACGGAATCAGTGGAAGCAGTTCCACCATCTCATCGGGCACCTCGCGCGCGGTCTTCAGCGCATCCCGGATGGCGCCCCGCGGGCCGGTGAGATCCGCGGTGACACCGGCCGGAGCGAAACTGACGTTGGCGATCGACACCACATTGCCGCCGGTGTCGTTGAAGTCCCCACGATCGTTGACCGGGATCATCAGCGTCACGGCGCCGTCGGATGCCCGGGTCCGGCGGAGATTCTCGGCCAGCTTGCCCGCGAAGCCCGCCACGAACGAGAAATAGTTTCCGCCAAGCGCTTCCGCTTTCCCGTCCCACTGCTCGATGGGGATGAAAATCGACGCGGACGGCACGTGGGCGACGTCACCGGCGTGGGTCACGGGGGCCGGAAGCGGGTTGCGCTGAGCCAGTTCCTTGCGGCGTCCGAACGCCATCTTGACGAACCGCACCAGGGTGCGTCCGATCTCCGGCAGATCGCGGCCCACCTGGCGCAGATCCTCGCGCAGCGCGCGGGACCGTTTCCGTGAGCCCGGAACCGGATAGCGCAGATCGCGATCGACGCCGTGGAAGGCCTCGATACACGAGAGCACCGCACCGGCACCGTCGACGATGCAGTGGGAGATGATCAGACTGATCACGCTCGACCCGTCGTCGAAGGGCTGCACGGCGAGTCGCCAGGCCGGGCCCCATTCCGGGTCCATCGGCAAGGCGACCTGCTCGTCGGCCCAGTCGAACAACTCGGCACGCGGCCGGACCCGGTCGCTGATGTCGAAATTGGGCTGATTGCGCGACGCCGACACCCAGCGATGCCGGCCGAAGGGCAGCGGCGAGGACTCGATCTGACGCCCGAGCAGTCCGTTGTAGAGATTGCGGTGGAACCGGGTCACGCCCTCCCGATCCACCGGTCGGTCGTAGATCCACATCGCCTGCATGACGGCGGCCTGATCGGCCCCGCGAAGCGCCAGGAACATCGCCTGGTCGGGATAGGGGATCAGATTGCCGGCGCCGGTCGCCTGACCGCCTCGAACGGCGGGCAGGCTGTCCTGGGTCAAACCACGGCCTTCGGGATGTGGGGCGAGGACAACGAGTCGGCCCGTCCCTCGGCGGCGCGCAGGAACACCATTTTCATGGCATCAACGTACTGGGCGACCGATTCCCGGGCGTCGGCGTTGTCCGGGTAGGCCACCGTGATGGTGGTTCCGGTGTCGCGCCGGTTGACCCACATGCCGATCTGGTTGGCCGCTCCGAGGTTGGTGTAGAGCGTTCCACTCTGGGCCTGCCACTGCCCCATCACCACTGGGTTCAGTGGGGGTAGTCCGATGTCGAGATAGGACAGCATCGGGATACCGGCGCCAGGCTTGCCGATCTGCGGCAGGTCCTCGGCGAGTTCGAAGACCTTCTCGATCGGGACATTGGCAAGGCGCAGGCCGGAGTCGAAACATTCCTGCGCAGCCAGGGCCAGTTCGGCGAAGTTCATCTTCCCGCAGTCCAGCGAGATCGGGACGATACCGGTGAACCAACCGGTGGTCATGAACTCCGCCTGTGTGCTGCGAGTGGTGGTCGGGGTGATGACGTTGTAGGTGTCCCCGCCTGTGAGTTCACGCTCGGCCAGCGCGGCGCAGGCGAAAACGCCGCCGATGAACCGCACGCCGGCCGCCGTGCATACGGCCTCGAAGCGGTCGCTCTCGTGAGCGTCCATCAGCTTCACCGTGATGAGATCTCCGGTGCAGTGCACATCCGGATCGCCCAGCGGCAGAGGGAATTTCGGCATCGTGCCCTTGTTCCGCTCCAGGAAGCGCAACCATTCGGCCACGTCCGGTGACTCCAGCGTCAACTCCGAGGCGGCCTTGCGCTGGCGCGTGCAGTAGTCGAGGTAGCTTCCAGCCTCCGGCAGGCGGATCGGCGCACCGCCCTCGACCAGGGCGCCGTAGTTCATGTTGATCTCGATGAACAACGCGACCATGAACATCGCGTCGGCGTGCACGTGGTCGATGCTGGCGAAGAAGGTGAAGTGATCCTCGCGCTGGATCACGCCGAACCGGAAGCAGTCCCACGCCAGCGGGCTGGGGGTGTCGAGGATCTGCTCCCGCCACTGCGCGGCGTTCATCTCGCCGTGTTTGGTCGCGACGAACTGGATGTCGGCCGGGTTGGCGATCGCATGCCGGACCACCTGGTCCGAGTCGTTGAACTCGAACCACGAGTGGTAGGTGTCGTGCCGCTTCAGGTAGGCGTTGATGACGTAGGTCATCGCCCGGATGTCGCACTTGCCCTTCATGGTCC
>CAYFMA010000143.1:0-338 GCA_964344085.1 uncultured Mycobacterium sp.
GCGTTGAATCATCCGGAGATTGATGCGTTCCTCAGCGCCGTGGATCACGTGATGAACAGCAATACGCTGCTACTGAAAGTGCGACTCGACGGGCTTTCTGCCGAACTTGACTGTTCGGGGGCACTACGAACGTTCCTGTGGTCGCCGGCATTCGGTGAGACCATGCTTGAAGCCGACCGAAACCGCAACTGGCACAATCTTGTTGACCCGTCATCGAATCAGCCGCGGCAGCGTTATGGTGCAGAAAGCGCGAGTTGGCTGGTTGACGAGGACTGCGAGCTGCTCTGTGTGCCGCTCGATCTCTCTGAACTTCACGATCGATTCCGCTGGCTGCTGTC
>CAYFMA010000143.1:348-749 GCA_964344085.1 uncultured Mycobacterium sp.
GTCCGATTCGTTCAGCCCGTACGCCAGACACTACGAGAAGACGATTGCCGACCAATTGGTTAGTGCGTTCATCGGTCGCGTCCTTGAGCCTTCGCCCGCGGAGTGGTGCCTGCACGCGGTTGAACCGAACTTCCTCTGGTCGACTGGCTATTACGCCGGCGACCCACAGTTCGGCTATTTCGATGGTGGAGAAAATGACTCAGCGACTCTCATGCATCGCGGAGATGTGGCCTACCTGCTGCTGACAAACGGCAGCCCCTGATGCTGAGCACACCTATTCCGCCGAAACCACTCCCGTCGGCGCACCCTTCACCGTGGACTTGGCGCGCTTCTCCGCGCGGATACGTTTGCGCCCGTTGACGAATCCGGCGGGGGAGACGGTCACCGAGATCAGCATGCTC
>CAYFMA010000143.1:869-2980 GCA_964344085.1 uncultured Mycobacterium sp.
GCCTCGGCGAGCGCCGGCGACGGCGCTCAGACCTTCTCCAGCGCGCGGTCCAGGTGCGCGCCCTCGGGCAGGACGCCGGAGGCGAGTAGCCCGGCGATGTCCGGGGCGATGGGCATATCCCGGATCTTCGACGGCAGGCCCGCGCCGGCGAAGAACTTGATCCGGCCGTCGCTCCAGGCCGCCCAGCCGAGCCCGTCGGTAAGTAGCTCGCCGTGGCTCTCGGAGAGCACCCCGCGGTCATCGAGTCGCCAGTTCGGGTTCGTCTTGCGCTCGCGCGGGCCGTCCTCGCCACCGGCCGCGCCCCCGACCGGGGTGGCGTCGAGATCCAACACGGTGCGCCGGTCGAACACCGGGGCGTCGAACAGCTTCGCGGTCTGCTTGAGTTCGGCGTCGATCACCTTGCGGCGTGCCGTCTCCGAAGAGACCAGCTCGGTGAGCTTCTTGAACTCCTCATCCAACTTCTTGGCTTCGGTCTTCAGTTCGATGACGTCCAGACGGGTCAGCCGGCGCAGTTGCAGCGCCAGCACGTAGTCGGCCTGCACGTCATCGATTTTGAACTTCTTGCACAGTGCGGTGCGGGCCTCGTCGACGGTGTCGGATCCGCGGATGAGAGCGACCGCGGCGTCGATGTCGATGTGGACCTTGAGCAGGCCGGCCACCAGGTGCCGGCGTGCGGTCACCTTCTCCAGTCGGTGCTCGCTGCGGTGGACCACCACCGAGTCGCGCAGCGACAGGAACGCGGTGATCAGTTCCCGCACCGACCACCAGCGGGGGATCCGGTCGGCATCCAGTGCCACCAGGCTAGCGGCGAAGGTGCCCTCCAGCGCCGTGAGTGCCAGCAGCGAGGTGCGCAGCTGTTCGGGGTCGTGTCCACGCTTGGCGGTGACCACGATCCGCAGGCCGTTGCGGCGGTCGGTGAGATCGGCCATGTCGGCCACGCCGGGCAGGTCACCTCCGTCGATGAGGGACCGGATCCGTTCCTGCACAGTCGAACTCGCCACGCCGGGCGGCAGCTCGGTGATCACTACCGTCCGTCCTTCGACGCTGACCGTGCCGCGGACGGTGAACGATCCGCGACCCGTGGTGATGTAGTCGCGCAGGCCGGCCGAACCGACCACCGATCCGCCGCTGCCCCAGTCCGGTCCGGGCAGCAGTTCCATCAGCTTGTCGTCGGAGAGCTTCGGGCTCTTCAGCAGTGCCCGGCAGGCGGCCATCACCTGACGCGGGTTGTGGGCCGGGACCTTGGTCGCCCAGCCCTCGGCGATACCGATGGCGCCGTTGCACAACAGCACCGGGAACTGGGCGGGCAACACGACGGGCTCGACCCATTCGCCGTCGAAGGTTTCCACCATCTGCACGGCGTGGTCGTCGAGTTCGGCGGTCAGCGCCGCACCGGCCGGCGACAGCCGCATCTCGGTGTAGCGGTCGGCAGCGGGGACGTCGCCCTGGATACGCGGGAACGCGCCCTGGCCGTCGATGATTTTGACCCGCTGGAAGTCGGCAGCCAGCAGTGCGGCCGCTCCATACATCGACGTGCCGCCGTGCGGGTGCAGGTTGCCGGTCACCGCCGAGCAGACCTTGGAGGATTTCTGAGGCTTGTTGCCGGGCAACAGCTTTGAGTCGTGCATCTGGTAGAGCAGCCGCCGCTGGCCGGGCTTGAGCCCGTCATAGGCGCTCGGGATAGCCCTGTCCGACACCGAGTACAGCGCGAACTGCAGCTGGTAGCGATCCCAGTAGTCGTCGGCGGTCAGGTCGTGAATCAGGTCGGGGTTCTGCTCGATGACAGTCATGTCGGTGGTTCCTTAGCTGAGGTCGAGCTCGGCGGTGTCGATGCGGGCGGCGGCCGCGGCCATCCAGTCGCGCCGGCCTTCCGGCGGACCGCCGAAGAGGGTGTGGTGCAGTTCCTGCGCGGAGTCGTCGGGGCTGATGAGGTAGACGGTGCGCTGCGACGGGTCGAGCACGGTGTTCCAGAAGTCGTCGGCGTTCATCTCGCCGAGGCCCTTGTTGCGTTGCACCTCGACCTTGCGTTTGGAGGATGCGCGCAACTGCGCGACGGCGGCGTCGCGTTCGGCCTCGTCCTGGCAGTAGATGCGGGTCTCGGCGTCGTAGAC
>CAYFMA010000144.1:0-2568 GCA_964344085.1 uncultured Mycobacterium sp.
GTGGAACGCGCTCAATCTGTTCACCGGTTGGGTGGACGTCGACCTCACCGACAAGGGCCGGGCCGAGGCGGTGCGGGCCGGTGAGCTGATCGGGGCGGGGGACCGGCTACCCGATGTGGTCTACACGTCTCTGTTGCGCCGGGCCATCACCACGGCGAACTCGGCGCTGGACAAGGCCGACCGACACTGGATCCCGGTGCACCGTGACTGGAGGCTCAACGAGCGGCACTACGGCGCCCTGCAGGGCCTGGACAAGGCTGAGACCAAGGCCAAGTACGGCGAGGAACAGTTCATGGCCTGGCGGCGGAGTTACGACACCCCACCGCCGCCGATCGAGAAGGGCAGCAAGTACAGCCAGGACGCCGATCCGCGCTATGCGCCGATCGGAGGCGGCCCCCTGACCGAATGTCTGGCCGATGTCGTGGCGCGGTTCGTACCGTACTTCGAACAGACCATCGTGCCGGATCTCAAGGCGGGCAAGACGGTACTCATTGTCGCCCACGGGAATTCGCTGCGCGCGCTGGTGAAGCACCTCGACGGAATCTCCGATGAGGATATCGTCGGACTGAACATCCCGACCGGTATCCCGCTGCGCTACGACCTGGACGGTAACCTCAAGCCGATCGTGGCCGGCGGCACCTACCTCGACCCCGAGGCGGCCGCCGCCGGTGCCGCCGCGGTGGCCAATCAGGGCGCCAAATAGAACATCTGATGAACAACAGCCGAACTCCGGTTCGGTGAACTGTGATCTTGTTTGTCGTGGTCGCATCGTGTTTCCGTGACGTCGGCCGGATGCGTACGCTCATGCCGTGAGTGTCGGTGCGGTGGTCCTCTGGATCGCCGTTGTAGCCCTGGTGGCGATCGCGGCAGGGGTCTTCGCGGTCGTCGGCAAGCGGCGCGGTCACGCGAATCCCGAGAGCGGATCGGCCGGCCTGACGGTAGCCGAGATGTTGCAGCAGACGGTGGCACTGGCCCCGGTTGGGGTGGTGGTGGTCGACGACCTTCGCGACGTCCTGGTGAGTAACGACCGGGCGATCGAACTCGGCCTTGTTCGCAACCGCCTTCTCGATGACCGGGTCTGGAAGGCCGCCCAGCACACGTTGGCCACCGGTGAGGACGCCGAGGTGGATCTCACCGTGCCCGGCGCGGTCGCCGAGGGGCGTGCGGCGCTGTCGGTGCGCGCCCACGTGCGGTTACTCAGCCCGTCCGATCCGCGCTGTGCCGTCGTCTATCTCGACGACCAGTCCGAGCAGGCCCGCATGGAGGCCAGCCGGCGTGACTTCGTCGCCAACGTCAGCCACGAACTCAAGACACCCGTCGCGGCGATGGGCGTGCTGGCTGAGGCACTGCTTGAGTCGACCGATGATCCGGGGACCGTGGAGCACTTCGGCCGCAAGTTGCTGACCGAATCCCACCGGCTGGCGAACATGGTCGGGGAGCTCATCGAGCTGTCCCGGCTGCAAGGTGCCGAACGGCTGCCTGATCTTGTGGCTGTGAGCGTCGATTCCGTTGTGCACGAGGCCATCTCGCGTCACAAGGTTGCGGCCGACAACGCCGACATCACCTTCGCCACCGATGCTCCCAGCGGACTGCAGGTGCTCGGTGACGAAGGACTTCTGGTGACGGCGGTCGCCAATCTCATCTCCAATGCGATCGCGTACTCACCGGATGGATCGACGGTCTCGATCAGTCGCACTCTCCGCGGGGATCAGGTCGAGATCGCCGTGACCGACCGGGGCATCGGGATCGCGCCCGCCGACCAGAAGCGGGTCTTCGAGCGCTTCTTCCGAGTGGACAAGGCTCGGTCCCGAGCCACCGGGGGGACCGGGCTCGGACTGGCGATCGTCAAACACGTCGCGGCCAACCACGACGGGAGCATCCGGTTGTGGAGCCAGCCCGGGACCGGATCCACCTTCACTCTTTCGGTGCCGGTGTGTCCGGCCGAAGACCCCGAGGAAAACCCCGTAGCCGAGGAGGCCAATTGACCCGGGTCCTGATCGTCGAAGACGAGGAGTCGCTGGCGGATCCGCTGGCATTCCTGTTGCGCAAGGAAGGGTTCGAGGCCATGGTGGTGGCCGACGGCCCGTCCGCGCTGGCCGAATTCGACCGCTCCGGCGCCGATATCGTCCTGCTGGACCTCATGCTGCCGGGCATGAGCGGCACCGACGTCTGCAAGCAACTGCGGGCCCGGTCGAGTGTTCCGGTGATCATGGTCACCGCCCGGGACAGCGAGCTCGACAAGGTACTGGGCCTGGAACTCGGCGCCGACGACTACGTGACCAAGCCCTACTCCGCGCGGGAGCTGATCGCCCGGATCAGGGCGGTGCTACGCCGGGGCAACGAAGCCGACGAGATCACCTTTGCCGATGCGGTGCTGGAGGCCGGCCCGGTCCGGATGGACATCGAACGCCACGTCGTCACCGTGCGCGGCGCCGAGGTCGCGCTGCCGCTCAAGGAGTTCGACCTACTGGAGTATCTGATGCGCAACAAGGGCCGGGTGCTGACCCGCGGCCAGCTGATCGACAGGGTGTGGGGTGCGGACTACGTCGGTGACACCAAGACTCTCGA